>JAWKZN010000002.1:0-600000 GCA_041395945.1 Pseudomonadales bacterium
GTCGCCGAAGGTCTGGAAAAGACCAAAGTCAGCGAACTGGTCCGCAAGGTCCGCAACGACGTCGCAGGCGGCAGCTCCTTTGCCTCATCGCTGCGCAAGCATCCGCTGTATTTCGACGATCTGTTCTGCAACCTGGTGGATGCCGGCGAGCAGTCGGGTTCCCTTGAAACCATGCTGGACAGAATCGCCAGCTACAAGGAGAAATCCGAATCGCTGAAGGCTAAAGTCAAGAAGGCAATGACCTATCCGATCGCCGTGCTGTGTGTGGCCTTCATCGTTTCCGGAATTCTGCTGATCAAAGTGGTGCCCCAGTTTCAGGAGGTCTTCGCCGGCTTCGGCGCCGAGCTGCCTGCCTTTACTCTGTTCGTGATCAGCATTTCAGAGTTTACCCAGGCCTACTGGCTGCTCATCGTGCTCGGCATCGGTGGCGCCATCGCAGCCCTGATTGCGGTGAAGAAGCGATCCAGAGCTTTCCGCGAGTGGATCGACCGGCTTTCCCTGAAACTGCCGATCGCCGGAAACATCATCGAAAAATCTTCCGTGGCGCGCTATGCACGCACGTTGTCGACGACCTTTGCGGCCGGTGTTCCGCTGGTCGAAGCGCTTAACTCGGTGGCGGGCGCGACGGGAAACTCCGTGTACTCCCAGGCCGTTCTGCGCATCCGTGACGACGTTTCTACCGGACAGCAGCTCAACTTTTCCATGAAATCCACCGGCGTGTTCCCCAACATGATCATTCAGATGGTTGCGATCGGGGAAGAGGCTGGTGCGCTGGACGACATGCTCGACAAGTCGGCCAGCTACTATGAGGAGCAGGTAGACAATGCGGTGGACAATCTCACAGCACTGATGGAACCGATGATCATGTCGGTCCTGGGTGTGCTGGTGGGTGGTCTGATCATCGCCATGTACCTGCCGATCTTCCAGCTGGGTAACGTCGTCGGCGGCTGAGCCGCAGGAACGGCTGCAACCCAAGCGCCAGACTCAGGCACCCGCGCCATGCTCGATCAGCTATTCGCCTTTGGCTGGGCAGGCCTGCTACTGGCCCTGTGGTTTGGTCTGTGCGTCGGCAGTTTTCTCAATGTGGTGATCTACAGACTCCCGGTCATGCTCAACCGGCAGTGGGAGCGCGATTCGCGGGCATTTCTCGAGCAGCCCGAAATCGAGGCTCCGACGGAAGCATTCAATCTCTGGGTTCCCAGATCCCGCTGCCCGGGTTGCCAGACGCAGATCACTGCGGTCCAGAACATTCCCGTACTGAGCTGGCTGTTCCTCCGGGGTCGATGCGCGAACTGCAGGGCGCCGATCTCTGTCCGCTATCCCCTCATAGAAGCATTTACCGGTGTCGCGACCCTGGTGATCGTCGCTCAGTTCGGATTCACCTGGCTCGGTGCGGCAGCGGTCCTGTTCACCTGGATCCTGATTGCCGCCACCTTCATCGACTTCGATACCCAGCTTCTTCCAGACCAGTTAACGCTGCCTCTGCTCTGGCTCGGCCTGATAACCAACAGTTTTGGCGGCATCGTCGATCTGCAATCCGCCGTGTTCGGCGCTCTATCCGGCTACCTGTTTCTGTGGAGCACTTACTGGGGGTTCAAGCTCATTACCGGCAAAGAAGGTATGGGCTATGGCGACTTCAAGCTCTTCGCGGCCATCGGCGCCTGGCTCGGCTGGCAGGTACTCCCGGGCGCAATCCTCATCGCCGCACTCACAGGTCTGCTTTACGCCGCGTTCTCCCTTGTCACCCACCGCAGGGTACGCACGGAACCGATTCCCTTCGGTCCCTTCCTGGCAGTGGCTGGCTGGGTTTGCCTGCTTTTCCGTGATACGGTGCTGTCTTTTTTCGCAGGCTGAATTTCATGAGCCAGTTTACGGTAGGGCTCACCGGCGGCATCGGCAGTGGCAAGTCTGCGGTATCCGATCGTTTCGCTGATCTGGGTATCATTGTGGTCGATGCGGACGTTGCCTCCAGAGTCGTCGTCGAGCCGGGTCGACCCGCACTGGCTGCAATTGCCGAACACTTCGGCGCCGATATCCTGACTTCCGAAGGATCTCTGGATCGCGCCGCTCTGCGAGCCAGGGTATTTGCAGACACCGGGGAGAGACGCTGGCTGGAAGCGCTGCTCCATCCCAGAATCAACGAATACATCCGAACCGAACTGGAGAACGCGGCCTCTCCCTACGCAATCCTGGCTCACCCACTTCTGGTGGAAACCGGCCAGACCCGCATCTGCAACCGTGTGCTCGTAGTCGACGTACCGGAGTCTGTGCAGCTCGAACGCACTATGGCCCGGGACAACAACAGCGAAACCCAGGTCAGGGCCATCATGTCAGCCCAGGCATCCCGGGCGGACAGGCTCGCGGCAGCAGATGATGTGATTCTCAATGATCAGGGTCTCGATCATCTTGACGCGGAAGTTGCAAAACTACATACGCTGTATCTCGAGCTGGCGAACAAACCCGCAGAACAGCGTGAGGCGACATGAACGAAGAAACAACACCGGGAGAAGAACCGATACCGAGAATCGTTACCTGTCCGACCTGCAATGATCGGGTGAAATGGACTGCCGGAAACCCGTATCGACCATTCTGCTCCGAACGCTGTCGCCTGATCGATCTGGGCGCATGGGCAGCAGAATCCCATCGAATCCCGGGCGGGAGTACCGAAGACGAGGTTTTTTCCGGGACGTCGGAAGGTGCCGAGGACAGATCGACGAACGACTGACCGGCCGAAGCGTTGCCGGTTACTTCAGGAGCGGTATTCGGCGTTGATCTTCACGTACTCGTAGGAAAGATCCGTGGTCCAGACCATGGCGGACTGATCTCCACGACCCAGCTCGACACGGATCTCGAACTCATCCCGGGCCATCACTGCGGCACCCGCCGCTTCCGTGTATTCAGCTGCTTTCAGACCACCCCGCATCACACAGACTTCCGCCAGATGGACGTTGACACCGGTAGTGTCGAGGTCTTCGACACCCGCTCGACCGATGGCCATCGACAGGCGCCCCCAGTTCGGATCCCCGGCAAAAAGTGCCGTCTTCACCAGAGGAGATTCTGCGATGGTGTAGGCCACCCGCAGACACTCCGACTGATTGGCGCCGCCCGTAACATTCACGGTGACGAATCGTGTCGCTCCTTCACCGTCCCGGACAACACGCTGGGCAAGTTCCTGACACACCTCAGTCAGCAGTTTCCGCAGCGCCCGGTAATCACCGTCAGCTGAACTGGTAATCCTGCTGTTACCCGCCTGCCCGGTGGCTGCGATGACAAAGCAGTCATTCGTCGAGGTGTCACCATCGATGGAAATACGGTTGAATGACACATCGGCAACCTCACGCACGAGGCTTTCTAGTGCAGGCCGGGCGACCTGTGCATCGCAACCCACAAACGCCAGCATGGTGGCCATATCCGGCTTTATCATCCCGGCGCCCTTCACCATCCCGGTCACGGTCACTTTCACGCCTCCGATCTCAGCCTGACGGCTGAGTGCTTTGGGTACCGTATCGGTGGTCATGATCGCCCGTGCTACCTGCGCCCAGTTGTCTGCTCCAAGATTTTTCACTGCTGCAGGCAGGCTTGACACCATCCGGTCGACCGGCAGGCGTTCTCCGATCACTCCTGTGGAAAACGGCGCTACGGCTTCAGCAGCAACACCGAGGGATCTGGCAAGTTCCGCACAGACCTTTTTCGCATCAGCTAGCCCGGGCTCTCCCGTGGCCGCATTAGCGTTACCACTGTTGATCAGAAACGCACGGATTCCGCCGCGGGCAAATCGCGATTCAGCAAGCAGCACGGGCGCTGCACGGAATGAATTTCTCGTAAAAACACCAGCGACCGTCGTACCTTCATCGAGAACCAAAAGCGCCACATCATCCCGGCCGGGTTTTTTTATTCCAGCCTGGGCAGTACCGAGGCGGATACCCGGCACCGGTTCTAAGGAGCCCATCTCTGGAATGTTGACGGCCATGTGCCTGCTCTCCTTCCGCTGCCGTCTTCAGGCAGCCTTGCCATGACAATGCTTGAATTTCTTTCCCGAACCGCAGGGGCAGACTTCGTTTCTGCCTACCTTGCGTTCCTGTCGCACAAAGGTCTGTGGTGCGGAGTCTTCGGCGCCGCGCGGTCCGGGGCCGGCCGCTGGTCCGGGTCCCTTCTCTTCGGCGAGTGCTGAAGTTTCGGCATGCGAAAAACGCATTCTCGCTTCCGCGGCCTCCCGGCGCTTGCGCTCCGCTTCTTCGACAGCCTCAGGGGCCTCGATCTGAACCCGGCTCAGCAGACGCACCACATCCCGCTTGATGTTCGCCAGCAGCTCCTGAAACAGCTCGAAACTTTCCCGTTTGTACTCCTGTTTGGGCTGCTTCTGGGCATAGGCACGCAGATGGATGCTCTGACGGAGGTAGTCCATCGTTGCCAGATGCTCTTTCCACCGCTGATCGAGAATCTGCAGCATGATCTGCTTCTCCACCAGCCGCATATCCACACCCTGGGAAATCCAGAGCTGTTCCTTGGCCCGGTATTCACTTTCAATCTGCGCAAGTATCCGATCAGTCAGCGAATCCTCATTCAGCGAGTCGTCGTCTTCCAGCCACTGGCGCAGAGGCTGACTGGAGGCAAACTCTGTCTGCAGAGCCTGCTCGAGACCTTCGACGTCCCACTGCTCTTCAATACTCTGCGGCGGGATGTACCCGGAAATCAGTTCAAGAACCACTTCTTCACGCAGTCCATCGATCGTATCGGCGATGTCGTCCGCAGCCATCAGATCGCGGCGCTGCTGGTAGATCACCTGTCGCTGGTCGTTCGAGACGTCATCGAATTCCAGCAGGTTCTTCCGTATATCGAAGTTGCGTCCTTCGACCTTGCGCTGCGCCTTCTCGATCGCGTTGTTCACCATCCGGTGTTCAATCGCCTCACCTTCTTCCAGTCCGATCGACTGCATGATCGAACGCACCCTGTCGGATGCGAAAATGCGCATCAGATCGTCTTCCATGGAAAGATAGAATCGGCTCGAGCCGGGATCGCCCTGGCGTCCGGATCTTCCTCGCAGCTGATTGTCGATACGCCGGGATTCGTGGCGCTCGGTACCCACTATGTGGAGGCCACCCGCAGCGATAACTGCATCGTGCCTTTCTTTCCAGGCCGCTTTGATTCCGCTGATCTGTTCCGGCGTCGGGTTCTCCAGCGCCGCAATCTCAGCTTCCCAGCTTCCGCCCAGGACGATGTCGGTACCTCGGCCGGCCATGTTTGTTGCTATCGTCAGCGCGCCCGGTCTGCCTGCCTGCGCAACGATTTCCGCCTCTCTTTCATGCTGTTTGGCATTGAGGACATTGTGTTTGATGTTCCGCCTGGTCAGCTCGGTGGAGATCCGCTCGGAAGACTCGATCGAGGTTGTACCAACCAGAACCGGCTGCCCGCGCTGGGAGCAGGCGTTGATGTCTTCCACAATCGCTTCGTACTTCTCACCCACAGTCAGATATACGAGATCGTTCATGTCGTTTCGTATCATCGGCATATGCGTGGGAATCACGACCACATCGAGGCCGTAAATCTGCCGGAATTCGAAGGCTTCCGTGTCTGCGGTACCGGTCATTCCTGCCAGCTTTTCATAGAGGCGGAAGTAGTTCTGGAAAGTCGTCGATGCCAGGGTCTGGGTTTCGTTCTGTATGCGGACTCCTTCCTTGGCTTCAATCGCCTGGTGGATACCCTCTGACCAGCGGCGCCCGGGCATCGCCCGGCCGGTGTGTTCATCGACAATGATGATCTCGCCGTCCTTGACCATGTAGGCGACATCACGCTTGAACAGTGCATGGGCTTTGAGCGCCGCGTGCACATGGTGCAGAAGGTTGAGATTGGACGCAGCGTAGAGGCTGTCGCCTTCCTCGAGCAATCCGAGTTTGACCAGTTCCTCTTCGACCTTCTGGTGACCGAGTTCGGTCAATTCCACCTGGCGATTCTTCTCATCCACCACGAAATCGCCTGTGGCTTCCTCTTCCTGACCCATGGGTGCCCGTTCGACGAATGCCTGCTGTCTGAGCCTGGGTGCGAGTTTGTTGATCTTCACATACAGCTCAGTACTCTGATCGGCCGGTCCCGAAATGATCAGGGGAGTTCGAGCTTCATCGATAAGGATCGAATCCACCTCGTCGATGATTGCGTAGGTCAGGCCCCGCTGAACCATGTCCGACAGGGTGAAGGCCATATTGTCGCGCAGGTAATCGAAGCCGAATTCGTTATTGGTGCCGTAGGTGATGTCCGCAGCGTAGGCTTCCCGTTTCTCCTGCTGATTCTGACCGGATTGAATTACCCCGACGGAGAGACCCAGCGCTTCGAAGATCGGCGCCATCCAGGTGGCATCCCGGCGGGCCAGGTAGTCGTTGACCGTGATTACATGCACGCCCTGACCAGTCAGTGCGTTGAGATAAGCCGGCAGCGTGGCGACCAGCGTTTTGCCTTCTCCAGTACGCATCTCTGCGATTCGCCCTTCATGGAGGGTGATACCACCCACCATCTGCACGTCAAAGTGGCGCATCTCTTTAGTGCGACGCGCGGACTCACGCACAGCAGCAAAGGCTTCAGGGAGCAGGTCATCGAGCGTCTCACCCGCTTCCAGGCGCTCCCGCAGCCGGGTGGTCGTGGCTTTCAGCGCTTCATCCGATAGCGCCTGCAGGTCCGCTTCGAAGCCGTTGATGCGGGCCACGATTTTGCCCATCCGCTTGAGTTCGCGGCCATTTTTGGTACCGAAAAGTTTTCGCAACACAGCGTTTGATGTCCGTGATCAGCTAGAAGTTGTTACAGAGAATCGCAGAAGCGGGAGTTTACCCGTTTTCACGGGCTACCGTCGCGACGGGCGTGGTGACAGGTGTCAGCGTCCGCGGGCGACGTAGCGGGCAGGATCGAGGTGTTTACCGTCCTTGAGCACTTCAAAGTGGACATGGGGACCGGTAGAGCGGCCCGAGGAGCCCATTTTTCCGATGGTCTGGCCCTTCTTCACGATCTCGCCGGTTTTGACCAGAATCTCCGCGTGATGGCCATAGCGGGTGACGAAACCATCGCCATGGGTCACCTCCACCATCAGGCCGTAACCCGAGCGCTTGGCCGCATGGGTAACGACACCGCTGGCCACCGCGACGATGTCCGAACGGTCTTTTCCGGCGAAGTCGACTCCGGCATGCCAGGCCATTTTCCCGGTGAAAGGGTCCACCCGCTTCCCGTATTCCGAGGACATCCAGCCCCACACGACGGGCCGTCCGGCGATCACGCGGGCTTCTTCATAATCCCGATCCCGCAGCATGGATTCCAGCAGCTCAAGCTCCCGCTCCCGGGCTTTCAGGCCACGAGCGAGTTCCTCGAGTCCGCTGTTGAGATCCGACCACTGCATTTCGTCCTGGAGGATGACGGAAGGACCACCCTGAGGGGCCGGGTCGGAGAAGGAAAACTCGCCTTCGTCCAGATCGGCCACCTCGGTCACTCTGGCACCGAGGGCTTCCATACGCAGCAGACGGGCCTGCATCTGGGCCAGTTGCCGGCCTACCGCCTGAACCTGATCCCTGGAGCGCTGCTCGATGCTCTCCACTTCTTCCCGGTGCTGCTGGATTTTGGCACGCCAGCCGGCAACCGTATCCACATCCACGACATCCCGGGTGAGTCGCTCGATCACGAAATAGCCCGAAAGGGACAAAGCCAGCACCCCGGCGAGGGCCAGCACAAACACCGTCTGCCTCGACACCCGGAGGGCTCGCGACGTTCCTTTTTCGCGCAGCAGTATGATCTTCATCTTTCTGAAGTGTAGCGGCTGGTCGGAAGGCGTAAAAAAGTGGAATATGGGCCGGCCAAAATCCTGCCACCTGGTAAGTATGCTGATTTTTTCAATTCTGTCGCTGCGGGCGAGGTTTTGTACCTCAGCCGGGAAATACTTCCCTTGTAATACCGCAGTCCGGATTGCCCGCATTTACGCCTGGAAAGGCACGAGGCATTCAAGTGTCGCGGGCTAAGATAGTTGAACTCCTGCGCGAACGCCACCAGCGCTTTACTCCTTTACAACGTCTACTCCAGCGCGCGGCGGATCAGGAATCCCGTACCGCCGAGCTGAAGGCACTGCTGCCAGCCAGGCTCGCCGCCGATTGTCTGCTCTGCGAGATTCAGGGCCAGATCGTTGTCGTGACCTGCCGTACAGCGGCTGCAGCTACCAAACTCCGCTTCCTCGCTCCCGAACTCCTGCCTTCTCTGCAGGCACTCGCCAGTTTTCAGAAAACCCGGGAGATCAGGGTGCGGGTCGGCTCCGGCAGCTGACTTTCAAGCTGCCTGGCATATTCCGGCCGAAACCTTTCTCACGGCACCATTATCCCCGGCCAGGTACCGGCCAAATGAGACACAGGGATCATTTCCAGGGAGCCGGTTTGGGAACCCGGTCAAACTTTATCAATCCGCCAGTACAGGCCTCGAAAATGAGACCGGTGCGGTGTCTGCATCATCGAAAGTCACGATTTCGTAGGCGCTCTGATCTGCGAGGAGTTTGCGCAGCAGCGCATTATTCGGGCCGTGGCCGGATTTGTAGCCGGAAAATGCGCCGATCACACTGTGACCGAGCAGATAGAGGTCCCCGATCGCGTCGAGGATCTTATGCTTCACGAACTCATCTTCGAGGCGCAGCCCCTCATCATTGAGTATGCGGTAGTCGTCCACGACCACCGCATTATCGAGACTGCCTCCGCGCGCCAGATTCATCGAGCGCAGTTTTTCATAATCAGCCAGAAAGCCGAAGGTGCGGGCCCTGCTCACTTCCTTCACGAACGTCATGCTCGACAGTTCGACACACGCGCGCTTGTGGTGGGTCCTGAATACCGGGTGGTCGTAAAGCAGCGTGTACTCGATTTTGAAGCCGTCGTAGGGGACAAGCTCAGCCGTGATGTCACCCTGACTGTAGCGCACCGGCTTTCTGATACGGATAAACTTTTTTAAGGCCGCCTGCTCGGCAATACCGGCAGACTGAAGCAGAAACACGAAGGGGGCCGCGCTGCCATCCATGATGGGCAGTTCGGGCGCGCTCACATCCACAAAGGCATTGTCGATACCCAGACCCGCGAATGCCGCCAGCAGGTGCTCGACAGTAGAAATGCTCACCTCGCCATCGGTCAGCGAGGTAGCCATGGTCGTGTCACCTACGTTCTGTGCCAGTGCGCGGATCGCTACCGGCGCGTCGAGATCGGTACGCACAAAGGTAATCCCGGAATCCACCGGTGCGGGACGCAGGGTGAGATAGACCTTATCGCCGGTATGCAGCCCGACTCCAGTCGCCCGGATGACGTTCTTCAGCGTTCTCTGATTCAGCGCAGTCGTCATTTTCGAAAGCTTCGGGCGGTCTCGTCTGAAAGGCTGGTCCAAAAGGCTGGCATCGACTGAAGAATATTCAGCGGCCGGAAGCTTAGCAGACGCCCCCGGACCATGTATGGCAGCCGATCACAGAATTGTTACATTTTGTATCGGCTGCCACTCACCTGCCCCCGACGGCGGATATCGCCACCCGCCCCGGGCGGCACACGCCGCCACCTGCCCCGGGTGGTCCAGTCCACTGGGCCACATCGGGCTCTCACCCGGACTCAATCCGCCTGCCGCCGCAGGAAGGCCGGAATGTCCAGATAGTCCATATTCTGGCTGTCCAGGTCTTCCGCAAGATTCTCCTGCTTGAGTGCAGCATTGTGTCGCGCATAGGCGGGACGATCGAGCTGCCGATAGTCAGGCTGTCCATCGAACCCGAGTTTGGCTGCGGTGTTGTCCACGACCACATTGGGCCGCTCATATTCGCCCAGGCCGGTCGCGACCACAGTTACCTTCAGTTCGTCGCCCATATCCGGATCGATCACGGTCCCCACCACCACGGTGGCGGAATCCGATGCGAACTCTTCGATGATGTTGCCGACGTCGGTGAATTCTCCGATATTGAGATCCGGTCCAGCGGTCACATTGACCAGAATGCCCCGCGCACCATGCAGATCGACATCGTCGAGCAACGGACTGCGGATAGCGCCTTCGGCGGCATCTCTGGCCCTGTTCTCACCGGACGCTCTGCCGGTGCCCATCATGGCCTGGCCCATTTCGGACATCACGGTCCTGACGTCGGCAAAGTCGACGTTGATCATTCCCGGCCGGATGATGAGATCGGCTATTCCCTGCACAGCACCCAGGAGCACATCGTTTGCCGCGCTGAAGGCGTCCAGCATGCTGGTGCGTTCGCCAAGAACTGCCAGCAGCTTTTCGTTCGGTATCGTGATCAGTGAGTCCACGGACTCCCGCAGTTCACGCAGTCCCCGCTCCGCCACATCGGTACGCTTTTCAAACTTGAATGGTTTGGTGACCACGGCAACCGTGAGAATGTTGAGTTCACGGGCGATCTGTGCAATGACGGGCGCTGCGCCCGTGCCTGTGCCACCGCCCATGCCCGCGGTGATGAAGACCATGTCCGCACCGGCCAGACACTCCGCAATTCGATCCTTATCTTCTATAGCGGCCTGTCGACCGATATCAGGATTCGCACCCGCACCAAGACCTTTGGTGATACCCGCACCGAGCTGCAGTAGTGTTTTTGCATCAATGGCTTTCAACGCCTGCGCGTCGGTATTCGCCACGATGAAATCCACACCCTCCACCTGCTTCTTCAGCATGTGCTGTACGGCATTTCCGCCGCCACCACCAATGCCGATGACTTTGATGATTGCGCTCTGGGGAGCACTGTCTACCAATTCAAACATCACGACCTCCTGGTCAAAAATTGTCGCCAAACCACTTGCGCGCCCGGCTCAGCAATCCGCTGCTGCGGAAACCCCGACCGCGCTTAGGCTGTTCTTCTTCGCGCTGTTTTCCGTAAAGCAACAGACCGACGCCTGTTGCATAGATCGGATTACGGACAATGTCCTTCAGACCCGCCACATTGCGCGGTGAGCCCAAGCTGACCGGCATGTGGAAGATCTCTTCCGCAAGCTCGATCACCCCTTCCATCTTTGATGCGCCCCCAGTGAGCACGATGCCGGCGGCAATGAGGTCTTCATACCCGCTGCGACGAAGCTCAGCCTGAATCAGGGTGAACAGTTCGTCGTAGCGGGGTTCGACCACCTCCGCCAGGGCCTGCCGCGACAGCTCTTTGGCTGGCTTGTCCCCAACACCCGGTACCTTGATGGTTTCATCAGGCCGGGCCAGCTGGGTCAGCGCGCAGGCATATTTGATCTTGATTTCTTCGGCATTCTGCGTGGGTGTGCGCAGCGCCATCGCTATATCGTTGGTGACCTGATCACCCGCAATCGGAATTACCGCGGTATGCCGGATTGCACCATCGGTGAAGACGGCGATATCCGTGGTTCCTCCACCAATGTCCACAACACAGACACCCAGGTCCCGCTCATCGTCGGTAAGGACCGCATAACTCGACGCAAGCTGTTCGAGGATGACATCGTTCACTTTAAGGCCACAGCGCTCGATGCACTTTTCAATGTTCTGCGCGGCGTTTACCGCACAGGTCACCAGGTGGACTTTGGCTTCGAGTCTGACCCCGGACATGCCGAGCGGCTCTTTGACACCTTCCTGGGAATCGATCACATATTCCTGCGGCAGTATGTGCAGGATTTTCTGATCCGCGGGAATCGCCATCGCCTGCGCCGCATCAATGACCCGGTCCACATCCTGTTGAAACACCTCCCGGTCGCGAACCGCCACGATGCCGTGTGAATTGATGCTGCGGATGTGGCTGCCGGCGATTCCCGCGTACACGGAATCGATCTGGCATCCGGCCATGAGCTCCGCTTCTTCGATCGCTCTCTGGATCGACTGCACGGTGGATTCGATGTTCACCACCACGCCTTTTTTCAATCCCTTGGACGGATAGGAGCCGATGCCGATGATCTCCAGCTCACCATCGAGGGTCAGCTCGCCGACTATGGCGGCAACCTTGCTGGTGCCGATATCCAGACCGACGATTTTGCGCAGTTCGACTTCAGATGCCATGTCCGTCTCTTGTGGGATTATTTGCTGCCAGAGCCCCGCTGGTGGCTGAGCCGGGCTCCCACCGTACAGCCAGTCCGCTGGCATAACGTGCATCGAGGTGGGCCACCTGATCAAAACGCGCTTTCAGTTCCTGGCGGTAAACGGTTGCAAACCGGTCAAAGCGTTCCGTCAGGCGTTCTGCGCCGAGCATCAGTGTGACTCCATCAGTGAACGTGAGCGTCCATTCACCGAGCTCATTCTCATCAAGCTGTTTCAGCGCAAGCCCCTCGTCTGCGGCGACTATGCTCATTCGCAGATAGGTCTCGAGTGCGTCCTTCGGCGCCGACAGCGCGCAATTCAGGATGGGCAGACTCTGGTCTCCGCCCGGCATCTGCACTACCTGCCCGTCTGCTGTCAGATAGGCGCTGTTCCAGCGGGCAACCACCATCGCCTTTTCCACTCTGATCGACAGACCTGCCGGCCAGACCCGCCGCAGGGTCACGAATCGAGGCCAGGACAGTGCTTCAATCGCCGCGCGCAGGCCTTCGAGATCGGCACCGAGCATCCCGCCGTGCAGATTCGCGGAGACAACCTCGCTCACCTGGATCCGCTCTGCATCGGCAAGGGGCCCTTCCACCCGCACCCGCTCGATCGGCACATCCAGCCGGATCCACGCGTACGCACCCAGCAGAGCGACGGTCAGCGTGATCAGAAAAGCCAGCAGCTTAGCCACGGTCCACCCCCGTCAGTCCGAGGGAAATCTGACTGACATTGCCGGCTCCCTGCACGATCAGCACATCCCCGCTGTTCAATACGCCCGGGAGAATCGTCAGCGCCTCATCCGGATCATTAGCAAACACGGGCAGGAGGTCTCCGCGCTGGCGGATGCCCTGACACAGAGCCTTGCCATCCGCACCCGAAATAGGCGCTTCGCCTGCGGAATAGACTTCCAGCACAAGCAGGACATCCACACCGGAAAGTACACGCACAAAGTCGTCGTACAGATCCCTCGTGCGCGTATAGCGATGAGGCTGGTACACCATCACCAGTCGCCGGTCCGGCCAGAGTCCTCGTGCAGTCCGGATCACCGCCTCGACTTCGGTCGGATGGTGCCCATAGTCGTCCACGAGCGTGACCAGATGATCAGCAACCCGCACGTCATCGGTGAGCTGAAAACGCCGCGACACACCGCTGAAGCCGTTGAGTCCGCTCACGATCGCGGAATCGGGAAGGCCTTCATCCGTGGCAACCGCGATCGCCGCGAGGGCATTCAGCACATTGTGCTCGCCCGGAATCGCAAGCGTGATGTCGAGAGGCTGCGCATTCTTCCGGATCGCGGTGAACCGCCAGCGGCCGTCCACCACGCGCACATCGGCAGCGCGGTAATCGCTGTCCCCGCTCATGCCATAGGTAAGCATCGGTCTGGAGAGCTCGGCAAGGATACTGCGGATCTGAGCATCATCAGTGCACAACACCGCGGAACCATAGAAAGGGAGCTTGTGGATAAACTCGACAAAGGCTGCTTTGAGCGCTCCGAAGTCATGCCCGTATGTCGCCATGTGATCCTGGTCAATGTTGGTAATCACCGCAGACATGGGTTTGAGTTGCAGGAACGATGCGTCACTCTCATCTGCTTCCGCGATGAGATAACGTCCCGCACCAAGTCGAGCGTTGGTACCGGAGCTGTTCAGTTGTCCGCCAATGACAAACGTCGGATCCAGTCCGGCCGCCTGAAAGATGGAGGTGATGAGGCTGGTGGTGGTGGTCTTGCCATGGGTACCCGCTACCGCGATACCGTGCCGGTAACGCATCAGTTCACCAAGCATCTCGGCGCGTGCCACCACCGGGACCCTGGAATCATGAGCCGCCAGCACTTCCGGGTTGTCCGCAGCGACAGCACTGGAGATCACCACAACATCGGCTGTCTCAACATTTTCCCGGGTGTGGCCGATGGCAACCGATGCTCCAAGACGCTGCAGACGGGCGGTGGTCTTACTGGCTTTCAGATCAGAGCCGCTGACCCTGTAACCCTGGTTGATGAGCACCTCGGCAATTCCGCACATGCCCGCTCCGCCGATGCCGACGAAGTGGATATGTCTCACCCTTCCCATCTCGGGTACCTGATAGGCGCTGACCTCAGCCACGGGAGAGCTCCAGACGGGCCCGACAGACCAGGCCGAACATCGCACTGCAGACAATCAGACTGTTGCCGCCATAGCTGACAAATGGCAGCGTCAGCCCCTTCGTCGGGAGCAACCCCGTATTGACCCCCAGGTTGATCAGAATCTGAAGTCCGAGCACAAAGGCCACGCCATAGACGAGAAAGCCGGCGAAAGGCCGCTCGGCCTCCAGGGCGTGGCGCGCCGTCTGCAGGATCCGCAGGATCAGGAAGGCCATCAATACCAGCAACCCGAGGGTACCCAGCAGACCGAGTTCCTCCGCAATGACCGCGAATATGAAATCGTTGTGTGCTTCCGGCAGGTAATGCAGCTTCTGGATCCCCTCACCAAGACCGAGTCCGAAGAACTCACCACGACCGAAGGCAATCAGCGCCTGGGTAAGCTGATAGCCACTGTTGAAGGCATAGGCCCAGGGGTCCGTGAAGGTGACCAGCCGCGCAAGTCTGTAGGGCTCCAGAAAGGCAATTGCGCCAAGCAGTGCACCGGCGGCGGCAATCACCACCAGAAAGTGCCGCAGGCGCGTACCGGCAATAAACAGCATGCCGGAAGCCATGCCCCCGATGACCACGACGCTGCCGAAATCCGGTTGTCTGAGCAGCAGCGCGGCAACCACTGCGAACATCAGCAGTGGCCTGAACAGGACCACCGGTTCATCCGCAAGTCGGATCGAGAATCGCGCCAGGTAGCCCGCGAGGTAGACGAGCAGCAGAAACTTCGCGATCTCAGCAGACTGCAGAGTGAAGCCTCCCAGCGATATCCAGCGACTCGCCCCATTCACTTCATGGCCGATACCAGGCACCAGCACCAGTGCACAGATCGCGACTGCGCCGAACCAGGCTATCCGGTAGCCGGAAAACCAGAGCGACAGCGGTACGATCAGACAGAAGGCGAATGCGAGGGCGGCGACAACCAGGAACAGCCCATGCTTGATGACACTGGCGTCGGCGGCAACCGCCACCGCCGATGAGATCATGACCGTACCGAGGGCGAGCAGAAGCAGCCAGGCCATGATCATCGGAAGATCGAATCGATCGATCATGATGCAAGTGCCTCTACGGCCCGAGTGAAGTGTTGCCCGCGCGCTTCGTAGTTGCGATACATGTCCAGGCTCGCACAGGCGGGGGACAGCAGCACCAGGTCTCCCGCACCTGCCAGACGGGCGGCCAGTTCAACCGCCTGGTCCATGTCCGGGACCCGATGGATCTGAGTCGAGTCCGCAAGCGATGCAGCCAGGCGGTCTGCATCCCGACCCAGCAGTATTGCAGCTTTGACGAACTGACCAACGGGTACCTGCAGCGGTGAAAAATCTGCGCCTTTGCCGTCCCCACCTGCAATCAGAATCAGATTACGGACACCCTCTGTACCAAAACCGGCGAGGGCCGCCTCTGTCGCACCGACGTTGGTGCCTTTAGAGTCGTTTATGTACGCCACTCCGGAAACCACGGCTACCCGCTCACACCGGTGGGGAAGCCCGCGAAAGCTCCGTAACCCTTCAATCAGCTGCTCGGCGCTGGCCCAGCGACCTTCAAGCAACGCCAGGGCAGCCTGGACATTGAGTTCGTTGTGTCGACCTGCCAGCGGGAGTTCGTCGCAGGGAATCACCAGCCGTTCACCGAGTGCGATCCAGCGCCGACCGGAGTCAGTTCGAATTCCCCAATGATCGGCCTCTGGCGCATCGAGGCCGAATGTCACCAGTTCGTCGACGGACGCCTCTGGCAGTGTGTTCCGGTCGCTTCGATTGGCGACGGCACGGCCGCAGTTTCTGTATATGCGCTGCTTGCTGGCGACATAGGCCGTCATGCTGCCGTGGCGGTCCAGATGGTCCTCCGTGACGTTCAGGCAGGACGCGGCATCGAATCGATGGGGCTGAAGCCGTTCCAGCTGAAAACTGGAAAGTTCAAGAGCATATGCCTGCGCGGCAGGATCGAGCAGATCCAGGGCCGGCTGACCAAGGTTGCCGCCAACCTGTACCTGCACGCCCGCGGCAGCAAGCAGATGGCCGGTGAGCGCGGTGACTGTGCTCTTCCCGTTGGTACCGGTAATTGAAAGTATCGGTGCCTGGGCGGCTTCGCAGAACAGGTCGATGTCACTGGTCAGCTGCACATGCTCAGGCAGGTTCTGCAGCAGGCAGCTGTCCAGGCCGACACCGGGGCTCACGATGACTCTATCGACATGACTCAGATCCACCACTGCTTCACCGAGGTGCCGCTCCACATCCGGATATGCAGACAGCAGCGCTTCAAGTCCCGGGGGATGCGCCCGGGTATCCACCACAATGAGCCTGTCCCGGCCGTGCAGCCTGCGCACGCAGGAAAGTCCGGTCACACCGAGGCCCAGGATTGCCGTTGTCTGTGCTGCCACGCCTGTCATCGCAGTTTCAGTGTTGACAGACCGATGATCACCAGCACCAGGGTGATGATCCAGAAGCGCACGATGATCCGTGGTTCAGGCCAGCCTTTCAGTTCGAAATGATGATGGATGGGCGCCATGCGGAATATGCGGCGACCGGTCAGACGGAAAGAGGCGACCTGCAGAATCACGGAGACGGTTTCCAGCACGAACAGTCCGCCCATGATGAACAGCACGATTTCATGCCGCACGATGACGGCCACCACTCCGAGGGCGGCACCGAGCGCCAGCGCGCCGACATCACCCATGAAGACCTGGGCCGGATAGGTGTTGAACCAGAGAAAACCCAGGCCGGCGCCGACCAGTGCACCGCAGAACACGGCGAGTTCCCCCGCCTGCGGGATATAGGGGATCTGCAGATAGCCGGCGAATTCGACGTGCCCTGCCAGATACGCGATCAGACCGAGCGCAGCACCCACCATGACTGTCGGCAGTATGGCCAGTCCGTCGAGGCCGTCGGTGAGATTTACCGCATTGCTGGTTCCGACAATGACAAAGTAAGCGACAATTACGAATCCGAAGCCCATCGGGACAGCGATCTCCTTGAAGAACGGCACGATCAGAGCCGTTTCCGCAGGCAGTGCAGAACTGGAGTAAAGAAACAGCGCCGCAGCAAGGCCGGCGATCGACTGTGCCAGGTACTTCCAGCGCGCGATCAGGCCGCGACTGTTGCGTCGGGAGATCTTCAGATAGTCATCCAGCCAGCCAATGGCACCGAAGGCCATCGTGACAAACAGGACAGTCCACACATAACGATTGCTCAGATCGCCCCAGGACAGGGTCGTGACGAAAATGACGATGAGAATGAGGGCGCCGCCCATCGTTGGCGTACCGGCCTTGCTCAGATGGCTCTGGGGACCGTCATCCCGTACCCGCTGCCCGATCTGGTGATACCCCAGCTGTTCAATCACGAAAGGTCCGATGATCAGGGACATCGCCAGCGCGGTTACTACACTCACCATGGTGCGGAAAGTCAGATACTGGAACACCGAGAACCCGGAGATATGTTGAGAGAGTGCCTCGGTCAGCCACAGCAACATCTAATCTGACCCTCGACTGAGTTCCCGGGCCAGGGCACGGTCACTGAAAGGCAGACGCTGACCGGCAATCTCCTGATAGGTTTCGTGTCCCTTACCGGCAATCACAACCAGATCGTCAGGGGCAGCCGACCCCACAGCCTGTGCAATCGCCGAGCGTCGATCAGCGCACTGGTTGATCTGGGCGGGACCGCTGGCACCAGCGACCATGGCATCGATGATCGACTGGGGATCTTCACTGCGGGGATTGTCGCTGGTGAACCAGACCACATCCGCATGCTCGCTGGCGATTCGACCCATGATCGGCCGCTTGCCGGGATCCCGATCACCGCCGCATCCACACACACAGATCAGCCGGCCATCCACGTGAGGACGCAATGCCTGAAGCATCTTCAACAGCGCATCCGGTGTGTGGGCGAAGTCGACAGCCACACCCGGTCTGGTCTGAAAAAACTCCATTCTTCCGGGCACGCATTTGACCTGTTGTGCGGCCCTGACCACGTCATCGAACGCGAACCCGGCATGGCAGAGCACCGCCAGTGCCGCACTGAGATTGGCGATGGAGAACTCACCGAACAGGGGTACCGCGAAATCACCCTCGCCCCAGGGGGTATGCCAGCGGCCGCTGATTCCCGTTGCCGAGCACCGCAGCGCGGACCAGCTCAGGTCCGCGCCCGCTGCGCCATAGCTGATGAGGGTCACCGGTGGCTGGATGGTTGCCGCGAGACCGCGGCCGAAAGCATCGTCCACGTTGATCACTGCCGCACGGAGATTCCTCCACGAAAACAGTCGCGCTTTCGCAGCGCCATAGGATTCATAGTCCCGGTGGTAGTCGAGATGGTCGCGGCTGAGATTTGAAAACACCGCGTAGTGAAATTCCACGCCGTCCACGCGACTCTGATCGAGTGCGTGGGAGCTGACTTCCATGATGGCCCAGCCAAGTCCCCGATCGACCAGGCTCGCCAGGCGTTTCTGCACGGTGATGGCGCTCTCCGTGGTCAGCGCTGCACCTTCGAGGGAGCCGGGAACACCCCAGCCGATGGTACCCAGGTAGCCGGCCTTCTCACCGAGGGTCGCAAGCATGTCGGCGATGAAGCAGGCAATCGACGTCTTGCCATTGGTGCCGGTGACACCGACACACTCAAGCCGCGCGCTGGGCTTGCCAAGCAGGCGGGACGCCAGGGTGCTGCGTTGAGGCGCCAGTCCGCTAACCAGCACCACCGGAACCGGCACAGAGGTTTCTAGGTCGTGCTCCGCCAGCACGGCCACCGCACCACGCCTGACCGCCGCCTCAGCAAACCGATGACCATCTGCTGCGGCACCTGAGACCGCGATGAACACATCACCCGCCTTCACTGTCCGTGAATCGTCAGAGATGCCGCTGACCATCAGATCGCCGAGCGAATGCCGGACGCTGCTGCCAGCCTGACGGTGTTCGAAGGGTGCGATGAGTTCCGCCAGCGCCATCACTCAGGCAGCCCTCGCCAGAGTGGTTACCGGCTCATCCGGGGGAATGCCCAGCAACCGCATTGCACGTGCCATAACGCGCCCGAACACGGGTGCCGCCACTTCGCCACCCCCTTTTGCCTTGCCTGCCGGCTCATTGATCAGAACGACCATGACGATCCTCGGATCAGACGCCGGTGCGATTCCCGCGAACCAGGCCACATGCCGCTCGTCGTCGTATCCCTGGGCTCCAACCTTGCGAACCGTGCCGGTCTTGCCGGCCACCCGGTATCCGGGTATGCGCGCATCCGGCGCGGTGCCATCCGCCGCGGCAACGCCTTCGAGCATACTGACCACTTCGGCGCCAAGGCGTGCATCGAATACCCGTTCACCGGCTGGTGGCTGCGCTTCGCGAATGATGGAAACAGGCAGGCGTACACCGTGGCCGGCGAGCGTGAGATACGCCTGGGCAAGCTGCAGGGGCGAAACTGCCAGACCATAGCCATAGGCCAGGGTGGCCCGGACCACGGGTTTATCGAGATCCCGGTCCGTGAGTGTTCCCGCCACGGCACCGGGCAGCCGGGTGTTCTGGTACTCGCCGAGGCCAATCCGCGTGAGCATTTCGTACACGGCGCGCGGTTCGAGCGCGAGCGCGATCTTGGTGAATCCCACCTGGCTGGACTTCTTCAGGGCCGTTTCCAGAGTGATGGTGCCCCGATTGAGAGGGTCCTGAATGAGCTTCGAGCCCACCCGGAAGTAACCGGGCGCGGTGTCGATCCGCGAGTATCTTTCGAAGCGACCACTCTCCATTGCCGCAAGTGCCGTGAACGGCTTGATCGTCGAACCGGGCTCATAGGTATCTGTCACCGCTCTGTTGCGCATCGCGCGGGAGCTGCGTCCACCAGACTGGTTCGGGTTGAATGAAGGCTGATTCACCAGAGCGAGGATGCCGCCGGTTTCAACATCGAGCATGACCAGAGAACCGGAAGCGGCGCGATGGCTTTCCACCGCCGCCTTCAACTCACGATAGGCAATGAACTGCAGACGCAGATCCAGAGTCAGGGTCAGATCCTGTCCGAAGCGGGGTGCTGCAAGAAACTCCAGGTCCTTGATGATCGTGCCTCGCTGGTCCTTTAGCACCACCTTCCTGCCCGGCTCACCGCGCAGGGTCTCATTAAAGGAAAGTTCGATCCCTTCCAGACCTTCATCGTCGATGCCGGTCAGTCCCACCACATGCGCTGCGGTTTCACCCGCCGGATAGAAACGTCGATACTCCGGCTGAAAATAGACACCTTCCACATCCAGTTCACGCAGCCGCTCAGCCTCGTCCAGGGGTACGCCGCGTTTGATATACATGAAGGCTCTGGAGCGGTTTCGCTCAAGATCGGACTTCAGCCCTGGCGCTTTCACCTTCAGGGCCCGGGCCACCTTCGTTACATCACCGTCCTTAATGCCGCCCAGGCTCGGATCCGTCCACACTGCGGCAACCGGTGTACTGACCGCGAGCGGCTCGCCATAACGATCGTAGATCACACCCCGGTAAGCCGAAATCTTCTCGGTACGCACCGATCGGGCGTCACCCTGATGCTGCAGAAAATCCCGTTCAGAAACCGTGAGGTACCCGACCCGGGTGGCAAGTCCGATACAGGCGCCGACAAACAGCACCACAACCGCAGTGTGACGCCAGGCGTTCATCGCTCTATCCGCTCAACGTTGTGGGGAAACTGCATATGCAGCTCGGTCTCAGCAAGCCTTTCCACGTTCTGATAAGCAGACAGAGCCGCACGCTCGAGAAGCAGGCGACTGTGTTCTGCGAGCCCGTCATCCTGTGTGCGCTGTGCCTTCTGCAGCTGCGCATGCAGACTTCGAACCTCATGGGTGGATCGTGCAACCTGAATCCCCGATGCCATCAGCAACGCCAGGGCCAGCAGCCACTGCAGGAATACACGCATCAGGCCACTCTCTCCAGAACCCGGAGCGTGGCACTGCGCGCACGGGGGTTAGCGGTGATTTCACGATCGGACGCACGTACAGGTTTCCCGACGAGTCTCGCCGGCGCCGGGTTCGCTGACGCCTTCACGGGCAGCCGCCGGGGGAGGACGGGCGGCGAAGACCATCGTCTGAACGTCTGTTTCACAAGACGGTCTTCCAGCGAATGGAAGCTGATCACGGCGAGGCGGGCACCAATCCGCAGATGCTCGAACACTGTATCCAGGCCGGATTGAATTTCTTCCAGTTCGTTGTTGACATGCATTCTGATTGCCTGGAAGGAGCGTGTGGCATCGTGGCGCCTGCCTCTTGCCGCTGCCGGGACCGCTGCGCTGATCAGGTCAGCAAGCTGGCCGGTCTCAGTGAGCGGGCGTCCGGCCACGATGGCCCGGGCAATACGGCGCGCAAAACGCTCTTCTCCCAGTTTGTGCAGAACCAGAGCAATGTCCTTCTCGTCTGCTTCGTTCAGCCATTCAGCGGCTGTGACACCGCGGCTTGGATCCATCCGCATGTCCAGCGGGCCGTTGCTGCGAAAACTGAAGCCCCGGTGTGCTTCGTCGAGTTGCGGCGACGACACCCCGAGATCCATCACCGCGCCGCTGAAGCTGTCGACGCGATACTCCTCGAACACACCAGCCAGTTCAGAAAACCGCGCGTGACCGACCCGCACTCTGTGGTCTTCCCGGGCGAGCTGTCGTGCACATTCCACAGCAGCGGGATCCCTGTCCGCTGCTATGAAGCGGGCGGTTGGCGGAAGTCGAGCCAGCAGCGCGCGCGCGTGTCCGCCGCGACCGAAAGTCGCATCGAGAAACACGCAGTCATCTGCAAGGTTCCCAACCGGCATCACGAGATCGATCGTCTCCTTACACAGAACGGGGGTGTGTGCTCCCGCCAACTTGTTCAAGCTCCTACACCGGTTCGTCGCATCAGGCAGCCAGGCATTCACCCGTCCCGCTAGAACGACAGGCTCATCAACGCGGCGCTGTCCGTCCTCAATCCGGAATCCTTTGCCATCCAGACAGACATTCGCTCCTGCCAGTGGTCGGCGTCCCAGACCTCTATCTTGTTGCCCTGTCCGACCAGCACCAGTTTCTTCTCCAGTCCACCGTAGTCCCTGAGCATCGCCGGCAGGAGAATGCGCCCCTGGCTGTCCACATCGATGTCTGTGGCGTGACCGATCAGCAGGCGCTGCAGTTGCCGGGTGTTTTCTTCCATGTTCGGGAGGGCTTCCAGTTTGCGCTGAACGACTTCCCACTCGCGCAGCGGGTACAGCAGCAGACAGCGCTCGCCGACGTTGATGGTGACAACCACGCTTCCGCCGGAAGGTGATTGCACTGGGGGTGCTTCACCCGCCGCAGGCGCTTGATTACCCGCCGCAGGCGCTTGAACACTGTCGCGGAAACGCACCGGCAGGGCCATTCGGCCCTTGGCATCGAGGGTTGCGCTGTTGATTCCGCGAAACATGGCGTTTTCGGCATCGACACCAGAGCTTCCCGCCGCATTTCCCGCTCTACAGAACGGAGACGGGCGCGAACTGGCACCAGATTTCCACTATTCCCCACAAAACCCCAACTCGCGACACTATAGTCCGGCCAGAAACACTGTCAACCGGAATACGGCCATAAACGTCGGATTATTAAGGACTTTTTCGCAAATATGCGGGGGTTTTTACGGATATCCTATTAGTTCACGTGAGGTAGCCGTCAGTATCTCGAATCAACATTAAGAAATAGATCAAAATTGCATAAAGTATCGATCTATTAGAAGAAATGAGCTGGCCGATAAGCCGGGTTCTGTCACGACATCGGCCGAGATCGAAATCTCGGGACGATGCCGGGGCAATCATTCATCTAGGATGTCCGTCACCGGACACCTCCAGCAGCCTACCCGAATCCGATGCGGACCCCATCTGGTGGATTCCTATTTGGCCTTGCTCCGGGTGGGGTTTGCCATGCCACAACTGTTGCCAGTTGCGCGGTGCGCTCTTACCGCACCCTTTCACCCTTACCAGACGAACGACAGGCGTTCATCTGGCGGTCTGCTCTCTGTTGCACTTTCCGTAGGCTCGCGCCTCCCAGGCGTTACCTGGCACCCTGGTCCTGAGGAGCCCGGACTTTCCTCCCGTCGTGAAACCACGACCGGCGACTGCCTGGCCAGCTCACCGGTGAGTATACGCGCTCTGCTGTGGAACTCATGCCCTGATCCTCAGCGCCAGCTCGTAGAGTTCAGACTTCCGGACCTTGAGCAGACCCGCACCCAGCCTTGCGGCCTGGGCCGGGGCCAGTTCGGCACAGAGCACACGCATCAGCGTCTCCGCATCCACGCTGCCGTGGCGCTCCTGGCGGGCACGGCCTTCGACCACACAGACGAATTCGCCCCGCCACTGGCCAGCCGCATCCATCTGTTCAATCAGTGCTGCCCCGGTGTCACACAGATAGGTCTCGAAATGTTTGGTCATTTCCCTGGCAACGAACACCCGCCGGGCAGGCTCAAGCTCAGCCAGAGACGTCAGTGTCGAGCGGGCGCGATGCGGTGCTTCGAAGAAGAGAAAGGGACGGTCACCCTCCAGCAACTCCTGCAGCCGGGCCTTCCTTGCGCCGGAACGGGCGGGTAAAAAGCCAGCAATCTGCAGATCCGTGGCCGGCAGCGGGCAGACCGACAATGCGCAGGTCACCGCGCTCGCTCCGGGAACGGGGCGCACGGGAATGTCCAGATCGTAGCAGCGGCGGATCAGCGTAAATCCCGGGTCTGACAGCAGCGGGGTACCGGCGTCACTGACGAGCGCCACCTGGTCTCCCCCCTGCAGTGCTCCAATCACCGTATCGCCCGCGGCGGCTTCATTGTGTTCATGCAGGGCCTGCAGCCGCGGCGCAGTAACTCCCAGCGCCGCTAACAGGGACAGTGTCCGTCTGGTATCCTCCGCCGCGATCAGCGCAACACTCGACAGGACATTCACTGCTCGACGCGAAATGTCTTCAAGGTTTCCAATGGGTGTTGCCACCACATACAGCACACCGGTTTCAGCAGACATAACGCACCTTCACGGACCACTTTCGATGCCCAGTAAACACGCAGTTGCAGCCGTCGTGAAGTCCGCAGTACTGGCGCTGACCCTGTTCGCCGCCGCCTGCTCCAACACCACACCCGGCCCACCCGTGGAGCGACAACCCGCCGCCACCGCCCTGACGCCTTCGCAACTCGAAAAGAAAGCGGCAACCGCTGCGCCAGCCAGCGCCTCACTGCTCTATCAGCAGGCAAGTACCGGTTATCTTGCTGCCGGAGATGTGACCGCCGCCCGCTCAGCCTTTGATCGCATAGAACCTGGCATCCTGCCGGTCACTGCCCTCAATGATTTCCACCTCCTCGCGGCAGAGCTGGCGCTTACCGTCGATGACTGGCGGAGTGCAGAGCAGGCACTCCGGCAGATCAACGCAACCGCCACAAACCGCGCCCTGCAGAATCGCATTAACCGGCTGGACGCTGGAGTCTGCGGTGCCCGGGAGGACTTCGTCTGTGCAGCCAATTTACTCATCGAGGCGGCCGCCGATGACCCTGCCTGGAATGAGCAGATCTGGACGTGGATCCGCCAGGCTTCCGGACGGGACGTACGGGAACAGGCGAACCTGCAGCAGGGTATCGCAGGAGACTGGTGGGTACTGCAGCTGGAGCTCATGACCAGCGTGACGAGTGATGATCAGAAAACCCGCCTGCTGCGCTGGCAGTCCCGCAATCCGGAGCATCCGCTGAATCAGGCAATGCCGTCGAGCCTGGTCCAGCTGCTGGCGTCTGAGCGGGGCCCGAAGCAGATCGCACTCCTGCTGCCACTGTCCGGATCCTATGCCCGCGCGGGTGAAGCAGTCCGGGACGGCTTTCTGGCCGCCTACCTGCACGCCGGCCTCGAAACGGTGCTGCGTATCCGTGTGTACGATTCCCAGTCCGCACCCCTGCCACAACTCTACGAACAGATCCTGGCCGACGCTACAGAACTCATCATCGGTCCGCTGCAGAAGCCACTGGTTGGTGAGTTGAACGCCCTGAATCCGGATATTCCGGTACTGGCCCTCAACTATCTGGATGAAGAGCAGGTCGCGGCGGAAGATTTTCTTCAGCTCGGACTCGCCATCGAAGATGAAGCCCGATCCATCGCTGACCGCCTGAAGCAGGATGGCGCGGAGCGCGTACTGGTCCTGCACAACTACGAGGACTGGTCTTTACGAGCCACCCGGGTGCTTACCTCGGAGTGGGATCAACCCCTCACGCTCCAGGCTTTCACGGACGTGCGCACGATTACTGAGGCCATCGGTGCCGCCATGCAGGTCGCAGCCAGCCGCGCCCGCCGGGACGAACTGAGCAAGGTGCTGGGTGTGCCGCTGGAGTTTCTACCCCGGGCCCGGGGCGACCTCGATGCTGTGGTTGCCCTGATCGGTAATGTTGAAGCCAACTCTCTGGTTCCGGCACTGCGCTTCCACTTTGCCGAGCATCTGCCCGTGTACGCCAGCTCCCAGACCATTCGCGGCACACGCCGCGATCAGCGTCGCGAGTTCGAAGGTTTTTACATTGCCGAACTGCCTCTGTTCCTTAACGGCAGCTCCCTGGCGCGCGAACTCGAAGCACCCTTCAGTCTGACTACCAACCCCTTCTCCTCCCTCTATGCGCTGGGTGCTGATGGTTTTGCTGTCAGCGCACGGTTCGAAGGCATGCGTACCGGCAGCACGACGCGCCTTCCGGGCAGTACGGGAGAGCTCAAGCTTGGAGCCAACGGCCAGATCCGCCGCACGCTGGATTGGGGCGTGATCCGCAGCGGAATCGTCACCCCGGACGCAAAACCCCGGCCGGCAGCGGTGACTGTGATCAGCGCGGGTCGTTGAAAGACAGGCCTGCTTCCGCCACCGGGCGGCAGGGAGAGCGCGTCGCTCTTCGGTTTCTGGAGTCGAAGGGCCTGCAACTGCTGGAGCAGAATTACCGGCGCCCGTTCGGCGAGATCGACCTCGTCATGCGGGAACGGGACTGTCTCGTCTTTGTGGAAGTCAGGGTGCGGCGGCGATCGGCCTTCGGAGACGGGTTTTCGTCCATCACCGCAGCGAAGCGGAAGAAACTCTGGCGCGCCGCCTCAGCGTACCTGAAGAGCCACCCCCAGCTGCAGAAGCTGGACTGTCGTTTTGATGCGATATCGATCACCAAAGACGAACAGGGCTTTCATCCCGTGTGGATCCCGGGCGCTTTCGAGCACGGGGAGTGAGTCCACCTCACCCGGAGCATATGCGAAGCTACTTGATGACCGTCAGATTGGGCTTTGGCGGGGAGGAATTCTCTGGCGGCCCGGCTGGTGTGTCTGCTGCGACCGGAGGCGCTGCCGCTTCGGACTCAGGCGCGAACATCATTCCTTCGCCATTTTCCCTGGCGTAGATCGCCAGTACGTTCTCGATAGGCACCTGCACAGGAAACGAACGACCGGCGAATCTTCCGGAGAAAAATACCTGGCTGTCACCGAGATCGAGATCGCGAATCGCATTCGGGGAGACGTTCAGGACGATCCTGCCGTCGGAGACATAGTCTCTTGGGACCTGTACCGCGTCGGAATCCACGCTGACCAGCAGATAAGGGGTCAGATCACTGTCCACAATCCACTGGTAAAGCGCGCGAAGGAGGTACGGTCGCTTCGAACGGACGGGCAGGCCGGCCATCAGGCGGCTCCCGACTGGCCGTCAGCCGACAGATTCAGAACTGATCGGGATATCTGCAGCCGATTACTCCCGCATCTCCAGTTCGCCTTCCGTGAGACTGGCCTTGAAGCCGGGTCGATCGAACATCATCTGCATGTATTTCTGCAGTGGTCTGGTGGTCTTCTCGGGAAGGCTGATATCCGCCGCTGCCAGACGCCAGAGTATGGGTGCCACACAGCAGTCAACCAGTGTGAATTCGTCGTTCATGAAGAACGGCTTCTCACCGAAGATGGGCGCAATGCTGACGATGCTCTCGCGAAGTTCTTTGCGCGCCTTGGTCAGCGTGGTCTCTCGACCCTTACCGGCCATGAGCAGATCCAGTCTGCGGCTCCACTCACGTTCGACCCGGGTAATCCAGAGTCTGGACAGCGCCCGCTGGACGGGATACACGGGCAGCAGGGGCGGATGCGGGAAGCGCTCATCAAGGTATTCCATGATGACATTCGCCTCGTAGAGCACCAGATCCCGATCGAGAAGCGTGGGCAGGCTGTTGTACGGGTTGATCTCAGCAAGATCCTCCGGCTTGTTGGCGGGATCCACATCGACTATCTCAACCGTCACGCCCTTTTCAGCCAGCACCATGCGCACGCGATGGGAGTATTGATCTCTCGCGTCGGAAAACAACGTCATCGAGGATCGTTTTGTAACTAAGCTCATGCTCACCCTTGGGTACTCGGCTTGGGGCCGGCGCAGTTCACGCCGGCAGATGGATCAGTGTTTCACGTCTTTCTGGTACTCGCGCCCCAACAGGTAGGTGAACGCGAACAGAATCACAAGAAACAGTATGACGAAAACGCCGAGTCTATGGCGTTCGAGCCGGCTGGGGTCACCGGTGTAGTGCAGAAAATTAACCAGGTCGTAGACGGCCTGATCATACTCTTCGCTGGTGTACAGGCCTGTGCCCTCTTCGATCACGAGTTCACCGCACTTCTCCTCGGTGATCGGTTTGCCGGGGACCAGTGGATCCCTCATTTCACCACCATTCACAGCCTGCTTCGGCATCTGAAGGCAGGCGGACCGTTGAATGCCCTGAAGATCCTGAAGAACGTGCGGCATTCCGACATTCGGAAACACCTTGTTGTTCACGCCGAAAGGTCGGGTCTCATCCAGGTAGAAAGTCTTCAGATAGTTATAAAGCCAGTCCGTGCCCCGCACCCGGGCAACCATGGTCAGATCCGGAGGAGGTGCCCCGAACCAGTTCTTGGCAGCCTGAGGGTCCATGCTGGTGGTCATCAGTTCGCCGATTTTCTGATCGCCGAAAATCAGTGTCTCAAGAGCAATCTCATGCGGTACTCCGAGATCATCTGCCGTTCGCTCGTAGCGCTGATACTTGAGCGAATGGCAGCCCAGACAGTAGTTGTTGTACATCCGCCAGCCGTTCTGCAGCGACGGCTGATTCTCCAGATCCGGAGTGATATGTTCCATCGGCCAGTCACTTGCTGCCGCAACTGCCAGCGTGGGGAGCACCACAGCCAGGGCAGCGAACCCTCTCAACAGATTCGTAAACCTGCTTTTTGTCTTATTTTTCCCACTAACCTTCATGGTCTGGCTAACCTTCATGGCATCGTCACCCTTTCCGGTACGGGCTTGGTCTTCTCCGCACGCGTGTACCAGGGCATGAGCACGAAGTACGCAAAATAGATCGCAGTGCAGACCTGCGCCATCATGGTGGCAACCGGCGACGGCGCAATGGTGCCCAGATAACCGAGGATCAGGAAAGCGACCACAAACAGGCCGAGCATGAGTTTCGAGATCAGACCCTTATAACGGATTGACTTGACCGGGCTGCGATCGAGCCAGGGCAGTACGGCGGGTATCGCGATCGCCCCGACCATCACTACAAAACCCCAGAATTTGGCCGGTACGCCGAACAGCGGATAGGTCGCTGCGCGCAACATTGCGTAGAAAGGCGTGTAATACCAGACGGGGGCTATGTGGTCCGGCGTCTTCAGCGAATCCGCGACTTCAAAATTCGGTTTTTCGAGGAAATAGCCGCCCATTTCCGGCGCATAAAACACCACCAGGCAGAACACGATAAGAAACATCACGATTGCCGGCAGATCATGGCCGATCGTGTAGTAAGGGTGGAAGGGAATCCCGTCCAGCGGGATACCGTTCGCGTCTTTGTTCTTCTTGATCTCAATGCCATCCGGGTTATTCGATCCCACGTGGTGCAAAGCCACGATGTGCACAAAGACCAGCATGACCAGCACCAGCGGCAGTGCTACCACATGCAGTGCGAAAAAGCGGTTGAGGGTGATATCCGACATGAGGAAGTCACCGCGTACCCACTCCATCAGATCGGGACCCACAAAGGGTATCGCGCCGACCAGTGAGACAATGACCTGGGCACCCCAGTAGGACATGTTGCCCCAGGGCAGCAGATAGCCGAAGAATCCCTCGGCCATCAGGCAGGCAAAAATGGCCATCCCTACAAGCCAGAGCAGCTCACGCGGCTTACGATAGGATCCGTACATCAACCCGCGGAACATGTGCAGATAGACCACCAGGAAAAACGCGGAAGCACCAGTGGAATGCAGATAGCGCAACAGCCAGCCATACTCGACGTCGCGCATGATGTATTCGACTGAGGCAAAGGCACCCGCCCCACTCGGCTGATAATTCATGGTCAGCCACACACCGGTGATCAGCTGGATGACCAGCACAATCATCGACAGCACACCGAAGTAGTACCAGAAATTGAAATTTTTCGGCGCCCAGTATCGGGACATGTGGTATTCGAAAGTTTCGGTCAGCGGAAAACGTTCATCGACCCAGTCCATGAACGAAAACCAGCCTTTCACGATCCTGCCCTGCTGGGCGGCCTGCTCGGAGGAATGTTCAGCCATCAGGCAGTCCCCTCATCTTCACCAATCAGAATCACTGAGTCGCTGACAAACTGATAAGGAGGCACCGGCAGGTTGTCCGGGGCGGGTACTCCTTTCACAACACGACCGGCCATATCGAACCTGGAGCCATGACAGGGGCAGAAGAACCCGCCGCGCCAGTTGGCGTCGAAAGGTTCGGCCTTTACTTCCCCGTGATACTTCGGCGAGCAACCCAGATGGGTACACAGACCGAGATATACACCGATTTCCGGGCGTTTCGACCGCCAGGGATTTCGCGCGTAATCGGGCTGCTGCGCCAGGTTCTCAGAGTTCGGATCAGCAAGATCGGGGTTGTCCTCCGAAAGGATATCAATCGCCGCCTGCTCCCGATTGACGATGAACACGGGCTGGCCGCGCCATGCCGGGGTCGGACCGAGCATCTCTCCAGGACGAAGCTTGGAGACATCTACAGTGACAGGAGCGCCAAGTGCCCGCGCCCTGGCGCTGGGTGCCCAGGAGGCGACGAAGGGAACTGCCGCACCGCCCACACCGATGGCACCCACCGTCGCGGTCGCGCCAATGAGGAAATACCTTCGCTGCTTGTTGAAACCGGCTTTATCGATGCTGGCAGGCTGGGCGCGCGCTGTGGCGCTGTTATCTGGATCGCTGCTGCTCACAGCTTGTTGCTCCCGCTATGGCTGTTCAGACAGGGGTGCGAGTTTACCACACCCTCCGGCTGCTACCGTTGTTGTTCTTCGCTCAAACTGCTGGCTCCTCGCAGCCGTCGTATCCGGCAGCAAACCGGGGAGTTTAGCGCTTGGAGTACTGCGGGCGCTTACGTGCTTTCCGAAGACCGACTTTCTTACGCTCCACCTCACGCGCATCCCGGGTCAGGAACCCGGCCCGGCGCAGAGTGACACGCATGGACTCATCCTGCTCGACCAGCGCACGGGCTATGCCATGGCGAATTGCGCCTGCCTGCCCCGAGTTGCCGCCACCACGCACCGTTACCTGCACATCAACCTTATCCGCCATCTCGACCACATCGAGTGCCTGCCGCACGATCATGCGCGCGGTCACGCGACCGAAGTACTGATCCAGAGGCTGGCTGTTGACCGTGATCTTGCCGTCTCCTGGACGGATGAATACCCGAGCTGCTGACGTCTTGCGGCGGCCAGTGCCGTAGTTATGGTTAACAGCCATGCGCTTTATAGCTCCAGGGGTTGAGGTTGCTGGGCACTGTGAGGGTGTTCTGCCCCAGCATAGATTTTCAGTTTCTTCAGCATGGCACGACCCAGCGGGTTGTGCGGCAGCATGCCTTTGACCGCCGTCTCGATGATCCGCTCCGGATGCGAATTCCGCAGATCCTCGAACCTGACGCCCTTGATGCCACCCGGGAAGCCGGTGTGACGGTAATAGATCTTATCGCTGGTCTTGTTACCGGTGACCCGGACCTTTTCGGCGTTTACCACGACGATGAAATCCCCGGTATCTACGTGGGGTGTGTACTCAGCCTTGTGCTTGCCGCGCAGGCGATGGGCGATCTCGGTCGCGATGCGGCCCAGGGTCTTATTCTCTGCGTCCAGGACGAACCAGCTTCGTTCGACGTCCTGAGGACGGGTGCTGACGGTTTTCATGCGGCTTTTCGACCCACTCTTTGAATAGTTTCCAGATTGAATAGTTTCCAGGCCACTTCCCGGGCCCGGTCAATCGCCGCCACTGGAGAACGGCAACCCAGCCGGCGTCCGACCGGATTTTTGGGAGCGCGAATGTTAGCGGAGCGGATGCGGCTTTACAACCGACCCTTCAGACCCCGGAATCAGGCCCGGTGGGTGCGGGCCAGGTAGTCGTGGGTCTGCATTTCCAGCAGCCGGCTGCGGGTGCGCTCGAACTCGAATCTGAGCTTCTCCCCCTCATAGAGGGCCTCCACGGGTACTTCGGCGGACAGGATCAGCTTCACATCATGGTCGTAAAATTCATCCACCAGCGCGATGAAGCGCCGCGCCGCGTCTTCGTTGCGGGCGGTAAAGAGGCGGACGTTGCTCACCAGCACCGCATGAAAAATGCGGGCCAGCTCGATGTAGTCGTTCTGACTGCGCGGACCCTCGCAGAGTTCGGCAAACTCGAACCAGGCGACGTCCTCCGCCACCCGCCGGGCCTTTATCGGCCTGTTCTCGATATCCAGTTCGACATTGTCTTCTGGTGCATCCGGCGCCAGCGATGCGAAGCTTGCGGCCAGAGAGCGTTCCGCCGCCGCGTCCAGGGGCGAATGATAGATTTCCGCCCTTTCCAGTACCCGCAGCCGGTAGTCTATCCCCGAGTCGAGATTGTGGATCCGGGTATGCTCCTTCAGCAGCTCGATGGCGGGTACGAAACGCCGTCTCTGCAGACCATTCAGATAAAGACAATCCGGCTCGACATTGCTGGTGGCCACAAGGGTTACTCCCCGCTCGAACAGCCGCTGCAGCAGCTCAGCCAGAATCATCGCATCACCGATATCCGAGACGAAGAACTCGTCGAAACACAGAACACTGCTCTCCTGCGCGAAGCGGTCTGCAACGGTCCGCAGGGGATCCACCGTTCCGGAAAGCGCTGTGAGCTCACGGTGTACCCGCTGCATGAAACGGTGAAAGTGCATGCGCAGCCGGTCCGTTGATGGCAGACATTCGTAGAAAAGGTCCATCAGCAGTGTCTTGCCCCGGCCCACACCCCCCCACAGATAGATGCCGGTGATCGGTTTGCTGTCCCGCCTGCCGACCCAGCCGAAGAGCCCACCCTTCGGCTTACGGGCAGCAAGGATCTGATAGAGGGCTTCCAGCAATTCCACCGCGTGGCGCTGGGCGGGATCACTCTGGAATCCCGGTTCCGCGAGGAGGCGCTGATACTTCTGCAGGGGCGTCATCGCAGCGACTTTAGCGGCTCACCCGATTACCGACAATGCTGTTGGTTCATCCAAGTGACGAAATCCCGGATCCGCCTTTTTATAGCAGGACACCTCTGCTTAACTAGCCGGTTCCCGGCCAATGGTAGTCCCGGTGCTCCGTTTCCTGCCCGAAGCACTCCGTCATGTGCTGATTCCCGCCCTGATCGGCGGGCTGATCGGTCTCGCCGTGATGACGCTCACCCGCGCCTTCGACGGTGCTGCAACCGCCCGTCCCGGATTCGCCGCCGCCGTCGCCCGGGCCGCGCCCGGAGTGGTCAACATTTACTCAACCAAACACGTACGGCCGGCCATCTGCCAGCAGCCGCGTTTCCGGGAATGGTGCAACCGATTCGCCGGCGAAGCCCAGCGCCAGATGCAGAGATCCTTGGGCTCGGGTGTGATCGCGCATCCGGCCGGATACATCCTCACAAACAACCACGTGATCGACGGTGCGGACGAGATTCTTGTCGGATTCTCAGATGGGGCAACGGCAACCGGTGAACTGGTCGGCACGGATCCTGAAACGGACCTTGCCGTCATCCGGGTGCGACGGGCTGAGCTCACACCCATCCCGCTCGGGGAATCCGATCAGATCGCAGTTGGCGATGTGGCGCTGGCCATCGGAAACCCGTTTGGCATAGGTCAGACCGTGTCGGCGGGCATCATCAGCGCCAAGGGGCGTGTGGGCATCAGCACCAGCCCATACGAGGACTTCATCCAGACCGATGCCGCAATCAATCCGGGGAACTCCGGTGGCCCGTTGATCGACGCAGAGGGTCGTCTCATCGGCATCAACACCCTGATTTTTTCCCGATCCGGAGAATCAGCCGGAATCGGATTCGCAATTCCTGCCCGACTCGCCTACATGATACTCACTGAGATCATTGAGAAAGGGCGGGTTATACGCGGCTGGCTCGGCGTTGATCTGGCCAGTTCACCCGGCGCAGATTCTTCCCCTGGCCTGCTTGTTACCGGAGTGGATCCAGCCGGTCCCGCCGCCCGGGCAGGGATTCTGCGCAACGATCTGATCACAGCGGTAAACGGACAGCCAGCGGTGAATTCCATCGTGATCAGCCGTCTGATCGCAGCCATCAATCCCGGGGGTGAGATGATTGTGGAAGTGTCGCGGAACGGGCGTGAGTTGACCTTTTCAGCGATCGCCGGAGAGAGGCCCTGAGGATCCTATTCGGATTGGTTGTGATCGAAACCTGAGATTCTCGCCGCAGCCGAACCCGCATGAGCATGGAGCCCCTCGCCGGTGGCGAGTACTGCGGACACCCGGGCCAGACTCTGAGCGCCCGTCGCAGAAAGATGTATGACCGAACTGCGTTTCTGAAAATCATATACACCCAGCGGAGATGAAAAACGTGCCGTGCCAGCCGTAGGCAGCACGTGGCTGGGACCCGCAGCATAGTCGCCCATCACCTCGGGCGAGTGGGCACCCAGGAAAATGGCTCCCGCATGGCGTACCCGGGGCAGCAGACTCTCCGGATCATCCACACACAGCTGCAGATGCTCCGGGGCAACTCGATTGGCCAGCACGAGTGCTTCTGAGATATCCCTGGTCAGTATGAGTGCGCCACGATCCGCCAGCGATCGCGCAATGACGTCCCGCCGTGGCTGGGAAGCCAGCAGCTGCCGCATGGCACTCTCCACCGAGTCGAGCAGATCGGCATCCGGGCTGAGCAGCAGTGCCTGGGCAGCGGCGTCGTGCTCGGCCTGGGAAAACAGGTCCCAGGCCAGCCACTGTGCGGGGGCGTTGGCATCCGCGATGACCAGTACTTCACTGGGACCCGCAATCAGATCTATGCCGACCGCGCCATAAACCTGGCGTTTCGCAGCAGCCACATAGGCACCACCGGGACCGACGATCTTATCGACCCGTTCAACGGATTCCGTGCCATAGGCCAGCGCGGCAATAGCCTGGGCACCACCAATACAGAATGCCCCGTCGACACCGGCCAGGTGAGCCGCGGCGAGCACCAGATCATTGCGCCGCCCACCCGGTGTGGGGACAGTCATCAGCAGGGCGGGGACCCCGGCTGTTTTCGCCGGGATCGCCGTCATGAGCACAGTGGAAGGATAGGCTGCCTGACCGCCCGGCACATACAGTCCCACCCGATCCAGCGGGCTGATCCGCTGACCCAGGCGATTCCCTGCGGCGTCGGTGTAGGACCAGTCGGCTCCCTGCTGATGGCCGTGGTATTCACTGATCCGCCCGGCTGCCGTCGACAGCGCGTGCCGCTCTTCCCTGCCGACCCGGGCGAATGCCGCGGCGAAATCGTCCCTGTCCAGATACAGATCCTTCAGCGACGGTACCTGAACACCATCGAATCGCGCGGTGAATTCCAGCACGGCGGCATCACCGCCTGAGCGCACTGCCGCGATGATGTCCCGGGCGCCGCGCTCAGCGGCACTGTCCTCGCCGAGGTCCCGCGCCAGCAATGCGCCAAACCGTGCTTCGAAATCCGCACTGCGGGTATCGAGGCGAGCCAGCTCGAGACTGTCTTTCACGCCGGGGGGGCCAGCACAGCGCGCAGACTGTCGATCAGTGCCTGCACCGTGTCGAAACGCGTCTTCATCGAAGCCCGATTCACGATCAGGCGGGTGCTGATCTCGGCAATCGTGTCCTGTGCAACCAGTCCGTTGGCCTTCAGCGTGTTTCCCGTGTCTACGATGTCGACGATACAGTCGGCCAGATCCATCAGCGGAGCGATCTCCATAGCACCCGAAAGCGGAATGATTGCCGCCTGCTGACCGCGGGATTCGAAGTAGCGGCGGGTCACGTTGACAAACTTGGTGGCTACGCGCAGAGAACCGCGACTCAGATCTACTCCGGGTGGTGCAGCCGTCATCAGGCGGCAGCGACCTATACCAAGATCGAGCCGCTCATAGAAGCGGGCACCGCTGCCGTACTCCATGAGGGTGTCTTTCCCGGTGATTCCGACATCGGCAGCGCCATATTCGACGTAAGTTGGCACATCTGACCCCCGCATGATCACCAGCCGATGCGCTCCGCAGGCACTTTCGAAAATGAGCTTGCGGCTGCTGCTCACATCTTCCCCGGGCTCGACACCTGCGCGCTTGAGAAGTGGCAGACACTCCTCGAGAATCCGCCCTCTGTTCAATGCAATGGTAAGTCCCATATCCCGGTAAACCTAGCGGACCCTGCGCACGTCGGCGCCAAGCTGCTGCAGTTTTTCTTCGATGGTTTCGTAGCCCCGGTCTATATGGTAGATACGATCTATCAGCGTGGTCCCCTCGGCAACGAGCGCCGCCACTACGAGACTGAACGATGCCCTCAGGTCCGTGGCCATGACCGGCGCAGCCTTGAGTTTTTCCACACCATGAATGCGTGCGGTCGAGGCGCTCTCAATTTCGATCCGGGCACCCAGGCGGTTGATTTCCTGCACGTGCATGAAGCGGTTTTCGAACACGGTTTCGTGGATTCTGCTGTCACCGTCCGCAATGGCGTTCATGGCGAGGAACTGCGCCTGCATATCGGTCGGAAAACCGGGGTAAGGGGAAGTTTCGATGTCCACCGCGGTCGGTCTTCGACCTTCCATGTCCAGCTCGATCGAGTGACCATCGATCCTGAGGCTGGCTCCCGCTTCCCGAAGTTTCTCAAGTACTGCATCCAGCGTTTCCGGCGCGGTGCCATTGAGTCTCACCCGGCCACGGGTTGCAGCTGCCGCTATAAGATAGGTGCCCGCCTCTACCCGATCCGGCATCACCCGGTACTCGCATCCGCTCAATCGATCTACGCCTTCCACGACTATGGTCGAGGTACCCTGCCCGCTGATGCGTGCACCTGCAGCATTCAGAAAATTCGCCAGGTCCGCGATCTCGGGCTCCCGCGCCGCATTCGAAATCGTCGTCGTGCCTTCTGCCAGGCACGCGGCCATCAGAATATTTTCCGTCCCGCCCACCGTGACCAGATCAAAGCGGATGTCCGTCCCGCGCAGACGCCCATCGACCCGCGCACGGACATAGCCATCCACCACTTCGATTTCAGCGCCCAGGGCAGCGAGCCCCTTGAGATGCTGATCGACCGGACGTGCTCCGATCGCACAACCCCCAGGCAGAGAGACTTCCGCACGGCCGAAGCGAGCCAGCAGAGGGCCCAGCACCACGAAAGACGCGCGCATGGTCTTGACGAGTTCGTAAGGCGCGCGCACGGATGTCAGTTCCGCCGCGGTCACTTCAACCCTCATCTTGTCATCAACCACCACACCTGCGCCGAGACAGCCGAGCAGCTCAATCATGGTGGTGACATCGTGGAGATGGGGCACGTTGCCGATCAGACAGGACTCTTCAGTGAGCAGTGTCGCGGCAAGTATTTTCAACGCGGAGTTTTTAGCACCGGAAATGCGCAGGTTTCCGTCAAGCCGGCGGCCGCCTGTGATGAGGAGCTTGTCCACGGTCAGGCAACCTGATCTGGTGTCAGCGCCCGGATAGTCACGGCATGCAGTCGGCCATCCTGCAGATACTGTTCGATACAGCCGTATACGGCCTGCTGTTTCTGCACTCTGTTCATAGGCGCGAAGCCGCCACTTACAACCGTGATCAGGGCCCGGTTTCCATCCAGTTCGACCTCGACCCGAGCATCAGGGAAAGCGGTGAGAATCGCAGAAGTAATTTCATCTTGCATCGTTCAGAGCGAGTCCTGCAGAGGGAGGATTTCATCGAGCTCCATGACTTCTATAAGATTGCGAAGCGACTGAGGCGTACCGGCAAAGTCTATCGATTTACCGAGATGGTGAGCGTACCGGAACCAGGCCAGGAGCAGAGCGACTGCCGCGGAATTGCTGTCTTTGAGACCGCGCAGATCGAACACGCCTGACTTCGCGGAGTCGATATACTGCTCTCCGGATTCACGAATCGACAGGAAGCTGTCGAACGATACCCGCGCAGGCATCATGAAAGGGTCCTCGCTCAATCTACGCTCGCTTCAGTGGCCGCAACTTCGGTGACGGCTACCTGACCCACCGACTCGATCCAGCCATCGATGATTCTGTCCATATCGCCACCGTACTTCGAGTCTGAAGCTGCACTGGCAAACTGATTGCGGTAGGTGAGCCCCATGTTGACACCGTTAACAATGATGTTGCGCATCAGCCAGGTCCCATCGCCCGTTCTCGCCATGGAGTAGATCACCGGATAGACGTCTCCACCAGCCAGCCTGATTTCCTGCTTCACGTTCGCCTGGTCCGGTTTTGACGGAGGCCGGTTCGACGGCACTATGACAACCTCGCCGTCATCGAATTCGGTCAGCGCAACCGCATAGGTACGCACCAGAGTCTTCTTGAAACTGTCTGCAAAACGGACGCGCTGTTCGGCCGTGGCTTTTCTGTAGTGGACGGCCATCACGCTGCGCGCGAACCGCTCGAAATCCACCGCAGGTGTAAGCAGATCCTCCACTTCGGCGAAGAATCTTTCTCGATCGACGTCGACGTAGCTCTTCGCCTCCTCGATCAGAGCCAGCATATCCACCGTGGTCTTCTGCACCGCCTCCTCAGCAGGATTAAGGTTTGCAAGTACCTGAGCTGTGCAGGACAGCAGCAGGAAGGCGCCGGTTATGATCCTGATTGTCAGACGCTTCATTCCGATGCTCCAAGTCTCGTGACCAGATCTCCAACCAGCTTCTCAAGCACAAGTGCTCCCTGTGTGTCAGTGATGAAATCACCGTCTCCGAGGGTCTCTTCGTCAGCCCCCGGTGCCAGCGACACATACCGGGCACCAAGAATACCCTCTGTAAAGATCTGAGCTCCTGTATCCGCAGACAGCCGACCCGGCGCGCCATCGATTTCCATGCTCACAATGGCCTCGCCGTACTGCATATCGACCACAATGTCGGCAATCCGTCCGATGGTCACACCCGCCATACTGACCTTGGCCCGGGGTCTCAGACCGGCGACATCGTCGAACCGGGCCTTGACGATGTAGGAGCCTTTCTCAGTAACGAGACTGACCCCGCTGACCTTCACCGCCAGAAAAATCAGAGCCAGCGCACCAGCCAGCACGAATGCACCCACGCTGATCTCCACCGTTCGCAGTCGCATCGTCAAAAATCTCCGTACATGCTCAATGTAAGAATGAAGTCCATCGCCAGAACCATGACCGACGAGATCACCACGGTCCTGGTGGTAGCCAGACCGATTCCCTCTGCAGTTGGTTCCGCATCATATCCCTGAAAAACCGCTACCCAGGTCACAACGGCGGCAAAGATAACGCTCTTGACCATGCCCTTGCCCAGATCTTCCCAGATCTTCACGGATTCCTGCATGCCACCCCAGAATCCGCCCGCATCGGTGCCCAGCCATTCGATGGATACCACTACCCCGCCGTATATCGCTACCACATTGAACAGTGCGGTCAGCAGCGGCAGGCTGATCAGACCTGCCCACAGCCGGGGGGCAATGATCCGGCGCAGGGGGTCGACACCCATCATTTCCATGCTGGAGAGCTGCTCGGTGGATTTCATCAGGCCGATTTCGGCCGTCATCGCGGATCCTGCCCGGCCGGCGAAAAGCAGGGCGGTCACCACCGGACCGAGTTCCCGCAGGAGCACTACGGCCAGCCCCAGTCCGACCGCCTCCTGGGCACCAAAGCGGGCGAGTTGAGTGTAGAACTGCAGGGCAATGACAGCGCCAATCGAGAACGCGGAAAGCACGATGATGACCAGGGACAGCACCCCCACGTTGTAGATCTGCCGCAGAATCAGCACCCACTCCGCTTTTCCGGGGATACCCCAGGAAGCGATGGCCCACATGATGGAAGCTCTGCCGATGCTGGCGACCCGTTCAAGCGCCAGGGACCCGAGATGCCTCAGAAACGCGATCACGATGCGGCATCTCCGAGCATGTCATAAAGGAGGTTGTCCGCCGGGTAGTGGAAGGGTACAGGACCCTCCGGGGAGCCCGACATGAACTGCTGTACCCATTCCGAACCTTCCTCACGCAGCTCCTCAGGTGAACCCCGGCCAACCACCTTGCCGTCCGACAGAATGTAGATCTGGTCAGCGATGATCGTGGTTTCGTGAATGTCGTGAGACACCAGCAGACTGGTGGCCTCCAGCGCAGTATTGAGTTTATCGATCAGCGACAGCACTACACCCATGGTGATGGGATCCTGACCTGTGAAGGGTTCGTCATACATCAGCAGACTGGGATCCAGTGCGATCGCGCGTGCGAGAGCAACCCGTCGCGCCATACCTCCGGACAGCTGGTTTGGCATCAGATCGCGAGCACCCCGCAGGCCCACCGCGTTGAGTTTCATCAGCACCAGATCACGTATGGTGTCCTCCGCGAGCCGGGTGTGCTCGCGGATAGGAAAAGCCACATTCTCGAAAACACTGATATCGGTGAACAGGGCTGACGACTGAAACAGCATGCCCATGTCTTTGCGGAGCTCGAAAAGGTCGGCGCGACTGAGTGTGCAGACATCATGGCCTTTCACCAGCACCTGACCCGAATCGGGCTTGACCTGTCCGCCGATAATCCGCAGCAGCGTGGTCTTACCCGTGCCGCTGGGACCCATGATTGCCGTCACCTGACCTCTGGGTACCTCCATCGACAGCTGGTCGAAAATCACCCGGTCGCCGCGTCTGAAACTCAGCTCCCGGATTTCGATGAGGTTTTCCCGGGGCCTGAGGGTATCCGGGTTCTGGCTTGGCGATTCTGAAACTGGACGCAACATGTTCGGGGGTCGGCTGACAAGCGCGCAACTATACCACCGATGACGCCACACTCCGCGCCGACGGAAGCCGGATTACAGGGGCGTCTGAGATGCCCCCCGCGGCGGCTGCGCAGAGACATTGATACTTAGTCGGAGTCTCCCTAGAGTGGTGCCTTGATCTACTCAATTGACAGTTAGAACAGACCCGGAACATGTGGCTATATGTACTGGCGCTGATTGTCGGATTCATCACTCTGGTCTGGAGTGCGGACAAATTCCTGTCCGGCGCTGCCAGCACGGCGGACCACATGGGCATGTCAAGATTGCTCATCGGTCTGACCGTGGTGGCACTGGGCACCTCCGCACCCGAGATACTCGTATCCGTCGCTGCGTCCATAGAAGGCAACGCCCTGATCGCAGTGGGCAATGCCATCGGCTCAAATATCGCGAACATCGGCCTGGTACTCGGCGTGACAGCGATGATTGCCCCCCTGCCCTTTTCCCAGAATGTTCTCAGGGCCGAGTTGCCCTGGCTCCTGGGCGCAACTTTCCTTGCCCTGATTCTGCTGTTTGATCTCGAGCTTTCGGTCATCGATGGTCTGATTCTCCTTGGTGGTCTTGCCCTGATTCTCTGGCGACTGGTTGTCAATCAGCATCAGGCGGAAGATGTCTCCACGAGTATTCACGAAGAACTCGAAGATCTGCCGCAGATGAATCGCAGGCAGGCCCTGCTGTGGCTTATCGTTGGCCTGATCGTGCTGCTGGCCAGCGCGCGCCTGCTGGTCTGGGCCGCTGCCAACATTGCCACCCAGCTGGGGGTGAGCGAGCTGATCGTCGGTCTCACGATAGTTGCGGTCGGAACCAGTCTGCCGGAACTGGCCGCCACAATCGGCTCCGCTATAAAGGGCCATTCGGACATCGCTATCGGCAATGTCGTGGGCTCCAACATCCTCAACATCCTCGCGGTACTGGCAGTACCCGGACTCTTCGGCGGCATCGATATCGAAAATGTGGCCCTCTGGAGAGATGGCGGGACGATGCTCGCCCTGACCCTGCTGCTGGCACTGTTTGCCTATGCCATCGGCTCACGCCCTGTTATCACTCGATTTGAAGGGGCGATCATCCTGTTCGCCTGGATCGGCTACAACACCATGCTCTTCCAGCAGGCCTGAGCGCATGGACATACCCGCCAGCCTCAAAGCGAGGCTCCAGCCGCTCAGGTTGATCAGCTTCGACGTCGATGGGGTGCTGACCGACGGTCGTATCACCTACACAGACGACGGCTCGGAAACCAAATCCTTCCATGTGCGCGACGGTTCCGCGCTCAAGCTTCTGATCAACTCCGGGTTCGATCTGGCAATTCTCACGGGCAGAAGCTCCCCGATGGTCGAGCGTCGCGCCCGGGAACTGGGCATCAGGCACATTCACCAGGGTCTCGACGACAAAGTGCCTGCACTGCTCGCACTGGCCAGCCGGCTCGGACTGACGCGAGACAACCTTGCACACGTGGGCGACGATCTGCCCGATCTTCCCCTTTTCGATCATGTCGGCTGCGCGATCAGTGTTATGAACGGGCACAGCGCAGTTCAGGCGCGTGCCCACTACGTTACCCGCACGCCAGGTGGTGAGGGTGCAGTCAGTGAAATTGCGGAACTGTTCTTGCGAGCGCGGGATGAGTGGCCTTACGCCTGATGCCGTCCGCCGACCATTCATACCGCAACCGGCGTATCCTGTGGCTGTTCACGGCTCTCGCATGCGGTCTCGGCGCTCTGCTGCTGTTCGAACCCCTGGGCGAACCCGAAGAACTGCCCGAAGTACCTGTATCTGTCGCCGGGGAGCCGGATCTGCATATCGAGGATGCGGTGATCTCCCAGTACGCTGCCGGTGGATCGATGAAGTATCGCCTGTCTGCCCGCCAGATCCGACACTTCGACAGCCAGAGAGCCACCCGACTGACCGAGCCCGACCTGATCCTTTACCGGGAACCTCATCCACCCTGGCGGATCACCGCGGAACGGGGATTCATCCGACCCAGACAGGGATCAACTGACGCGTCCGAGGAGCAGGTGTTTCTGCGTGACAACGTCCGCATGCAGCAACAGACCGGCAACGGCGGCTTTTTGAGCCTGGGCACCACATCACTGACCGTCTATCCCGACAGTCGATACGCCACGACGGACCAAGATGTTATGATCGACAGCGACCTTGGCCGCACCCAGGCGGGGGGTCTCAACGGCGATCTTCAACAGGGAAATCTCGAGCTCACTTCTGATGCCACACACCGGGTTCACACGATCCTGCTGCCCGATCAGTTCAAGTAACCGATTGGTATCCGTGCACAACAGAACACTCCGCTGCCGCTCAATCGTGGGCCTGTTCGTGCTCATGGCCACCACCGGCGCAGGCACCGCGCATGCACTGCCTGAAGACGCCGACCAGCCGATCCATATCAGGGCGGACAGTGCCGAAGTGGACCAGCAGGCTGAGCAGGTGGTTTATCGCGGCTCGGTTCAGGTCAATCAGGGTACGCTGCTGGTCACCGCAGACGAAATGACCATCGAATATGAGGCGCAGAAAGTGGTACGCATCATTGCCACCGGTACTCCCGCTCACTACCGTCAGCAACTCGAAACCGACGACGATCTGGTGAAGGCAGATGCGAGCACCATCGTGTATCACACGAAAGATGAACGGATCGACCTGCGTGGCAATGCCAGCCTCGAGCAGCAGGGCAATACGCTCACCGGCGACCTCATCCAGTACGATATCGTCGCGGGAAAAGTGGACGCATCGGCCAGCGGAAGCGACCCGATAAAGATGGTTCTGCAGCCTGCCAGACGTACCTCTGCCCCTCCGGAGACGCTCACCCCACAGGAAAATTCACTGACTCCTGACTCGGAAGGATAGCGGAGCATGGCACGACTGCAGGCTCGCGCTTTGCGTAAACAGTACCGCAGTAAAGTGGCAGTGGAGAGTGTCAGTCTCGAAGTGTCCAGCGGGGAAATCGTCGGCCTTCTGGGTCCCAATGGGGCGGGTAAAACCACCTGTTTCTACATGATCGTCGGCCTGCTCCAGGCGGACGCCGGAGACATCCTGCTCGACGATCGCAGGCTCACCAACGCTCCCATGCACCAGCGTGCCCGCGCCGGAATCGGCTACCTGCCCCAGGAAGCCAGCGTGTTCAGGAAGTTGAGCACCCAGGACAACCTGAAAGCGATCCTCGAGCTGCGCGCCGACCTGAATCGAACCCGCCGTGCGGAAATCCTTGAACAGCTGCTCAATGAATTTCACCTGCAGGGCGTGCGGAAATCACTCGGGGAGAGGCTTTCAGGCGGCGAGCGACGGCGCCTGGAAATCGCCCGCGCACTTGCCAGTGAACCCGCCTTCATGCTCCTGGACGAACCCTTCGCAGGCGTCGACCCGATCTCGGTCACAGACATCAAAAAAGAAATCCGTGATCTTGCCGGCCGCGGTATCGGTGTTCTGATCACCGACCACAATGTGCGCGATACACTCGACATATGCGACCGTGCGTACATTGTCAGCGGAGGGCACATCATCGCCGATGGCGTGCCTGAGGAAATACTTGCGAATACCCAGGTACGGGACGTGTACCTTGGCGCGGGTTTCAGGTTGTAGTGGGGATACCTGAGATGAACGCGTTCTTTCCGGTACACAGTCACTGACCGCCAATGAAACAGACGCTGTCGTTAAAACTCGGTCAGCAGTTGACGATGACACCGCAACTGCAGCAGGCGATCCGCCTCCTGCAGCTTTCCAGTCTCGACCTTCAGCAGGAGATTCAGGAAACCCTCGAAATCAACCCGATGCTCGAGCTCGAAGAAGATGACCCTCTGCCGGATGGAAATGCCGATGAGGAGCCCTCCGGCGCGACAGACGCTAACAGCAAAGTCTCGAGCGATGACGACCTGGAGGCCACGCCGGAGCTGGCCGGAGTGGACGACGACAGCAGCATTCCGGAAGAACTGCCGGTAGATACCAGCTGGGACGAGGTCTATCCGAACACCAGCTCGACCGCTTCGTCAGGAGTCGGCTCGTCAGGAGACGAGGACTGGAATTTCGCCGAAAACGGCTCCAGTTCCGAGTCCCTGCAGGACCATCTCCTCTGGCAGCTGAATCTGACTCCCATGAGTGACCTGGATCGCCTCATCGCGACAGCCATCATCGATGCAATCGACGGCGACGGCATGCTCACACTCAGTACAGGGGAAATTGCAGAGAGCCTCAATTCAGCTGCCACAATTCCGAATACAGACGAGGCGGCGGTGGAGGCTCCCGAGGACAGTGATCCTTCACTCCCGGACGTTGAGATAGACGAGGTCGAAGCAGTCCTTAAACGGATTCAGCAGTTCGACCCTACCGGTGTGGCCGCCCGCGATCTGCCCGAGTGTCTGGCACTCCAGCTCCGGCAGTTGCCCGAATCGACGCCCTGGAAGGCGGAGGCGCTGTCCCTGGTTGTCGAGCATCTGAGCCTGCTTGCGGCACGGGACTTCAATGCACTGAAGCGCAAATCCCGTCTTTCGGAGGAGGACCTGGCACAGGTAGTTGCCCTGATCCAGTCACTGAATCCCAGACCGGGTTCGAGTATTTCGGCGCCCGAACCGGAGTATATTGTTCCGGACGTGATCGTGCGGAAGGTGAACGATCGCTGGATTGTCGAACTCAACGCAGAGGCGACCCCTCGAATCCGGATCAACGAAACCTACGCATCCATGGTCCGCCGAGCCGACAACAGTGCCGACAACACCTACCTGAAAAATAACCTGCAGGAAGCCCGATGGTTTCTGAAGAGTCTGCAGAGCCGTCATGAAACCCTGCTGAAGGTCGCAACGAAGATCGTCGAGCACCAGAGGGGGTTTCTGGACTATGGTGAAGAAGCGATGAAACCGCTGGTTCTCAACGACATTGCCGACATCGTGGAGATGCACGAATCCACCATCTCCCGCGTTACCAGCCATAAGTACATGCACACACCGCGTGGGATCTTCGAACTCAAGTACTTCTTCTCGAGTCACGTTTCCACCCCTACCGGGGGCGAAGTTTCCAGCACCGCCATCCGCGCATTAATCAAGAAGCTTACATCTGATGAGAATCCGAAGAAACCGTTGAGCGACAACAAAATCGCGGCAATACTCGCTGATCAGAACATACAGGTCGCCAGAAGAACTGTTGCCAAGTACCGGGAGTCCATGGCCATTCCCCCGTCCAACGAACGCAAACGTCTTGTTTGATCAGCCCAGTCACCCGGCTGCAGTCCGCCGCTATCCAACCAGCAATCCCAATGTAATTAGAGGAGACGACTTATGCAGTTGAGCATTTCCGGTCATCATATCGACGTCACCGACGCTCTGAAATCCTACGTTGAGGAAAAAATGGCCAAACTCGAGCGCCACTATGACCATATAACAAATGCACATGTGATCCTGAGCGTCGAGAAGCTGATCCAGAAAGCAGAAGCCACCGTTCATGTCAGCGGCGCGGAGGTTTTTGCGGATGCCGACTCGGAAGATCTCTACGCCGCCATAGACAAACTGGCAGACAAACTCGATCGTCAGATTCTCAAACACAAGGAAAAAAATCAGAACCGTTTTCACGGACGCTGATCGCCAGCCGATCAGTCATTGATACACCATGATCGACATACACAGCATTCTTGACCCCAGATGCACCCGGGCATCGGTCGAAGCCAACTCGCGCAAGCGCTCACTCGAATACGCGAGCGATGTCCTTGCAGCCTGCCATCCGGACCTCTCCGCGCGCACCCTTTTCGATGAACTGATGACCCGGGAGCGCCTCGGCAGCACGGGCCTCGGAGAGGGCATCGCAATTCCCCACTGCCGGCTGCCGTGTCCCGGTATTCTCGCCGCCTGCCTGAAACTCGACACTCCGGTGGACTACGATGCTGCAGACGGGCAGCCCGTGGACATTCTCTTCGTCATCGTCGTGCCGCCAGAAGAAACCAACGCACATCTCGATCTGCTGGCCGCTCTGGCCAGACTCTTCAACAATCCGGAGAATAGAGCCGCCCTTCGCAGCGCCGAGACCGATGCAGCGCTGTACGACCGCATAGTCGGCCTGTTCAGCAGTCAGGCGGCATGAAACTGGTCATCATCAGCGGCAGAAGCGGGTCCGGGAAGTCCACCGCGCTGCGCGCGCTGGAGGACGCCGGTTTCAACAGCATCGATAACTTTCCGGTCAAACTCCTGCCGTCTCTGGTCGAGGATACGCTGGCTGACCCTGCGCGCGCGGATGGCCACTACGCTGTCTGCATCGACTCCCGCAGCCAGCATCTCGACACCTTTGGGGACTTCGCCGCGTCGATCGACCGCAAACGCATCAGTTTTCAGATCATATTTCTGGATGCGCTGACCGGCACACTGGTAAAGCGATTCAGCGAGACCCGTCGCCGACATCCCTTGACCAACGATCATACCGACCTGCTCCAGGCCATAGAATCTGAAGCCTCCGTTCTGCGCCAGATTGTCGACCTGGCCGACCTGAGTATCGATACCACACTCATGCGAGGCAGTGAACTGGTGGAACTGATCCGGAGCCGGATCGCCCAGAACAACGACCACGGCATTTCCGTACTCTTCCGCTCCTTCGGCTTCAAATTCGGTGTCCCGGTGGACGCCGACCTGGTTTTCGATCTTCGCTGTCTGCCCAACCCTTACTGGGAACCCGATCTGCGCCCGCAAACGGGGATGGATGCGCCCGTTATCAGCTTTCTCGAAGCGCAGCCTGCGGTGGGTGACATGTACCGGGACATCGCCGGTTTTCTGGAACGCTGGATACCAAGATTCGAAGAGGACAATCGTGCCTACATCACGATTGCCATCGGCTGCACGGGAGGTCAGCACCGCAGCGTCTACATGGTCGAAAAACTCGGGAAGCACTTCACCGGCAGAAAGAACAGTGTGCTCGTACGCCACCGTGAGTTGCGAAGCTGATGCATGAAGCCACACTGACCATTGTCAACCGTCTCGGCCTGCATGCCCGGGCCGCCGGCAGGTTCGTCAACCTGGCAAAAACCTTCGGCAGCAAGGTCTCCCTGGCGAAAGGGGAGGAAACCGTGGACGGTAAGAGCATCATGGCAGTGATGCTGCTTGCGGCACCCATGGGCAGCGAAGTCCGCTTACAGGTCGAAGGCGCGGATGATGAGGTGGCATTCGCCGCGCTGCGTGATCTGATCAACGACGGTTTCGGCGAACTCGACTGAAACGGTCTGCCGGGTCCGCGACGGATCCAGCGCTTTCAGACCCCCCTACCGGCGTTCTTCTGTTCTGGTACGCTGCTCGCCGCCTGCGCCACCAGCCGAGCAGCCTTCGATGGAATTGCAAGATCAGCTCCGGGAGATCATCCGCCAGCAGGGCAGCGGCGGAATCGATGAAACACGGTTCCTGCTGGAATCCCTGTGGCCGACCGAAGTTGCCTCACTCCTCGAATCCTCTCCTCCCAAGGTCCGTCGCGTGCTCTGGGAACTGCTGGACGAGGAAGACGCCGGTCAGGTACTGCAGCATCTGCACGACGATGTCAGGGCGGAGTTCCTCGAGGGAATGGATGCAGAGCAGCTCATCGCCGCGGCGGATGAGCTGGACGTCGATGACTTTGCGGACATTCTCCAGCAGCTGCCGGAAACTCTCACTGCGCAGGTCCTGGCCTCTCTGGATGCCAGCGATCGCTCCCGGCTTGAGGCGGTGCTGTCCTATCCTGACGACACAGCCGGTGGTCTCATGGACACCGAGACCATTACCGTCCGGCCCCGGCACTCAGTGGAAATCGTGCTGCGCTATCTGCGACTGCACAAGGAACTTCCACACACGACAGACACCCTGATCGTCACCAATGAACGGGGTGAGTACGTGGGCATTCTGCCCTTATCCAAACTGCTGACCTCAGATCCGTCCGTCATCGTGCGGGAAATCATGGATTCAGATGCTCAGGCAATCCGCCACGATATGCCGGACACTGAAGTCGCAAAAATCTTTTCCGACCTCGATCTGGTGTCCGCTCCGGTGGTGGACGAAGACGGTAAAGTCATCGGCCGGATCACTATCGATGACGTGGTCGATGTGATCATCGAAGATGCCGAGGAAGCGATGCTCGCGCCTGCCGGCCTGGACATCGAAGACGATACCTTTGCCCCGATCTTCAAGGCCGCACGGCGCCGGGCTATGTGGCTCACCATCAACCTGCTCACCGCCTTCCTTGCCTCTGCGGTGATCAATATCTTCGAAGAGACCATCGCCAAGGTTGTCGCGCTCGCGGTTCTGATGCCCATCGTCGCCAGCATGGGCGGAATCGCCGGCACCCAGACGCTCACCCTGGTGGTACGCGGCATGGCCACCGGTCAGATTGGTCGCGCGAACCTCTTTTATCTGCTCAACCGGGAATTCGTGGTCGCAGTCGTGAATGGCCTGCTCATGGCGGGACTGGTCGCCGCCGCGGCCGCTCTGGTATTTCAGGATCCGGTGCTGGGTGGAGTTATCGCAGCGGCGATGATGGTCAACCTGATCGTTGCCGCCGTCGCCGGCAGCCTGCTGCCGGGGATTCTGACCGCAATGCGGATCGACCCTGCGATCGCCGGTGGTGTGGTTCTCACCACGGTCACTGATGTGACCGGATTTTTCACTTTTCTCGGGCTGGCCGCCTGGGCCTACGGCTGATCAGAGCGGGAGCCCGTGGCCTGAAAACGGCGATTGCAGTTTTTCCAGTGGCCTGGAACGGATTTTCAGTTTCCTGCAATCGTCATCCGGCCCACCAGCACCGATGGTGTGCGGATATTGCCCCGCATATCCACATCATCTCCCACACAGACGATGTCTTTGAGCATGGATTTGAGGTTTGCGGCGATGGTGATTTCATCGACGGGAAAGGCCAGCTGGCCGTTTTCCACCCAGAATCCTGCCGCACCCCTGGAATAGTCGCCGGTAACCGGGTTCACGCCCTGACCCATGAGATCCGTGACAAGCAGTCCGGTCCCAAGCTCGCGCAGCAGTTCCGCTTCCGCAACGGTTCGACCACGCATCGTGAGGTTGAAGACACCGCCCGCATTGCCCGTTGTCGGCATGCCCAGTTTGCGTCCCGAATAGCTCGACAGCACGTAGTTCGCAACTACCCCATCTTCGATGAAATTCTTCGCCCGGGTAGCAACCCCATCGCCGTCGAAGCCGGCACTGCCGATCTGGCCCGGCAGATGGGGTTCTTCCGCCAGAGTCAGATGGTCGGCTGCAACCGCAGTACCCAGTGAGTCGGGCAGAAACGAAGCGTGCCGATACAGGGCTCCGCCGCTTATCGCACCCAGCAGATGTCCGACAAGACCGCTCGCCATCTGAGGATTGAACAGCACGGGAAACGTACCTGTGGGTACCTTCCTCGGCGACAGCCTGGCGACGGTGCGTCGGGCGGCATGCAGGCCGACTTCGGCTGCGGTTTCCATCCCCGCCGCATTCCGGGCCACGGTGTACCAGTAGTCCCTCTGCATGCCCTTGCCGTCTCGCGCGATCAGCACACAGCTCATCGAGTGACGGGTTGCCAGATAGCTGCCGATAAATCCATGTGAATTGCCGTAAACGCGGCACAGTCTCTGGGAGCTCACTTCCGCGCCATCTGAATTGCCGATCCTGCCATCATGGGCGAGACCGGCCGCTTCACAGGTTCGCGCAAGCGCTTCGGCCGCCGCAGGATCGAGTTCCCAGGGATGGTAGAGATCCAGCTCAGGCAGTGTCCGCGGCATCAGATCCGCATCAGCCAGCCCTGCGCAGGAATCTTCCTGGGTGTATCGCGCGATCTTCGCTGCAGCGGCTACGGTCTCCCGTATCGCTGCAGGACTGCTGTCGGAGGTGCTGGCAGCGCCTTTGCGACGCCCCATGTAGAGCGTGATTCCGAATCCCCTGTCATGGTTGAACTCGATGTTCTCGAGCTCACCCATCCGCACACTGACGCCCAGGCCAACGTCTTCACTCACCGAGACTTCTGCTGCACTTGCCCCCACGCTGCGCGCTTCGGCAAGAATATCTGCAACCCGGTTCTTCAGGTCTTCTTCCCGTGTTCTCAGATCAAGCATTTCGTAAGCCATGCGGACATTCACCCGTTTACTGCAACCCGTTTCAACTCATTCAGACATTCGGTAGGCTCGCGCCATGACAGACGAAGCCGAAAACCAGGAATCGGACACCCGCACGGAGCGGTCCCCGGAAACATCAAAATCCGAGCGCAAACGGCAGGCTCTCGCACTGCAGAAACTTGGCGCCCGGCTGACCGAACTCAATCCCGGTGCCCTCGCTGGTCTCGATCTTCCCGCCCGGCTGGCCGACGCAATCGCCCTCCATCAGCGCATTACTTCCCGGGAAGCAAAGCGCCGCCAGCTGCAGTACATCGGCGCGCTGATGCGCGACTACGACACCGCGCCCATTGAAGCCGCGCTCGAGACCCTGCATGGAGAATCCGCCAGTGCCCGTTACCAGCTGCATCAGGTCGAAATCTGGCGGGACCGGCTGGTCGCAGATCCTGCGGTACTGACAGAGTACCTCGATTCTCATCCCGATGCGGACCGGCAGCGGCTGCGCCATGCACTGCAGAAGGTTGCCAGGTCCCCGCAGGATCCACAGCGTCGTGGCGCCTCCAGAGCACTGTTCCGCATCCTTCGGGAATTCGAAGTCCCGACCTAGCAGCCTCAGGCGCGTTCCTGGGGACGGGAATGCCAGAACGCCGGTACGACACACTGAGGCGTTGAAACTTATGCAGAGGTTCCTCAGGCCGCCTGAGTACCCCCAACCACGACTTCATCGATTTTCAGGGTCGGCTGACCTACGCCTACCGGAACCGACTGCCCGTCTTTACCGCATACCCCCACCCCACGATCGAGTGCCAGGTCGTTGCCGACCATGGAGATCCGGGTCATGACCTCGGGACCGTTGCCGATCAGCGTGGCGCCCCGGATGGGCCGTGTCACTTTTCCTTTCTCTATCAGATAAGCCTCGGTCGCAGAAAAGACGAAGCGACCCGAGGTAATATCGACCTGACCACCACCGAAGTTCACCGCGAAAATTCCCTTCTCCACACTGGCGATGATTTCTGCCGGATCAGAGCTTCCAGCCTGCATGAATGTATTCGTCATCCGCGGCATGGGCAGATGCGCGTAGGACTGACGCCGCCCGTTGCCCGTGGGCCGCACACCCATGAGTCGGGAGTTCAGCTTGTCCTGCATGTAGCCCCGCAGTACACCATTTTCGATCAGCACCGTGGGTCGGGTGGGCGTCCCTTCATCGTCGATCGTCAGAGAACCACGACGCCGATCGAGGGTGCCATCGTCCACCACGGTGCACAGCGGCGACGCCACCTGCTCGCCGATCCGGTTTGCGAAGGCCGATGACCCCTTGCGATTGAAGTCTCCTTCCAGTCCATGGCCGACCGCCTCATGGAGCAGCACACCCGGCCAGCCCGGGCCCAGCACAACCGTCATCGGTCCTGCTGGTGCATCCCCCGCATCCAGGTTGAGGATAGCCGAGCGCACGGCTTCCCGCGCCAGGTCATCGGGCAGGTCGTCGCCGCACAGCGTGTGCAGATCATAGCGGCCACCAGCCCCGGCCGATCCCCGCTCCCGTCGACCGTTCTGTTCCACAATAACTGAAACATCCAGACGCACGAGCGGTCTCACATCCGCTGCCAGGGTGCCGTCGGTCGCCACCACCAGAAGAGACTCCTGGCTGGCGGAGACGCGGACATTGACCTCTCGCACCCGGTTATCTATCCCCCGTGCGGTTCGATCCATGCGCTCCAGCAGAGCAACCTTGTCCGCGTCGTCGAGGGAGTGAATGGGATCAGCGGGTGCATAACGCGCCACAACATCGGACATCGACGGTATCCTGATCCTGCCCTGCTGACTCGCCCGGGAAATCGAGCGCGCGGCTTCGGTCGCCGCACGCAGGGCGTCCAGCTGCAGATCTTCCGCATAGGCGAAACCGGTTTTCTCTCCAGCAACTGCCCGTACGCCGACTCCCTGATCCACGCTGAACCCACCCTCCTTGACGATGCCGTCTTCAAGGGCCCAGCTCTCCTGACGCAGGTACTGGAAAAAGAGTTCGCCAAGATCCACGTCCTTCGCCATGAGTCTGCCCAGCAGCAGATCCACATCCTGCTGGCCGATTCCACCCGGGCGCCACAATTTCGATTGCGCCTCCTGCAGCTGTACATTCATCCGGTGTGACTCTCAGTAGTTTCCGTGAGCTGGCGGTTCCCGGGATCGAGTTTGAGTGCCTCGATGCCATCCCCGGGTTCGTGCTGTTCAGCTTCCTGATCCGGTATCTCCGGTTGCGGTTCATGTGGTGACTGGGGCTGATCCATACTGGTGTCCCAGACCCCCACAAACTTGAGTTCAGGGTCCTGCAATGTACCCGATATCTGGTACTTGGCGCTGGAGAACTGCTCCAGGGGTTTGCGCAGGACCCGCTCGCCCACCAGCACACCGAGGCCTGCCAGCGGGTTCGCGATGGCGATATACGCCGCATACCAGGGCAGACTGCGGGACACCGGCAGGGTCACAACCATCTCGTTGCGCAACTGCTGGGTCTGCAGATCGATATCGCCGGCGATGCGGAAGTTCGATCCTGAACCGAGCACCATCAGCGGTTCCACGAAGCTCATCCTGTTGTCTTCGAACTGCGCCGTCGCCGACAGCGAATCAAAACTCACTCCCTCCCCGCTGACATCGGAGAAATCGAGTTTCAGGCGCTTGGCGATGGTGGAGAAGTTGATCAGGGAAAAAATGCGCAGCGCGCCGGTACCACCAGCTTCAACATCGAGAAACCGTCCATTCTCCGCACTGAAGCTCGCCAGCCCCTCCAGCCGGGGCAGGTCGACCATCGCCGGGGAGCCACGCCAGCTCAGTTTGCCCGTAAGCGCTGCGCGCTCCGTGATCAGACTGGGTGCGTAGCCCCACAGCGGCAGCACTTCGGCCAGATTACCGGCCGCAAGCGAGCCTTCGAACAGGGTTTCGTTGGGCTCCGCCTGCCAGTAGAGGCGATCAGCCGTAATGCTCACACCACGCAACACGGCACGCAGATCCGTGATCGCAAGACCCCGGGCATCCGGCACCAGACCGAAGCTCCAGGTGCCATAGTCACGTTCGCCGATCAGGAAGGAATCAACCTGCACATCGGCCCGTGCAAGCTCCCGGATCAGCTCCGGATCAAGCGGATCTTCTGTTTCACTACCCTCCTCGACGGCCACGTCATCACCAGGGAGCCGCAGCAACTGCAGATGCACATTCACGGGGTCTGTACCCGTCATCGCCACACGCCCCACGAGATCCGGGCTGTCGACCTCCACCTGGAGATCGGCAGCGCCCACCCTGCCGTTGAGTCTTGCGTGGGGAAACCGCACAGTGCCGACCCCGATGTGCTCGGCCTGCAGGTCCACCAGGCGCAGGTCGATCGGCAACCGTGACCCGCCCTGCTGACCGTCTTCCACAGAGGCCGCAGAATCCGGGATCACCTCCTCGATGGCGAATCCCTTTATATGACCACCGATTGCGAGCTCGTTGCGTGACATGTCGACCAGCGGCGGTGGCCCCGAAATCCCGATGGAACCACGCATCGGCGTAGCGTCGACATGCAGCCAGCCTGCCGCAGGTCCATAGCGGAAGCTCAGGGACTGGTAGTCATCCAGAAAGCGGACGTCCATCTCCGCGGGCACCGCATCATCCACCCGTTTTGCCAGACCGCCGGGCAGGCTGATGGCCAGTCCAGCGAGGTCGGATTCAATCCTCAGGCGGGAGATATCCTCCCCGAGTTCGATGTACAGATCGGCCTGAAAATCAAATCCACCGCGAAGATTGCCGGGATCGGCCATGTCCAGGGTGCTGAGGATGTCCTCGTACGCCGCCTGACCATTAACCCGGAATATGACCGTGTCTTCGTCCGCCTGGGCTGCAAAGGTCGCCGGTCGCTCGAACAGCCTGCCGCTGAGCCCGGATCCTTCCACCCTGTGGGGAAAACGGTAGCGCAGATTCCCTTCCAGTGCGCCAAGTTCGACCCGGTATTCGGCGAGAGAGAGATCGACGCCATCCAGATCGATCTCCAGATCGATGGCCAGTTCATCTTCGACCTCCAGCTCACCGATGTGTGATTGATCGAGTTTCAATGGAATGTGCATCCGGCCCCGCATATCCAGCATTCCCTCCCCGCTCCAGCCGGGCGTGATGAAGGCCATCCACCGGGACAGGGGCGTGGTGCGTACAAAAGCCAGCGCCTGGGCCAGGTTCATCCGTGACGACAGATCGATGTCCGCGTAGGAGGCGTTGTCTCCAAGCACGATTCGACTGTTGGCAATATTCTCACCACCACTGTTGAAACCCTCCTCGACATCAATCCGGACTTCGCGGCCTGCAACCGCGATTTTGCCATCCAGGCCTGTCACTTCCGGCCAGTCGGCGTGGTAACGAACCTCACCGTCGTCTATCCGGGCGGAGAGCTCGACCCGGCGGGCGAGTTCAAAAGGTCGGGTGTGAATCTGACCATGGTAGGCAAAGGCAACGGCGCTCAACTGACCCGCACGCGGGCCCTGTTCGAGCCATTCCGGCAGCCCCGACGGCAGTTTGTAGGGAATGAAGTGCTTCGCGCGCTCCACACTCGTGTGATCCACATTGACAACAAGGGTGAGTGTTTCGTCGAAGCGGGACCCGGGGCGGGACAGACCGAATCCTGCTGATACCCGACTGCCCTGGGTTTCGGCTCGAAAATTCATGCCGCGAAGTGCGAAATACTCCGCACCGATCCACGCCTGCAGTACACCCTGCAGATCCGACAGCGCCCAGCGTTCGTGAAAGGTGTCGGGGAACTGCAGGTCCAGACTGTCCGATTTAAGGCGCAGTTCGAGGGTGTGTCCCGACCCGATGAGTTCGCCCGCGCCACCACGGATCCAGGGCGCCCCTTTGTAGCCGTCGAGATTGATATCACTGACCGTGGCCGCCAGCCCTGTCTCGAAGTCGGGCAGTCGGACGAAGCCACGAAGGTTCCTGGCGGTGCCCTCCAGCCCGAGCGCTTCCAGCCAGCGTCTCGGTGCAGCCTCTTCCGCAAACAGGGCACCTGCAAATTCCGCGGCCGCACCAAGATCGAGCGCTTCGAGCCAGAACTGCGCAACGGCATCCTCATACTGGAAAAGCACCGCGGGTGCCTGCCAGTTTCCCTGCGGGCCGACCAGCTGCAGGGACCGGATCTCTCCGAACTGTCGATCCCGGGTACCACGACTCACCGCGACGAGACTCCCACTGAGCTGACGCTCCGGCGACAACTCGATCCGGTCGAGCTGGAGATCGAGCGAACCGCCAGACTCGGTCTCTTCGCGCCACCATCTGGCAGCCAGGGTTTCCACTCGCAGATCGGCCGCGCCGACGACCACCCGGGGTACTGTGAATCCTTCGATGTCGCTGCGCATCTGTTCCCGACGCGGTCTGACCAGTGGAATCCGTTCTTCGATATCGATACCGATTTCCATCGAACATCCCGGGTCACACGCCCCGCCGAGATTGCTCGCCTGCAGACGGTGCCGGTGAACGCCACCCCGATTGATCGCCTGGAATCGCAGCGAAATATCGTCCGCCACCAGCGCCGCATCCTCATTGCGGGTGAATCCCAGATGCACCGCGAGATCCAGCTCATCGCTGTGATAGAGGGTATCCAGAGGGTCGAAACCACCGCCACCCTGAGCACCGAGCAGGCCCCAGCCGCTGTCCGTCCGGGCCAGGACCAGTCGTCCCCCGGCAACACTCGCCCTCCGGGCAATCAGACGATTGCGGATCAGGCTTTCTATCCAGTCGAGCTCGATACTGAGATTTTCAAGATGGCCGGCAGGCAGGGTGAGGCGCTCCACACGCACGACGGGATTCAGCAGCCGCCAATCTCCGGTCAGCCCGGTGAGCTGAATCTGCTGGCCGGCCAGCCAGTCATTCGTACCCGCCTCCACATCGTCGAGCACACTGAACAGAATTCGACCCGCCACCTGAAACAGCGCGGCGAGCAGCATGCCGAGGGTGAGAAACACCAGCACGGTCCTGAACAGGTAGCGGTGCAAGATCGGGCCCTAGGAGACGTGAATCGGCTGTCGGGAGTACATCATGCTCCCTTAGACCTCGACCGGGGTGAAATCATTCGGTTTTCTGATTCGATGTGCACGCCTGCTTTTTTTCATTGCGGCGGGCGAGCACTCTGTACCAGCACCACGTCAAACTCACCCGGGCCGTAGCAGGGCTCGACCTGAATGCAGATCTCCCGGCCGATCTGAGCAGATAGATTGCGCAGCGCTCCGGCATCTTCGTCCAACAGTCGGTCAACCACATCGGCGGAACTGCGGATCTGGTAGCCGCCTTCCCGCTGCCCGGCGTCGCAGCGTATCCGTGCGTCTTCGATGATGGCACGAAACAGCTCGATACAGGTGCTCTCCGCGGTCTTCACAAGCCCTGAACCTGCGCAGCGGGAACAAGGCTCACACACCTGCTGCAGCAGGGACTCCCGCGTCCGCTTACGGCTCATCTGCACCAGACCCAGGGAAGAAAAACCTTCGATCCGGGTACGCGCTGGATCGAGCTCAGTGGCTTTTTCGAGCACACGCAACACCTGTCGTTTGTGTTCGTCATCCTGCATGTCTATGAAATCGATGATGATGATCCCGCCCAGATTGCGTAACCGCAGCTGCCTGGGAATGGCTGCCGCCGCCTCGAGGTTGGTGCGGTATACGGTCTCCTCGAGACTGGTGCTGCCGAGAAATCCACCCGTATTCACATCGATAGTGATCATGGCTTCGGTCTGTTCGATCACCAGATGTCCGCCACTTTTGAGGTTGACCCGCTTATCCAGCGCCCGGGCGATCTCATCATCTACTCCTGCGCGCTGAAACAGCGAGCGAGGTTCCTCGTCACAGACCACCCGCTCGGCGAACTCAGGTATGAATTCATCGACAAAGCGCCGCACACGATCGTAAGTGTGACGCTCGTCGATAACGATGCGCTGGACATCGGGTCCGGCGAGATCCCGCACCACCCGAATGTGGAGCGGCAGTTCCTCATAGACGAGTGCGGGCACACTGACATTTCTTTTCTTCTCGAGAATACGATCCCAGATCCGGGTCAGTACTCTGGTATCGAGTTCGATCGCAGCCTCTTCAATGCCGTCTGCAGCGGTGCGGGCAATAAATCCCATACCCACACCCTGTTCGCTGCGCACCTGGGCGATCAGCGCAGTCAGCCGCTCGCGCTCCAGGGGATCTTCGATCCGCTGGGAGATTCCAATGTGGTCCGTGAAGGGCATGAGAACCAGGAAGCGCGATGCCAGAGCAATCTGCGTGGACAGCCGCGCACCCTTACCGGAAATGGGATCTTTAACAATCTGTACCATCAGGCACTGACCATCATGAAGAAGGTCCCGGATATCGGGTGCGGCACTGGTGACCTCACCGAGCATCAGCCGGGGGCCTTCGATGTCGCGAACGTGCAGGAATCCCGGCCGTTCCAGCCCGATGTCCACGAATGCAGCCTGCATTCCCGGAATGATCCGCGCGACTTTGCCCAGGTAGACGTTCCCCGTGCGGCTGTAGCCGTCAGCTCTGGCCAGATGAATCTCCTGCACCTGACCTCCCGCAACCAGAGCCACGCGGGTCTCAAACTCACTGACCGCTATGAGAATTTCTTCAGCCATCTGTACGACAGCGCCAGGTGTCCACGCCCATCTGCGCCAGCAGCCGCTCTGTCTCCGTAAGCGGCAATCCTACAACTGCGCTGTAACTGCCCTCGATACTTGCCGCAAATATACCCCCAATCCCCTGAATACCATAACCGCCTGCCTTGTCGACGGGCTCACCGCTCTCCCAGTAGCGTTGTGCTTCCTCTGCGGAAATATCCCGGAAACGTACTCGAGTCGACACCAGATCCACCAGCAGACGGTCACCGTTGCACACGGCTACCGCTGTATGCACCCGGTGCTCACGTCCAGCCAGCGTCAGCAGCATTTCGATGGCTTCTTCGCGACCTGCCGGTTTACCGAGTATCCGGTTGTCCGTTACCACGATGGTGTCGGCGGCAAGCGTGATGCGTCCCACCCGGGATCCTGCGGCTGCTTTGCTGCGTGCCATACGACACACATAGTCTTCCGGCAACTCACCGGAATGGATGCTTTCATCCACCGCAGAAGCCACCGCCTCGAAGGGAATGCGGATCTGCGCCAGCAGCTGTGCCCTCCTGGGTGATGCCGAGGCCAGAATGATGGGAGTCTGAAGGTCCATATTCAGGCTCATTCCACTCGAACCCGGGTACGCAGTCTCTGCAGCAGCAGATACACGAAGGGCCAGACCAGCATGCTCGACAGCGCCGGGAGGATCACCTGCCAGTCGAAACCGCGATCGAAGGCGGCATCCTGTACCGCCATGCGGATCCCTTCGGTTGCCAGCACCAGCAACAGCAGCACGCCCGCCTGCTGAAACACCGAGTACATCCTCAGCCGCTCATAGAAACGCCAGCCGATATAGGTGATCGCCGCCAGCAGGAAGCCATTGAGGCCGAGGGGATCTGCATAGAGTGCATCGACCAGCAACCCCAGCAGCCAGACTGAGATAAGCCCGATCCGGTGCGGCAGTTCCATGACCCAGAAGAACACCACCATGGCCAGCCACGCAGGACGCAGCCAGCCCAGCCACTGGGGCCAGCTCTCCGGCAGATGCAGCAGTCCAAGCAGCATTGCCACCACCACTGTCAGCAGGATGAGCCAGCCTCCCCGGGTCAGATTCATTCGCCGGGGCTCTCTTCAGGGGGCGGCTGAGACTCCGGGTCTCCGGCACTGTGCACGTCGTCGCTGAGCATGGCTTCCGCCTGCAGGGCTTCCTGTTCCGGATCGAAAACCACCAGTACGTGACGGGAACGATCGAGTTGCGCCAGTGGACGCACGGTGACCCGGGCATAGGGATGCGTCTGATCGACGATTGTCGACGTGACATACCCGACCGGATACCCCCTGGGGAAACGCCCTCCCAGGCCCGAGCTCTCAAGCAGGTCTCCCTCCCGAATATCGGCAGTCACCGGTACATTTTCGAGCTCAAGGACATCCAGCCGGCCGGTGCCGCCGGCAATACTGCGTACGCCATTGCGATTGACCTGCACCGGCACCGCGTGGCTTGTATCAACTATGAGCAGCACCCGGCTGGTGTAGCGATCCACCTCGACGATCTGGCCGAAGAGTCCATGCGCATCGATCACCGCATGACCCACCGCGACACCTGCCGCACTGCCTTTGTCGATGATGACCTGGAAGGTATTCGGAGAGGGTACAACACCGACCAGTTCGGCAACCAGAACCTGTGCGGGCAGTCGGGCACGGCTTCCGAGCAGACCGCGCAGGCGCTCGTTCTCCGTTTTCAGTGACTGGTACTGCTGGGCAACTTCGGTGAGTTCGAGCACCCGCTGGCGGAGCGCGGCGTTCTGTGCCTGCAGGTTGTCGCGGGAGCTGAATACTTCTCCAACTTCCGAGGCGGCGAGATAGGGTGATTCGGCGATGATCTGGAGCGGACTCACCAGGGTGCCGACGACACTGCGAAAGGGTTCGAGGAGGCGGGTTGAGACATCGACAGTCACGAGCACCAGTGAGACCAGGGCCAGTCCCGTCAGTAAATAGCCTGCGCCGGATTCGCGGACAAACAGAGCTTTGATCGAAGCAACCCCTCGCTGATTTCGTGCGCCACGACCGTGTCGCGACCTTTAAAAACTGCCGGCAGACTACTCAGTGGATAACAGGTCCGCATTGCCGGCCTTGTCCATCATCTCCAGCGCTTTGCCGCCACCGCGGGCCACACAGGTCAGTGGATCTTCCGCAATGATGACCGGCAGGCCCGTTTCCTCCGCCAGCAGCACATCGAGGTCCCGCAGCAGCGCACCACCCCCCGTCAGTACCAGACCGGTTTCCGCGATATCCGAGGCCAGTTCCGGCGGACACTGCTCGAGAGCACTCTTTACCGCCTGCACGATCATCGACAGCGGTTCCTGCAGTGCCTCCAGGATCTCATTGCTGTTCAACGTGAAACTGCGCGGTACGCCCTCCGCAAGATTGCGCCCCCGCACATCGATCTCCCGGACTTCCTTCTGGGGATAGGCAGCACCGATCTCCTGTTTGATTCGCTCTGCGGTGGCCTCGCCGATCAGACTGCCCTGAGTCCGCCGTACATAGGCCACGATCGCCTCATCGAAGCGATCACCGCCGACCCGCACGGTGTCCGAGTAGACCACGCCGTTCAAGGAGATGATGGCGATCTCCGTGGTACCACCGCCGATATCCACGACCATGGTGCCCACTGCCTCCTGCACCGGCAGACCGGCTCCGATGGCGGCCGCCATGGGCTCCTCAATCAGTCGCACATCACGGGCGCCTGCGGACAGCGCACTTTCACGGATCGCTCGACGCTCTACCTCTGTGGACTTGCAGGGCACACAGACCAGAACTCTCGGGCTCGGCCGGATGAAGGAGTTCTCGTGTACCTTGTTGATGAAATACTTCAGCATTTTTTCCGTGACGAGAAAATCTGCAATCACCCCATCTTTGAGCGGACGGATGGCGGTGATGTTGCCCGGTGTGCGACCGAGCATCCGTTTGGCGTCCAGACCCACGGCCGCGACGGTTTTCACATTACCCTGAATTCTGATGGCAACCACTGAAGGTTCGTTCAGCACGATACCCTGGTCGCGCACATAGATGAGCGTGTTGGCTGTACCGAGGTCGATGGAAAGATCGCGGGAAAACAGCCCACGGATATTCTTAAACATGTGTGCGTACGGCTCTGGTGATCAAGGATTGGCTCTCTATCCGAAGAACTAGGCCTGTCCGAAGAATTAGGCCTGTCCGAAGAACTAGGCTTATCCGAAGAATTAGGCATCCGCGGAACGGGCTCAATGGGAAGTATAGGCGCTTCCCGACCCGGCCGTACTCTATCATGAAACCCGGCGAAACGAAGCGGCATCCCGTGCTGCGATCGGCGCGCAGGTACCTGATTCGGCGCGGATTCTTTATTTCACCACCTTGATTGGATTAGGCTTGCGCGCCTATGGCTGACATCGACCTTTCCCACCTCGCAAACCTTGCGCAACTGGAGCTCTCCGGCGTTGAGCAGGCGGCTGCGCGCGAAGATCTGGCACGCATCATCGCCATGGTCGATCACATGCAGTCCATCCCCACGGATCACGTGGAGCCGCTTTCCCATCCTCTGGACGCCAGCGCCCGTCTGCGGACCGATCGCGTGACCGAAACCGTGGATCGCGAACTCCTCCAGAAGGGTGCCCCCGCGACGGCGGATGGCCTGTATCTGGTGCCCCGGGTCGTTGAATAGGGCAGATGGAGTCTTTTCCCTCGATATCCGCCCTGCGCGCAGGCCTCGAGTCCGGTGCATTCAGCAGCGTCGAACTGACCCGTACGCTGATCGACCGTATCCGGCGCCACAACCCTGTTCTGAACGCGTTCATCACCCTGGATGAAGCTGGTGCGCTGGAGCAGGCGGCCGACGCCGACACCCGGCGCAGAGAGGGCACTGCCGCCGCGCTCTGCGGTATTCCCATCGCGCACAAAGACATTTTCTGCACCCAGGGCCTGCCCACAACCTGCGCATCAAAAATGCTCGCTGACTTCATCGCGCCCTACGACGCCACCGTGGTCAGCCGGCTTCGAGCGGCGGGCACCATCCTGTTGGGAAAGACCAACATGGATGAATACGCCATGGGGTCCTCAAACGAGAACAGCCACTTCGGACCCGTCGCAAATCCCTGGAATCCGGCCCATGTCCCCGGCGGATCTTCCGGTGGCTCAGCCAGCGCAGTCGCCGCCGGCCTGGTGCCGATCGCCACGGGTACCGATACCGGCGGGTCCATTCGCCAGCCTGCCGCCTTCTGCGGTCTCACCGGACTGAAACCCACCTATGGCCGGGTATCGCGTCACGGCATGGTGGCTTTCGCCTCGAGTCTCGATCAGGGCGGTTTGCTCGCCCACAGCGCCCAGGACATTGCTCAGCTGTTGCCGCACATGTGCGGGTTCGATCCCCTCGACTCGACCAGCAGCGAACGGGACGAGGCCTGGCTGCACGACGGCCGTGGCCTGGCGCTGGATGGCGCGGGCATCTCGGGCAGAAAACTGCGGATCGGGTTACCCAGGGAATATCTGCAGGCGCTTGGAGTCCCGGCAGAGAGTTTTCGTGCCGCTATCGGGGAGTTCGAAAAGGCAGGCTTCCGGGTTAACGACATCTCCCTGCCACACACCCCTGCCGCCATTCCCGCCTACTACGTCATCTCGGGCGCCGAGGCATCCACCAATCTCTCCCGCTACGACGGTGTGAGATTCGGGCATCGCTGTGAGAATCCGACTTCGCTGGAGGATCTCTATCGCCGCTCCCGCAGCGAAGGCTTCGGCGCGGAAGTGAAGCGCCGGATTCTTACCGGAACCTATGCACTCAGCGTCGGTTACTTCGACGCCTACTACCTGAAAGCACAGCGGATCCGTCGTCTGATCCAGCAGGACTTTCTGAGCGCATTCGAATCGGTGGATCTGATACTTGCACCCACCACACCCGACATCGCCTTCAGGAAGGGCGAGCTTTCAGGTGACCCGGTGGCCATGTATCAGCAGGATATCTTCACCATTCCCGCCAGCCTGGCTGGACTGCCCGCCATGTCCCTGCCCTGCGGATCACACCAGGGCATGCCACTGGGCATGCAGCTGATCGGCCCGCATTTCGCCGAGCAGACGATGCTCGAAGCAGCCGCCCTGTACCAGCGAGCGACCGACTGGCACTTGCGGCATCCCGAGGGGTGGTCATGAGCTGGGAAGCAGTGATCGGCCTCGAAGTGCATGTGCAGCTGGCCTGCATCAGTAAGATTTTTTCGGGGGCGGCAACCCGCTTCGGTGCTGCGCCCAATACCCAGGCCTGCCCCGTAGACCTGGGTATGCCGGGCGTCCTGCCTGTGCTCAATGAAGAAGCGGTCAGAATGGCCGTGCGTTTCGGTCTGGCCATCGGCGCCCGGATCAACGCCCGCTCGGTCTTCGACCGCAAGAATTACTTCTACCCTGACCTTCCGAAGGGCTATCAGATCAGCCAGTTCGAGCAGCCCATCGTCGGTGCCGGATCACTCACTGTGCAGCTGGATGGTCAACCACCCCGCACCGTCCGGGTAACCCGCGCACACCTGGAAGAGGACGCCGGTAAATCCCTGCACGAGGCTTACCCGGGCATGACGGGCATCGATCTGAACCGGGCAGGTACCCCCCTGCTCGAGATCGTCTCCGAGCCGGATCTGCGCTCGGCGGCTGAGGCATCCGCCTATTTCCGGCAACTGCATGGCCTGGTCCGCCATCTGCAGATCTGCGATGGCAACCTCTCTGAGGGCAGCATGCGCTGCGACGCCAACGTATCGATCCGGCGTTCCGGCGATACCGCCCTCGGAGAAAGAACTGAGATCAAGAACGTGAACTCCTTCCGCTTCCTGGAACTGGCGATCAACCATGAGATCGAACGCCAGATCGAAGTCCTCGAGAAAGGCGGCAGCATCTACCGGGAAACCCGGCTCTATGACTCGGATCGCAACGAAACCCGACCGATGCGCAGCAAGGAACTCTCGAACGACTATCGATATTTTCCGGATCCCGATCTGTTACCGCTGGTCCTCGATGCGGCCTTCATCGACAGCGTCCGCCGTGAGCTTCCGGAACTGCCCGTCCAGATGCGGGACCGGTTCGAGACCGAATACGGCCTGTCTGCCTACGATGCGCTCTGGCTGACATCAGATCCGGCAATGGCTGCCTATTTCGAAGCGGTCGCGGTGCGTTCCCGGGATGCGAAACTCGCAGCCAACTGGGTGATGGGGGAACTCTCAGCCGCACTCAATCGCACCGAGACGGAGATCGACGACTGTCCACTGGCCACCACCACCCTCGGCGATCTGATCGCCAGGATCAAAGACGGCACAATCTCCGGCAAAATCGCCAAACAGCTCTTCGATACCCTCTGGTCTGAGGGGCCTGTGGCGGCAGAGGACGGCCGGGTCGATGCAACCATAAGCACGCTCGGCCTGACTCAGGTTTCAGACACCGCAGAGCTGCAGTCCATCATCGACAGGATCATCGAGGACAACGCGGCTCAGGTGGCACAGTTCCGTGCAGGCAAGGACAAAGTGCTTGGGTTCTTTGTCGGGCAGGTCATGAAGGCGACCCAGGGCAAGGCCAATCCATCCGTGGTCAATGAACTGCTGCTCGCGGCACTGCGGGACTGATTTTTCTTTAGCCGCCGCGGGCTTTTTTTAAAGACGCCGCGGGCGCTCCACAGAATGCCCGCGGCGTTACTCCGGCGCTGCCTCAGCGTTTCTTCCGTCGCTCCGGTTTGGTCAGGAAGTCCTCGGCGGCCCGCAGAACATCACGGCGCGAAATCTGACCGACCAGCCGCCCGTTCTGCACGACCGGATAGCGTCGGCGGTGCTCCTTGAGAAAACGCTCAGTCAACGCATAAATGTCCATCTGCGGATCCACCGTATCCACTTCCGGCTGCATGTAGTCCGCCACGATGCCGACGGATTCGTTGTAGTAGCTGTCCTGGACGATGACTTCCATGAGATCGACCTCTGAGAGCACACCGACCAGATTACCCGCGTCATCCACCACAGGACCGCCGGAGATCTTTTTTTCAAGCAGTACGCCCATCGCGGTGACCACGCTGTCATTCTTGTGGAATGTCACCAGTCGAGTGGCCATGTAATCGCTGACTTTGACCGACTTCATGGTGTCTGCCCCATGTTCCATCCTCCCATTGTTAACCCCGGTTAAGATGCGCGATTTCCCGCGCTCCGTCTAGCGACCCGATTCCCCTGCCGGAGCAGGCCTGCCCGGGTGCCGCAGCTTGGCGTTGTCCCGCCGATGCCCGAGATAGTATGCTCCAGCCGCAGTATTCACGTAGTTTTAGGGGGATTCTTGAGCGCAAAACCATTACCAGTCGTCGATTACCTGAAAATACCGGACAGCGGCGAGCCCTATCTCGAGGGTTATAAGTGCGGCGCCTGCGGGGCAACCTTTCTCGGCGAGCGGAAAGTCTGTTCGAAATGCGGTGGCCGGGACCAGATGTCCACCGTCAAGCTGCCCAACAAGGGCAAACTGTATGCCTACTCCATCGTCCATCGCTCCTTTCCCGGCATCGAAGTGCCCTATGTGAGCGCGATCGTGGATCTGGCAGACGGTACTGCCGTCAAAGGCAATCTGATCAATGTGGAGCCGGATCCGTCAAAGATCGCCTTCGACATGCCCGTCGATGTGGTCTACGCCGACGCTCTCGGCCGCAAGGACAAGGAAGGCAACGCCTATCTGTCCTACTTCTTCCAACCCAGTTCCTAGGAGACGAGAAATGAGTGACGCATACGTCGTCGGTGTAGACATGATCAAGTTCGGTCGCTTCCCGGACCGGACAGTCCCAGAGATCGGCGCAGAGTCCGCCCTGCTGGCGCTGGACGACTGCGGACTGACGATCCAGGACATGGAAGCCCTCTATTGCGGCAACCTGGGGCAGGCCAGCGGCATGGTGGGACAGCGCATCCTCCACGAGATCGGCCAGACCGGCATTCCCGTGATCAACGTGTCCAACGCCTGTGCCACCGGAGCCACCGCCTTCCGCGAAGGCTGGGCCGCGGTCAAAGCCGGGTTATACGATCTGGTGCTCTGTGTCGGGGTGGAACAGATGGGCAAGGGCCTGCTCGGCGGTGCCGGTGGCGCCAAGGGCATTTCCAAGGAAGGCCTGCTCGGCTCCGGTACCATGCCCGCAGTGTTTGCCGAAGCCGGCAGTGAACACACACGGAAATATGGCACCACCTTCGAACAGTTCGCCAAGGTGTCGGTGAAGAATCACCATCATTCCACCTTGAATCCCAAGGCCATGTACCAGATCGAAACCCCCCTGGATGTGGTAATGAACGCCGAGATGATCTCGTATCCGAACACCAAGCTCATGTGTTCGGTGAACGTTGACGGCTCTGCCGCCGCAGTGATCTGCTCAGAAAAGAAGGCCAAGGAGCTCGGCCTGATGAAGCGTGCAGTCAAGGTTCGCGCCTCGATCCTGACCTCAGATCCCTGGCAGGAGCGTGATCTGGTGATGCCGGATGTGAACAGCTGCACCCGCAAGGCGGCCAAGGCGGCCTACGAGATGGCGGGTCTCGGACCGGACGATATCGATCTGGTGGAACTCCACGACTGCTTTGCCACCGCAGAGATTCTTCACTATGAGAACCTCGGGCTCTGTGGCGATGGCGAGGCCGGCAGGATGATCGATGACGGCGAAGTGGCACTCGGCGGCCGTATCCCGGTGAACGTCTCCGGCGGGCTGCTCTCTAAAGGGCATCCCCTTGGCGCCACCGGCATCGCCAACATCTATGAAGTGGCCACCCATCTGCGCGGTGAAGCCGGCAAGCGCCAGGTAAAAGGTGCGAAGATAGGTATGACCCATGTGATCGGTCTCGGCAGCGCCTGCGGCATCCACATCCTCGAAAAGGTCTGATCCACCGGACTTCTTCCCGCGGGACGGATCCCGCGGGAACGGCCCGCGGAAGCGCGTTGCGGAGTCCGTCCCTGTCTGAGGCAGATGGCCGGGCCATGCAGACCGCCCGGCCATCCAGGCCCGGGGCGTGGACTCCGGACAACCCGACTACACGAGTTCCAAAAGTCCCCTCCCTGCGTCATGAAAATCGGCATCGTCAGCGACACCCACAATAATCTCCGCAACGTGCAGCGGATTGTTGAACTGTTCAACGCATCGGGGGTAGAGCGTGTGATTCACACCGGAGATATCACCCAGGCAAAGACCCTGGATATTTTCGCCCATCTCGACGTACCGCTCTACGGGGTATACGGCAACAACGACGAAGGCGAACGGGAGGCACTCGAACTGGCCGTAGCGCGCTACGGATTCATCTTTCACGAGCCGCCGTTTGTGCTGGACTGGCATGAACGCAGCATCATGGTCGTCCACGATCCCCTCGAGTTTTCAGGACATCTGAGTTCCGCAAACGATCTGGCCCTGCACGGGCACACCCACCTGTATCGTTATGAGCGCAAAGCGGGTCAGGTGATTTTCAATCCCGGAGAATGTGCAGGGCACATGCTGGGGTTCAATGCCATCGGTGTGCTGGACTTAGCGGATCTCTCCGCAGAACTGATCCGCTTCTGAAGTCCTCCCGTGCGGCGGGCGGAATCCTCTCAGGCGTCTTCCGGAAGCTTCCACGGAAATCCAGCTCGCCCGGGATCAACCCGTGCGGAGACGTCCCAGCAGCGCTTCGATCCGCGCCGCATTCGCACCGAGATCGCTCAATCCGACCCGGGATACGCTGCGCGCATCCACCTTCACCCCGCCAGCGCTGTCGTCGCGGACCCGGACTACCACATCATCCTTGAAACCGAACCAGAAGGTTGTCGCGGTCGCCTCAATGATCCCCGCATCCGCATCGACAGCGACGATCTCCAGCCCCATGGCAGTGAGGGCATCCACCACCCGACCGACCGCGGTGGCACGATCGGTTTCCAGACGCAGCGTTTTCACAGCCGGATACGCCTGCTGTTGTACAGAGGCAAGTTTCTCCCGGTCGTAGTCCAGCGGATTGGTCCCTTCGCCCCGCAGCGCGACGATGGCATCGAACTGAGGCGGGTCGTTAACGTCAGTGGAAATGTTGTGGATCTGAGGCAGCGAGAAGCCTCTGCTGGCCTGCAGAAACATGAGTCCGACGACCAGTGCACAGACCAGGACGCTGGTGAGAAGGATCGGCCCGTCGCCGGTGAAACCCCGCTTTCTCGACACGAACAGCGCCACCAGTCCGACCAGCAGCCCTACCGCAGCCAGCAGGGTACCGGCAGGGATGAGCATGAGCAGCCCCGTCTGGAAGCCCCAGATACCCAGTCTCGTGCCGATGGGACCGAGCAGCAGCAGCACAACCGCCACCACCGTGCCGATGAGAATGGCTCGCGCCCACCAGGATCTTGCCGCTTCAGCCATTATCCTCTCCTGCGAATGGTGACCTGCATTCAGCGTCCGATGGTGGAACCACCGTCCACCACGAAGTTCTGACCCGTGGTGAAGGAGCCTGCCCGGGAAGCCAGATAGACGGCAATCCCCGCAAGTTCGTCCGGTTCCCCGATGCGCCGCAACGGATCCGCCGCCGTCGCACGTTTCAGAATGTCCGGATTCTCCCAGAGCGCCCGGGCAAAGTCGGTGCGGATAAGTCCCGGCGAGATGGCGTTCACCCGCACATTATTCGGTCCGTGCTCTACGGCAAGATTGCGCACGAGCTGAAGATCAGCAGCCTTGGATATGGCGTACGCTCCCAGATCCGCACTGCCTTTGAGCCCGCCCACGGAAGACACGATCATGATCGAGCCGTCTTTTCGTTCGATCATTTCCGGCAACACCAGCTGACACAGCCAGTGATTGGACTTGATGTTGATGTCGAGTACTTTTTCCAGCGCGGAGTCCGGGATGTCCATCATCGAGCCATAAAACGGGTTTACCGCCGCATTGCAGACCAGGATGTCGATCTTCCCGAGCTGCCTGTGGGTCTCTGCCACCAGTCTCTCGAGCTGCTCTTTGTGTCCGACGTGGGCTGGAATGGCCACGGCACCGCCGGGCTCACCCGAGCACTCCGCATTGATCGCAGCCGCCACCGCCTCGCAGACGTCGGCTTTGCGGCTGGATATCACCACCTGGGCACCCTGACGCGCCATCTCTTCCGCAATCGACTTGCCGATGCCCTTACTCGAGCCTGTGATCAGTGCCGTTCGGCCCGTCAGATCAAATAGGTCGCTCGCCATCTCAGAAATGTCTCCCACTGTTGGAATTCAGGCTGCCGCACATCGAGCTGCCACACATCGGTAGAGTACGCTGGATGCAACCGACAATGCTACTTGGGAGCCTCTGCATAGGTAGCAACGCCTCAGCGTGTCGTAGCGGGGTTCTGGCGGCAGTCGCGAGGGTCGCGCAAGTCAGGTGGTTGCAGGCAGGGAGGCTGATGTGTCGCAGCAGCGACGATCAGCCTCAGAAACGATCAGCGCCGACGCTGCAACGCGAGATTTCCCATTACCCGGGTGGTTTCTTCCTTGGGTACCAGTGCAAGCGGGGTGCGGGACACTTCGGGTCGCGTGGTCCCGGATTCGAGGGTCGACACCGCTGTGCGTTTCGCATGCTCTTCCCGGAGCGTCTGAAACAGAGCGAGGTCATGCTTTTCCTTACGAAGCGCGCGACTTCTTTCAGAGCTTCCTCCCGGGATACGAAGGGACCGATCTCCCCTTCCCGGGTTCCGTAAAACCACTGGCCATTGAGCGCAAACACCCGCTCCGCCGAGCGGAAGTAGCTGCGTGTTCTGTCTGGTGAGTCGGTCCTGCGCATCTGTTCCTCTGCTTGTGCCAGCCGTCCTGTAATTACCGGCAGAACCATTCGACCATATCTGATGTGCCGAGGGCTCCCGGCAGATGTACGAGGCTGTGAGTCGCGTGTGAGAGATGTAATTCTGCGAATACATCCACACTTCTGCCAGGTGATGGCACGACTTATGGAGACTTATGGACAAGACTTATGGATACGGTACCGCGGCGGGTTCCCTGGCCTCAAAAGGCGTCTTTTAGAGCGAGTTTGGGTATAGTTTGCGCTCTCGCGTAAGACGTAGGTTTTCTATCGTGCCGGCATCCTCCATGGAAGAACTGGTCTCGCTGTGCAAGCGGCGCGGCTTCATCTTTCAATCCAGCGATATCTACGGCGGACTGCAGGGTATCTACGACTATGGTCCACTCGGGGTTGAACTGAAAAACAACCTTAAGGCCGCCTGGTGGCGTGCGATGGTCTACGAACGGGACGATGTCGAGGGGCTTGATGCCGCCATCCTCACCAACCCGCTCACCTTGCGCTACTCGGGCCACGAGGAGACCTTCAGCGATCCGCTGGTCGATTGCCGCAATTGCAAAGCGCGGCATCGGGCCGATCACCTCGAAGGGAAAGTCTGTCCGAACTGTGGATCCACCGATCTGACAGAAGAGCGCCCCTTCAACCTCATGTTCAAGACAGCCCTGGGCCCGGTATCCGACGGCTCCAGCTTCGGCTATCTGCGCCCGGAAACCGCCCAGGCGATCTTTACCAACTTTCGCAACGTGGTGGATTCCACATCCCGGCGGCTGCCTTTCGGCATCGCCCAGATCGGGAAAGCCTTCCGCAACGAGATCACGCCGCGCAACTTCATCTTCCGGGTCCGGGAGTTTGAGCAGATGGAGCTCGAGTTTTTCGTGAAGCCCGGCACCGATGAGGAGTGGCATCAGAAGTGGGTCGAAGAACGCCTGGACTGGTGGGAGGCTCAGGGCGTGGAGCGCAATCGACTGCAACTGCTGAATGTGCCCAAGGACGCACTTGCGCACTACTCAAAGGCCACCTTTGATGTCATGTACCAGTTTCCCCACGGCCTCGAAGAACTCGAAGGTATTGCCAACCGTACCGACTATGACCTGGGATCCCATACACGCGCTCAGGCGGACTTCAATATTCAGGCCAGGGTGGCCCCGAACCGGGATTCGAATACCAAGCTCGCCATCCAGGATCTGGAAACCAATCAGTGGATGGTGCCCTATGTGATCGAGCCCTCGGCGGGTGTGGATCGGGGGGTGCTGGCGGTGCTCAACGAGGCCTATCGGGTGGAAACACTCGAGGATGGGAAGACGCGGACCGTGCTGGCCTTCAAACCCCATCTCGCACCGATCAAAGCTGCCGTGATGCCGCTGAAGCGGAATCACGAAGGCATCGTGGCGAAAGCGAAGTCGATCAAGCAGGATCTCCAGGCCCTCGGTCTGGGGCGGGTGCTCTATGAAGACACAGGGAACATCGGCAAGGGTTACCGGCGCCACGACGAAGTCGGCACCCCCATCTGTATCACCGTCGATTTCCAGACTGTCGATGAGGACGATACGGTGACGGTACGTGATCGCGATACCATGGCTCAGCAGCGGATCGCGGTGGCCGAACTGGCCGACTACGTCAGACAGGTCATCCGCTGATGGCCAGGGCCGTGATCGCCACCATTGGCCAGGACCGACCCGGACTGGTCAACGAACTCTCCGAGATTGTGCTGGGTGTAAACGCAAATATCGAAGACAGCCGCATGTCGGTGCTCGGCGGCGAATTCGCGGTGCTGATGTCAGTCAGTGGCGAAAATGCGGCTCTCGACGCCCTCGAATCGACCCTGAGCAGCCTCGCTGCCCGCACCGGACTCGCTCATCTGTTCCGCCGCACTTCGGATCGGGCGCAACGACAGGCCACAAGGCTCGCAGTCCGGGTGGAAACCCTGGACCATCCAGGCATCGTCCATGGCATCGCAAACTTCTTCAGCAGCCGCGGGGTCAACATCCGGGAACTCGAGACCCAGACAGAACCAGCTCCGCACACCGGCACGCCGGTGTTCAGCCTTAACATGGAGATCGAGATTCCGGAAGGGGAGGATGTTGCGGGGCTGCAGACCGCATTCGCCACGTTCTGTGAGTCCCAGGCGCTGGATGGGGAATTGTCCCCGGCGTCCGGTTAGAAGCCTGCCACCGTCACGCGACCCTCGCGCGACGGGTCAGGCGTTGCTGCGCCAGCGTGCCGCGCTGGGAATTTTCTCTCGGTCGCAGCGATCAGCGTAACGGCGCGCAATCTCGGTGACCTCCTGCAGCAGACCAGTCTGCAGCGTCACCGGTTCCAGGCCCAACCCGAGAAAGCGACTGTTTTCCACGTGCAGATCGTTTTCGGCCGCTTCATTGCGCGGGTTATCCAGATAACTGATTTCGACTCCGGTCAGCTCAGCAATCATCGCGGCCAGGTCACGAACACGGTGCGTCTCAGTCATCTGATTGAGAATGTTGACGCGCTCACCACGCTGAGGTGGATTGTCGATGGCAAGCCCAACACAGCGGCAGGTGTCCTGAATGTGGATGAAGGCCCGTGTCTGGCCACCCGTGCCGTGTACGGTAAGGGGATAGCCGATCGCGGCCTGCATGAGAAAGCGGTTCAGAACCGTGCCGTAATCGCCGTCATAGTCGAAGCGGTTGATGAGCCGCTCATCCTGGCGCGTCTGCTCGGTCTGTGTGCCCCAGACGATGCCCTGATGCAGATCGGTGATCCGCAAGCTGTCGTTCTTGTTGTAGTAGAAAAACAGCAGCGCATCCTGGGTCTTGGTCATGTGATAGATCGACCCGGGATTGGCCGGGTAGAGAATTTCCTGATCGATCAGGCCCTGGGGGGTTTCGACCTTCACCCGCAGATACCCTTCGGGAATCTTCATCCCCGCGGTGCCGTAGCCATACACACCCATGGTTCCCAGGTGCACCAGGTGGATGTCCAGGCCACTTTCCACGATCGCACAGAGCACGTCGTTGGTCGCATTGATGTTGTTGTTGACCGTGTAGCGCTTGTGCCGGGAGGACTTCATCGAGTAGGGTGCGGCCCGTTGTTCGGCGAAGTGCACTATGGTGTCGGGTTGCTCTTCCCGGATCAGGCGCAGGAGCTGGTCGTAGTCTTCGCCGAGGGTGAGATGCACGGTTCGAATCGATCGCCCGGTCAGCTCCTTCCAGGCCGCCACCCGGACCGACAGCGGTCGGATGGGGGTCAACGACTCGACTTCGAGTTCCACATCGATCTTGCGCCGCGACAGGTTGTCGACGACGACGATCTCGTGGCCGGCGTGGGAGAGATGCAGGCTGGTCGGCCAGCCGCAGAAGCCGTCACCACCCAGTACGAGAACCTTTGCCATGGTCTGATCCGATCAGTAACGTATTGTTTTTTATAATAATTATTCGTCTGCGCGAGCCGAACCGCGCCCCCTTGCGCCAGGTGGCCGGCACCGGCAGGCCGCCACTGTACGCAAATGAGCAAAAGAGGGCCAGCCACTCGGACCGGCTGCGGGGTATGTGTCGGAAAGGAGCGGCGGGTGGCGCCCGCCGTTCCGCGATTCTGTACCGAGGGGGGCAAGGGATCCGCGGGTCGATGCTGCGAATCGATGTCGCGGATCACGGGCGAGGATCAATGCCCCGGATCACGGGCGCGGCACGGCGTTCAGCCCTGGGTGAGTGGCTTCAGCACGATCTCAACCCGGCGATTGAGCTGGCGCCCTTCTGCGGTGGTGTTGTCCGCGATCGGATAATGAGGGCCGAAGCCCTGGGTAAACAGTCGGTTGCCGGTAACTCCCTGAGACTGCAGATAGGCGCTGACACTCTGCGCACGACGGTTCGACAAGCCCATGTTGAGTTCGACCGTGCCGGTGCTGTCGGTATGGCCGTTCACATCCACCAGGGTTTTGTCGTATTCCTTGACCACCAGCGCCACGGAATTCAGCACAGGGTAGAAATTGCTCTTCACTTCCGCCTGGTTCACGTCGAAGGTCACGTTACCGGGCATGTTGAGGATGATGTCGTCGCCGAGACGAGTCACGCTGACACCGGTATTCTGCAGCTGCTCGCGCAGTTTGCGTTCCTGGGCGTCCATGTAACCGCCCACCGCGGCACCCGTCAGCCCACCGACCCCCGCGCCGATGAGCGCGCGCTTGCGGCGGTCATCCGCGTCTTTACCGGTCAGGGCGCCGATTACGGCTCCAGCGGTGGCCCCGATCGCGGCGCCTTTACCGGTATTGGAGGCCTGCCTTTCGCCGGTATAGGGGTTGGTGGTGCAGGCGCTGGCCACCAGCAGCAGGGCGGCCAGTGAACTCATCCGTACCATCGGGTAAACGTCACGCATCGTCTCGACTCCTGATCCCTGGAACCCAGGGATCATACTACGGACGGCGCCGCGGATTTGAGTGCGGGTCACAAATCCGGGATAGGTGTCCTTCCAGCCGGATCTTCAGTCGGCTCAGGATGTCTCGACTGGCTGAGCACCTATCTGTAAACTCCGTTACGCTTTTGTGACCGACTCGATTCCCCAACCGGCGGCGCTCGACCTGGATTCGCATCGGGAGTGAGGCGACTTGCTGTCCCGGCATGTTTTCGGCTGGGCATCATCATTCCAACAAACCAGCAATAAGCAGAACCTGAGCCATGCGAAGTTTTCCAGAACCCATCACCGACAGGCGAATCAGATTTGGCGTCGTCGGTTGCGGCAGGATCTCGGGCAATCACTTCAAGGCAATCGCCCACCACAATGAGCGCGCCGCACTGGTGGCGGTCTGCGATGTCGATCCCCGAGCTTTGGATAAAGCAGCAACAGAGACCGGAGCTCGTCCGTTCCAGACTATGCGCTCGATGCTGAAGGATTCTGAAATCGACGTAGTCGTGCTGGCAACCCCAAGCGGCCTGCACCCGGATCAGGTGGTTGAAGTGGCCAGTTCAGGGCGTCATGCGATGACCGAAAAACCCATGGCTACCCGATGGTATGACGGTCTGCGGATGGTGAAAGCCTGCGACGAGAACAACGTCCGTCTGTTCGTAGTGAAGCAGAATCGCCGTAACGCCACCCTACAACTGCTGAAGAAGGCCATTGATCAGGGTAGATTCGGAAGAATCTACATGGTCAACATCAATGTTTTCTGGACCCGCCCCCAGGAGTACTACGACAGCGCGGGATGGCGAGGCACCTGGGAATTCGATGGCGGTGCATTGATGAATCAAGCCAGTCACTATGTCGATCTGCTCGACTGGCTGATCGGTCCGATCGAAAGCCTCCAGGCCTACACTGCGACGCTCGCCAGAAACATCGAGGTTGAGGACTCCGGTGTGATCAGCGTGAAGTGGCGCTCAGGTGCGCTCGGGTCAATGAATGTCACCATGTTGACATACCCCAAGAACCTCGAAGGAAGTATCACCATACTCGGCGAGACGGGTACCGCGCGCATCGGTGGTGTTGCCGTGAACGAAATACAGCACTGGGAATTCGCTGATTCCCGACCTGAAGACGAACTTATTCGTGAAGCGAATTACGAAACGACATCCGTGTATGGCTTCGGCCATCCTCTCTACTATGAAAACGTGATACAGGTGCTTCGTGGCGAGGCAACGCCTCACACAGACGGTCGGGAGGGATTGAAGTCCCTTGAGGTTCTGATAGCCACTTATCTTTCAGCACGAGATGGTCGCCGAATCGCACTTCCATTGGACTACTGAGCAGAGATATGTCGATACACCCGACAGCCATTGTTGATGATGGTGCAAAAGTTGGTGAAACAACTCGCATCTGGCACTGGGTGCACGTGTGCAGCGGCGCTACGATCGGGGAGGAATGCTCTCTCGGACAAAACGTCTACGTGGGTAACGACGTTGTCATCGGCAACAACGTGAGAATTCAGAACAACGTATCAGTATTCGATGCCGTACGTCTCGAAGACGACGTATTCTGTGGCCCCAGCATGGTCTTCACCAATGTCTACAACCCCCGCGCGGCCATTTCCCGCAAGGATGAGTACCGCGAGACTTTCGTGCGACGCGGGGCGACACTCGGTGCCAACTGCACGATTGTATGCGGACACACGATTGGCGAATTTGCCTTCATTGGCGCAGGCGCCGTTGTCAATCAGGATGTCCCACCTTTCGCTCTCATGGTCGGAGTTCCGGCAAAAAGAAAGGGATGGATGTGCTCGTGCGGCGTTCAGCTGCGAGGTGACGGCGCAGTTCTCTGCGAGTGTGGCGCCAGTTACCAGATCAATGGCGAGGATTGTACGCAGCTATGACCGAGAGTATTCAGTTCGTCGATCTGAAGGCGCAGTACGCTCACCTCAAATCATCGATCGACACTCGAATGGCGAACGTACTGTCACACGGGCAGTACATCATGGGTCCTGAAGTGCGCGAACTCGAGGAGGCGCTTGCAACGCGAACCGGCGCTGCACACTGCACTACCGTAGCCTCCGGCACTGAAGCACTGCTGATTGCGCTGATGGCAATCGGCGTACAACCCGGCGACGAAGTAATCACAACACCTTTCACCTTCGTCGCCACTGCCGAAGTCATCGCACTGCTGGGCGCGGTGCCTGTATTCGTGGATGTCGAGACCGACACCTGCAACCTAGACACGTCCGGTCTCGAAGCTGCAATCTCTCCACGAACGCGGGCCATCATTCCCGTTTCACTCTATGGCCAGCCCGCGGACATGGATGAAATCAATGCCATTGCAGCGCGCCATGGAAATATCACTGTCATTGAGGATGCAGCACAGAGCTTCGGCGCATCCTACAAAGGCCGGGAGAGCTGCAATGTCAGCGCGATCGGCTGCACGAGCTTTTTCCCGAGCAAACCGCTCGGTTGCTACGGCGACGGCGGCGCAATTTTCACCAGCAACGATGATTTCGCCAAGGCTATGCGGGAAATCCGCATCCACGGCCAGGAGAAGCGCTACTACCACACACGTATCGGCGTTGGCGGGCGAATGGATACCCTGCAGTGCGCCATCGTACTCGCCAAGCTTGAGCAATTCGATTGGGAGATCGAGCAGCGGTTCCAAGCAGGAAAGCGATATGCGGACCTCTTTTCCGGATACAACGACATTCAGTTGCTTGCTGTAAGAAATGATCGTACCTGCGTATGGGGTCAATACACTATTCAGATAGACGAGCGCGAATCCATTCTCAAGTTCCTCTCAGAGGCCCGGATTCCTACCGCCGTGCACTACCCGGTACCATTGCACCAGCAACCGGCCTACTCCAGCGTGTGCCGAGTTTCATCGGATCTGAAGGGGGCTGAACGGGTAGCGAGTCGCGTGCTGAGTCTTCCCATGCATCCCTATCTTGAGCCTGAGACCCAGGAGAGAATCGCCAACGCGGTGATTTCATCGGTCGCATGAAAATCGCCACCGTAGTCGGTGCCCGGCCACAGTTCATCAAGGCGGCGGCAATTTCACGCATCATCGGTATGCAGAATGCCAGTGGTGTCGATGAGGTGCTCATACATACCGGACAGCATCACGACGAAAATATGTCCGGTGTGTTCTTCAACGAACTGGGAATTCCAGCACCACGCTATAATCTCGCGATCGCCGGGGGAAACCACGGCGCGATGACCGGTCGAATGCTGTCGGCCATCGAGGAAGTACTACTTGAGGAGAAGCCGGACTGGCTACTGATTTACGGCGATACTAATTCAACGCTGGCCGGCGCACTCGCCGCCGCCAAGCTGCACATTCCTGTAGCGCATGTGGAAGCAGGACTGCGATCCTTCAACATGCGTATGCCCGAGGAAGTAAACAGGATTGTCGCCGATCGACTGTCGACCCTATTGTTCTGTCCCACTGCCACGGCTGTGAACAATCTGACTGCAGAAGGCATTACCCAGGGCGTTCACAATGTTGGTGATGTCATGTATGACGTCTCGCTCTATTACGCCGAGCGCGCACAAGCCATGAGCCGCATACTGGAGCGCCTGAAACTTACGCATCGTCAGTACATCCTGGCCACCTGCCACCGTGCGGAGAATACTGACGATCCGAATCGTCTTCGAGAAATTCTCGAAGCGCTTGCGCAGCTCGCAGGCCATGCCCCCGTTGTCTTGCCCCTGCACCCGCGTAGCCGCAAGCAGATCGCTGCCATAGGGTACCAGCAACTGCTCGATAGCTTGATCATTACGGAGCCGCTGGCCTTCCTTGACATGATCTCTCTGGAACGCAGTGCTAAGGCCATACTCACCGATTCCGGGGGCGTGCAGAAGGAGGCGTTCTTTTATAGGGTTCCCTGTTTCACGATGCGCGATGAAACAGAGTGGGTGGAAACCGTTGAAAGCGGCTGGAATCAGATTGTGGGTGCAGATCGGAACAGGATAGTAGAAGCCGTACTCGCATGCGGCCCGCCGGTTCGGGCCGATGCGAGTCCATACGGAGATGGACACGCGAGCGAGGCAATTCTGAGGGAACTACACGGGAGACATCTTGCCGGGACTGGTAACCGTACTTTACCGCCAGCGTAGCCTTCTGCTGGCGACAAGCCGGGAAGCCCTGCTTGCCAGATTTCGGGGCAGTATTCTGGGTGTGGCGTGGCTGCTGATATATCCGCTGGCATTTCTCGCGATGTATGCGACCGTATTCATCGTGATACTCGGTGTACGAATTCCGGAGCTGGGTACATACCAGTACGTTCAACTCATATTCTGTGGTCTTGTACCTTTTCTCGCCTTTGCCGAAAGTTTTGGTGTAGGCACTGTCAGTATCGTCGCAAATCGGGGATTATTGAAAAACACGCTCTTTCCAATCGAATTGGTAGTGGCTCGCGACGTGCTCGTCGGACACGCGACCATGGGATTAGGTATGGTGCTCGTATGGGTAACAGTAGCAGTCAATGGTCATCTTTACTGGACGCACCTTGCTGTTCCGCTCGTTTACCTGCTGCAAATTCTCATGACGCTCGGAATCGTCTGGATAACAGCCTCACTGACCGTTTTTTTCAGGGATTTTCAACAGGCCACTCCGATTATCATTCTGTTTCTCATGCTGGTGTCACCAATCGCCTACACGAATGCGATGGTGCCGGAAAATCTGCGCCCGCTGTTGGATTTCAATCCATTGGCATGGATTATGAAGATCTACCGCGAGTGTCTGATGGACGGAACGCTGCCGGTCGCAGAGATCGCGATACTCGCAGCCTTCAGCTTTGCAGTACTCAAACTCGGCCACGTTTTGATTTCCCGCCTGAAACCATTGTTCCATGACTACCTCTGAACCGGCCATTTTCATTGAAGGGCTGACAAAGCGTTTCAAGCGTTTCTCAAGCCCCGGATGGCAGGCACTCGATGCCCTGGGAATACCAGTCCCGGCATCTCGATACGATACTTTTCAGGCGCTCGACGACGTGAGTGTTCGGATCCGCAGCGGTGAGCGGGTCGCTCTGATCGGCCGAAATGGCGCTGGTAAAAGCACGCTTCTGCGCATCATCAGCGGCCAGATGCGCTCCGACTGCGGTACCGTCAAGGTAAATGGGGAGGTCCAGGCGCTCATGGAGCTGGGTACCGGGTTTCATCCAGACTTTACCGGTGTTCAGAATATTCACTCGGCACTGGCACTGCAGGGAAAATCCACTACCGAAACTGCGATCGCTCTCGAGGACATTCGGGAATTCACGGAGCTTGACGATTTCCTGCAACGCCCAGTAAAGGAATACTCGTCCGGAATGTACGCCCGTCTGGCTTTCGCAGTAGCGACATGTATTTCTCCGGAAATACTGATAGTCGATGAGGTGCTTGGGGCCGGTGATGCCTATTTCATGGGCAAATGCATCCAGCGCATGAAGACGCTGACTGGTCAGGGAGCGACGATCCTATTCGTGTCACATGATATGAGTTCAGTTCAGATGCTGTGTGACCGCGCAATCTGGCTCGAAGCTGGACATGTACGCGACGACGGAAATCTGCTCCGGGTTACAAAGGCTTATCTCTCGAGTGTCAGAGAAGATGAAGAGCAGCGTTTGCGGATCCGCACGATGTCACTGACGAGGCAACAGGCAAAGTCGGTGTTGAGTACTTGCAGCACATACTCACTCCTCCGGCTCATAGGCGATGGCAGCATCGCCCCCCGGACGGCGCTCATAGTCGGCGACATCAGTTACGGCGATCTCAATGGTGAACTCGGCAGGATTTCGAGCGACAGTCCCGACTCTAACGGCAGTGCACTGATCGTTGACCCCGAATTCATGAACTGGAAGATCGAACCCTCATCCAGATCCAGACCGGGATGGGCATTCTCAGACTTCGGCGGAAAATACGCTCATGCTCCGTTGCAGATCGTGTGGCCAGATCGCGCCGTCAACCAACGCTGGATCGAGTTCGAGATCATTCAGAGGGCCGAAATACCTGTGAACATCGACTGCTTCGATGCAGAGAAAAACACCTACCGGACGATCGGACGAATTTTACCAACGAATACGGGATCAGAAGGCAGTACGGCACGTTTTCAATTGACCGACTCACCCGCACAGAAAAGTGCAGATGAACTGCTGCTCGAGACCGTTCAGGCGATACCACCGGAGGACCGGTATGGCAAAGGCCAGGTCCGAATATCCGGTTTCGCATTCTTTGATGAATCAGGCAAGGCAAGACACACCCTGATCAGTGGCCTGCCGGCATTCGCGATATTCAGATACTTCGCTTCAGAGGCAGTTACAGAGGCTGTGCCTGTCATTGCGGTCTACAGACCGGACGGAACCTGTGCAATGCAGGTCATTTCCACACTCTGCGGCTATCATTCAGGGACCCTGACCGGCGAAGGTGGCATCCGTGTGGACTTTAATCCTCTCAATCTTGGTCCAGGCGACTATCTGGTTTCAGTAGCGATGTTCAAGGAACTCAACCCCACATCCGCGGCCGAACCTCCTGCACACGATCTGCATGATCGCTTCTATGCATTGAAAATACTTCCTCCGCCAGGAATCGGAGTGGAGATCGGCATCGTCAATCAACAGGCCGAATGGCACACACTGACGTGAAGCAAGGCTCAGATCTCTTTTCGTCCAAAGCTGTCTGGGATCAGCAGATGCTGCTCAGCCAGCGCAATCTGGTCGACGCTATTGTCGATTTCTGGCCTTCTGGAGACGTGGGATCGGGACTCGACGTAGGTTGTGGTGATGGTAAGTTGACGCGTCTCATCACCGAACGCACAGGCTGTGCATTTACCGGCCTGGACAGTAGCGCGGAAGCATTGAGCCGCCTGCAGATGAGCGCAGTCCTGGCAGATGCGGCCAATATCCCCATGGCAGATGACTCGTTCGATCTCGTGCTCTCCACCGATACTCTCGAACACATCCCTGAGCCGGCGTACCAGAGCGTCTGGAATGAACTCTTTCGAGTTGCTAAGCGATTTGTTCTGGTTGCTGTGCCGTTTCGCGAAGAACTCCTCGACGCGACGGCTCGATGTGCGCAGTGCAATCATCTATATCATGCTAACTGGCATCTCCGTCGCTACGATCTCCCCGACTTCGTGGCGCGTGCCGCGACCGGTTGGTCTCTGGAATCACTCATCATCACCGGTGAGCCATGGTCTGCGATGCTTCGAGAAGAGGTGTTGTTTAGAAGATATTTTCTGGATGAATGGTCCGGTTGGACCGAAAGTACCTGCCCATCCTGCGGATCCGCAGGGCAGAATCCCCAGGCTGTTGAACCGTTGAGTACTCTAACAGCCGCGGCGCTCGGAAAACAAGTGTATGCACATCTATCTGAAATCCGGCAATGGCGCAGTCATAGCGAAATACTTGCCATCTACAGCCGAGCAGAGACGGTCCTTTCTTTCGGTGGTCCCGTTCCGGAGTTGACTACTCGTCGCGCAACGATGCTACCCGCACATCGCCCTGACAACCTCGGGGATCTACACGCCTATCCGCAGGTCGCGCGATGGATACGCAGCGCAGAGACTGAGATCGGACAATTTCCGGTTTACGAATCTGCCGACACGCTGCGACTGCGCCGCAGCCCAGGAATGAAAGGTTGCGTTGAAGGAGTCGTCGAGGATGGTCTGGGCATTCTCTACAATGGTGTGCTTTTAGCCGAAGGAGAAGAGCAAAAGGAGATCACTCTCAAGCGAATTCCGATCCCTGGGTACTACGGGGTGCTCCTTCGTTCCACTCAGCTGGGATTGCTCGAATATGCGGAACTCGGGTGTGGTCCAGAGATTATCTGGGCGAGCACATCAAGCGCAGGGCAATGTTACTTTCAAGCCTATCCTGGCCTCAGAGTTCAGGTCAGTGACGAGATCTGGTTCGATCCGTCTTTTCTCAAAGCCACTTCGATATCGCAGTTCGAGAGTGGCCAATTGGTAAGAGATTTGCAGAATCTGGAGGAGATGCGCGACCAAGAGATCGATGCACTAGTCGTACGAATGCAGAACCTTACTGCCGAGAGGACCGCTCTGAACAAGACAGCAGCCCAGTACGAAAGTGCTCTCGTGCACATCCAGAACCTGGAGGCGGAGTGTCTAGCTCTCCGTAAAGCTGTTTCAGACCATGACCGAGCGCTTGTGCGCATCCAGAATCTTGAAGCAGAAAACCTTGGACTCAAGAAACGATCCATCGAACTCGATGTCCGACTGGCCGAAATCGAGAACCTCGAGGCTGCAGTAAATGACCTGAAAATCCAGCTATCACAAACTGCGGACGCTCAGGTCGGATTAGAGAATCTGAACAGAAAGCTGATGACTCAGGTAGACCAGCTGAATGCTAAGGCTGCTATGCTGCAGTCCCGATTGGAAGTTCGACTTTGCGCCAGCGCGCGCAGGGTCCTTCGATCTTTCAGGAAGAAAGGTTCGGAGAACACTCGCTGATGTCGACAGTACTCATGCTATGCCACGACCAGCACCTCGACAGGCGTGTTGTCGCTCAAGCGGTGTCTCTGATTCAGCGCGGGCACAAAGTTAAATTGCTCGCGTTGTCCTTCGATACAGAAACGACCCACGAAATCACTCCTGAAGGTATTGAACTGACCCGGATCGGACTATCTTTTGTCGTGCCTGAAAATCCGACATATACGGAGTATATGACTCGTCAGCAGCGGCTGAATGGACTTCTGAACTCCGCTTCAAATCGCTGGTCCACCAGAACCCTACTTCTCCAGAGGGGTTTCGCTATCAGCAGCCGGATCAACTGGCACAGCTATCGAGCGAAGCTGCTGATGAGGTATCGGAATAGACGACTACACGATCCGCTACCGTTTCGACATGCGTTCGTCAGCCATGCACCTGCAGAAGCCCCCGATATCGTGCAGGTACATGACCTTCCGGCTTTGCAGGCTGGTGTCGAACTTTCCGGAAGATGGCAGGTACCCCTGATCTATGACGCACACGAGTTGTATCCGGAGCAGCGTTCATTTTCACGCGCTCAGCGAGCGATCTGCTCAGAAGCAGAGAAGTTGCTGATTGGAAAAGCTGACCTGGTGTTTGCAGTCAATGAATCCATCGCTGATGAAATGGCCACCAGGTATTCCATTGACAAGCCTGTTGTGCTCACCAATGCAATCGATCCTCATCCAACCTTCAATCCCAATGAGCGGCACGACCTTCTAAGACAGAAGCTGCAACTCCCGACCACGCGGAAACTGCTGCTTCTGCAAGGCGGATTCTCACCTCACAGAAACCTCAATGAGCTCGTCGCCGCAATGCGGCGCGTGCGCACAGCAGATATCAATCTCGTCATGATGGGCTTCGGTGAATACGGTGAGTTATTGAAAGCGACTGCAGCGAAGCTGGATCTGTTGAACAAAAACGTACACTTCCTCCCGGCAGTTCCTCAATCAGAACTCCTCCAGCACAGTGCTTCCGCGGATCTGGGAATCATTCCCTACCCTCATGTCGATCTGAACTCTTACTACTGCACTCCGAACAAGCTCTTTGAGTTCATTCAGGCCGGTCTGCCAATTCTTGCCAACGACTCTCCGGAACTTCGAAGATTCGTCGTCGAAAACGATTTCGGCATGGTTCACGGCATGCCTAACCCACCGGCGATCGCCAACGCGATTGATATCGCATTCGAGCGTCTGAGTACCGCAACATGGAAGGACAATCTAATGTCGAGCCGATCGAACTTTTCATGGAAAATTCAGGATTCTGTCTACATAGCAAGAATTGACGAGCTTCTAACAACGAACCAGCTTTCGCGAGGATCTTCCAAGGCCCACCACACAAAGGAGGTTTAGTCGTGAAGGGCGACAACTCTCGGGCCTGTTCTTGGTCAGCGCGTCGTTCCGCGTGCAAGATCAACAACGAATCGATCCGAACCATAACCCGCTTCTAGTGCAGATGGCTGTCGACTACAAGCAGATGGGCAGGCTGGCTTTCGCAGCCATTACTATCTCCGCGCTAACGCTTGTCGGATTGATATACGGGAAGTCGGGCATCTGGAAGGTAGAACCTCTGGAGCAGACAGACGTGCAGAATGCCGTCCATATCCTGGGTAAATCCGGCATACCGATTCTCCAGATCCCCAAGGTCGGGAAAACTCATCATCCTGCTTGGATCGCTCTGTACGCTCTGGCTTATGCCGGTGTAGAAGCTTATACAGGCGAATTGGAAGGCAGAAGCAACGATGATCATTTCTATGCCTGCATATCCTGGCTCGAAGAAAATCTCAAAAGAGCAAAAGGTGGGCTCTGGACCTGGACCTACGATTTCGACAGTACCTACAACGACATTACGATCAAAGCACCTTGGTCCAGTGCGTTTGCACAGGCAACAGGAATCCAGGCTTTCCTGATCGCATACAGGAAAAGCGGTGAAGATCGATATCTTAATCTGGCCAGGAAAGCTGCACTCGCGCTAACGACACCGTTGTCTGAAGGCGGTTTACTTTTCCAATCTGACAATGACATCTGGTTTGAAGAGATTCCGCACCCTGTCAGCAATCCTGGTCATATTCTAAATGGTCACATGCGCGCACTCATCGCACTCAACGCCTTGAGCGAGGCGATTCCGGAGTCTGATTTCGGGACCTGGGCGCAACGCGGAGCAGACACACTCGCTCGCTGGCTGCCTCGATTCGATACGGGCTACTGGTTCAGATACGACCTCAATCCCCGCAAGTCTGAACTCCTATTCCGCCTTGTGAATCCGTATGGCTTTCCCAGCCACTCGCTGGCGATCGATCGGATAGAGTTGAAGGACCCGGGAACGGGAGAGATCACCATCGTTGATGTCGGCGCTACAGACGATGCAATTGGCTCTGCGAGGATTGCCGGAACGGACTGGGGACAGGTGGAGCGGATCGAGGATCGGACGATCAGGAGACTGCTTGGTGCCCGACTCGCATCACCAGTCGTGGGCGCCCCGCACAGTTATTTCTATGTCAATCTACCCGGGACCTGGCGGGACAATCTAAGTAGCGACGCCTACGAACTGAGCATCGAGTATCTGGATGACGCGGCTGCCAACATCTCCATTCAGCAACGTTCGATTGCACCTGGCCCCGAGTTCAGGGACGTGCGAGATGGCGACCTGCTCCTCAGCGGCTCAGGCACGTGGCGTCGCTGGATCGTACCGATCAGGCCCGTCGACCTAGGCTACTGGGTAGGCAGTGCCTACGCCGAGAAGCATGCAATTTACCTCAGCGAGATCGCAACCTGGGATCCGCGTTTCGCCGCATGGTCCACGATTGCGCGTGGGTACGAACTATCCGCAGCATTTCCGGAATCCATCGGCACACAGGTGTCCGGGGCCGTCGAGGCACTCCCGTCGCAAACCCCGGTCAAAGCGGTTTTCGACCTGGATGACGACGGTGTTATTCGCCAGCACGCCAGCACTTCGGCTGCCGATGGAATCTACCATCCATACATGATTGCAGACCAGGCATTGACGGGAGGGCTGGCGGTTCCAGAAAACGCCGATATCCGCTTTGCACGCACACAACTGAGACGTGAACCGGCGATCGCGTGGCTACTCAATCCCGAAAACCAGTACCGGGTAGGCGACGCCGCGCTCTACACTTTCCCAATCAGCAACGCATACAACGACGTGTTCACCGAAGCTGGCTGGGCGTCGTCCTTCTTCCAGACCTATGCGCTGAAGGCTCTGATCGCAGCGGGTAAGGATGGGCTTCATTCATCTGCCAACCTGGCGCAGACGATAGAGGCCGTCGCGTGGGGCTTCGCGATATCGGTGCAGGACGGTGGAGTGAAAACCACAGATCGGCGCAGCCTGGACTGGTTCGAAGAGGTTCCAAACGCGACCCATGTGCTCAATGCGCACCTCGTTACACTGCCCGAATTGATGGCGGCGGGAGATCATCTGCGATCCGACGCGATAAAAGCTCTGGCACGCAACGGACTGGCATCCCTACGCGAACACCTCCATCTTTTCGACACCGGCTACTGGCTAAGATACGACCTCAACCCTCGCAAGCGCCTGTTGTTGCAGATTGACTGGCTGTCCGGATCGCTCTCGCCGATGATCGATGAGGTTAGGTTGTACAATCCCAGGACCGCACAGTATGTGCGTCTGGATGTGGGGTCCACTGCGGATACCGATGCGCAAACCGCAATCTCGGGCACCGAGTGGCTCGCCGCCGAGACTATCGAAGACACAACTGTGCGTGGTTTCGCTCGCGGATACGACATACGCAGCGAGGCACCATCCGGTGCTGCGCTACACAATGTGTTCCTCATGATCGCCCTTCCTGATACCGGTGGTGGCGATATGTTCGACATGCCCACTCTCCAGCTTATCGTGCGTTATCTGGATCGCGCGCCAGGCGAGTTCGCCCTGAAGATCCAATCAATCCATGAGGGGAGTCACCTCGTATTCACACCGTTGCGCGGAGGTGTGGTGAAAACCCTGGGTGACCAGCTATGGAAGGAAGCGAGGGTCGATATCCGGCCGCAAGACCTGGGCTGGTACAAGGGTCCGGACTACCAAGTGTACGAAGTATCGCAACTGGAACGACTATCAGCCCTGGTGGATGACGAAAGCTGGTTCTATCGACAGTACGCGTTACGACACCGCCATTTCCTGGATCTCGCGCAAGCCGGGCTACCAGTGATACAAGAGCCAGTCATCGCGTTGCGAACACCGCCATTGAATCTATCCCTGAGCGATTCGTCTCCGACCTATCCAGGTTTCGACTACCGCAATGCGCTGGACGGGGACCCGAACGACGACTATGTCGCTGGGATCGAAGGCGAGGCGAACTCGATGGTTGAACTTGCACTGGAGACTGCCGCGCGACCCCGGGAATTGAGCCTGACGTGGGAGAGCGCAAATAATCTGGCCCGAAAAGTGGACGTTTACGCAATCGAAGATGAATCGGACGAGCCTCTTCGAATCGGTGGCACCGGGACGGCAAATCCGACCATCGAAACGCTTGAGCTGGATCCCCCCCGGGATGTGATTCGACTGCGGATCGTCTTCTCGGATTTCCGCGGACAGAACAGGTTGTTGCTTCGACTCATGGAGATTCGGTGACACCCTACGACTTTCGGCGGAACCCTCGCTTCCAGCAGACGCGACGGCGATTCGCTTTTGGTCTGGGTGTCGCTCTCGCAGCAGTGGGTCTGGGTGCTTGCGGTCGTACCCCGACGCGCGGCGCCTGGTCTTCCTACAGGCATCTTCCACCGATCGATGAGCCAGTTGTGCTGTCGGGTGACGCGGGAGACCGACCGATCATTGCCGCTGTCGACCCGACCAATCCATTGCATATCTTCCGGGTCCCGGTGACCCGACGAATCGAGTTTCTCGCCGAACAGCTTGCCCACGGAACAGCTTCAATATTCGAATTCTTTGAGCGGAGCATGACCTATATCGATGGGTTCAAGGTCGGCTTCGCGTCGGACGCAACGCCGGATGCAACGGTTCTCGAACGAGTCGGCGCCTGCGGCACCTTCAGCGGAACTCTACTTGCGCTATGTCGCTGTCACGGGATCGAAGGCCGCTACATTAACTTTCACAACTATCCGGAGAACAACGGCCATACCGTCTGCGAACTGCTCATCGCAGGTCAATGGATGCTGTTCGACCCCACTACCCACATCTACTACTCTGCAAAGTCGATACCCGGTGCGCAACCTCTCGCCTATGAGGGAGTCCGCGATCGCTATTTAGCGGGCGCACCGGTCTACCGGAACGGAGGAAACACACGTTCCGGGCGGGATCTTTATAGCGGAGCGGACATCTTCCTCAAAGCCGATCCCCAAGGCGTCATCGGACCTTCTCGGGCGCTGCGATTCCCGCTCAAGCTGCACCTCACCGAGCGACCCGTGGTGACGCGGCCGGAATTCGGTACGACATTCCAGGGGGCTGTATACATCGGCGCGGCCGGTACCAACCACGAGCATCGCTGGGACCTGCAAGGATTGGTGCCGGGCAACCGCTATCGCTTCGGTTTCAAACCCAAGTGGCTTGGCGGCGATCTTTCAATCGGCGACTCGACGTTCCGTATCATCACGACTATCGAGGGAGGGAGCTTCATGCGCCAACCGCCGTCCACGCTGGACTTTTCCACGGGAACTGCGGAGTCATGGTCGACGGAATTCGAAGCAACTTGTACATCCATTGGGCAGAGGGAAGGTTCCAAGAGTCAAGATTCGAACTTGTTCTTTTTTGCTTTTATTACTCGATTCCGAAATGGTTTCGTACGTCAAATACGATATCTACAGGTTCGAGCTCTATAGCCACGGGACAAGCATGGGAGTCTGTAGTCCACTAGTACGAAGTCGGATGGAGGAGTTTAGTTCGTGTCGATAGACTCCGGCTTTGCCGCCACCATCCAGTATACACTGAGCATGATTACTGCTATCAACGGTGAAACTTACTTTCGAAGTGTATGGCAGGAGGCCTAATGAGCGATTCTTCTGAAATCGCAAGAAGATGCATGCCCGGGCTTACGCGACGCAGGTTGTTATCTGGCGTAGGATTCAGCGCCTTCATCATGAGCATTCCTGGGTGCGAAAGAGGATCAGATGGCAGATGGCCAAAACCAAATGGCCAAACGCTGATCTCAAACCCTACGTTGTTGCCTTCTCCTGCTGGCGACGAAGTGGTTTTTAGCGCGGAAGATTCCGAAAATCCACTGCATATTTTCAGAATCCCAATTACCCGTCGAATGCAGCACTTAGCCGACCAACTGGCTCAGGGCACCGATTCAGCCACACACTTTGTCGACAGATGCATGGCTTACATCGACGGATTCAGCGTTGGCATTGCTTCGCTATCCACCCCAGATGCAACAGCTCTCGAACGAGTAGGTGCCTGCGGTACGTTTACCAACACGCTCCTCGCGCTGAGCCGCTGTAGAGGAATTCGGGGCCGATACGTAGGACTATACAATTTTCCGCCTGGAGACGGACACACTCTATGCGAACTACACATCGACAATCGATGGATGCTGTTTGATCCCACAACTCATGTCTACTTCATCGACGGGGATAGAGAAAAAGCACGCCCGCTCTCATATCATGAAGTGCATCGGTATTTTTTGTTCAACTCACCTATAAAGCGTATCGGAGGGAATCACAGAAGCGGAATCGATCTGTACAGTAGTGGGGAGATCTATCAGACTGCTGACCCACAAGGAATTATCGGACCGGGTCTGCCAATGATCTTCCCGCTTTCTCTAGATACAAGAGCAATGCCTGTACTGAGAAAAGAAGGTTTCGGGCCTAAGTTTCAAGGATCGAATTTCATCGGAGCTGCATCAACGAATCAGCAACAGTTGTGGACACTATCAGGATTGGATATTGGCGGAAGCTACGAGTTTTCGATTAGACCCAATTGGATTGGCGGTGATCTTGCCCCGGACGATCGGGAATTTCGACTTGACTATTCATTGGAGGGTGGTCTGGCTATCAATACGCCTGCATCCCTCCTCGACTTTTCGAAGTTGCCGCTAGAAAATTGGACATTGAGGTTTAGCGCTTCCCAAACTGAAGTGCGATTGCTACTAACTCATCCATATAGAGGGCCAGAATTTCGATACTTCCACGCATTGGAGTATCGCCTCAGACCTCTAGATCATCTCCCCTCATGAGTTCGAGCTTAGTTAAGACGATGCCTCCCTCGACCGCGAGGAATGGCTCCAGTAAACGACTACGATCTAAGCTCGCAATGGAACGTCAAAATGTGCGGATTACTTGGAATTGCTAGCTCAGTCAAAGACGCGCGAAGTCTCGCATCGTTAACTGAACGAGGACTGAAGCAGATCATTCACCGCGGTCCCGACGATTTCGGTCTGTTCGTTGATGAGCAGAATCGTGTTGTCTTCGGCCACCGCCGCCTGGCAATAATCGATCCTGAGCATGGCCAGCAGCCGATGCACTCGGAGGACGGCAACCTTACCATTGTATTCAACGGGGCGATCTACAACTATCTCGAGCTGAGGAGAGAACTGATCGCGCTAGGCCATCCTATTCATTCCTATTCCGATACCGAGGTGATCATCTACGCCTATCGACAATGGGGTGAAAACTGCGTGAAGCGATTCCTTGGCATGTTTGCATTCGCAATATGGGATCGCACCAGGCGCAGGATCTTTTGCTCGCGAGATCGGATAGGCATCAAGCCATTTTATTACTCATTCGACGGGCGGAACTTCGTCTTCGCCTCAGAAATCAAGGCGATCCTCGCGACGGGTCTGGTTCGCGCTGAGTCAAACACGGAGGGGCTTCAGGACTACCTGACGTTCCAGTTCTGTCTAGGTGAAAAGACGCTTTTCAAACGGATCCGCAAACTCGAGCCTGGGCACTCATTGACAGTGCACCTGGGTGGGGATCGCTTGTCTCTAACTGTGAAGCAGTACTGGGACCTCCAGTACGATATTGACGATGAGCATGATGAAGCCTGGTTCGCGGACCACCTTGCCGGCTTGATAGAAGACTCTGTCAGGATTCATCTCCGTTCGGATGTCCCACTTGGCGCGCACCTTTCGGGAGGCCTGGATTCCAGCGTGGTGGTGAGCCTGGCAGCCGGGCTGCTCAAGGGCGAGCGTGTCAAGACTTTCACTGGAGCCTTCCCGGAAGGTCCGCAGTACGACGAGACCAGTTACGCACAGATCGTGGCCGCATTCGCAGGCACTGATTACCATGAGACTTACATCAATGGCGCTGAGCTCCCGGACGTATTGCCCAAGCTCATGTATTTCATGGATGAGCCACTAGCCGGACCGGGAGTTATTCCACAGTACTACGTATCAAAACTGGCCTCCGAGCATGTCAAAGTTGTCCTCGGTGGCCAGGGAGGCGATGAACTGTTCATCGGATACGCCCGATACCTCGTCGCCTACCTCGAAAAGTGCCTCTATGGGGCCATATTCGAAACAGCACAGGACCACCGCTATGCAGTCACACTCGAATCCATCGTACCGAACCTGCCAATATTGCAGACCTACACTCCCATGCTGCAGGGCTTGTGGCACGACGGTCTTTTTGCCAGCAGTGACAAGCGCTACTTCAAACTGATCGATCGCAGCGAAGGCATGAGTCATCTGTTCACACCCGAAGTGACTCAAAGCCACTACAAACCCTATGAATCCTTCGCTTCCATTTTCAATCGCGAAGGCCTCCACTCACTCATCAACCAGATGACCTACTTCGATATGAAAGGTTCTCTTCCGGCTCTTTTGCATGTAGAAGACCGAACAAGTATGGCCGCTTCAATCGAATCGCGTGTACCACTTCTGGATCATCGGATCGTCGAATTCATGGCACGTATCCCTCCCAATGTGAAATTCGCTGGCGGGCGGATGAAACATCTGTTCAAAGAGTCCGTGCGAAATTCCGTGCCCCCGGAGATCTTCGCTCGTAAGGACAAGATGGGTTTCCCAACCCCCTTGACACAATGGACTAAGGGAGTCGCCAAAGATTTCGTCCTGGACACCCTCCTTTCCAACCGCGTCCGTGAGCGAGGAATTTATAATCTCCCCGCTCTGGAGGGGGCGATAGGCAGCGAGCGTGAATTCGGCAGGGTAGTCTGGGGCCTGTTGTGTCTCGAACTCTGGCACCGAACGTTCATTGATGGCGATTCGCACTTCAGTGTCTGAGCCCGACGGTTTCGGTCGTGGTGTGCTGCTCCTCACTACCGACCGCCAGATAGATAGACGGATACTCCTCGGTGCGGACAGTCTGAGGCGTCTAGGCTGGCACGCCACAATCGTCGCAATGCCACTCGACACACCCTACGAAGAGGATCCACAGATACAGCGGATAGGGCCTGCCGGTACAGCCGTAACCCGAGAAAGCCTGGTAGTTCACTGCTATCGGCTGCTGCGACGCCTGCTCGGAACCAATAGAGGCCCCATTCGATCGTTGAAGAGTCTCACCTGGCGCTTTCTGGTCAATCCTGAGCGCTTTTATGAGCGGCTGTTCTGGCCGTCGATCGCAGACAGGAAATGTGACGTTATCGTGGCCAACGATCTGCCGATGCTGCCGGTTGCGGCAAAACTTGCCGAGCAGTCCGGCGCCCGTCTCGTATACGACAGCCACGAACTCTACAGCGAGCAGGAGTTTTCAGAGCGGGAAAAAGAGCGCTGGAGCCGGATCGAGGCGAAGTACATCCATCGCTGCTCTGCGGTGATCACGGTGAATGAGTCGATCGCTTCAGAGCTGACCCGCAGATACGACGTCGCTCCGGTACATGTGATCCTTAATGCCGAGCGCAGCAGCAATCCACCAACCCGATCAGCCTACTTTCATGATCGCTATGGTCTGCCGGAGACGACCGGCGTGCTGTTGTTTCAGGGGGGAATGACGAGCGGACGCAATATCGAGACACTGGTTCGCAGCATGTCGATGGTGAACTCCGACATCGCATTGGTGCTCATGGGTGATGGTGAACTGTCAAGCAGTCTTGAATCACTCGTGAAGCGACTGCAACTTCAGGACCGTGTTTATCTCCACCCCGCAGTGCCGCAGTCCGATCTCCTCGCTAGAACCGCAGCAGCGAGCGCAGGCGTCATTCCCTACCTGGCTACCTGCCTTAACAACTACTACTGCACGCCGAACAAACTGTTCGAGTTCATTGCCGCTGGCGTACCTATTCTGGCAAGTGAATTGCCTGAACTGTCGAAATTCGTCAATGGATGGGAAATCGGGCTTGTGGGGGACACCAGCACTCCGGAACATACAGCCCACCTGATCGATCAGTTTTTCGCAGATGACAAACGCCTGGAAACATTCCGGCACAACGTCGAGAGCGCAAGACTCGAGATCAACTGGGAAACGGAAGAGAAAAAGCTCATCAACATCTTCGATTCACTGCCATGAAAGTACTGGTGATCTATCAGTACTATCAGGACCGGACTGCCCCGGGACACTCCCTCGTCTATGAGCTGACCCAGCATCTGGCGGAGTGTGGGCACGAGGTGACGGTCGTATCCGGAGAAACCGGCTACATGGATCCTCAGCAACCAACCATCCCCTGGCATCGCCGGCTGGTGAGGCGGGAGGTTGATGGCAATGTAACAGTCATCCGGACCTATACGTACTCCGAACTGCATCGAAGCTATCTGGGTCGTCTGTTGAGCTTCATTTCGTTCTCTCTGACCAGTCCCTTTGGCCTCCTGCTGGCGGGTCGACACGATGTGGCCCTGGCATCGTCCCCTCCGATCTTTCCGGTGTTCATCGCCTGGCTGTTCTGCAGAATCCGGCGCATTCCCTTCGTACTCGAGGTCCGCGACCTGTGGCCCGACTCCGCTGTGCAGATGGGGATTCTGAAAAACCGGCACCTCATCGCGATCATGCGGTGGATGGAACGGAAACTGTACGACGGATCAAAGAAGATTATCGCACTGACCCAGGGCATCCACGACGATATCTGCAGGCGCGGCTGGTCGCGAGACAAGGTAGAACTCGTCACCTGCGGGGTGGATTCATCCCGGCTCTACCCGGACGAAAATGCGCGATCCGCAACACGCGAGCGCTTCAACTGGAACGACCGAACTGTCGTTCTTTACTTCGGCGCCCTTGGTGAAGCCAACAACATTCCAGTCATTCTTAGAGCTGCGAAGCGTCTCGAAACATCCTCCGAATTCCTGTTTGTACTCGTCGGTAATGGAATGAAACGGGATGAGACCGCCAGATGGATGGCGAAAATGCAGATCAAAAACATACAGTTGCTTCCTCCAGTACCGAAGGAACACGCGCGCGCCTACATCAACGCCGCGGACATCTGCCTGGCAACTCTGCGCGACATCCCCCTCTTCGATGGCGCTATTCCTACAAAAATGATCGACTACATGGCCTGTAGCCGTCCTGTACTCTGCGGCATTCGCGGTGAGGCACAGCAGATAATCGAATCTTCCGGCGCAGGGTTATCGTTCGTACCCGACTCGGATGAGCAACTTGCCGAGCAACTTCTGGAACTGGCAGCCAATCCCGGGTTGAGGCAGGAAATGGGCGCTAAAGGTCTCGAATTTGTTCAGCAGCGCTTCTCTGCAGGCGAGATGCGTGAACATGCCGAAAATACCCTCCAGCAGGCGGCGGATCCGGAATATGTGAAAGTCGCCAACGGCTGCTGAGAATGTCTGCACAATCGGGAATACGCGTGGCCGTCCTTGGCGTCTCAAGCCAGCTTGGTGTACCACTCGTTCTTGCACTGTCCAAAGCCGGTCACCAGGTATCCGGGATCTCTCGCGCCACCACAGCACGCGCACCATGCGATATCCATGTCTATGACCCTGATACTCACAAATTCAAACCTCCCCTGGCCGGAGTCACAGCAATCATATCTCTGGCACCCCTGCCTAACATCCCTGATGTCCTGGATATTGCAACCGCTCTCCATGCCACAAGGATCATCGCATTTGGCTCGACCGGTGTTTTCAGCAAGGAGACTTCGACTTCTGATATCGAGCGCAGGTTCGTCAGGGACCAACTCAACGCGGAACGTCTGCTGGCGAGGAACTCACAGGAACGGCAAATAAACTGGACTCTTTTCAGACCGACTATGATCTATGGAGCAGATGCCGATCAGAATGTGACATTCATTAGCAACGTAATACGGAAGTGCGGTTTTTTTCCGATACCCATAGGTGCCAACGGTTTGAGACAACCGGTGCATGTCAATGACCTCGCAACTGCTTGTGTTGCCGCCATCGATAGGCCCGCTACATTCAACCGCGCCTACAACCTCGGCGGCGGCGAGACCATCAGATATTCAGAAATGGTCCGAAGGATCAGCCGGGCGGCCGGACGTCGCAGTATTATTCTTCCTGTTCCCCGCTTTTTATACCGCTGGATAGTTGGCCTGCTGAAGTTTTTACCCGGACTCGACTACATAAGAGTGGAAATGATCGATCGAATGTTCGTGGATCTGATTGCAGATAACACACAAGCGCACGACGACTTCGGATTCCAACCACATCCATTTCAACCCGAGAGGGTAGTGAGGCTGGAGTAAACGGTTCCGCTACACATCAGCCACCCAGCGACCGTTTTACGAAATATGTACTGTGAACGTTTCGGGAATCCTGACTATCCGATTCTGTACCGTCGATTGATGCAAAATCTCTAGTCAAATCATTTCCGAAAGGTTTTCTCTCCGCTCTCCAGAAAAATTCCACGATATTCCGACGCCCAGCGCAACGGGCAACCAGAACAGGAACCAGGTTTCACCCACCTTATCGATGAGCTCATGCCCATCGAGCAGGTATGAAGACAGTGCAGTTGCCATTAGCGCGACCAGCAACTTGGCATCGGGGATTTCGAAGCGCCGGTAGGCGTATACCAGGACCATCAATATCAGGGCCAGAAACAGGGCAAGCGCAACCAGTCCACCTTGAAAGGCTACGGCGAGATACATGTTGTGCGGGTGTTGGAAAACTTCGCCATTCAGCTCAACGGAGTCTGGTGTGGCAAGCCCGGCGCCGAACAGCAGTCCACTTTCCAACAGTCTGTTCCAGACTGCACTCCAGATCTCAAGACGAAAACTGTCTCCGCGGGGCAGCACCAGTTCTACAGTGTCTTCGTTAATGGCGAGGCCGGCGATCAGCGCAATGGCTACGCACAGCATTCCAAGAATCGCAATCGGAAAACTTCTTTTATCCCGGATAAACGTCGCGAACAGATACACAACTATACCGATGCTGCACGATACCCAGACATTGCGTGATCCAGTGAGAGAAATAGCAACGAATACTGGAGCCATGGCAATCAACGCCACCGATCTCCAGAGGGTTGACCTGTCGGAAAGGAGCGTCTGCAGCAGGAACAGCACGACAATCGAAAGTATCAGTCCAGCCACTACGGGGTGATCAAGCTGACCAAACCCTCTGAGTCGGTATGTTTCCGGCGGATCAAGATAAAATCCAGCCACTGCAATCAATGCCACCAATCCACCCACTATGCCCAGCGCTCGACTCATCCAGCGCTGAACCTGGCCACGCAGCTGGCATTCAGCAAGGGCCACTACAAAAGAAAATATGAGAACACCTCTGGTAAGCGTTGATACCAGTTCCCGTCCTGAAAACGGATCGGACCAGAAGGTGCTGATGCACAAATAGCTGACCAGAACCAGGACAAGCCAGATCAGACGCGATTCGAAGACGTCACCCCACATCCGCGCACTGACTAACATCGAGAGGGCGAGAATATAGGTCGGGTAACTCGCCGCGCTTTGCGAACTCAGCGTCAGAACCGCAACGAAACTGGTAACCACGAGAATCGCATTGAGTTGAATTCTGTCGAAGCGCAGCGCCCGCAGTCTTTGCATGATGTTACCGTGGTCCTGCCAGTTCCAGGTTGGCTCAGTCGCTCAATCGGCGGGATGCCGGCATAGCTACCAGGTTACCCACATTGTCTTTCGGGAGACTGCCAATCTCGAACATCCAGTCAACCAAGGGTTCGGATACCGCGAATCCATCAACCGTCTCGGTGAAAATCTTATGGATTTCCTGCAGATCGTTCGATTCGATGGCTGCTTGTAATGCATGAATCACCCCCACCATTTCCGACCACGGAATCATGTTTTCCAGCGCTCGCTGTATCTTCGGATGTCCGGTGGGATGAATATCACTCCCGATATGAAGTTCTTCGAAAAGCTTCTCGCCCGGGCGCAACCCGACGAAACTGATAGCCACATCCCCATCGGGGTTCTCAGCATCACGAACCGTGAGTCCGGAAAGTCGGATCATCTTCTGCGCGAGCTCCAGAATTTTAACCGGCTGCCCCATGTCGAGCACGAAGACTTCACCCCCGGTTCCCAGCGAACTCGCCTGGATCACCAGCTGGGCCGCCTCAGGAATGGTCATGAAATATCGAGTCACTTCCGGGTGTGTAACGGTTACCGGTCCCCGTAGTTCGATCTGCTTTCTAAAGATGGGAATCACTGAGCCCGAAGAATCCAGTACATTTCCAAACCGCACCATCGTGAATCGTGTCGATCGTTTAATCGACTGTGGGTTCGAGGAATCGCGTGATCCGGGAACTGATATGAGTTCCGGCTGCTCTTCGAAAGCAAGGGCCTGGAGAATAAGTTCTGCCAGTCTCTTACTCGCACCCATGATGTTTGTGGGGCGAACGGCCTTGTCGGTGGATATAAGCACGAAATTACTGACTTTCGCGCGCAATGCTGCCTGCGCGGCAAAGAGAGTGCCAAACACGTTGTTCCGAATGCCCGCCACGATGTTCCTCTCCACAATAGGAACATGTTTATAAGCCGCAACATGATATATGGTATCGATTTCGAAGGAACTCATCACGTTAGTCAGATGGGGTGAGTCCAATACGGATCCGAGTACGCCGATCAGTTCAACATCGAGCTGTCGTTTCTCGATATTTGTACGCAATTCCTGTTCTATTGAGTAGAGATTGAATTCGGAGTGTTCGAAGAGCACGAGGCGAACTGGCTTCTGTTCAACTATCTGCCGACACAGTTCGGAACCAATCGATCCACCCGCGCCGGTCACGAGCACGGATTGAGACCGGATGCAGCGTTGCATCAGCTTCGGGTCGGGGGAGACGATTTCCCGACCGAGAATATCTTCGACCTGAACGTCTCGAAGCTCCGCCACCTTCCTCCGGCCCGTCATTATTTCGTGCACGGAAGGCACGGTCCGGACATGCACAGCTGTTGGCTCCAGCGACTCGAGGATCTCCCGCCGTCTGCCCGGGCGCAGCGAGGGCATCGCCAGAAACACTTCGCGGATATCAGTCTCCTGTATCAGAGCCTCGAGTTCGTCGGGTCCGTACACTTTCAGCCCGCTGATGGTCCGATGACGCAGCGCCGCGTTGTCGTCTATGAAGGCCACGGGAACCATATCCCGATCATCCAGAATGCTCGTGTAGAGCTGGTAACCCGCATCACCCGCACCATAGATCGCGATCGGACGTCTATGTTCCAGCTGCTCTCGTTGAGGTATCAGGCTGGCGAAGAAGCGATCCGGTTTGTCTGGAACCAGGACCGCTCTTCCGATGAACCTCGCCCCGCCAACCAGCACGAACAGCAGAATCCAGTAATTGAAAACCACACTACGCGGCACCAGAAGTTCAGTCTGGGCAAGATAGATAACCAGTGCGAGCAGGAGGGCCGCGGTACTGACCGCTTTCAGCAGCGTCGAGATCGTGGTCCGCCCCATGTAGCGGAGGACCTCCTGATAGAGCCCACTGGCGGCGAAAACTGGAATAGCGGTGACCAGCGCCGCCATGAACAACCACGCGTATTCGTAACTGTTGATCAGCTGACTGGTGCCCAGCCGGAAGAAAAAGGCCAGCCACAGCGCGATCGGCACCAGCAACAGGTCTGTTACGATGGCAATTGTCAGCTTCGCAGGTTTGCCCAATGTGACAAGTATCTGTCTCAATGGGTCGCGGGAATTTTGCAACGCCTACCTCAGTACCCGGTCTTCTGTTGCACATTATAGGTGCCCGGGCCAGGCCGGGCACTGTCTGATATCCGATCTTTCACCCGGTTGTGAGGCTCCGTGCGAACACGGAATCGATCACCTGCGCGCATGCGCGAGCGCAGCCGCATAGAGATCGCGATATCCGCCAAGCGCCGCCTCAACGGAAAAGTACTCCAGCACCCGCCGCCTTCCGGACTCTCCATATTGCCTGCGAAGACTTCTGGATCCAGCCAGCATGGCTACCGCTCCTGAAATTTCCCGGGGTGATCCGACAGAAACAAGCAATCCACTCTCTGCGTCGATGACTGCATCCGGGTTGCCCCCAACGCGGGTGGCGATCAGGGGTAACCCTGCCGCCATTGCCTCCAGTACTGCGTTAGAAAAGCCTTCTTCGGTAGAGCACTGCACCCCGATATCCGCGCTCTGCAGAAGCGCCGGAACGTTGTCACACTCACCCAGCCACCTGACGTGGTCCGCAATGGCGAGTTTTTCCGCAAGACCTCTCAACTCATCTCCAATACCGGCGTCGCGACCTGCAAACCAGACCTGCCAGTTGTCTCCGAGAGCACTCAATGACTGCGCCAGACCTTCGAGCACGTCACGATGTCCTTTGTAACGGAAAAGATTTGCGACACAGATCAGCACCAGACAATCATCATCTGCACCATGAACAGCACGGATTGCGCGACGCATGGCGGGTTCTCCGGGCGCAAACGCCGCAACACCATTGTAGATCAGTGCCAACGACGTCTCTTTTGCACCTTCGGCCCTGAGATCATTCAGAACCGCGGTGGAGTTCCCGACAATCCTGTACATGAACGGGTGCAACCCCCGCTCGACTGTCCGGATCAACGGCGATTTCTCCTGATATCGATTCAGACTGCGGCGGCTCATGATCCGGATGGCTCTGCTGGCGACCAGTGAGCAACAGGCACCGACCACGTAAGCTGCGGGCAGGAAATAGTGAATGATGTCGTAGTGTTGTCGAATCAGATGACGCACCAGGGTCGCTGAAACTCCTAACAACCCGACCAGTCCTTCGTAATTGGAAGCGGATTCGTAAACTCTGATCCGCCGGGCTTCAAAATCCGCCGTCAGCGCACCGTTTTTCTGAAGAACGAAGATGTCGATCTCATAACCGGAATCGCGTAAACGGGGCATCATCTGCAGAAGATGGCGCTCCGTGCCTCCAACATCGAGGCAGGCGGTGATCACCAGAATTCTGGGTTTGTCACTCAATGGGCATACCTTTCCAGCCAGGCCTGAAGCATCAGCACATCCCAGAGCTGGTATCCCGCATTCTGTCCGCGCAGGTGTGAATTCCACCTGGCTCTCACCGGCTCCGGATTCAGCAGCCCCTGCTCCCGCAGTCTGCGCTCATCCAGCAGTGACTCCGCCCAATCCCGCAGCGGACCACGGAGCCAGTCATCGATCGGTACGCCGAATCCCATTTTCGGACGATCGAACAAGTCCCGTGGAACGTAGCGCTGCAGAATTTCACGGAGAATCCATTTCCCGTTGCCTTCGCGCATTTTCAGTTCCAGCGGAAGACGCCAAGCAAATTCCACAACCCGATGATCCAGCAACGGGACCCTCGCTTCGAGTGACGCCGCCATGCTGGCTCTGTCGACCTTGGTGAGAATGTCATCCGGCAGATAGGTAATCGTGTCGAAAAACTGCATCCTTTCCATGAAGTCAGGGATCTTTTCTCGATACCCCTCATCCCACAGCGGTCCACGCGGCTCTACTCCTGAGATCACAACCTGGTCCGGCTCGTGCCAGTGGCTGACAATCTGGCGATAGATCGCGTCCGGGTCCGGAAATCGCAAACCACCCCCCAGCTTGCGCATCTTATTGCCGAATTGCGGTGGCCTGGCCGAGCTGGGGATCAGCCTGGCAAGTTGATCCCAACTCTGCTCGGACAGAAGATTGATCCCGGCACCGAAGGCGGTACGCAGCGGGGTCGGTAGCCAGCTCGTCCGACGCCAGAGCCTCGCACCCAGAAGATAGCGGTTGTACCCTGCAAACAGTTCATCTCCACCATCTCCAGAGAGCGCTACAGTGACAGATCGTCTGGTCATCGCACAGACCAGGTAAGTGGGTATCTGGGAAGAATCCGAAAAGGGTTCGTCGAACATCTCCGGCAGGCGCGGTATGACATCGCGTGCCTGATCCGGCGTTACATACAGCTCAGTGTGGTCAGAGCCGATATGCTCCGCGATTCGTCGCGCGTAGGGAGCTTCATCGAACCCGCCTTCGCGGAATCCAATAGAGAAAGTTCGAACTGGCCTTTCAGACTGATCCTGCATCAGCGCGGCAACCAGCGATGAATCAATCCCACCGGAGAGCAGGGCCCCAAGGGGCACATCAGCGACCATGCACCGCTTGACGGCATCCCGAAGCAACTGTTCGAGTGCAGTCGCCGCATCTTCAGGACTCAACTGCGGACGATTCGCGAGCCCTTCAACAGCCACTTTCTCGAAGTCCCAGAATTTCTGACTTCTCGGGTCATCTCCAGCGCGAAAGACAAGGATCGAGCCGGGCTCCAGCTTGAATACATCTTCATATATGGAGTGCGGTGCGGGTATGTAGTTGTGGCGCAGATAGGCTGCGACTGCATTCCTATCAATCTGCGGTTGCCAGCCTGGAAACTCTCTGAATGCTTTGAGCTCTGAAGCAAACAGAATCGAGCCCTTGTGCCGCGCCCAGTACAGGGGTTTGATCCCCAGCCGATCCCGTACCAGCGTCAGCTCCGCCGTCTGGCGATCCCACAGAGCAAATGCAAACATCCCGATTAATCTGGGCAATGTTGCTTCCAGCCCCCAGCAGGCAATCGCCTCCAGCAGGACCTCCGTATCAGAGTGACCTCGAAATCGAACGCCCTGACCGGCAAGCTCGTCACGCATTTCCGCGTGACTGTAAATTTCTCCGTTGTAGACGATTACGTACCGCCCTGAGGCAGAGAACATCGGCTGATGGCCTGCCGGACTGAGGTCGACAATCGCGAGGCGGCGATGACCTAGTGCGATCTGATGGCGTTCGTCTGACCAGAATCCCGAGTCGTCCGGGCCACGGTGTGTCAGTGTCCCGGTCATTATCTCAATGACCCGATCCAGGCCCACTACACGGGCGGCACCGGCTTGGTCGATGAAACCCGTTATTCCGCACATGGGAGGACCAGCGCTTTCAATAGGAGGCTCGGGAACAATCTATGGTCTGACATCGTGGCTGTTCGTGACATCCTGCCAGCCGGAGGGTGGATTGAAACCGGCTGCTCGACAGTGTAGCCGAACTGCAAGGCCATGCGGATGACGGCGTCACGCTCACAACATCAAACTGCCAATGACGCGGTTGCAAGTCAGTGATCGCAAATTCATGATCGCGAAATGCCCGCATCGAAAAAGCTCTCGAATCGAACGGACACCAGATCTGACCGGGCACCCGAGAAAAATGCATCCATTGGCTGACTCTGGCAAAAAACTGCTGTTCATCGTCAACGACGCGGACTTCTTCATTTCCCACCGCCTGCCCATCGCGCTGCAGGCGCTGAAATCAGGCTTTGAAGTTCACCTCGCCTGCCCTCCGGCCGGCTCCCTCGACGGGGTGATCGCCGCAGGGATCACGCATCATTCCTGTTCACTTTCCCGCAGTGGCTTGAATCCCGTATCAGAGTTCCGCTCCTATCTGCAGCTCCGAAGAATCGTGCGCCAGCTCAATCCGGACATAGTCCATCTGGTGACGATCAAGCCCGTCATCTACGGAAGCATCATCGCCAGGATGGCAGGCGTTCCCTGCACTGTCGCCGCCATTTCCGGACTCGGCTATAGCTTCATCGATAGAAGCACCCCCAGTCCTCTGAACACTCTGATTGTCTGGCTTTACAGAATCGCGCTTCACAGCCCCGGAATCCGGGTGGTTTTTCAGAACCAGGACGATCTGGATCTGTTCGATCATCTCAACATCATCGATCGCCGCCAGGCAACTCTGATTCCCGGATCCGGAGTCGACATCCGTCGTTTCAGTCCAGCTCCCACCTCAGACAATTCGTCCTCGGTTATCCTTGCAGCCCGCCTGCTGGTTGATAAGGGCATCAGGGAATTTGTCGAGGCTGGCGCCATCGTTCGCCGAACACACCCGCAGACACGCTTTGTTCTGGTCGGCGGAATCGATCCCGGGAATCCCGCCGCCATTCCCGAGCATCAGATCACCCGCTGGGTGGATGCTGGTGTGGTTGAATGGTGGGGACACCGATCGGACATGCCGGAAGTGCTGTCTGCGGCACGTATTGTCGTCCTGCCTTCCTATCGGGAGGGAATGCCCAAGATTCTGGCTGAAGCTGCCGCGATGGGCATTGCGATCGTGACAACCGATGTACCCGGTTGCCGCGATTCGATCATTCCTGAAGAAACCGGCTTGCTTGTGCCACCCAGAGACTCGGAGTCTCTCGCGGCCGCCATCTCTGCACTTCTCGAGGATCCTATCCGCGCCCGGCAAATGGGCGTTGCCGGGCGACGCCTGGCCGAAGCCGAATTTTCAGTTGAGCGGATCGTGGATCTGAACCTTGCGCTTTACAGGATCGAGTCCTGACGCCGGCAGAGCGCACCGCTGCCTACTCTGCCTTTTCGACAAACCCGGCACGGTAGGTCCAGCAGCACACACAAACAGGAAGGGTGGAGAGCAATACCCAGAGCACTGTCAGATGCGGGTAGAGCAACACCAGCAGGGCATTCGGTAACAGCCAGAGCAGCCCGTGAATCAGAAAAATCACGGTTGTCCAGCGATGACCTAGCATTCCAGCCAGTCGCTGATACAGATGACTGCGATGCGCATCGATAAATCGCTGGCGGGTCAATATCCGGACAACCAGTGTCCAGGTTGCGTCACACCAGAAGCCCGCCAGCAGGATGAAGCTGCATGCGATGGGCAGACTGTCGGCCTGATGCAGCATGATCGCCAGACTCGCCGTCATCACGCCGAGAAATCCGCTGGAGACATCGCCCATGAAGATCTTTGAAGGCGACCAGTTGTATGCCAGAAAGCCCAGGCTGCTACCGATGAGCACATACACCAGAACTGCCGGCCATGCAGAGTGCACTCCGCCGAGCACTATCAGGCCTGTTGAGTACAGAAGCACCTGACCGGCAGCGATACCATCAATTCCGTCCATGAAATTGAACAGATTCACATTCCAGAGCACGAGGAACGCCGCCAGGAACAGCCAGGGAACCCCCCAGTCTGCTACCAGCACTGACAGAATCAGGAAGACTGCACACGCCTGAGCAGCCAGACGAAACCAGACACCGAGATCACGGAAGTCATCCCAGAGCCCTACTGCGGCCAGTACCGCTCCACCCGCCGCTAACGTCCCGGCGGCAGCATGGCCATCCAGCGCCATGATCAGCAGCGCCGCGAGTGTCGGAATGACGATTCCAAGGCCGCCGGCTGTCGGAGTGGGCACCCGGTGAGAACTTCGGGCATTGGGCTCAACCAGCCAACCCTGCCCCCTCGCCGCACGCAGAACCATTCCCACGATGATCAGGCTCGCCGCCAGGCTGCCTAACAGAAAAATTAGGGGTGACGCAAAGTCCATCTCATTCATTGCGAGAGCGCTCTGTTCACTCTGATAGAACTCTGGACCGTCCTCCGGCCGATGGGGAGGAACCAGAATTTACGACGGGCTGCGGGCATTACGCCATACGGTCCCGACCCGATGTCTCCCCGATCCCAGAGGTTAGATGTTAGAATCCACCTGACTACCACCACTGCGGTTCCTACCTGATGTTTTCAGCTACGCGGCTGGTGACCCTACTGAACCTGCTGATTCAGAGCGCAGGTTTCGTAAAACTTCTTCTGATCGCGCATCTGTTTGGGACCAGCGCGGTACTCGACGGTTACTACCTGTCTCTTGTTGTTCCCACGTTAGTCATCGGCCTGCTCGGTGGCATGCTGCAGACGGGGTTCACGCCTGTCTACACTGCCCTGATTGCCGATTCGAAGCAGAACGCGGATCGCCTCTTCTCCGATGTTTTCTGGCTGACCACGATAGTCCTGGCGCCAGTATGCCTGTTTCTCGCACTGACAGCCTACCCGGTCGCGGCGCTGCTCACGCTCACTGAAGATACCGCTGTGCTGGAGGCGACTGCGACTTCAATGAGGGTCATCGCGATCGTAATGCTGGCGAACACGCTGGCCGATTTCCTGGCTCTTGCACTCAATGCCCACAAGCGATTTTTCCTCTCTGCAGCGAGCCCACTGGTGAATGTCGTCGTATCGACACTCGCATTGGTGGTGGGTCCGCTGGGAGATCAGAGAACCCTCACCTACGGACTGCTCGCGGGTGTCAGCGCTCAACTTCTGATACTGATCCTGGGTCTGCATCACGGTGGCACACGTCTGAGTCTGAACTGGCCTCGCCTCACGCCCGAATTACGTCGAGTACTGTCCCTCGTCTCCATGATTGCTCTAGGCGTCCTTGCTACGAATTTTAATGGTGCCATCGATCAGATCATGGCAAGTCTGCTGGGCGAAGGTGCAGTCAGCACCATCGGCTACGCCAATCGCTTCCACGGACTCGTTGTACAGATCCTCATCATTGGAGTGGGTACTGTGCTTCTCCCACATGTTGCCAGCATGGTGGCAGCGGGAGATTCGGACTCCATACGCTCCGTGTTCGGCGGCATCTTTCTGATCCTCGCATTCATCTGCAGCGCAGCCGCCCTGCTTGTCACCGTGATGGCGCCGCCCGTGCTTCAGTGGTTGCTGACAAACAACCAGCTGGACTTACAGGGGATCCAATCCATCAGCCGGGTGTGGATGTGGTACACCTTCGGGCTTTTTCCCATGGCCTGGGGCATCTATCTGGCCCGCTACTTTCAGGCCGCGAGGCTCCCCCTGATTCTGACGAGACTTGCTCTGGTTTCCTGCATCGCCAACGTCGCGCTGAATCTGCTGCTCATTGGACCATTCGGGCTTGAAGGTCTGGCCATGAGCACCAGTCTGGTGTACCTGATTACCGGCATTGCGTTGAGCCGACACTTCTCCAGAGCATTGAATTTCTCTTTCGATACAGACCGCCGAAGGATTCTTATGGTAATTCTGTTGACCGCATTTTTCATCGTAGTTGCGCTGGGTGAATTCGCGGAGATCCCGCTTTCGATAGAAATCGCGACCTGCTTTTTTATGATGCTCTTCGCTGCCCACATTCTCAGTTTGATACCCACTGCTCGAGCGCTGTATTCCAGACATGGCTGAAATTCGCACCCTTACACAGGTTCCCTGCCCTCTCTGCAACTGCGCAGAGCACAAGATTCTGTTCCAGACAAAGGACTATCGCCAGCGCGTCAGCGATGACGCGTTCACGGTCAGCCGGTGTCTGGAATGCGGCGCAGGCTACCTTTCTCTCCGTCCAACCGAGGAGGATCTGCCTCGCTATTACGACGAACACTTCTACTGGTCATTTGAAAACGACGAGTCGGCCAGAGACAGCCGTGAGTCGCTCCTTCGCAACAGGCAGTCCCAGATTCGTGCCAAGGCCAGGTGGCTATCGCATCTGTCACCCGGGCGACTGCTGGACATCGGCACGATGAAAGGAGAATTCATCTACCACATGGCGTCGCTCGGCTGGGACTGCGAAGGCGTCGAATTCTCCCGTACCCCACCAAATCTGTTCAATATGCCCATCCACTATGGTGACTTTCTGGAAATGCAGGGCCTTCCAGACTCAGGTTACGATTGCATTACCCTCTGGGCTGTTCTCGAGCACATCTACCGGCCCGCGGAATACATCGAAAAAATATCCCGACTGCTCAAACCTGGCGGTCAGCTGGTGCTTCTGGTCACCAACTTCAATACTCTCCAGGCGCGATTTTTCGAAATGGACGACTACCCGCGTCATCTGAATCTCTTCACGAAAAAATCCGTTCGGACACTTCTACAGCGTCACGGGCTGTCCATCGACCGCGTATCCACCGACCAGAGTGTGTTCGGCGGACACCTTCAGGGAGGATTCGTTTATCTGTGCAAGCGCCTGTGCGGCTACAGTCGCGGCGAAGCGTTGAGCGAATGGAAGAGCGACGCGACTCTCATACCATTTTTTCATCAGTGGCGGGGGCGTGGCAGTCGCGCTATGCGTGCCGTTGCGTTTGCGGACCGGATACTGTTGAGCCCGATCGAAAAACTGCTCGACAGTCTGGGATTCGGATTTACTCTGACCATCGTCGCGAAAAAGGCAACTACGGCAACCACGAGTGCGAAGTAGTGCCAATTGAGTTTCTCTGGAGCAGGGCTGTCAGAAACCTATGAACTCGCGGCGCCTGCTCCGCTTCTTCGCAATTCTGCTGCTGGGCGCCTATTTCGGTTCATCCCTCATGAAGGCTTTTGGAAAAATTGACAGTTTTCCGGTTCACAGGGGTTACTCAGAGCGCAGCGAAGGTTTCATTCATTTCTCCGTCGGTAGTCTGGACCAGATCGACAGAGATCTGCTGGATGAAAACGACGTTCTGCTCTACGACTACGGTGACACACTCGGGAGACAGTACAACCCGTTGTTTATCGCTGATTTCGTCCTGTCTCTTGTTCCATTCGCTGGGAGTCCGGATGCCCAGCTCCTAATGTCTGCAAACCTGGGCTATCTCCGCCGTAGCGCAGTGCTGACTGCACAGAACAATCTGCTGTTTCCCTATAACTTCGACTTCGATAATGCAGGTGAAAGCGCGCCCTGGTACTCGGCGATGGCACAGGCCCGGGTTGCTCAGGCCATGATGTGGGGATACCGACTGACCGGCGAGGCCGAGTACCTCCAGATCGCCAGGAGCGCGTTGCTCGGAATCCGTGAAGGGCTGCCTTCACATGTACTCGCCAGACAGTTGACTCAGGGGATCTGGTTGAAAGAGTTTCCACGATACCGCTACCACGTCCTCGATGGATCTCTTGTTGCGATCGTGGGTGTTCATGAAGTTCTCATCGGTCTACCGGAAGGGGATCCGGGTGCTGCGCAGATACGCAATCTCTTCAGCACCGCCATGACGGGTTTCAAGGAGAACTATCACTGCTTCACTTCGCCAGTCGGCGGCGTCTTTTTCGCCGACAACTTCCGGTTCGCCAATCAATCATATTACGACATCATCATGACCCACCTTGCCTATCTGGCAGAGCTGGATCCTGAGTTGTTGGCGATATTCGATCAGTACTCGCTCGAAGGCATGTCCACACTTCGGAAGCTGATCGTCTATTACTGGAATCGGGTCGCCAGAACCTTGAATCGCTGGGGACTTCTAGACCCTTGTGTGCGGTAAGCCTGGCGACCCCACGCAACGTCCAGCGCAGCCTTCCAGTGTCGATCACAAACCAGACGCGAGGAGAGCAAGCCCACAGAAAGGGCTCGAAGGGATTGGTGGGCCCACCAGGACTCGAACCTGGGACCAATGGATTATGAGTCCACGGCTCTAACCAACTGAGCTATAGGCCCTTGGAGGCGGGGATTCTACCGTCAATACCATCGATTGTGGAAAGTCGATCTCAGCAGGACCCTGATCTGGCCACCAGGGCAGTATCCGCAAGGTTCAAACTGCTAGAATCGCCCCCCATTCGATAGCACCCGGACTCCCCGGATCAGGACATGGCGGATCGCTACCAGATAACACCTGTAGAAGGCCGACAGGGACTGAAGGATTTCATCCGTGCGTCCTATCCTGCCTACGCGGGTGATCGGAACTGGGTCGCACCGCTCGAACTGGAACGACTGGAGGCGTTTTCACCCCGGCATCCCTACTTCCAGCATGCCCGCTGGCAGCCCTTCGTCGCTTATGAAGATGGCAGAGCGGTAGGTCGAATCTCCGCTCAGATCGATCAGCTCTACCTCGAGCGGCACGACCCCCAGACCGGCTTCTTCGGTCTGGTGGAAGGCGTCGACGATCCGCAACTCTTCGCCGCATTGACCCGTGCCGCCGAGACCTGGCTGTCGAGCCGGGGCATGACCCGCATCCTCGGCCCCTTCAATCTGGGGATCAATCAGGAGGTCGGTCTGCTGGTCGAAGGCTTCGATACCCCGCCCTACTTCATGATGGGTCACGGCCGCCCTTACTACGAAACCCACCTTAAAGCCTGTGGTTATGAGGGCTGCCAGGACATGCTCGCCTACCTGGCACCGCCAGACTTCGAACTGCCCCGGTTATTCGCCCGGCAACTGCGCAATGCGAAGAAAGATCTGCATATCCGACCCCTCGACAGATCTCGAAAACGCGAAGAACTGGCCGCCATCCGGGATGTCTTCAACGATGCCTGGTCGGAGAACTGGGGCTTCGTGCCTTTCACCGAAGCCGAGTTCGATGCCGTCGGCAGTGAGCTGATGTACGTGGTACCTGGGGATCTTGCGATGGTGGCAGAACATGAAGGCCGGGCTGTCGGCTTCATCATCATGGTGCCCAACATCAACGAGATCATTGCCGGCATGAACGGCCGGCTGCTGCCCTTCGGCTGGCTGAAACTGCTCTGGAAGCTGAAAGCGCGCTTTCCCGCAACCGCCCGGGTCCCGCTCATGGGGGTGCGCCGGGACATCCAGCACACACCCCTGGGGCCGAGCGCGGCCATCGCCCTCATCGACGCCGTCCGCCAGAACGGCTACCGGCGTGGTGTCCGCATGGTGGAAACCTCCTGGATCCTCGAAGACAACGCGGGCATGCGCAAGATCATGGAGCACATCGGCGGCACCCTCTCCAAGCGCTACCGCATGTTCGAAAAGGCGCTGTCGTGAACCTGCCGGCGATTGTCCTCGCCGGGGAGCGTCCCGGCGGGAACCCACTCGCCAGAGCATTCGGTCTGCCTGCGGGCGTGCTCGTGGATGTGGCCGGCAAACCCTGTGTCACCCGGGTGATCGAAACTCTGGTGGCGAGTCGCTCCATCAGCGGCGGGGTGATCTGTGGCCCCGTCGAGTCAATCGTCAGCGCAAGCCCGGTATTCGCAGAACTGCTGGGGCGAGGCCCTTTCCGCTGGATACCACCCGCCCGGGGTCCGGCGGACAGTGCCCTCGCTGCGCTGGAGCAGCTGGCGGAGCGACCGGTGCTGCTGACCGCCGCCGATCACGCGCTGCTCACTCCGGAAATCGTCGACACCTTTACCGCCCTGGCAGCCGTGCGGGATGCGGATTTCGTCGTCGGCCTGGTGCCCTGGCCGCTGGTGCAGGCCGCCTATCCGGAATCCAGACGCACGGTACTGAAGTTCGCCGGCGGCGCCTACTGCGGCAGCAATCTCTACCTTGTCCGCACTGCGGCGGGTGCCGGGCTGATCGATCTCTGGCGGGATTTCCAGGCGCTCCGTAAACAGCCCTGGAAGATGGCCCGGGCCATCGGACCCGGCACACTGCTCTCCTACCTGCTCGGTCGTCTGCACATTGAAACCGCCCTGCTGCGCATCGGCGATCTCGCCGGCTGCCGGATCGAGCACGTCGAGATACTGAATCCGAGGGCGGCCGTGGACGTCGATTCGGTGGCCGATCATGCACTCGCCGAGCGCATTCTCTCTGCATGCTGAAGACCATACTCATCGGCAACCCGGCAAGTGGCGCCGGCCGTCTCATCGGCGCCCTCGAACTGCCCGGGCACTGGGTGCGGGACCCGTCCAGAATCGATGCGGACGCTTGCCTGGACGCCGACCTCATCGCCTTGTTCGGTGGCGACGGCACGGTGCAGAAGACCGTATCCAGCCTGCTGGCGACCATCCCCTGCCCGCAGCTCCCGCCGGTCGCCGTGCTGCCTTTCGGTACTACCAACATGACCGCTGCAAACCTCAACTGCAGCCGCTCCCGGGCGGCCGCGGTCCGCAGTCTGCGCTGGATGATCGAACACGAACAGCTGACCCTGCAGAGCCGGCCCCTGCTGCGTATCGTTCATGGCGAGGTCACGGAACACGGATTTTTCTTTGGCCTGGGCGCGATCGCGACGGCAGTACAGGCCTGGAATCAGGACCGTCGCGCGGCACCCCTGCGCAACCGGCTCCGTTCCGCGGCGGCCGTGCTGCAGGGTCTGCGCACCGCGAACGCCTCTCACCCCATCGCCATGAACGGATCCGAACTCGACCTCTACGCACTGTTGACCACAACCCTGGACCGGCTCCTGCTCGGCTGCCGGCCCTACTGGGGCGAGGCGCTGGCCGGCCCCCTGCGCATGACCTGGATCGACGCAGGCACACCAAATCTGCTCGCCCGGGCGCCCGCACTGCTGCGCGGCTCCCCTCGCATGGCACAGCGCGCCGGCTTTCACAGCAGCAGTCCTGCGCGTGTGCAGCTTGGCCTGAATGGCCCGTTCATTCTCGACGGCGAGATCAAAGATCCGCAAAGTAATGAACTCACAGTCACCGCAACACAACCCCTGAAGTGGGTGACACTGTGAATCGTGCACTTCACTCTGGCCTGAGGACGCACTGACATGCTGCTCGACCTCAAGAACATCGCCCAGGACGCGCACCTGACCGCCGACGTCTGTATCGTTGGCGCAGGTGCGGCCGGCCTCACCCTGACCCGGGCCCTGTCCAGATCAGGACTCAAGGTCTGCCTGCTCGAAAGCGGCGGTCTGGATCACGAGACGGCGATCACCGATCTGGGAGTCGGGGCCAACACGGGCATGCCCTACTACGACCTGGTCGATGCCCGTCTGCGCTTTTTTGGTGGTACCACCAACATCTGGGGCGGCCGCTGCGTCACCCTGGACGAGGACGACTTCGCTGCCCGTTCCTGGGTTCCGCACAGCGGCTGGCCGATCTCCCGGACGGATCTGGCAGCTGGCTACCAGCGCGCCGCTGCAGCCCTCGAACTCGGCCCGCTGATCGATATGGAGACAGCCTGGCAGCGCATGGGTGACCGGCCACCCGAGTTCGAGGATCTGGCCTCCAGCTTCTGGTACTTCGACCAGACCGCCGAGCGCTTCAGCTCAAGCCGCTGCCGGGACCTCTTCGACAACCCCCAGGTGCAGATCATCACCCACGCAACCGTCACCCGTCTGGCAGCGGCCGACAACGCGGGCGGTATCAATCGTATCGATTTCTGCGGGCTCGATGGCAAACGGGCGACCCTGACCGCCCGCGCCTACGTGCTCGCCGCGGGCGGCATCGAGAACCCCCGGCTGCTGCTGGCGAGCCGGGACATCGAAGCCAGCGGCATCGGCAATGGCCGGGACCAGGTGGGCCGCTGTTTCATGGAGCATCCCCACGGTCGCCTGGGCCGGATCGAATCCGCTCAGGCGTTCGATATCTGGCGCTGGTTCACCAAGCGCTACCCGGCCGGATCGGTGCCTCTGGCCCCCGTGCTGCGTCCATCCCCTGCACACCAGGCCCGGGCGGGCATTCTCAACACCGCCATCACCTTCAAACTGCAGCGCGACCCCGCCATGGGTGTGGCCGTAAACAAGCGCGCCTACCAGACCCTGAAGCACCAGCTGTCTCCCACCCGCACCAACCGCACGCTCTGGCACCTCTACAACCGCATGCGGCGTTTCTATCAGCGCCATCGTGAGCCGCTGATCCGCCGCCGCGCGAGGAGCGAAGAACGGCATCTGTACGCGATGATCCGCGGCGAACAGGCACCCAATCCGGACTCCCGGGTTCAGCTCAGCCGGGATGTGGACGCCCTCGGTCAGCCCCGCGCGGTCCTCAACTGGCAGTTCACCGATCTCGACAAGCACACCCTGAAAACACTGGCCACCACCCTGGACAAGGCCCTGCGAAGCCAGAATCTCGGGTCCTTCAGCGTCGAACCCTGGGTACTGGAGCCGGATCGGCAATGGCCGGTAGACCCGACCATCGGCAATCATCCAATAGCCGGCTATCACCACATCGGCACCACCCGCATGAGCGGGGATCCGCGCAGCGGCGTGGTCGATGCGGACTGTCGCGTGTTCGGCTATGCGAACCTGTACATCGCCGGCAGCAGCGTCTTCAGCACCGCCGGCTGGGCAAATCCGACCATGACCATTCTGGCCCTGAGCTTCCGGCTGGCGGATCATCTGCAGGCCGAGCTGTGTTAGTGTGGCGGCCGACCGAAATCTCCCGGAATCCCAGGGGAGCGAGAAAGCTGTTTTGAAAATCATCATTCTGAGCGCAGGGCAGGGCCGTCGCCTCCTTCCCCATACCGAATCCACACCGAAATGCGCTCTGCCGATCGGTGACAGCACCGCGCTGGGCTGGCAGCTCAAAGCCCTCGAAGAAGCCGGCGCCCAGGAAGTCGTGGTGGCCACCGGGTTTGCGGCCGGTAAAGTGCAGACGATCGTCGATACCCATAACCAGCACGGCGGCATGCCGGTGCGCACTTCCTACAACCCGTTCTACGCAAGCTGCGACAACCTGGGTACCTGCTGGATCGTGCGCCACGAAATGACCAGCCCGTTCGCCATCATCAACGGCGACACCATGTTCGAACCGGAAGTCTTCCGTCGTCTCATGCAGAAGGAAGACACCCATCCGATCACCCTGGTGACCAATACCAAAGCCAGCTACGACAGCGACGACATGAAGGTGATCACCGCGGGTGAGGAGCTCAAACGTGTCGGCAAGAAACTCCAGATGGAGCACGTGACCCACGAATCCATCGGCATGATGAAATTCAATGACGCGGGTGCCGCCCGTTTCGTGCAGAAGATCGAAACCCTCATGCGGGAAGAGTCCACCCTGTCGCGCTGGTATCTGTCGGCAATCGATGAACTGGCAGCGGACAAGCTCGTCGGCATCGTGGACATCACCGGGCTCGGCTGGTGTGAGCTCGATGATCCGGCCGATCTTGCTCACGCCAATCGGGTGGTTCCGGCCTGGTGGTCGCGCATCGCTCAGATCAGAGCCACCACCAAGCGTTAATCGACGTCCTCAGTGGATAGAGGCACCGCTATGAACAGCACCATTACCCGCTTCGGTCATCCCGACAGTCTGGTCAAAGAGTACGAGCACTGGGTGGTGCTGCTGCGTCCCGTTCAGGCGACGCTTGGCGCCCTGATCCTGGCCTGCAAGGGAGAAGCAAAGGCGTTTGCTGACATCGGGCCTGCCGCCTTTGCTGAACTCGGTACAGCCGTGGCCGATATTGAGCGCAGTCTGGGCAACCTGTTCGGCTACCAGAAACTGAACTACCTGATGCTGATGATGGTGGACCCACACGTGCACTTCCACGTGCTGCCCCGCTACGAAGATGCAAAGCGCTATGCCGGCGCCGAGTTCACGGATCCCGGCTGGCCCGGTCCGCCGAATATCGGTCACGTCAATGAGATCAGCAGCACCCAGACATCTGAACTTCTCATGAAACTGCGACAGACGTTCAGCGCCAGCGAATAGAACCCTGACCCTTTCCTCCGCACCCTGACCAGGGAGGCGCTGATCAGAACGTGCTGGAGGCACGCTCTACTGGCGAACCTCCCGCTGCAGGATCATCTCCACGCCACTGCTGCCGCTCGACTTCAATCGCTTGGTACCGACATCGAAAACGATCTCGGCACTGCTCATCTCAAGATTCTCACCCAGCAGGTGGGCCTGTCTGCGCAGCGTGAGTGTGTCTGTCAGACGCTCGTATTCGACCGTCATGCCTTCACCGACAACGGTCTCCCCTTCGTCCCGGATAGTGACGACCGCAGGCTTACCCCGGGCGACGATCTGGTCCGGATCGTCCATGGGCCCGTACATATCAGCCTCGTCCGCCTGCAGACTCCATTCCGGGGCATGCAGTTCGAAGTTGCCCCTGAAATGGAGCACCTCGGTATCATCGGGTGTCTCCCAGGCCTGATCCGCCCGGATCACGATTACCTCACGGGCGACGGATCCCTCCGGTACCTGGGCACCCGCCCCTTCAATCCAGGCGAGCAAGGCTGCCACGATGGTTATACTCACGGTGAGTCTGTACGCGTGCAGGCGAGAGCGCATTTACCACACCCGAAAATTTCACAAGCAGGCGATGATAACAGTCCGCACCCACTCAAGACGCACCGGTTTCCCCGCGTGATCTTCGACCGTTACCTGCTCCGGGAAGTCGCCACGCCGTTTCTGGGCATCAGCGCCGCGCTGATCGTACTGTTTGTCACCTACAGCCTGACCCGCTACTTGAGCGACGCAACAGACGGTGTGCTGCTGGCGGATGCGGTTTTTCTGCTGACTCTGCTCAAAGGTCTTATCGCACTGGAAACCCTGCTCCCCGTTGCCCTCTACATCGCGCTCATGGTGGCCCTGGGACGGCTCTATTCCGACTGGGAGGTGACAGCCTTCAAGGCCAGCGGAATCAGTGAAGGACGCATAATAGTTCCCGTCCTGTTCCTCGCCGGGGTGATCAGCGTCGGTATCGCCGCGATCTCACTGTGGGTGCGTCCCTGGGCTTACGACCAGCTCTACGAAATCCAGGCCGATGCCGAAGCCTTCAACGACCTCGATCTGCTCCAGGCGGGTCGATTCCATTTCGACGATGAACGCGACCGGGTCATCTTCATGAATGCCCGGGGTGAGGAGGGTCTGCGGGGGCTGTTCGTGCGTTCCCAGCAGGGTCAGGACCTCCAGGTCATCTCGGCGGATCGGGGCACGTTCACAGCCTTCGCCACACCGGATCGCCACCGGCTCGATCTGCGTGACGCCCAGGTATTCCGCCAGGCAGGTGATGGTGAGGACCTGCTGGGCTACTTCAAGGAATTCACCCTCTGGCTACCCACCGCGATCCGGGATCCCGTCGGCCCGAAGCCTAAACGTATGAGCAACCCGGAGCTCCGATCCTCGGACACCCCGGATGCCAGAGCGGAGCTGCAGTGGCGCCAGTCGACGGCTGTGTCGGCGCTGCTGCTCGCTCTCCTTGCGGTGCCACTGAGCCGCACCAGCCCGCGCCGCGGCCGCTACGCCAAGGTGATGCTGGCCGTGGTGCTCTACGCCCTGTACTACAACCTCATCGGTGTCGCCCGTACCGGGGTCGAACAGCAGGCCACCGCCACCCTCTGGTGGGCGCCCGGCCTGCTGCTGGTCATCGTGGCCGGCGGCTTTTTCTTCGGCCGGCGACGCCTGACATGACCCTGGACCGCTACCTCATCGCATCGATGATTCGGGGTGGCATACCCATTCTCGGTCTGCTGCTGGGGCTGTTCGCGTTCCTCACCCTTGCAGAAGAGCTCGAAGACGTGGGCAAGGGCAGCTTCGAGGTGCTGGACGCTTTGCGGGTTACGGCACTGTCCGTGCCGAAAATCATGCTCCAGCTGCTGCCCGTGACCTCGCTGGTGGGGGTGCTGGTCGGACTGGGCACCCTGGCCAGTCAGCAGGAGCTCGTCGCGATGCGCGCTGCCGGCAGTTCCTCCTGGCAACTCGCCCGACCGGTGACCCTGATGGCCCTGGTCATCAGCGCTGCGGCGCTTGCCACCCAGCAGTGGCTGGTACCGGCTTTCGAGCAGCCCATTGTCGATCTTCGCGCCAACGCGATCGAAAACGGGCCCGTCGCAGGCGAAGTCTTCTGGACCCGCAACGACCACAGCATGGTGCGCATCGGCGGTGTCCGTTTCGGCCTCATGCCAACGGATCTTGAGATCCACGAAATCGACTCCGGTGGCCATCTCAAGCGCCTGCTGCAGGCGCGCAGCGCGAACATCCTGACTCCGGCCCAATGGCAGCTCAACAACCTCCAGGTGACCGAGATCAGAGCGGCGGGCACCCAGGTAACCCACCTCGACCGGCTGCGCTGGGACAGTGTCCTCAGCGTGGAGCAGATGGCCACCCTGGTCAGCGCCGCGGACGCCCTGCCGCTGACGGAGCTCGTCGCCTACATCCGCCATCTCGACAGCAACGGTTTGGACAGCCACCGCTACCGGCTGGTGCTCTGGCAGCAGCTGAGTCTGACTCTGGGCATCTTCGGCATGGCCCTGCTCGGCGTACCCTTCGTGCTGGGCTCGACACGCAGCATGGCCGCGGGCGCCCGGATCAGTCTGGGGGTCATTGCGGGCCTGCTGTTTTATCTGCTCGAGCGAACTACCGGCCAGGTTGCCCTGCTTTACCACCTGCCCCCTGCTCCCCTGGCTGTGGGCCCGGATCTGCTGATCACGGCTGCCGCCATTGTCGCACTCAGCCGGGTGCGCTGAACGTCCAGATCCCGGTGTCCATCCGACGGAAGTCCCCTGCGCCGACCCGCTGCCAGAGCTCGGCTGACACCCTGGGGTTGCCCTGGTCGGACTCGATGTCGAAGACCCGGAAGCTGGCATCCACGCTCGAGGCAGGTCCGGTGCACAGGATCCGGGTGGCGCCCACCACCACCTCCCGATTGCGGTGCTGATGACCATGCAGTACCAGTTCCACACCCCGTCGAGCCAGGATGTCTGCCAGCACATCCGCATCCTGCAGACGTTTGCGGGCGCCGACCAGCCCGGGTACCGGCGGGTGATGCAGCAACACCACCCGCACCGCATCCGCCGGCTGCGCCAGCAGGGCATCCAGTCGTTCGCACTGGCGCTCACCCAGTCTGCCCGTCGCGGAGAATGGCTGGGTCGGACGCGCGCTGCACAGCCCGACGACCCGCACACCAGCAGAGTCCCGGACCAGGGGATACCCGGAATCCGTCAGGTGCAGGTAGTCGCCCCAGCGTGCCTGCACCCGCGCCATGGACTCGGCTGCATAGACATCATGGTTTCCGGGTACCACCAGCACCTGCTCCGGGGTACCGAGGCGCTGTATCCAGGGCAGCGCGGCATCGATTTCTTCCGCGGTGCCGGTCTGGGTCAGGTCGCCGGACACCAGAATCTGATCCGCTGCCAGGTGCCCTACGACGTCGAGCAATTCCTCATACCAGACTGCCCGAAGACTGTGGCGGCGGCGGCGCCACCAGGAAAGATAACCGAGGTAGCGCTTACCGGACTGGGAACGACCCCGATAGCTGCGCCAGCCGGGCGGACGGGTCAGGTGCAGGTCGGTCAGATGGATGAGTCTCATACAGACTCCAGCGCCGCGTCCGCACGCAGTCGATGTCGATAGCCCTGCACTATGAGCAGTGCACAGCCGATCAGGTTGACCAGTGCGGTGGCAATCGACGCAGCGCCGACTCCGGTCAGCCCCAGAATCGGCACGAGCCCGGCAAACGCACCCAGATAAACGGCTGTTGCGAGGATCTGCACCTTGAGCAGTGCGCGCGCCCTGCCCATCACATAACCCGCAGGACGCAGCGTCGCGCCGCTGAGTTCCACCGCCGCCGCTGTCAGCAGCAGAGTCAGGAGCAGACCAGCCGCCGCAAATTCAGTACCCGCAACCAGCACCAGCAGCGGCCGTGCAGCGAAGATCGAAAGCACGGCGACCGCGATCCCGACCCCTCCGGTCAGCGCGCCCGTGCGCCAGGTGACATTGAGGAAGCGGGGTAGATCATTGCGCCACAGCCTCGCCAGATCCGGGAACACGACCTGACGCAGAATACTCACCGGTTTGGCCAGCACGTTGGCAAGTTCCCGGGCGAAGGCAAACAGACCGGCAGCCGCGCTGCCGAGCAGGGTACCCGCCAGCAGGGTGGCCACCTGTTTCGGCGCTGCATCCAGGGTCGACTGCCAGTACACGGTGAAGAGAAAACTGCGGACATCGCCAGGATCGAGCGGAATCCGGCTCGCTTTCACGCCGCCGTACTGGTTCCGGAATGCGCGGTAGGAACGCCACCAGGTGTAGGCCTGTTCGACAAAGTAAGCCAGCGCCCACACCATCAGGTAGGCGCTGACCTCCGAGCGCCAGGGACTCAGCAGCAACAGCGCCACCGCGCCAAGTTTCACCGCCGGACCGACCGCCAGCTGGGTGCTCAGGGTGCCGAACCTGTCGAGCAGACGCAGCGTACCGTTGGCGGTGCCGGTGACGCTCAGAAGCATCACGGGTACATAACAGGACGCCGCCAGCCGCAGCTCCGCCGGCAGGCCGAGCTGCTCCGCAAAGAAGATCAGTAAAACCGCACCGGCGACTGCCGCCAGCAGCGAGACGGTGAGGTCCAGTCGCACGAAACGCAGCAGCAGTCCTTTGAGTTCCGCAACCCGGCCATCTTCCGCCAGGGGCACGCCGTAGCGGATGACGGCCTCACCGGTTTTCAGATTGACGAGCTGGCGGATCAGCATCGCGGTTGCCTGGACCATCACCACCAGCCCGTATTCGTCTACTCCCAGTGTGCGCGCAGCCAGTGCATTGGCGGCGAGGGCAAGCACCGCGCCCATGGTGCGGCCACCCACGAGCAGACCGAAGTTGGCGATCAGGCGCTTCGACCTGCCCGGTTTGGCGACTGTGCCGCTCACTTGAAGGCTCCACGACGGTACAGCTCCCAGACCAGAGGCCAGCCGAAGATGAGCGGATAGCGTTTCTGTTTCGGCGTGGCGGTCACCGTCACCCCCGAGTGGCGGGCCACTTTCCACAGGATGTAGTCCACCGGGTCGTCAAAGGTAAACGCGGATTTGCTGAGGCGCAGGAACGACAGCGTCTTGCCGGCCAGCCGCCGCATGCGCCAGGTGGATTGGGGTGGTGCGGTCAGCTGAGGTAATGCGGCGTGGAGGCGATCAAAATAGTCCGCATTGGCCTGATAGAGGGCGGCGTAGCGACTCGACTGCTCCGGACGCAGCTCTGTCGAGTAAGTCAGGCTGAAGGTCCGCTCCCAGAAATCGGCAGAGTTCGACACGCCCGCAGTCGCAACGGAGGCAGCCGCCATCAGTCGCTCCGCCGCTCGACACACCAGCCGCTCAAATCGCTCTGTCGTTGCCATATTCGCGCTGTAAACCAGCACACAGGGCTGGGCGAAACGCGCCCAGAAATAGGGAGCCAGATCTGTACTCACAGCGCGCTCGAGCGCATCGAGAGTCAGCACCGCGACCTTCGCCCGGGCGCCGGATGCGCTTACGTAATAGACGTTGGGTGGCAGGACGCGCAACAGTACACGCTGCCAGCGGGGCAGCGGCTCGAGATCGCGCAGCAGCACATAGAAATCGAGCAGGGTGTCCTGCTGGCCGCGGGTGAAGGAACCATAAAGTACAATGGCTTCTATCGAATCGCCGGAACCGCCAAACCGCGCCATCAGCTCGGCAAAAATGCCGGCAACCTGGGGATCTTCCAGGTAATCGTCTGACGCCGGGATGTCGGCGCTCCGGTCTGTGCCCAGCATGTGCCGGACGCCTGCCCGGAGATCAGCCATCACCATACGCGCTGCGGGTGGTCGAGAATGTCCGGTAGGCGCGCGGGTACGCCTGCTCCGCCGCCTTCGCATCCTGCATCCAGGAGACCAGGGGACCGGAGATCAGCCGCACCACGAAACCCTGCAGCAGCCGCACCATAAGCACCCCCGTGGTACCCACTGTCCAGATCACTACGGCGAGAAAGGCCCAGTCGGGACGGCCGATCAGCGTAAAAGCCGTCAACAGGATCATGCACGGATTGCGTCGAGCGGTGATGAGCCGGAAGTAGGCATCGAAAGGACGCCAGGTGAACAGCGCCAGATCGCCCAGCTGATGAAACAGCCCTTCAGCGATACGCCCGCCGATGTAACCGGCGAACAGAGCAATGTACAGCGTCTGCGCATCCTGACCCAGCAGTGCTGGTGGACTGGCCAGCGACAACCCCCACAGCCAGTACCAGAAGGGCGGATGCAGGATGTCCATCCCGTGGTCGAGCAGGTGGCCGAAGCGGCTCGACAGCACGGTGACACGCGCAAGCTTGCCATCCACCGTGTCGAGAAAGGTCATTATCCAGCCCGCAATGAGGCCGGTGACATGGAAACCTTCGTAGAAGCACCAGCCGGCGAAAACCATCAGCAGCACACCCGTCATCGTCACCGCGTTCGGAGTGATGTGACGTTCCGCGCACCAGGCGACCACACGTTTCGCCGGACGCGGCCACCAGAATTTGGTCACCAGATCCGTAATGCCTTTGTACGCACTGCCATAGAGTCTGTTGCTCAGCGCCGCCCGGTCGGATTCATTAAGTGGTGCCAGCGTCGGCGGGTCGGTCCGTCGGAGTGTGCCTTCAAACGCCTGCAGTGCCTGCGCATCGAAGCCTGGCAACTGGCGAGCGTCGCCGCCGCGGCCGTCTTCCCCTTGCAGGGCCACCAGCGCCGCCGGTACCTGGGCGGCTGGCACGTGTGCGGCGGCTGCCCGATCTTCGTGCATCAGTAAACCCAGCCGTTCGAGCAGCGCGGTGATTGTGCGCACCTCAAAGAGATAGTCGGCGCGCAGCAGCAGTGCGCTGTCGCCGTTCGCAAGCACCGCCGGGTCTTCCACAATGCGCACTTCCGGACAGGCCGCCAGCTGACGGCGAATCCGCTCCCGGGAACTGATGCCCCAGAGCACGACGGCGCTGTCACCCAGGATATATGCGTTGGTCGTCATGTTTTTCCTTCTGAAGAAACGAACAAGTGCGGATCTGCAGATATCTGATCAGAGGGTGCTACAGATCGAGAGCGGTCACCGCATCTATGATCCGGGTCACCTGTTCATCCGTGTGGGCGGCCGACAGACTGAAACGCAGCAGGCTGCCACCTTCCGGTGCGGCCGGGGGCAGCATCAGGTTGCAGTACACGCCGCCTTCGAGCAGGCGTTCCCAGGCACTCAGCGCAAGCTCCCGATCCCTCAGGCGCACGGCAACCACGGGACTCATCTCCGGACCCAGACGCAGCTGTCGCTGTGCAAACGCCGTGTAGAGACGTTCCGCATTTCGCCACAGCTGCGCTTTCAGTTCAGGGCGCGCAATGAGTTGCCGAAGTGCTTCACGGGTTGTGGCAATCACACTCGGGCAGGGAGACGCCGTGAACATGTAGGGCCGGCTCACGTAAGGGAACAGGCCGAGCTCAGCATGGCGACTGACACAGAATCCACCCGTGCTTGCCAGGCTCTTGCTGAAGGTTCCGACGACAAAATCAACCGCTTCGAGCATGCCGGTGGATTCCACCACGCCGCACCCGCGTTCACCGTAGACGCCGAGTGAGTGCGCTTCATCCACAAGCAGCATGGCGCCGTGGCGATTTTTGACTTCGACGAACTCGGCCAGCGGCGCCGTATCGCCCAGCACACTGTAGAGTCCCTCGACCACGACCAGGCTGCGTGGCGCCCGCTCCTTGAGCCGTGTCAGCCGTCTGTCGAGGCTGTCCGGGTCGTTGTGTTTGAAGCGGTAGATGCCGGCGGGTGTCATCGAGGCGCCGTCGTAGAGGCTGGCATGGGCGTCTGCATCCAGCAGCACGGCATCTTCTGCGCCCAGCAGTGCGGCGAGAGTGCCCAGATTTGCGGCATAGCCGGTGGAAAACACCATCGCCTGGGGATAACCGTAAAGGGCGGCAATTTCAGCTTCCAGTGCTTTGTGCCCGCTGTAGTTGCCGTTGGCCATTCGTGAGCCGGTAGTACCTGTTCCCGAGTCGGCAAGCGCCCGCTGACCCGCGGCGATACAGGCCGGATCGAAAGTCAGCCCCAGATAGTTGTTCGTGCCGGCCAGCACGGTATGACGGCCGTTGATCACTGCCTCGGTGGGTGAAACCATCTCATCTATCACCACCTTGCTCGGATCGGCACTCGCAAGCGCAGCTCTGGCATCCGCGATGCCGGCAAATTTGGCCAGCAGGCTCATGGCTTCAGCTCATCCACAAGGGCTGCCAGCTCGGCGATGGTCCGGATCGAGGCGAGCCGATCCACTTCGATGAGAATATCGAAGTGATCTTCCACATCGGCAATGAAGTCCATGACCTGAATCGACTCGAGGGCCAGGTCATCCACAAGGTCAGTTGCCCCCGAGAGCTCCGGACAGTCTCTGCCCTGCTCTTCTGTAAGTGCCTCAAGTGCCGGAACGAGTAACTGGCACAACCGGGCTTGTGTAGGTGTCACCAAACAAACTCCCTTTTCAGCAGGACAGATCAGGATTCAAACAGGGCTTTCACCCCGTGAGCAAGCTGGATCTGGGGAATCCAGCCGCTGGCCTCGGTGAAGGCGGTGTTGTCACAGAGCCAGGCCGGGTGAACCAGTTCGTTTACCTTACCCCGACTGAGCATCACCGCACGACCGGAAATTCGCGCGAGGGATTCATTGAGTCCTGCAAACGTCTTCAGCAGCGGCGTCGGAAGCGTCAGGTAGACGGGCCTGCGTTCGCTGACACAGGCAGCGATCGCCGGCCAGTCGTAGCCTTCCGCACTTCCGTCATGCAGGCCATAAGTTCTATGCCGGTGCCGGTCCGGCTCCTCGAGCCAGTGGCAGATCGCATTGACCAGGTCGTCGACGTGGAGGAAGGACAGCCGCTGGCTCCGGTTACCGCCCGGTACCGGCAGAAGTCCCCGCCGCGCCCAGGCCAGTGTCGATTTCAACTCCACGTCTCCCGGACCATAGACGGCGGATGGCCGGAAGACACACCAGTTGAGCGCGGTAAATCCGCCGAGCACGCTTTCGCCATCCGCCTTGCTCTGAGCATAGAAAGACAGGGTGGGCTCGGTAGCGGCCAGCGAAGACAGATGCAGCAGTGCCGGTCGCGCACTCAGCCGTGCAACGGCAGTGCACAGCGCCCGCACACCAGCAACATTGGCGGTTTCGAACTGCTGCCGGCTCATCCCGCGCACGGTGCCCGCACAGTTGATCACCGCACAGGTCCCCGCAAGCCCACGACCGAGTGCGGCAGGGTCGGCGAGATCTCCGCTGATCTGACTCGCTCTCGGATCTATATCCCGATTACGTGGCGATCCTTCCCGTACCAGCACCCGCACCGACCAGCCATCATCGAGCAGACGTGAAAGCAGACGCGCTCCGATGAAACCTGTGGCACCGGTCAGAAACAGGGAGGATTTTCGGGTTTGCGGGACCGCACCGGAAGTACCCGGGTCGAGGCGTCCACCCGAGTCACCGCTGTGTGCAGACATCCGCGGTCAGATGGTCGCGCTCAGGCGTTTGCCTGAGCTTCAACACCGGCTGCAGGCCAACCCCGTGTGTCCCAGGACATCCGGGCCATGAAATCGGCTCTCGCGCGTGATCGCGACAGCTTGCCGGAAGACGTCCGCGGCAGGGTTCTCGGCGGAGTCAGATCAATATAGGGCGTAACGCCGAAATGCTCGCGTATCAGGCCCTCAAGCTGGGCGGCAAGCCCTGGCTGGTCTTTGCGGGATTCCACCACGAGGATGGCGAGTTCTTCGCCATTGGGCCGGCTCACCGAAAACGCCGAGGTATCACCCATCCGCACACCCGGGGTGGTCTCGGCGAGATGCTCGAGATCCTGAGGCCAGAGGTTCCGGCCATTGACGATGATGACGTCCTTCTTGCGGGCTGTGATCACAATATGGGTACCGATGCGGTAGCCGATATCGCCGGTGTCCAGCCAGCCATCCGCAGTGAGTACTTCACGGGTCGCCACTGGATCCCCGAAATAACCGCGCATGACATTCGGTCCGCGCAGGCAGATGCGTCCGCACTGGCGCTCGGGCAGGGATACACCCTGTTCATCGCAGACCTTCACTTCGTAGCTCGGCAGCGGTGCACCGCAATCCACGAGCTCCAGACAGTTGTCTTCCGCAGGTTCCGCATAACCCGTTTCGATCATCAGATCTTTGTTGACCCGATCGACGGTGAAACTTTCGCCAAGCGGTCCGAAGCTGATGCCGAGTCCGACTTCCGCCATACCGTAGCAGGCGACAAAAGCTCTGGAGTCGAATCCGACCGGACCGAAAAGCTGCGCGAATCGGCGCAGGGATTCCGGATGAATGCGCTCCGCACCGACACAGGCCACCCGCCAGCTCGACAGATCGTAACGTGCGTGATCGGCTTCCCGCAGCCGGGTGGCGCACAGCGCGTAGCCGGTGGGCGGGCTGGAAGAAACCGTGCCGCGATTGTCGCTGATGAGCTTCAGCCACAGGCGCGGTCGCATCGCAAAGGTACGGGGGCTCATGTAGTCCACATTCAACTGACTGTAGAGCGCACCGAGCACGAAGGCCACGAGGCCCATGTCGTGGTAGAAGGGCAGCCAGGACACCAGGCGATCCTCTTCGGTGAGTTTTACACCGATCTCACAGATCTCCCGCAGATTGTTCAGCGCGGCTTCCTGGGTCATCTCCACACCACGCGGAAAACGCGTGCTGCCGGAGGTGTATTGCAGATAGGCGGCTTCACCCGTCGTCAGGGGCTGGAAGTCGCCTTCACGTAGCGGCAGCGCATCGAACTGCTCCATGCCGCCACAGAGCACCAGACCGAGACCGCTGGCAGCCTCTTCGAGAAAGTCGCAATAAGCGGGGGGTGCCACGGCAACCGCTGCGCCGCAGCTTTCCAGCAGTCGACGCAGCTGGGCTACGTAGGCCTTCTGTCCACCCAGTTGCAGTGCTGCCGGCAGGGGTACCGGAATGAGACCGGCGTACTGACAGGCGAAGAAAAACTGATGGAACATCGGATGGGTGTCGGCGACGATCGCCACCCGCGAACCACGGGGCAGATCGAGCGAAACCAGTCTTTGTGCAAGCGACCGCGCACTGTTGCGCAACTCGCGATAACTCAGTGAATACTCGAGCCCGCCTTTACCATCGTAGAAATTTACACCTGTCTGACAATGAGACGCAGCTTCCAGCGCTTCGGCCAGACTTGTGTATTTACTTTGGGGTTCCACAACCTTGCAGGGTGTCGAGTTCATGGTCTCGTCACTTAATTTATGTAGTTATAGTTATAAGTTGTTATTAATCCACCAAGTTTCGCCCGGAACGGCAGCCGAGTAAACCAACCGGGCGCCATTAAACCACAACGCGCGTCAATAGAAACTCCATTGTGTTTCAAGAATGATTCAATTTGTGACCTGGTCGGGCCTGTCCCGGGGTCAGTTCAGGACCGCCCGTTGTCCACCCACTCGTCGAGAAAGCTGCGCAGGTGCTCCGACCGACTCGGGTGGCGCAGCTTGCGTAGCGCCTTTGCCTCGATCTGGCGAATTCGTTCCCGAGTGACGTCAAATTGCTTCCCTACTTCTTCCAGGGTGTGGTCGGTATTCATGTCGATACCGAAACGCATGCGCAACACCTTGGCCTCCCGGGCGGTCAGTCCGCCCAGAACATCGCGTGTTGCCTCTCTTAGACCCTCGGAAGTCGCTAATTCAATCGGCGAGCCGATGGTGATGTCTTCGATGAAATCCCCAAGATGGGAGTCTTCGTCGTCACCGATGGGTGTTTCCATCGAGATGGGCTCCTTGGCGATCTTCAGCACCCGACGGACTTTGTCTTCCGGCATTTCCATCCGCTCACCGAGTTCTTCCGGGGTCGGCTCGCGGCCCATTTCCTGCAGCATCTGGCGGGACACGCGATTGAGCTTGTTGATCGTTTCGATCATGTGCACCGGAATACGGATCGTTCGCGCCTGGTCGGCGATCGAACGGGTGATGGCCTGGCGGATCCACCAGGTTGCATAGGTGGAAAACTTGTAACCCCGTCGGTACTCAAATTTATCCACCGCCTTCATCAGGCCGATGTTGCCTTCCTGGATCAGATCCAGGAACTGCAGCCCGCGATTGGTGTATTTCTTCGCAATGGAAATCACCAGCCGCAGGTTGGCCTCGACCATGTCCTTCTTCGCCCGGCGCGCTTTGGCCTCGCCGAGTGACATTCGCCGGTTGATGTCTTTGACCTCGGCAACCGTCAGGCCCGTCTCGTCACAGAAATTCTTCAGCCGCTTCTGCGCCCGGATGATGTCGTCCTTGTGCGCTTCCAGTGCGGCCGAATAGTCTTTCTTCTGTTTGATCAGCCGATTGACCCAGGTAATCGACGTCTCCGAGCCCACATAGGCCTTGCGGAAGACGTCCCGGGGTACCCCGGCGGTTCTGACACAGGTATGCAGAATGATGCGCTCCTGACGACGCACACGCTCCAGCCCGTCGCGGGCCATCAGCACCATCTCGTCATAGTGACGCGGCACCAGTTTGAAGGGGGAATAGACCTCCGCCAGTTTCTCGAGCTGCGCCTGGGTTTCCTTGTGCGCGCGACCCTTGGTTTTGATCAGTTTCTGGGCTTTGTTGTAGTGGCGCTTGAGCAGCGTGAAGCGGCGCTTCGCTTCGACCGGATCAGGACCCTTTTCCTCTTCCGTGTCATCGTCCTTCGGTTGCACCTTGACCGCGCCGGGCTGCACCTGCTGCGCCTGGGGCACGTTGTCTGTCGGATCCAGGTAACCCACCAGCAGATCAAACAGCTTGCCTTCTTTGGTGACTTCGTTATACGTCTCGAGCAGATACTCGGCGGGACCGGGGTAATAGGAGAGAGCGGAAAGCACATCCCGGATGCCCTCTTCTATGCGCTTGGCGATTGCGATCTCGCCTTCCCGGGTCAGCAGTTCGACGGTACCCATCTCACGCATGTACATGCGTACCGGATCCGTCGTCCGGCCCGCTTCGGTCTCCACCGCCGCCAGTGCAGCTGCCGCTTCCTCCGCAGCGATCTCGTCGGCGGTATTTTCGCTGTTGGTGAGCAGCTCATCCGCATCGGGCGCGATCTCATAGACCGTGATGCCCATGTCGTTGATCATCCGGATGATGTCTTCGATCTGATCCGGATCGGATATGTCGTCGGGGAGGTGGTCGTTCACCTCGGCATAGGTGATGTACCCCTGCTCTTTGCCCTTGGCGATGAGCTCCTTGAGTCGGGACTGCTGCTGTGCGATTGGGTTACTCATAGATCCTCATTCGTGATACTGATTCGGCACCCCATGCCTTCAGGTACGAAGGTTCGGGGTACGCAGGTTTGAGTTGCGCAGGACAGGGTGTCCTGTCGAACCCGTGTCAGCTTCCGCGACGGGCTATTTTACCCGTGTGCGCACCCTGATCGACCCGTCATCAGACAAACGGGCGATTGTACTCACCTATGTGAGGGCACGTAAAGCCGATTACAACCGCAACGCTTCAGTCAGCGCCACCCCGCCGCAACGCCCAGAATTCCTGGAGCTTGTCGGTCGAGGGTGCATCTTTCATCTGGGCAAGCAGACTGCGGCGGCGGCGGCGCGCATGCTGCTCCACGTACCTGGCCACACCCTCTGTGAATTCGGCAGCCAGCGCACCCTGATCCAGGTGCAGGGGTCGCGCTGCGAGGACGGCAATCTCCCCATGCGCTGGGTGGCCGGCCCAGCGCCCCAGCAGTTCGCTCAGCTCGGTTTCAGGATTTTTGTCTATATAGTTGACCACATCGACGAAAACGTCCGGCCCGGCGCATTCGGCCAGAGCGCTCAGCAGCGATCTATCCACCGAAGCCACCACCCCAGGCTCCCGCAAGGCGATGCTCAGCAGTCTGCGCGTGAGCGGAGTGAATTCCGCCGGCCCCGCAGAACCCGGCTGCCGGGCCGCCAGCGCCGGAACCGGCGTCCTGGGACCTGCCCCGCCGGATTCGGTTCCGCGTCCGGCAGCCGGATTCGAAAAGCCGGTGAGTGATTCCAGGCGCCGGGTCATCAGCTGTTTGAGCACACCTTCAGGCACGCGTTCGATGAGTGGGAATGCCAGGCTGGCTAGCTGAGCCTGGCCATCAAGATTCTGCAGGTCCAGCCCTTCTGCGAGGCGGTTGAACAGATACTCAATGGCCGGAGATGCACTGGCCACTCGATGATTGAATGCTGCACTCCCCTCCTTGCGAACCAGAGAATCCGGATCTTCTCCGTCCGGGAGGAACATGAAGCGCAACTGCCGCCCATCGGTGAGTGACGGCAGCGCGTTTTCCAGCGCGCGCCAGGCGGCCTGTCGCCCCGCCCGGTCACCGTCGAAACAGCACACCACCTCTGACGCATAGCGGTAGAGTTTGTGAAAGTGCTCGGCTGTCGCCGCTGTTCCCAGTGTCGCCACCCCATTGGCGATACCGGCCTGGGCCAGTGCCACCACATCCATATAGCCTTCCACCACGATCAGCCGGTCAATGCGACGCAGGGCCTGACGGGCCTCGAACAGTCCATAGAGCTCCCGGCCCTTGTGAAAGATCGGAGTCTCCGGACTGTTCAGATACTTGGGTCCTTCCTGGGTGCCAAGTACCCGGCCGCCGAAGCCGATCACGCGCCCGCGCGTATCCCGGATGGGAAACATGACCCTGCCACGGAAGCGGTCATAGGTTCGGCCGTTTTCATGCCGGATGAGCAGACCGGCTTCGAGCAGCAGCGCCTCGGTGACCGACGTATCCCCTGCCAGGGATTCAGTGAGCGTCTGCCACTCCTCCGGAGCAAAGCCGATGCCGAAATCCCTTGCCACCATGCCCGTGAGGCCGCGCGCGCGGAGATAGTCGATGGCCGCCGGGGAAGTCTTCAGCGCGTTCCGATAAATCTGCTCTGCCTTCGCAAGCACATCGAACAGCCCGGTGTTGTTCCGCTCGGGTTTTCCCCGACCACCTTCGCGCGGTACTTCCACCCCGACCAGCTTCGCCAGGGTTTCCACCGCTTCAACGAATTCCAGCCGGTCATGCTCCAGCAGAAAAGTCAGCGCAGTGCCGCTCACGCCACAGCCGAAACAGTGGTAGAACTGCTTTTCCGGGCTGACGCTGAAGGAAGGGCTCTTCTCGTCGTGGAACGGGCACAGCGCCTGGTAATTCCTGCCCGCTTTCTTCAGCTGCACCCGGGCATCGATCACATCAACGATGTCGATCCGCGCCAGCAGATCATTGATGAAAGATTGTGGTATGCGCCCCGCCATGGGCGATTACGTTACCAGTGTCAGCGGCCGTACACATCCTCGAATCGGACAATGTCGTCTTCTCCGAGATAGGCGCCGACCTGCACCTCGATGAGCTCGAGCGTAAGGCGCCCCGGATTACCCAGACGATGCCGCACACCCAGCGGGATATAGGTGCTTTCGTTCTCCGTCAGCGTGAGCGTCTCTTCGCCCCGGGTGACCTCCGCTGTGCCTCTGACCACGATCCAGTGCTCGGCCCGATGGTGGTGCATCTGCAGGGACAGCCGTTCCCCGGGTTTCACTTTAATGCGCTTGACCTGATAACGCTCACCCTGACCGACCGCCTCGAAGCTGCCCCAGGGGCGGAACACCTCCCGATGACTGACAAACTCCTCCCGGGCAGAGGCTTTCAGTCGATCCACCAGAAGTTTCACGTCCTGAACCTGATCCTTGTCCGCGATGAGCACGGCGTCGGCGGTCTCCACCACCACCAGATTCGACACGCCCACCGTGCCTACCAGTCGATCCTCAGCCCGAACGTAGGAACCGGTGGTCCCCACTGCCAGCACATCGCCCTGGAAATGATTGCCCGCCTCATCCTGCTCGGAAGCTTCCCACATCGCGGACCAGGAGCCCACATCGCTCCAGCCACAACTCACCGGCACCACCATGGCGCGATCGGTTTTCTCCATCACCGCGTAGTCGATCGAGATCGACGGAGCATTGAGGAAGCTTCTGCCGGGTCTGAAAAAATCCAGGTCCACACTGCCTTCGCCGAACGCAGTCTGCACAGCCGCCGCGAGATCCGGGTTATGTCGTTCGAGTTCCTGGAGATAGGCACCGGCACCCAGTAGAAACATGCCCGAGTTCCAGAGATAAGCGCCGCTGGCGAGATATTCCTCAGCGCGCGCCTGATCCGGTTTCTCGACAAAGGACCGGACGGCAACCGCTGTGCCGGATTCCCGGGCGCAATCCGGCGCTGCCGTCTCGATGTAGCCGTAACCTGTCTCAGCACGGACCGGCTTGATACCGAAGGTGACCAGCCCCCCCTGCTCCGCCGCCTGCTGCGCCTGAGCCACCGCCGCAGCGAAGGCTTCCGGTTCACGAATGAGGTGATCGGACGGCAGGACGAGCATCAATGCATCGTCCGCAACCGCTCGGCAGGCATGAGCAGCGAGCGCGATAGCCGGCGCAGTATTTCTACCTTCCGGCTCGAGTATCAGATGGGACCAGCGACTGCCCAGCGCGCGGCACTGCTCCGCCACCAGAAAGCGATGTTCTTCGTTGCAGACGATGACGGGTGCTTCGGCGCAGACACTGGCTGCCCGGGACAGGGTCTGCTGCAGCATGGACTGATCCGACAGCAGCGCGTGGAACTGTTTGGGAAACAGCGCCCTGGACAGGGGCCACAGGCGGCTGCCGGTGCCACCGGCCAGGATCACGGGAATCAGACGCATGGCATCTCCGGTTGGACAACGGTCACGGTGCCAACATACCGTAATCGCACGACGAACCGGACCTTGTGCCTGTGACAGTTTGCAAGCGGATTATGAGTGGCTGTGTCAGGGAGAACGCGGCAACTGCTGACCGGCGCAGGGAAGGATCCGCTCAGCCCAGACGTGCTTTCACCAGAGCGCTGACTGCGCCCATATCGGCACGTCCGGCGGCGGCTTCTTTGATCTGTGCCATGACTTTCCCCATGTCCCTGACCGAGGCTGCGCCGGTTGCCGCAATGGCCGCAGTTACCAGTTCGTCCAGTTCCGCCTCGTTCAGGGGTTCCGGCATGAAGGACTCGATCACGGAGATCTCGTACGCTTCCTGATCCGCCAGATCCGAACGACCCGCACTGGTGAACTGACTCAGAGAATCGTTGCGCTGCTTGAGCATCCGGGTCAGCACCGCGATCACGTCCGCGTCGGTCAGCTCCCTGCGCTCGTCGACTTCGAGGCGTTTCATTTCCGCATTGACCAGGCGCAGCGTGCCCACGCGCACCTTGTCGCGGGCTTTCATGGCAGCTTTGGTGGCATCGAGGATGCGGGTTTTCAGGTCGGTCATCGATCGGCTCCCGGGAGCCTGCACCGGCCCTGGGCGGCCCGGACGACGCCGGACCGCCTGCGGCGGCCCGTCGACGAGCCGCCGTGGCGGGTCATCAGAATGTTTTCTCGAATCTTCGCGATTCGCGCTGGAGCTTCTTCATGTGTCGCTTCACCGCCGCGGCCGCCTTGCGCTTACGCACCGAGGTCGGCTTCTCATAGAACTCGCGACGACGCACCTCTGAGAGCACGCCGGCTTTTTCGCAGGAACGCTTGAAGCGACGCAGAGCGACATCGAAGGGCTCATTCTCTTTGACTTTAACGATGGGCATAAGAAGTTTCTTGTCGAGACAATCCGATTGGAAAACGGGCGCGAATTCTACTCAAGAGCCGTACCAGATTGCAAAGGGCCGTTTCCGGGTTTTCGCGGCAACCGGCTCTGCCCGGTTTCGAAGTGCTAACGGCTCCGCCAAACCGGTATGATCCCGCGATGCTTGTGCTGGGTATCGAGACCTCCTGCGATGAAACCGGAATCGCCCTCTATGACGGCGCCCGGGGCCTGCTCGCGGACGTTCTGCACTCCCAGGTGGGAATTCATGCGCCCTTCGGGGGCGTTGTCCCGGAGCTGGCCTCCCGGGACCATATCCGCAAACTCGTGCCTCTGGTTCGCCAGGTTCTCGAGCAGGCAGATGCGACCCTTGGCGATCTGACGGGTGTGGCCTATACCAGCGGTCCCGGCCTTGCCGGGGCGCTCATGGTCGGTGCCGGTTTTGGCCGCAGCCTGGCCTGGATGCTGGGTATCCCCGGAATCGGCGTGCATCACATGGAGGCCCACCTGCTCGCCCCGCTGATCGAAGCCGAGCGACCCGAGCTGCCCTTTGTCGCCCTGCTGGTCTCCGGCGGCCATACCCAGCTGGTGCAGGTGGACGGCATCGGCGCATATACCCTGCTCGGCGAAAGCGTCGACGACGCTGCCGGGGAAGCCTTTGACAAGGCCGCCAAAATGCTCGATCTCCCCTACCCGGGCGGTCCGCACCTGGCCCGCTGCGCGACCACCGGCGATCCGCAGCGCTTCCGTTTCCCGCGACCCATGACCGACCGTCCGGGCCTCGACTTCAGCTTCAGCGGTCTGAAAACCTTCACGCTGAACACGGTGGCCGCCCACGCACCCCTGGATGACCGGGACCGGGCGGACATCGCCAGAGCCTTCGAGGAGGCGGTGGTCGACACCATCGTCATCAAGTGCCAGCGCGCGCTGGAGGCAACCGGCAACCATCAGCTCCTGATTGCCGGTGGTGTGAGCGCGAATCTGCGGCTGCGCGCTCAGCTCGAAGCCCGGCTCGATGCCCGCGTCTTCTACCCTTCCCTGCGGCTGTGCACGGACAATGGCGCAATGATCGCCTTCGCTGGATACCTGCGACTGGCAGCGGGAGAAGGGGACGAACTGGCCGTGCGGGTCCGGCCACGCTGGCCCATGGCGGAACTGACCGAGGTAGGCGGTCCGGCAGTGGTCGCAACAGCGGCACCGGTCAACTCCTGAGCGCGGGCGGATGGCTGTGGATCGAATCCTCATCGACGATCTGCAGGTACACTGTGTAATCGGAGTACACGACTGGGAGCGCTCAGTACGACAGAAACTGCTCATCTGCGTCGAACTCCTCACCAGCCTGAAGCGCGCCGGCGAAGCCGACGACCTCAACCTCACGATCGACTACGCCCGGGTCGCCGCCGACATCGAGGCGCTGGCAGAATCCGGGAAGTTTCAACTCATTGAAGCGCTCGCAGAGGCAATCGCCACTCACCTGCTCGAGCAGCACACCCTGCCCGCCGTCCGCATCAGGGTCCGCAAGCCGGCCGCACTGAGCCAGGCGGCCTCGGTCGGCGTAGCCATCGAACGAAGCCGGAAACCATGAAAAACACCACTTCCCGCGTCTGCCGTATCTTCACCCTGTCGCTTCTGCTCGCGCTGGTTGCCGGATGCGGTCCGCAACCGCCGGCCACACCCCCGGCAAGTCCGGACTCCGCAGCAGTCTCTGCCAGCGTCGACCTGCGCAGCATTGGCGCTGCCATCACCGGCCGCAGTGCGCTTGCATTGCGCGACGCCCTTGCCAGCGGAGAACTGCGTGCTGCGGAGGTCACCGCCGCGTACCTGAACAGGATCGAGTCGCTGGACGATGCCGGCCCGCAACTGCACGCGATCATCGAAATCAATCCCGACGCGCGGGCGCTTGCAGAAGCACTGGATGGGCGCTTTGCGCAGAATGGCCCCGTGGGGCCGCTGCACGGCGTGCCCGTGGTGCTGAAGGCCAACATCGACACCGCCGATGCCATGGCCACCAGCGCCGGGAGCATCGCTCTGGCGGACCATCACGCCAACCGGGACGCCTTCCTGGTGTCGCGCCTGCGCGAGGCGGGCGCCATCATCCTGGCAAAAACCAATCTCAGTGAGTGGGCCAACTTCCGCGACGACAACGCGTCAAGCGGCTGGAGCAGCCTCGGCGGACAGACCCGTAACCCCTTCGTGCTGGATCGCAACCCCTGCGGGTCCTCGAGTGGATCGGCCGTCGCCATCGCGGCAGATCTGGCGCCGCTGGCTGTCGGTACCGAGACCGATGGCTCCATCGTCTGCCCTGCGGGGATCAACGGCATCGTCGGGATCAAACCGACGCTCGGCCTGGTGAGTCGTGGCGGCATCATTCCGATCGCGATCTCCCAGGACACCGCGGGACCCATGGCCGCTGACGTGTTGAGCGCCGCCCTGCTGCTGGAAACCCTGGCCGCTGCAGACCCTGGGGACCCGGCCGCACACTCACTGCCTACCCCGGGTTTTCTGCCGGACACCGGCAAACTCCGCCTCGACGGTCTGCGCATCGGCGTGCTGCGGGAATACTTCGGTGTCGGAACCTTCCCGCAACTGGAGAATGTCTACCAGAGCGCCGTGGACCAGCTTGTTGAACTCGGCGCGGAAATCGTCGATCCGGTGACGCTGACGCGCTCGGACGATGCGCGCGATGCCGAGTTCGAAGTCCTGCTGCACGAATTCAAAGCCGGAATCGCCGACTACCTCCAGCAGCAGGGACGGCCAGCCGGTCTCGGCAATCTCGCGGATCTGATCCTCTACAACGATACCCACAGAGACCGGGTGATGCCGATCTTCGGCCAGAGCGTCTTTCTCGAAGCCGAGGCACGGGGAGATCTGACCTCGGACACCTACATCACCGCGCTGCAGGCCAGTCAGCAGGCGCTGCGCGATGCGGTGAACGGACTGTTCCAGGATCTTCAGATCGACGCGCTCTTCCATCCGGTCAACGGGCCGGCCTGGAAAATCGACTGGGTTGCCGGTGATCGCTACAGTTTCGGTGGCACCGCCTATGTGGCTGCGGTCACCGGTTATCCGAGTGTGGCAATTCCGGCGGGACTGGTTGCCGGGCTGCCGATTGCCGTGGCATTCACCGGGCTCGCCGACACGGATCAGCAGATCATCCAGATGGCCTGGGTTCTGGAACAGGCACTGGGTAAGCGGCCCCAGCCCCGGTTCATACCCACCCTCGAAACACAGCGCTGAGGGGCACCCGTTCGGAGCGTCAGGCCATCGGTGTGCGCTGCAGTGCCGCAATCGCATCGATTCGCGCCCGCGCCAGGGCAGCGCCCAGCGCCGCACCCGCAAGACCGCGGCTGCGCAGCGGCCCGGCAGTCACCGTCCGCGTCACGTCACGCACAGCCTGGAGCAGATCCGCCAGATCCACGTCGTGGAGCATCTCCAGAACTTCGAGCAGCGCAGCGAGGACTGAGTCCGGATTGAATCCACGAACCGAAACCAGTGCCTGGTAAACGTCTTCCGCCGGACTGTCACGCCAGCAGGTCAGCACATCCCGGTACTGCAGCACGGCAAGCGCAAGGGCACAGTGTCGACGCGGCGCCTTGATCCGCTCGCCGAATGCGCTGCAGGCATCCGGTTCCAGCACCGCCGTCATCGCTGCATAACGCTGCTCGATGCCGGCGAGGGACACCGGCACCACGGGCAACACCCGGGCAAACTCGGCAAACCAGGGGAACAGTGCGTCAGCCTGCTGCAGCACCTCGAAGAAACGCCCGGGTGCATCGGCAGCCAGCGCCTTTTCGAGTTCGATCCAGACCCGCTCCGCGGACAGTTCGCTGAGCCGGTGTTCTGCCGCGATCTCCCGCATCAGTTCGAGCGTTTCCGGTGCAACTTGGAAGTCCGTGAGTTTTGCCGCGAATCGGGCCACCCGGAACACCCGCAAGGGATCCTCTGCGAAGGCTGGTGAGACATGACGCAGTATCCGTGCTTCCAGATCCGCCTGACCGCCGAAGGGATCGATCAACTGACCGTCAGCCGCTTCGGCCATGGCGTTTACCGTGAGATCCCGGCGCAGAAGATCCTGCTCGAGTGTCACCTCCGCGCCCGCGTGTACCGCAAATCCGCGATGGCCCGGCCCGCTGCGTCGCTCAGTACGGGCCAGCGCGTACTCCTCACCGGTTTCAGGGTGCAGAAAGACCGGAAAATCCCGGCCTACCTGCCGGTAACCCTGATCCTCCATAGCCGCCACACTGCCACCCACAACCACCCAGTCCCGTTCCTTCACAGGCAGACCGAGCAGCCGGTCGCGTATCGCTCCACCAACCAGGTAGATTTCCATGGGCGCTGCAATTTCAACAGATCGGCCGGGCAGGATACTGGATCGCAGGCTTCCTGGCAGAATCCCGCTGCCTTGCACCGACGGCAGCCGGGACTCAGGCGGCCGCTTCTTCCGGTGGACAACTGGCAGAGGCCACCACGCTGTCCTGCCAGACGGATTCCAGATGTACGGGAAAGCCCCAGAGCCGATGCAGGTGTTTGAGCACCTCGGTCGCTGAATCCCCGAGTGGACGTCGGGCATGCCGAGTGTGACGCAGCGTGAGACTGCGATCGCCGTTCAGATCCACCTTCACCACCTGAATGTTCGGTTCCCGATCGCCCAGATTGTATTGACTGGCCAGCAGCTCCCGCACCCGCCGGTAGCCGCCGTTGTCATGAATGGCCGCTACTTCGATTTCCGGGGCCTCGTCGTCATCGACGACCCCGAACAACCGCAGTTCGCGCATCACCCGGGGAGACAGAAACTGCTGGATGAAGGACTCGTCCTTGAAATCGCGCATCGCGCCGTGCAGCACCCTCTGCCAGTTGCCGCCCGCGATGTCAGGGAACCATTCGCGATCCTCTGCGGTCGGTTCCATGCACATGCGCTTGAGATCGGCGTAGATGGCAAAGCCGAGTGCGTAGGGATTCACTCCGCGGTAGCCGGGATGATCGAATCCCGGCTGAAACAGCACCGCCGTGTGGGACGCCAGAAACTCCATCATGAAGCCGTCTGTGACCAGACCTTCGTCATAGAGCTGATTGAGCAGCGTGTAGTGCCAGAACGACGCCCAGCCTTCGTTCATCACCTGAGTCTGGCGCTGGGGATAAAAGTACTGGGCGATCTTGCGCACGATGCGGATAATTTCCCGCTGCCAGGGTTCGAGCAGGGGCGCATTCTTCTCGACAAAGTAGAGCAGGTTTTCCTGGGGCTCGCAGGGAAAACAGGGGGTTTCGTCCCGGTCCATCTCCTGTGCCCGGGGCAGTGTGCGCCACAGATCGTTGATGGTGCGCTGCACGTATTCCGCGCGCTCAGCCTGACGCCGCTTCTCTTCCTCAGCCGAGATCGGATAGGGCCGCTTGTAGCGATCCACACCATAGCTCATCAGTGCATGGCAGGAATCGAGTATCTCTTCCACCGCCTTCACGCCATGTCTTTCTTCGCAGGAGCGGATGTAGTTCCGCGCAAACAGCAGGTAGTCGATGATGGCGCCCGCATCCGTCCAGCTCCTGAACAGATAATTGCCTTTGAAAAAGGAATTGTGTCCGTAGCAGGCATGGGCGATCACCAGTGCCTGCATGGTCATACTGTTTTCTTCCATCAGGTAGCTGATACAGGGATTCGAGTTGATGACAATTTCGTAAGCAAGACCCATCACGCCCCGCTGATAGTTGCGCTGCACTTCCACGAACTGCTTACCGAAAGACCAGTGGCTGTAGCCCAGGGGCATTCCGATCGAGGCATAGGCATCCATCATCTGATCCGAGCGGATGATTTCGATCTGATTGGGATAAGTATCCAGTCCGAAGCCTTCCGCAATACGGCCGATTTCACGGTCGTAGTCGCCGATGAGCTCAAAGTTCCAGTCGCTGCCTTCCGAGAGCGGCTGTCGGGTCCGCGCCCTGTTTCCGCTCATGCTGCATCCCTCTTCTGAAAGAGATCGTGGAACACGGGAAAGATGTCGCCCGGCGTCATGATCTGTCTCTGGGCAAAGGTATTCGGAAATTTCTTCGCGACCTCTTCGTATTCGCGCCACAGCGCCTGGTGGCTGCGCTGGGTGATTTCCACATAAGCGAAGTACTGCACCAGCGGCAGCAGCTGTTCTTCCAGGACCTTTCTGCAGACCGGAGAATCGTCGTTCCAGTTGTCGCCGTCTGAGGCCTGGGCGCCATAGATGTTCCACTGATTCGGCGAATACTTTTTCTCGATCACCTCGTGCATGAGCTTCAGAGCGCTCGACACCACGGTCCCGCCGGTTTCCCGGGAGTAGAAGAACTCCTGCTCGTCCACCTCCTTGGCTACTGTGTGATGCCGGATGAAGACAACTTCGGTACGCTGATAGTGCCGCTTCAGGAACATGTACAGCAGCAGGTAAAAGCGCTTCGCCATGTCCTTGATCTGCTGATCCATGGATCCTGACACATCCATCAGACAGAACATCACCGCCTGGGAGGTCGGCAGCGGCTTCTTCAGATGCAGGTGATAGCGCAGATCGTTGGTGTCCAGAAAGGGCACCCTGGCGATCCGCCGTTCCAGTTTGCCGATTTCCTCGCGCAGCCGGTACACGGACAGTTCGTCACCATCCCGGGCTGCTTCCGCGAGTTTTTCTTCGGCGGCAGCGAGCAGCTTCCGGGACTCGCCGGACAGGGCTATGCGGCGCGCCTTGGATGCCCGCAATGATCGCAGCACCGAGAGTTTCGCCGGCACACCGTCCGTGCTGAAACCCGCATGCTCGTATTTGAAACTGTGGTTTCCCTTGAGATGGCGTTTGGTGAGATTCGGCAGGGCCAGGTCGTCGAAGAGGAACTCCAGGAACTCCTCCTGGGAGATCTGAAAGGCAAACTCGTCCATACCTTCCCCGGAATTGGCCGCCTCTCCACCTGCACCTCCACCACCGCCGCCTTCCGGACGCTTGATCCGGTCTCCGGCCACGAACTCCCTGTTGCCGGGATGGACGACGCTGCGATTTCCGCCTGAGCCGTGCTGAAAAACCGGCTCAGACAGGTCGTCTGCGGGAATCACGACTTCTTCGCCGCGATCCATATCGGTTATGGAGCGTTTGGATACCGCCTCGGTCACCGCCTCCTTGATGCGCTTCCGGTATCGGTCCAGGAAGCGCTGACGATTAACCGTGCTCTTGTTTTTCGCATTCAGTCTGCGATCGATGATGTACGACACGACACCCCTCCGTCATGTATCGATCATTGCGACTTGCGCACTCTCAGATACCATTCCGCCAGCAGCCGCACCTGCTTTTCCGTGTAGCCGCGGCGCACCATGCGGGCCACGAAATCATCGTGCTTGCGCTGATCGTCGCTGGAGGACTTGGCGTTGAAAGAGATGACCGGCAACAGATCCTCCGTGTTCGAAAACATCTTCTTCTCGATCACCGTGCGCAGCTTCTCGTAGCTCAGCCAGGAGGGATTGTGGCCGTTGTTGTTGGCCCTCGCCCGCAGCACGAAGTTCACGATCTCATTACGGAAATCCTTCGGATTGCTGATACCGGCAGGCTTTTCGATCTTCTCCAGTTCCTCGTTCAGTGTCGCCCGGTTGAGAATGTCTCCGGTCTCCGGATCCCGATACTCCTGATCCTGAATCCAGAAGTCCGCATAGGTGACGTAGCGGTCGAAGATGTTCTGCCCGTACTCCGAGTAGGACTCGAGATAGGCAGTCTGGATTTCCTTGCCGATGAACTCCACGTACTTCGGCGACAGGAACTCCTTGATGTAACGCAGCAGGCGATCCCGGGTCTCCTGATCGTACTGTTCCTGCTCGATCTGCTGTTCGAGCACGTACATCAGATGGACCGGATTTGCGGCCACTTCGGTGGCATCGAAATTGAACACTTTGGAGAGAATCTTGAACGCGAAACGGGTGGACTGCCCGCTCATGCCTTCCGCAACTCCGGCGCCGTCCCGGTATTCCTGAATGCTCTTCGCCTTCGGGTCGGTGTCTTTGAGGTTTTCACCGTCGTAGACGCGCATTTTCGAGTACACGCTGGAATTTTCGGGTTCTTTCAAACGGGAAAGCACCGAGTACTGGGCCAGCATGCGCAGCGTATCAGGCGCACAGGGTGCCGCATGCAGAGAACTGTCGGAGATCAGTTTCTGATAGATTTTGATCTCTTCGCTCACTCTCAGACAGTACGGCACCTTCACAATGTAGACACGGTCGATGAAGGCTTCGTTGTTCTTGTTGTTGCGGAACGTCTGCCATTCGGATTCGTTGGAATGCGCCAGAATGATGCCGTCGAAAGGAATCGCTCCGATGGCTTCGGTACCGTTGTAGTTGCCTTCCTGGGTTGCTGTCAGCAGCGGATGCAGCACCTTGATCGGCGCCTTGAACATCTCCACGAATTCGAGCATGCCCTGGTTTGCCTTGCAGAGGCCGCCGGAGAAACTGTAGGCATCCGGATCGTTCTGCTCGAAATCTTCGAGCTTGCGGATATCCACCTTGCCTACCAGCGCGGAGATGTCCTGGTTGTTTTCATCGCCCGGCTCGGTCTTCGCGACCGCCACCTGATCGAGAATCGACGGCAACTTCTTCACCACCCGGAACTGGGTGATGTCTCCGCCCATCTCTTTCAGGCGTTTGGCCGCCCAGGGTGACATCACACCGCGGATGTAGCGGCTGGGAATACCGTACTCCTCTTCGAGGATGGCGCTGTCCTCCAGCGGATCGAACAGCCCGAGCGGCGATTCGTTTACCGGCGAGCCTTTCAACGCGTAGAACGGCGTGCGCTGCATCAGCGACTTGAGCTTCTCCGCCAGCGAACTCTTGCCGCCGCCCACCGGACCCAGCAGATACAGGATCTGCTTGCGCTCTTCGAGGCCCTGCGCCGCATGGCGGAAGAACGAGACGATCTGCTCGATGCATTCTTCCATGCCGTAGAACTCGCCGAAGGCGGGGTAGCGTTTGATGATCTTGTTGGAAAAGATTCTCGAGAGCCGGGAATCTTTTGAGGTGTCTACGAACTCCGGCTCTCCGATGGCGAGCAGAAGTCGTTCCGAGGCGGTGGCATAGACGCTGGGGTCCTGCCTGCAGAGATCCAGATACTCCGTGAGCGAAAGCTCCTCTTCCAGCGCAGCGTCATAACGATGCTGATAGTGTTCGAATACTCCCATGGCCAGCTCTCCTTTGCTGCTTCCGGTTGTCCGAAGCTTGAAGCTACTAACGCTTCTACATTGGATCCTAGATGTGAATCACAGTTTCGCAAGAAGGAGTGCCGGTCGGATGGTCGGACGGTAGGATCTGTGCTACCAGCGGTCGCAGGGGCGGCAGCGGATGCCGGAATCAGGCAACGGCTATGTGGAATGACGCTCGATCGCCTGGACTTCTGTGTATTCACCGGTCTCGAGACACAGTGCGGTGAGCGATCGTCCCCAGACACAGCCGGTATCGAGACCGATCAGATCCGCATGGCCCGTCTGACCCTCGATGGCCGCCCAGTGCCCGAACAGAAGTTTTATTCCCAGCGGAGCAGCCGCCCGCAGCTCAAACCAGGGAATCAGCCCCGCCGGCGCCTCGGCCAGCCCGCCTTTGTGAGAGAAATCCAGAGCACCATCCGCGTGCAGCAGGCGCATTCGAGTGAGGTAGTTGGTGATCAGCCGCCAGCGATCCATGCCGGTAAGATCATCCCGCCATCTGGCCGGCCTGTTGCCGTACATGCCCTCGAAATAGCTCCGGTGCGCGTCTGAGCGCAGCACCATCTCCACTTCCTGCGCATATCCGTACGCTGCCTCCAGACCCCACATGGGGGGTATACCGGCATGCACCATCGCATATCCGAGATCGGCATCCACCAGCAGCAGAGGTTGCCGCCGGTACCAGCGGGCAATCGCATCGCAGTCGGGCGCAGCAAGCACGTCCTGAAATGTATCGCCTCGATTGGCCTTGTGGCCGCCGAGACAGATCGCCAGAAAATGGAGGTCGTGGTTGCCCAGCACAGTCACGGCTGACTGACCAAACGACATGATCAGCCGCAACACCTCGAGGTTCTGGTGACCCCTGTTTATCAGATCACCGACCAGCCAGAGTCGATCCTGGGCAGGATCGAAAGCGATCCGCTCCAGCAGCGCACACAGCTCGCCATAGCAGCCCTGCACGTCTCCTATCGCGTAGGTGGTCACGCTACGCGGCCCCGGAAACAGCCGCCGCCCGGGTCAGTGCACGATCCTCGGCATGGAAAGTGACGGGATGGAAAGTGAAAAAGCAGGAATGTCCGCAAGAAACAGGGTCCCGTCGTCCCGCTCGAACTCGTAATGTCCTTGCATGCTGCCCACGGGTGTCTTGAGAATGGCCGCACTGGTGTAGCGGAATCGCTCACCCGGTTCGAGGCGCGGCCGCTTGCCGACCACGCCCGCGCCCTTGACCTCCTCCACGCCGCCATCCGCATCGGTGATCAGCCACCGGCGGTTGAGCAGACGGGCCGGCGAGCTGCCTTCGTTGGCGATCGTGATGGTATAGGCGAAGACGAAGCGCTGCTGATCCGGATCGGATTCTGCCTCGATGTAGCGCGGTTGCACGTCGATCGATATCTGCGTCATTCATCGCTCTCCCGGGGACGACGCCACCACATTGGTGATGTCCACGTATTGTTGCACGCTGAGCTGATCGGCTCGCGCACCCGCGTCCACTCCCGCCCGGTCCCAGTCGACCTCGAAACGCTTGAGAGCGTTCGCAATACGTTTGCGACGGCCGGAAAATGCAACCCGCAGGACCTGACCCAGGGCGTGGACATCCACCTGCTGCGGAGAGGACCGCGGCACCAGGCGCAGGACCTGGGAATGCACTTTAGGCGGCGGGACGAAGGCTTCCGGCGGCACATCGAACAGCGCCTCCACTTCGCAGTGATACTGGGTGATGACGGTCAGCCGCCCCCAGGCCTTGGTACCCGGCTCGGCAGCCAGACGGGCGCCAAGCTCCCTCTGCACCATGAAGTGCATGTCGGTGATGGCACCGATGCTCTCGAACAGCTTCATCAGCAGCGGGGTGGTGATGTTGTAGGGCAGATTGCCGACGATGCGCCAGCCTGGCGGGTCGAGCAACCTGTCCACGTCTACTTTCAGAATGTCCGCGCTGTGCAGCTCGATGCCGTGGAAGCGTGCCAGCAGCGGGGCGATCAGATCCCGATCGATCTCCACAGCCTGGTAGCGTCGGCTGCTGCCGAAAAGCTGAGCCGTCAGCGCTCCATGCCCGGGGCCGATTTCGAGAAGCTGGTCATCGGCGCGGGGACGTACTGCGCTCCCGATCTGCTGGAGCACACCCTCGTCTTCGAGAAAGTGCTGGCCGAAGCGTTTTCGCGCGAAGTGTTTCATCCACCCCGGCCGGACGGTGCCGGCGGATTCATGACCAGCCGTTCTGCGAGATCGAGCGCCGCCTGCAGGCTGCCGCTGTCTGCCCTGCCAGTGCCGGCGAGGTCAAGCGCGGTGCCGTGATCGACTGAGGTCCGCACAAAGGGCAGGCCCAGCGTCACATTCACCGCCTCGCCAAAACCCTGGTACTTGAGAACCGGCAGCCCCTGATCGTGATACATGGCCAGGACCGCATCGGCACCGGCCAGCTGCCGGGGGGTGAACAGGGTGTCTGCCGGCAGGGGACCCCGCAGCCGTGCGCCGCGCGCCCGGAAAGCATCGAGCACGGGCGTAATCGTGTCGATTTCTTCCCTGCCGAGGTGTCCGCCTTCACCCGCATGAGGATTCAGTCCCGCCACCAGAACTCTGGGCCTGCGGATCCCGAAACTCCCCTCCAGCCCGCGCAGCAGAATCTCCAGCGTCTGCGTCAGTACCTCGCGCGTGAGTGCGGCGGCAACATCCTTCAGGGGGACATGGGTCGTAGCCAGCGCCACCCGGAGGTTGCCGGCGACCAGCAGCATTACCACATCGCTGACACCGGCCCGATCACGGAAAAACTCGGTGTGGCCGGTAAACGGGATACCCGCCTCATTGATGATGGATTTCTGCACAGGGGCGGTCACCAGCGCCTGGCAGCTGCCTGCCACGCAGTGATCCGTCGCAGCTTCCAGCATCCGCACCACATAGCCGGCATTGTTCACATCCAGCACCCCGGGCCGCTCACGCACCGGCAGGGCCAGGTGATGCACGGTCAGCACGGCGGGATCCCTGCTGGGGTTTTCGACGTCCGCGTCAATCTCGAGTGGCAGCTTCAGTCTCGCTGCAGCACGACGCAGCAGGTCCGCATCACCGAATACCAGCCACTGAGCGCGCCGCGTGCGCTGAGCGAGAGCGACCAGCAGATCCGGGCCTACTCCCGCCGGTTCTCCGGAGGTGATGGCGAGCCGCGTGCGCTGTCCCATGTTTTCCCGGAGTGTGTCCGCTGGACCACTGGTGTCAGATTCGAATCTCGACAAAGGCCTCGTCTCTGAGTTCCTTCAGCCACTTCTCCGTTTCCTCTTCGAAACGGCGGGTGTGGAGTATCTGCAGCGCCATATCCTTACGCGTCGCTTCGCTCATGTCCTGCTCACGGCGATCCTGCACTTCGAGGATGTGCCAGCCGTAGTTCGAGCGGAACGGCGGGCTCACGGATTTGGTCGGTGTATCGGCAAGGGCACGCTGAAACTCCGGTACGAACTCATTACCCGATGTCCAGCCCAGACTGCCGCCATTGAGCGCACTGCCCGGATCCTGAGAATATTCGATGGCAAGCTCCGCAAAGTCTTCGCCCGCAAGCACCCGATCATAGAGACTGCGGATGAGTGCTTCCGTCTCTGCCTCGGTCCGGATCGCTGAAGACTGCACCAGAATGTGCCGCAACAGACTCTGCTGCTCAGTCTGGACACCTGCCCCGCGCTGCTCCAGCAGTTTCACGATATGCAGACCACTGCCGCTTGCGATCGGTGGAGAGACTTCACCGACCTCCATCTTGATCACGTACTCCGCGAACAGACTCGGCAGTTCCGCCGCCTTGCGCCAGCCCAGATCTCCACCTTCCAGCGCGTTGCTGCCCTTGGAGTACTCCACAGCCATCTGGGCAAAATCGGCACCATCCCGCAGCCGCCTGACCAGTTCGATGGCGCCGTCCTCCGCTGCTTTCTGCGCAGCAGCATCTGCATCCGGGTCTATTTCCAGAAGGATGTGGCCGACCCGGAACTCATCCGAGAGAAGTTCCTGATAGTAGGGAGAATTGAGCAGATCGGTGATGTCCTGGTCCGTGATGGTGATGCGCCGATTCACGATGGCGCGCTGCAGACGCTGCATCACCATCTCCTTGCGGATCTGCTCCCGGAATTCCGTGTAACTGCGCCCATCGCTGGCGAGTGCCTGGGCGAACTGTTCGATCGTCATGTTGTTCTGGGAGGCGAAGCCGTTCACTGCACGGGTAAGGGTTTCATCGTCGATGAGCACACCGCGGCGATCCGCTTCCTGGATCTGCAGGCTCTCGATGATCAGACGCTCCATCACCTGACTGACCAGGTATTCGTTCGGCGGCATCTGGGAATTGTTCGACGCGAACTGAGCACGCACCATGTCCAGGCGTTCCAGCAGCTCCGAGGCGAGCACCACATCGTCTTCGACCACGGCCACGATGCCATCCAGCTCCCGGTATTCGGCCCGCACGGCAGCGGCCGGGAGCAGGTTCAGCAGCCCCAGTGCAAGCGCCAGTGTCGAAAGTTTCCGGCTGATCATCTAATTCTCCGCGCTGTAACCCGGCAGGCTCTTCGCCAGCAGGGACTCGACCTGACCGCCTATGCCGGCCAGACCCTTGAAGACCACCTGCAGATAGACGCCGAAGCTGGTCTCGGCGACATCGAATTCAGCGGCAGATGGGGTGTTGAGGTAGTGCCGGCCGATGACCCTGATCTTCCAGCAGCAGTCGTTGTACTCGATTCCACCGAGACCCTCAATGGTTCGACCGCTGTTGAGGTCGTAGTTCCAGCGTCCGACCAGGGCGTAGCGCCGACTGATCGGCCAGGTGAAACCCACATCGGTCTGATCCACGTCAGACAGCCGCTGATACCGGTAGCCGAGGTGCACGATATGGTCATTGTCCGACAGATAGCGCAGGAAGCCGCCCGCCTCGGTGACATACTTTTCATGAGGGTCCCACATCAGGTCGCCACCCAGGGCCCAGGGCCCCCGGTAGCCGGTCAGTTCGGCCGCGTACTGGGAGCTGCTGTTGAGATCGCGGGAACTCTGGGTGCCCGAGGTGGTGACTCGACGGTCCTTGAAATACTGAATCTGGCCGATGCTGGCGCGTACCAGCTCTGCGCCGGTATCCGCCCGCAGCAGTCGGCTGGTGAGTCCGAGGGAGACCTGGTCGGCATCACCGATCCGGTCGATGCCGCTGAACCGGTTGTCCCGGTACAGCTGGTCATAGCGGAAGGTCAGCTCACTGACATCAAACTGGGGCAGGTCGTCCTGATCCTCATACTGCTGGTAGAGATAAAACACCCGCGGTTCCAGCGTATGCACCAGGCTGGCACCCCCCCTGATCAGATCCCGCTCGAAGTACAGCCCGGTATCGACACTGCCGAGGCCGATTTTCCGCACCGGATCCTTGTCGACGTCGGGTTCCACATCATTGAGCTGGTAGCGGGTGTAGCGGTAACCGCCGGTCAGGTTCAGAAATCCCCAGGATCGGCTCAGGGGTAACCTGAGGCGGGGCTCCATGTGGTAACGATCACCGACGACCCGTGCCGCACCGGTCAGATCGTCGTTGTCCCGGGTGAAACTTGCGGCCGACGCACCCAGGCTCCATTCCAGGCCGAGCGGCGCATCACCCAGATAATTGACCGCCAGCTCGGGCAGCCGCTGATACGGATCAACGGTCACCTCATCGAGCCGGTCGAAGCGCTGTGCCCACAGGCGCACGTCCAGCCCTTCGTTGCTGTAGAGAACTTCGCCTCTGCGCTCCAGTTCGAGGCGCGAGCGGACATCGAGTTCGGTACCCAGATTGCGGAAGTAGTCCCGGTCACTGACAGCCGTGTAGTTCACGGTCGTGTGAAAATTCCCGACATCGCCCTCGTGGAACATCGCATACAGCCAGCGGTCGGCCGGCTGGAAGGGCTCTGTTGCCGCACCCGTCTGCAGCAGGTCGTCGTAGTCGCTTCTGTCGTAGGTACCATCGTACTCATCGTCCGATGGCAGCCAGGCGCCATAGAGCGACGTCTTCTGCCAGGCAGAACGGTGGCGGAACTCCGCATCCACTCCCATACCCCGCTTCTCCAGATAGCGGGGCACGACGGTTGCATCGTAGTTGGGTGCGAGGTTCAGATAATAGGGCGGTGCAAATTCAATGCCGTTCTGATCCGAAAAGCCCAAGGTCGGAAACAGCCAGCCGGACTTGCGCTCATCGGTCACCGGAATGCTCAGGTAGGGGGTGTAGAAAACGGGCACATCCTTCACCCGCAGCACCGCGTCTCTGGCGACCCCGTAAATGGCCCCTTCCTTGACTTCGAAGGATCTGGCCGTCACCCGCCAGTTGTTGTTGTAGGGATCACAGCGGGTGAATGAGAGTCTGTCGATCTGCAGCGTGCCGAGTTCGTCCCGATCCACTTCCTCCGCCACACCCCGGAATTCCGGTTCAATGAGCAGAAATTCCACGTCCTGGAAATTCACCGCTTTGTTGTCGAGGTTCACGCTCGCCTGCTGCCCCTGGAGGATCAGAGCAGGTTCCTCGACCAGCACACCCGCATCCACCGTACCGATGCGGGTACGGTGGTCCATGGCAACAGACTCGGCCGCAATGCTGCGGTTGCCCTGGGTGACGGTCACCGCACCATCGAGCTGCACGCGTCCGTCCTGCCAGTACTGTCCGTGCCGAGCCTGGGCCTGCACGGGATAGTCTTCGTCCCGGTCCGAGGCGGGATAGGGGAAACTGGGCCAGCGATAAGCGCCTGCGCAGAATTCCGGCACCCCCACCAGCTCGGTCGCGCTCAGGGCGTCCCGGGGGTGCCAGTACTGCCCTGCGAGCCCGGAACTCTGTGGACTCACCTTCCTCGCCGTATCTTCGGCTGCCAGCGCAACCGCCGGCAGGGTCAGCCACAGGCCGGCAGCGAGCAACAGCGCGCTCGGGCTGCACGACAACAGGCCAGTGGGGTGGTGGGAAATCATGGCGGGCGATGATACCCCATCGCGACGCGGTACAATGCCGGCCACCTGAAGAACCCTGCCCGCTACAGAGCACCGTCAGATCGCCGCGATTACCACAGCCACGGATCCGCAACTCAAAGTCTGGGTGGCCGCTGCGCTGCCGGGCAGTTTCCTGCCCGCTCAGATCCACCTGCACCCGCTCAAGGCCGAGGCAAGCTTTCGCAGTTTCTTCAGAGTGCTGGTCAGCGCGGATCAGGATGCCGGGGCCGCACAGGCAAGCGGCCGTGTGCTGATGGTTTCGCCGCCGGAGAAGGAAAACAACGCCCAGTTCAAAGCCCTGATCCCCGTGTTCCTGCAAGCTGGAGTCAGGGTCCCCGCCCTGTCGGCATCCAGAGACGAATCCGGCTGGTTTCTGCTTGAAGATCTTGGCGACCGGGATCTGCAGCATGCCTATGCGGGCGTCGAGCGTGCACCTGCGATCCAGGCTGCCCTTGCCACGCTGGCCCGCATTCAGACGATCCGCGATCCGCTGCTCGCCCCCTACACCAGGAGTCGCTTTCGAGACGAGCTGGGCATTTTCCGTGAGTGGTTCCTGCAGCGCCTGCTGCAGATCCGGCTGCCACGGCAGCTCGAAGCGACGATGGATGTGCTCGCCGCACAGCCGTCAACTCAACCCCAGTGCTGTGTGCACCGGGACTATCACTGCCGCAATCTGCTCTATTCCAGCACGGGTGAATTCGGGGTGGTGGATTTCCAGGACGCACTCATCGGTCCCTCCGCCTATGACCTGGCCTCGCTGCTGCACGACTGCTACTTCCACTTCGACAGCGAGGAGATCGACTACTGGCGCGAACACTTTCGCGCGTCCTTCGCACCCGAGCTCAGCACTGCACTGCTCCAGCGCAACGTCGAATTCTGCGCGGTGCAGCGGCAACTCAAAGCTATCGGCATCTTCACCCGCCTGCATCTGAGTCGCACCATCAGCAGCCACCTGACGCACATACTGCCGGTACTGGAACGGCTGCCCGGGCTGTGCGCACACCACGCCGAGCTCGAATCCCTGGGGCGCTGGCTGGCCGAACTCCTTCCCGCCGCCGCGCAGGTGCTGGAACCTTACCGATGAAGGCAATGATCCTCGCAGCCGGACGCGGCGAACGTCTCCGCCCCCTCACCGATCAGACCCCGAAACCCATGCTGCGCGTCCACGGCCGGCCCCTGCTCGAACACCAGATCGAGTGGCTGAAGGCGGCGGGTATCACAGATCTGGTCATCAACCTGCATCATCTGGGTGCGCAGATCGAAAATTACTTCGGAGATGGCGAACGCTTCGGTGTGCGCATCCGCTACAGCCACGAGTCCGAGCTCCTGGATACCGGTGGCGGGATCCTCAACGCTCTGCCCCTGCTCGGCTCCGAACCTTTCCTGGTGATGAACGGCGACATCTTCACCGACTTTCCGCTCACCGACCTCAAGCCCCTGCCGGAGTGGGCCGACATTCACCTGGTGCTGACTCCCAGACCGGCTTTTCGCGAATCCGGAGATTTCGAGTTTGCCGCGGGCCGCATCCTCAGCCGGGGCAACAGTTTCGTGTACTGCTGTATCGCTATCCTCCGACCACGGCTTTTCGACGGCTTCGCCCGCGCACCGTTTTCCCTGCGCGAGCGATTCTTCGAGTGCGTTGCGCGAAGGCGCGCATCGGCCCAGATCTGGACCGGTGCATGGACGGATATCGGTAATCGTGAACAACTCGATGCGCTGAACGCCGAATAAGCCCGGGCGAGGGCCGCCTGCGCATCTATGCTCAGGGTATCTCGATGAGTAAACGGTCCACCCGGACATGGTTTCCGTTCCCCTGCTCCACAATCACTGGTTCGGCAAGGCTGTTGGAGGTCTGGCCGGCCTGCTGCTGAGCCCCCTCGGGTGGGCGCCCACCCTGGCAGGATTCACGATCGGCCTGGTCTGCGGGGCTGTGTTCGATCGCTGGGCATCCCGCTATGTCGACGCCATCGATTTCCTGCAGCGGCCACTGTTCGGATCCCGTTTCCGACCGGATCCGACACGGCCATCCCTGAAGTTCACCTTCGCAGGCATGGGCCGCATCGCCAGGGCCAGCGGCCAGGTGCAGCCTGCCCACATCGCCTATGCGGAACATCTGATGCAGCGGCTCCAGTTCGGCGCCGCCGATCGGCGCCTGGCCATAGACGCTTTCACCGAAGGCAAGGCACCCGACTACCCGTTCGGCCCCCTCGCTGAACGCTGTCTCGCCCAGTTGCAGAAGGCGCCCGTGCTGCTCGACATGATCCTCGAAAGCCTCTGCCGGACCACCCTGATCGAAGACAACCCACAGGCCCGCAATACCCTCTATGCCCTCACCGAGCAGCTCGGCCTGTCCCGGGAAACCACCGGCAGCGCCTGCAGCCGCTGCCAGGAACTGCTCAACAGCCCGGACGCCGTTCTCAGCCGCGCCCACGAAACCCTCGGCACCAGCCCCGAGCTTTCCGATAAAGCCATCAGGACCGCGTACCGCCGCCAGATCGCCCGGCACCACCCCGACCGCCTCCCCGCCGACGCGCCGAGCGACCAGAAACTCGCAGCAGACCGACGCATGTCGGATCTTCGCGAAGCCCTCGACCTCATCCTCGATGCCCGCACCGGCCAGCCGTCCGTCAGCCGGTCAGATTGAAGATGTTCAGTGGTCGGGAGGCCTGGGGGCATGCGAGACCTCGCTCCGGCGCTCCGCGCTGCCCGCCTCAACCGACCAGCCCCGAAGCGGGTCTGTTCGGCGTCGTCGGCGTCGCTACACCGTCACGCATGCCCCCAGGCCTCCCGTCCTCTCAAGATCTATCCTGGCGGCTGACGGACGGCTGCCCGGTGCGTAGAATCGCCGCCCATGGAAAACTGGATAGCGCCTTCGATCCTGTCTGCGGATTTCTCACGCCTGGGTGAGGAGATTCGTGATGTCCTCGCGGCGGGGGCGGACATCATTCATTTCGATGTGATGGACAATCACTATGTGCCGAACCTGACCATCGGGCCCCTGGTGCTGGAATCGCTGCGCAGGGCGGGCATCGACGCGGTGATGGACGTGCATCTGATGGTCAAGCCGGTGGACCGGCTGATCGGGGATTTTCTGAGTGCGGGTGCCGACATCATCAGCGTGCATCCGGAAAGCACCGAGCATCTGCACCGTACGCTCAGCGTCATCCGCGAAGGTGGCTGCAGGCCGGGGCTGGTTTTCAATCCGGCGACACCTGTCGATGTGCTCGTGGAAGTCATCGATCTGGTGGATCTGGTGCTCATCATGTCGGTGAATCCGGGTTTCGGCGGACAGACATTCATCGCCAGCAGTCTCGAGAAGCTCGCCCGGGCCAGGGAGCTGATCGACGCCAGCGGCCGGGACATCCGTCTGGAAATCGATGGGGGCATCAAAATCGACAACATCGCGGACGCCGCCGCTGCGGGTGCAGACACCTTCGTTGCCGGCTCGGCAATATTCGGCAGCGGCGATTACAAGGCGACCATCGGCGCCATGCGCCAGCGCCTGGCATCGGTTTGAACCCCTACCCCGGCTACTTCTTCGATCTGGATGGCACCCTGGTCGATACCGCGCCCGACATCGGTGCTGCGCTTAACTACACCCTCTTGAGACACGGCTACGCGGAAGTGGATGAAGCACTGACCCGTCACTGGATCGGTCACGGCGCCCGTGTGCTGATCGAACATGCCCTCAAGGCGCAAGCTCTGCGCAGGGGCAAAGCAGCAGGGCTCAAGATTCCTGCAAAAGAAATCGAGCCGCTGCTCGCGGTCTTTCTCGACTACTATCGCACCCACCTCACGGAACGCGGCGCACCCTATCCGGGGGTGGTCGAAGCACTGCGCGCCATGCGCTCGAGAGGCGCCCGACTTGCAGTGATCACCAACAAGCTCGCCGGACTCTCGGTGCCGCTGCTGACCGAGCTCGGCCTCGATGGTTTTTTTCAGACCATCATCGGCGGCGACACCGCCGCCCGTCCGAAGCCGGCCGCGGACCCCGCACTGCTCGCCTGCGAGCGTCTCGATCTGCAACCGGCGCAGGCGCTCTTTGTCGGAGACTCGGCCACGGACGTCAACTGCGCCCGGGCGGCGGGCTGCCCGGTCGTGGTGGTGCGCGATGGCTACAGTCACGGTACGCCGGCGGCCGAACTGGGCGCGGACGCCGTCATTGAATCGTTTCTGGACCTCGTTTAGTCTCCCCGCTTTCCGCCATTTCGAATCGGCCCCCTGCACCATGACCACTGCTGACAACGGATCAACCGAGAGCAGCCTCCAGACCCGCTGGCGACGCTGAACACACGCGGCAAGTTCGGCACGCACCCGTACCGAGCTGTCACCACCGCAGAAGTACCCTTGTCATCACCTACTCTCCTGAGAGCCGCTCATGGACGCAAAACAATTCAGTGAACTTGCCGCGCAGGGTTTCAACCGCATCCCCATTTCGATACGGGTCCTCGCAGACCTGGACACACCCCTTTCCACCTATCTGAAGCTGGCCCGGGGACCCTACTCATACCTGCTCGAATCCGCTCACGGTGGCGAGAAGTGGGGGCGCTACTCGATCATCGGTCTGCCCTGCCGGACCGTGCTGAAAGTCGTGGGCGAACAGATTACGGTCAGTACCGACGGTGAGGTACTGGAGGCGGTCAGCGATCCGGACCCCTTGAGTTTCATCGAAGCCTTCCAGGCCCGCTTCAGGGTTCCCGATCTGCCGGAGCTGCCGCGTTTCTTCGGCGGTCTGGTCGGATATTTCGGCTACGACACGGTCCGCTACGTCGAGCCGCGGCTTAAGGGCAGCGCCCCACCGGACCCCCTCGGGACTCCGGACATTCTGCTCATGCTCTCTGAGGAAGTGGTCGTCTTCGACAACCTCAAAGGTCACATGCAGCTGATCCGGCTGGTCGATCCCGGTGATCCCGATATCTTTCAACGGACGCTGGAGCATCTGCAGGAACGAGCACGCAGCCTGTTGCGCGTGGTACCCGAAATCCCCACCACGCCGACCAACCAGCCGGTCGAGGAAAGCGATTTCGTTTCCGAATTCGGCGAGAGTGCCTTCCGCGAGGCGGTAGAGAAGATACGCGACTACACCCGGGCGGGAGACGTGATGCAGGTGGTGCTCGCGCAGCGCATGTCGCTGCCATTCGCATCCGAACCCATCAATCTCTATCGGGCGCTGCGCAGTCTCAATCCTTCTCCCTACATGTATTTCATGGATCTCGACGATTTCCAGATCGTCAGTTCCTCTCCGGAGATACTGGCCCGGGTCGAAGACGGCGTGATCACCAATCGACCCCTGGCAGGCACCCGCCGCAGGGGCCGCACGCCCGAAGAAGATCTCGCTCTGGAGAAGGAGCTGCTCGCAGATCCCAAGGAACTCGCCGAACACCTGATGCTCATCGATCTTGGTCGCAACGATGTCGGCAGAGTGGCTGCAACCGGCTCGGTCGAGGTCACCGAAAAATTCGTAATCGAACGCTACTCACACGTCATGCATATCTCCAGCAACGTGGTAGGCAGGCTCGAACCGGGCCGCACCGCCATGGACGTGCTGCGCGCCACCCTGCCGGTCGGGACGCTGTCCGGTGCACCGAAGATCCGTGCCATGGAAATCATCGACGAGCTGGAGCCGGTAAAACGGGGCATCTACGGTGGTGCAGTGGGTTACCTGGCCTGGAACGGCAATATGGACACGGCAATCGCCATCCGTACGGCGGTGATCAAGGACGGCACCCTCTACATCGAAGCCGGTGGTGGCATCGTCGCAGATTCCCAGTCACGGCTCGAATGGAAAGAGAGCATGAACAAGGGGCGCGCCATTTTCACCGCCGCCGCCCTTGCGGAACGCAGCTTCAGGGATCTGGAGTAGGCCGCGCCTGCTCCCGTGCCTGATGCACGTGCAGGGGCCGGGGTCCGGCCAGGCACAGTACCAGCAGCGCCGGCAGCAGGGTGAGGTTCGCCAGCAGCGCCAGCACCATGGCCAGCGCGACCAGCAAACCAAAAGTAACCGTGGGGACAAAATTCGAGAAAGCCAGCACCGAGAATCCGATCACGATGGTCAGACTCGTGAAATACATGGCACGTCCGATGGTCGCGTGACTCCAGGCCACCGCTTCACGGGCATCCCCCGTCCGCGCGAATTCCTCCTTGAAGCGGTGCAGGTAGTGAATGGCATCGTCCACACCGATGCCCACGGATACCGCAGCGATAGTGATCGTCATCATGTCCAGAGGAATCTGCGCATAGCCCATGAACGCCAGCACAGTCGCCGCTGCGAGCAGATTCGGTACCAGGCCGAGCAGCGCATACAGCGGAGAACGCAGCAGAATGAGAAACATCAGGAAGGTGGCGCCAACCACATAGATCAGTGTATTGACCTGCGAATCGAAGAGCTGGGTGAGCATGCTGTTGAAGAGCACCATCATACCGGTGATCTGAATCTGCTCCGCTGCAAGATCCAGGACCTGCTCTGCGTGGGCCCTTATGTCAGCGACGAGTTTCGCCCGGTCGAATGCCGGCCCGCTCTCTACTACCCGGGCAGAAAGCCGCATTCTGCCACTGGCAGGATCCGCATAAGGTTCGATGAGTTCGGCCCGCAGCTCGTCGGGCAGTTCACCCAGCACGGCGGCGATCTCAAAGGCAGACAGAGGTTCTCCACCGGTGAACTCGAGCGCCAGTGATTCGAGTGTCGCAAGAGACAGGACCTTGCCGACCTCGGGCCGCGTCTGCAGGAAGGTCTGAAGTCCCGCAACGCGATCGAGTTTGTCTCTCGTGTACCAGTAACGCTGCGGATAGGCGTCTTCCTCCCCGGAATCGAAGTCGTCGAAGTCGTCCATTTCGCCGTCTGTCAGAGCGTCTTCATCATAAGGGTCGAATGCCACCACCACTTCGAAAGGCACCGTTCCACCCAGGCGGTCATCGATAAAGCGCATGCCCGCATTGATCTCGGTGTTCTCATCGAAGTAATCGATGAAGCGGTTGTCCAGCGTCACCTGACTCAATCCGAGTACGCCCACAGCCAGCAGGCCGAGTGCTGCGAAGAGAATCGCGCCGGGTCGCCAGCGGGCGTTGAAGGAGAGAACCCGGGTGAAGGCCAGTTCCTCGTTAAGCTTCGCGCCTGGTGGCCGGCCCGGGATCAGCAGCAGGGCTGCCGGAAAAAAGGTGAAAGTCACCAGAAAACCGATAAAGATGCCCAGACACATCATCCAGCCGAAATCCTCCACCGGAACTATGCTGCTGGCCATCAGCGATCCGAAGGCCGCCATGGTGGTCAGTGTGTTGTAGACACAGGGCGCGAATTTACTGCGCATGGTTTCCACTGCGAGACCGCCAGGGGCAGCGTCCGGATCATCCCCCTCTTCAGCATCGCGCTGCAGTAGTTCCCGATAGCGAACGATCAGATGGATGTTGAGCGAGATCGTGATGATCGCGAGCAGGGAAATGAAGTTACTCGAAATCACCGTCACCGGCCGACCGGCGAAACCGAGGATCCCGACGGTATAAGCAATCGTGATCATGCTGCCGGCGACCGGCAGCAGTACCCAGCGCCAGTTGCGGAAAAAGCCGTAAAGAGAGCCGACCAGCAGCACGAATACCAGACCGCCAAAGGTGAACAGATCGTTCTTCACGAACGCGATCATGTCCGCGGCGATCATAGGCACGCCCCCGAGGTGCAGCACGCCCCTGTCGGTGAACTCATCCCGAATCCCGCGCACGGAGGCAATGAGCCGGTCTCTCTCCTCCAGGTACCGGGCTCTGGCCTCGCGACGCTGCTGCTCAACCTCTGCCAGCCGACCGCCTGCCGGGTGCACTCTGCCGGCCTGCAGAGCCTCCTGCTCAGCTTCCAGCGCGGCCAGCCTGCGGTCCTGATCGAGACTGATGCGCAGCGCGCTCGAGCGCCCATCCGTCGTGATCAGCAGCTCCCGGAACAATGGACTGGCTGTCAGTTCTGCCGCGGCCAGATCCAGATCCACATCGGCAGAGCGCAGTGTCCGGAAGCCTGCCGCCAGCTCCGTCAGCGGCACGGGTGGACTTTTCAGCAGTGGCGCATCGAGGATGGAAAATACATCGCGCACCCCCGGCACCGCCGCGAGGCGGGCGGCCAGCATATCCAGCGTAGCCAGATTGTCCGGGTCGAAAATATCGCCCTCATGGGGGGTGAAAGTCAGGAGGAGAAAATCATCGCCACCGAAAGTGGCGCTCACTTCCAGATAGGTGGCAAGGTCGGGATCCCCCTCAACGACCAGGGTGTCGGAGGACGCATCGAAGCTGAAGCCACTGCCATAAAAGACCGCGACCGTGAGCAGTCCGGCCATAACTGCGAGCAACGAGCGGGGATAGTCGAGCAGCCGGACATAAGCGGCGACGATCTGTTCCTGGAGCATGAGAGACGTACACTGGTGATTGAGGCTATTGTTGGCAGCCGCCCGGAATTTCGCAATCTTTATGACGGATCAGCCAAACGCAACGACGTCGGCCCTCCCCGCGCAGGAGCGCGCAGTCGCCACGCTGGCGGCAGAAGTCGCTGCGCGACTGCGGGACAGAAACTGGCGACTCATTGCCGCCGAATCCTGCACCGGTGGTCTGCTGGCGGCGGCGTTGACCGCGTTGCCCGGTTCTTCGAACTGGTTCGAAGGCAGCTTCGTCACCTACCGCCTCTCGGCCAAGGAGCAGATGCTGGGCGTATCGACGCAGATGCTGCAGCGCCATGGTGCGGTCAGTGAGCCGGTTGCCCGGGCCATGGCGGAGGGCGCCCTGCACAACAGCAGCGCGGACATCAGTGTCTCCATCACCGGCATTGCCGGACCGGAAGGCGGCGACGTTCGCCTGCCGGTCGGCACCGTCTGGTTCGGCTGGGGCCTGCGGCTACCCGAGATTCAATGCGCCCAGACCGCCACCCACCGTCTGCCGGGTGATCGCCAGCAGATCAGGCTGGCGGCGGTGGCGGTTGCGCTGCGTGGCATTCTTGAACTGACCTCGCCCGCTCAGGGTGCCCGCTAGAGTCCAGGCTTCCTGAATTGAGGACCTGGAGGGGCGGTGTTGTACATGCGGGGGTGGATCGGGGTATGGCGGACCTCGCTCCGGCGCTCCGCGCTGCCCGCATGAGGCGAGGACTTGGAGGGAGGAGGATCCACATGCGGGGGTGGATCGAGGTATGACGGACCTCGCTCCGGCGCTCCGTGCTGCCCGCCTCAACCGGCTTGCCCCGAGGCGGGTCAATCCGGCGTCGTTGGCGTCGCTACACGGTCCGTCATACCTCGATCCACCCCCGCATCTGCAGCGCGCTTCCAAGTCCGCCTCAAGAAGTGTGGTCTTGTGTTTCGAGCCGTCCGCAGTCCGTCAGGTGGTTGTGAAGTAGCAATACACTGCATGCGTGCGCTCCGGCCATAGGAGTCACCAGCCGAGAGGGTCATCTTCCGACAACACCAAGAGAGATGCCGGGAGAGGAACGGTCACGAACACCGGCAGGCGGTTGCACGAGTCCGCAACCGCGCTTCGGTGACGGATGCAGATCAACTTCCCGACAGCACCTTGATCTTCCGCGCCCGTGGCAGCGACGCCCGGGGTACCTTCACCTTCAGCACACCCCGTTTGTAGGTGGCCTGTGCACCCTCCCCGGCCACCTCGCCAGGCAGCGGAATGACCCGCCGGAATTCTCCGAAAGCCCGCTCGGTGATCCGCAGGGATCCTTCCTTGCGCTCAGCTTCGTAGCGTTTCGAACCACTCACCATGAGCTGGCCGTCCGCTACGGTGACATCGATGTCTTCCTTGTCCAGGCCGGGGACTTCGAGTTCCACCAGCACATGATCGGCGTGTTCCGAGACATCAACTGCCAGCACGCCCCAGCGCAGGTCCCGGCGGTCAACTTCCTGCCGGTTCTCCCGCGCCGGAGAGAAGTAGGTCAGCGCATTTGCTGCTCGACCGCTGATGGCCCGCCATCCCTCTGCCAGCCAGCGCCATGTCTGACCGGCGTCTTCCTTGAGACGATCGAAGTTCATAATGCCTCCTCAGCTTACGGGTACCTTGCGCACCGACGATGCGGAGCCCTTGGGTACTTCGATGTTCAGCACACCGTCCCTGACCTCGGCTTTCAGATTTTCCGCCTGGGCTGTGGTGGGTACTCTGAACTGCCGGACAAAGCTGCCCTGACGCCGTTCGGTGCGGACATAACCCTTGTCTTCGGTGCGCTTTTCTTCATTGCGCGAGCCCCGGATGCTGAGCACACCGTCGTGCAGTTCCACATCCAGATCTTCCGGCTTGAGACCGGGCACATCCATGAGGAAGCGGTAGGCGCTGTCGGTTTCCTTGATATCCACGGCAGGCAGCCACTCGCTGCGGCCGGTTGCCGGGAAAAGGGGCTCCCGTTCAAACAGATCACCAAAGCGGCTGAAGATATCGAAGGGGTCGTTGCGGCGAATGAGATCGTTCATTTTCGCGTTTCTCCTGATTAAACGGATCAACCTGGTTTACTTGTTACCGTGCGGATTCACTCCGCGCTTGAACCCTTTATTGGGCGCGGCGACAATTTTTCAACTGCCGCCGACTAGGTAGTTTCCACGCTCACTATCACGTATGTTCTCCCTCCTCGGGGACAGGGAATTCACATCCATGCGGTTGATCGGCACAGGGTTCTGTCTGGCCACCGGTCTGTTACTGGCCGGTGTCCCGACGCTGGCAGACCAGACCGGCAACGCGAATCCGGAAATCCCTGCATCACCTCTTGCCACGCTCACCGCAGCAGACCTGGCCGATGGCAGGCGCTTGTTCACCGTCCACTGCGCGCGCTGCCATGGCATGCTCGGAGATGGCGGTGAAGGTCCCAGCCTGAAACGGCCGCGTCTGACCCACGCAGCGGACGACCAGGCCCTGTTCGATGTGATCAACGAAGGGATCCGGGGTACCGGAATGCCGGGTACCTTCGGTCCCAATGACGAGGAACTGTGGCGCATCGCCGGCCATGTCAGATCGCTGGGCCAGCTTCCGGCGGAAGTCATGCCCGGCGATCCCGAGCGGGGCGGCGACCTCTACAACCAGCGCGGTGCCTGCGCGACCTGCCACATCCTCGACGGCCGGGGCCGCGGTGTCGGCCCGGAGCTCTCCGATGTCGGCCTGCGACGCAACGTGGAGTATCTGCGGCGTTCACTGACTGATCCTGACGCGGACTCTCCCATGCTCTCGGGCTGGCAGACCGGCAGGATCAATGCGTTTCTCACCGTCAGAGTCGTCGCCGCCGATGGCGAGTTTGAAGGCCTGCGGGTGAATGAAGACGAATTCTCGATTCAGCTGCGCGACCTGTCCGGCAATATCCGCTCCTTCGATAAACGCGAACTGCTGAACTTCGAAAAAGCTTTCGGCCACAGCCTCATGCCCGGCTACGAGGCGAACTTCACCGCAAGCGAAATCGACGACCTGGTTTCTTACCTCATGACGCTCACCGGAGAATCCTGATGCCCCGGACCGGCCTGCGCTTTCCTGCTGCTGCACTACTGGCGCTTACACTGCTGTCCACGCCCGTCAGTGCGCGCGCACCTTATGAGCGACTGCTCGCTGATGAAAACAATGGTGCGGACTGGCTGTCCTACTCCGGCGGGTACCGGTCCGAACGTTTCTCACCCCTCACCGAGATCAACCCGGCGAGCGTGCAGAGACTCAAGGGCCTATCAGATGCAGCCGACGGACATCGAAGGCGCCGGACTGCAGGAGACCACACCCCTGGTGGTGGACGGCATCATGTACCTCACCGAATCACCGAGCAGTGTGAGTGCGCTGGATGCCCGCACCGGCCGTCTGCTCTGGCACTGGTCCCCGGAACTTGCCGAAGACGTGCTGCACATCGGCTTCCCCAAGGTGAACCGCGGGGTTGCCATCCTCGATGACACCCTCTATGTGGGCACCCTGGATGCCCGTCTGTTTGCCCTGGATGCGGGTACCGGCGCCGTGCGCTGGGAGACCCGGGTCGCGGACAATGCGGTGGGCTTTTCCCTCACGCTTGCGCCGCTGGCCCTGGACGGCCTCATCATCGTCGGTATGAGCGGGGCCGAGGCCGGCGTGCGGGCGCACATAGACGCATACGATGCGAAGACCGGTACCCGGGTCTGGCGCACCTATACCGTGCCGGCACCCGGCGAGCCCGGCAGCGAGACCTGGGGCGGCGACAGCTGGCAGACGGGTGGAGGCTCGACCTGGCTGACCGGCTCCTTCGATCCGGAGCTGAATCTGCTTTACTGGACCACCGGAAATCCGGCACCGGACTGGAACGGCGATCTGCGACCGGGCGACAACCTCTATACCTGCTCACTGCTGGCACTCGATCCCGCCACCGGCGCCATCCGCTGGCATTTTCAGTACACGCCCCACGACGTGCACGACTGGGACGCCAATCAGATTCCCATTCTGATCGATGCGGAATTCGCCGGTACCCCGCGCAAACTCGTGGCCCTGGCCAATCGCAACGCCTTCTACTACCTCCTCGATCGGAGCACCGGCGAGTATCTGCTGAGCAAGGCTTACTCGAAGCAGACCTGGGCGGCCGGCATCGATGGCACCGGGCGTCCCATCGTGCTGCCCGACACTGCCCCGACAGAAGAAGGCAATCTGGTGTGGCCGAGTCTGCAGGGTGCCACCAACTGGTTCTCACCTTCCTACAATCCCGACACCGGACAGTTCTTCGTCGCCAACCGTCGCATGGGCGCCGTTTACTTCAAGGCGGATGCGGAATACGAACCGGGTACGCCGTTCATGGGCGGCGGCGAGCAGTCCCTGTCCGGCGACGATGCCTCTGGTGCGGTCCTGGCCCTGGATGCACTGAGCGGCGAGCAGCAGTGGGAATTTCCCCTGCAGTCACCGCCCTGGTCGGGGGTGATGGCTACCGCAGGGGGTCTGGTATTTGGTGCCAGCAACGAAGGCAACTTCTTCGCACTGGATGCCCGCAGCGGCCTGGCCCTGTGGAACTTCAATACCGGCGCCCACATCCGCACCAATCCGATGGGTTTCGCCATAGACGGACATCAGCGGGTGGCGATCACCGGTGGTCGGACCCTGTTCGTGTTCGGTCTGGAGTGAATCTGATCAGCCGCCTGCGATTGATTTCCGGATAGCCAGTGTCTCACCAGTACTCTGCTACCTGGATTCTGGCAATGAGCGAACTGGAATACCTGCCGGCAAGCGTGGATGTTTATACGCCAACCCGCGCTGCCCGCTATGACACGGATCATCACCGTTCCCTGCGCGCCCGGCTGACCAGTCGACGCGAACAGGGGAACCTGTTGAAAGCCCTGCAGTTTGCAGGCCTGCAGCTCGCGGCTCCACTGGACAGCGCCCTCGACCTGCCCTGTGGTACCGGGCGCTTCTGGAAGCCCATTCAGGCTGCTGGAATCGGGAAACTCATCGCCGGCGACATCAGTACCGGCATGCTGGGTGTCGCGGCGGAAAATCGGCGCTCTGCAGACCTGCCGGCCCAGCTGCTCAAACTTTCCGCCTTCGCTATCGCACTGCCGGACGACAGCGTCGATGTCGCGATCTGCATGCGCTTCTATCATCACCTCTCCCGGGCAGAGGACCGCCTGCGGCTTCTGGCCGAACTCAAACGCGTCGCGCGGCGCTACATCGCGATCTCATTATGGGTGGATGGCAACTTCCGCAGCTGGAAGGCGGGCGATCGCTTTGCCGCCACGGATGAAGCCGGTTACGGCAAGCGTATCTGCAGGCCCCGTGCAGAAGTCGAAGCGGAATTCAGCCAGGCCGGGCTGAAAATCCGCCGCCATTACGATGTCTGGCCGCACCTCGACATGTGGCGCCTCTACCTGCTTGAATTGCCGGATGCCCCATCCTCGTCCTGAGTTGCACAACCCGGAGAACGCTCTGGACTCCGGACACCCGTCACAGGATCTCCTCAGACTCTTCACCGATCCGAAGGCCCGTCAGCCGTCGGCGGCCGCACGACTGGTCAAGCCGGTGCAGCATCGGGGGGCCGGTGCCAGCTGCGTTTATCTCGACCAACGCGGGCACTGGGATGGCGGCAGCGGCAATGTCTACGTGAAACGCCAGCGGAACTACACCTGCCGCCCGCTGTGGCGCGCCTTTCTGCCCACCCCTACTCTGGCCCGTGAACACCGTGCCCTGCAGGCCATGCAGCGGATCGGAGTCACTGCACCGGAGGTCGTCAGCTACCGACAGGAAGGTCTGGCGGCGGAACTGGTCATCGCTGAGATTGCAGGCGGTCTCCCGCTCGATAAAGCGCTCGCGCTGCCGGACTGTGATCGGAAGGGAATACTCGCCGGTGTCGCCCGTCTCATTCGCCGGTTACATGATGCGGGCTGGGCCCATGGCGCCCTGAACTGCGAACACATTTTCGTGGTGCCCGGGGACGATTTTTCTGCGGCACTGATCGATTTCGAGAAGGCCCGGCGCAGTCGCCGGCTGATCGACGCCGACCTGGCACGGATCTGGCGCCGCAATCCGGCACTTACCTCAGAAGACCGCGGTCTGTTCGAAGCGGCCTACCGGGCTGGCGGGAACCGCCTCAGTCCGAACCCGCAATAGTCAGTGTCACCATCTCCGGAATCGCTGCGGCATCGACCGCGACAGTAGGGCTCTCCAGATCGGCAGCAGAGCGGACGGCATCACCCGTGCGGCTGATCCTGGCAAGCAGAGTGAAGGCGTCGACCGTGGACAGGCGATGACTGAACATCATCGCATCCGCATCACTGAGTTCGATCTCTGCAGGCAGATCAGCCAGGGTCAGTTTCTTCACCGCCAGAGGCATGGGATTGGTGCGGCTGCGGGCGAGGACGAAGACCGTCGAATCTGCCGGAAACTCCTCTGTCTGCTCAGCCGTAATCCGCACCCGCACGGAAACCGGCTCGCCCTGCGCCTGCCGGGTAATATCGGCCGCACCGGCGGTTGCGCGGAGCGCCCGGTCCTGTGTACCCGTGCCCGGGGGCGACTGGACATCGACCCCTTCCTGCAGCCGCAGCACAACGGTTTCGGGCGGATGTCCCACACTCGAAAGCCACTGACTCACTTCCACGTCTCCGGCAGTCCGCTCGACCCTTCCGGAAAAGGACAGCCGGGCCACCAGTTCAACGCCGGACAGGGGCTCAGAAACCGGCAGCGACACCCGTTTCGGCAGCTCGGCGGCAGCGAAGTATTGCAGCGCCAGGGGCATTCGTTCACCCGCCTTGCGCAGGAAGACATAGACTTTCGAATCCGCACCCACAGCGGCCGCATCCCCCGGATAGCTGATATCCACGATCACGCCGTACGGCGCCTGTGCCCCGGACTGACCTGGAGAAGCGAAAGCGTCGCCTGCAACGGACGGCATCCCGGCAGGCCCCGTACTACCCGTGGTGGTCGTTCCGTCATCACAGCCTGCCGATCCCCAGACCAGCAGGCACAGAACCGTGAATCTTCTAAAAGTTCGCACGATAACCTGCCCTCACAAACAATCCGGTGATATCAAGATCTCTGCTCGCCATTTCTCTTGTTGTCCACTGATAGCCCATTTCGAATTCGAAACGCACGCGCGGGTTATAGCGGAAATCCAACCGCAGGGAGGGTTTTACCGTCCACTGGGTATCCCCCGAGGTATCGAACGTTCTGTAGTCCAGGCGCACGCGCGGGTACAACAACCAGCTGTCAGCCAGGGTAAAGCGATTGTCCCAGTACAGGGATGATGTTCCCCCGGCATCGGAGTCCGCCTGACGGAACATCAGTGCCGCATAGCTGGCGGGTCCGAAGAGTTCGTTGCGGCGAATCTGCAGCGAGGAATAAATGGTGTTGTAGGACTCAAGCCCGATGATGTCCGCGGAAGTTTCCGTGCTCGAATAATCGCTCGCGACCAGATCCGCGGTCACCATCCAGTTCTCGAACAGGGGCAGGCTGACACCCAGGCGCAGGGTGTCGCTGGTGGCAGTCCGGTCCTCGGCAATTTCTTCCAGCTGGGTTTCGAGCAGGGCCGTCTCGAGCTCGCTGAGGCCATCATAGGCCTGGCCGATCATCGCGTTTCTCGTGGTGAGATACGGACTCCTGCGGTGTTCGTAGGAGGCCGTCAACCGGGATTCCCGGAAGCGGAAATTCCCCCTGAGGGTGATGTTGTTCAACGCCGCATAGTGCAGGTCGTAGTCCAGCAGGGAGAACAGCATCATCCGATCAGAACGCAGGTAGGACTGTACGCCCACTGCCTCCCTGTCCAGCACTCCGTCGACTTCCTGGCGGATATAAAACGGCGCTACCGAGATCCTTCCGGAGCTGGAAATCCATTCTCCACCGAGACCAAAGAAAGGCCGGTCTGCATCGGGTGATTCGAAAGCGTTGTCCACAAGTAAGCCCCCGGTGAAATCGAGCGAAAGATTTCCCAGGGGTCTGAAGGTCAGTGCCGCGCCATCGAAACGACCCAGCACCCCCGCTTTGGGTCGCGTCTGGCGGCCGACTTTGATGCCGCTGCGCAGGCGTTCGGAGTATCCATCCCAGTACAGCGAGCTGACCTGGAACTCCCTGCCCTGCGGATATTCCTCATCGCTGAAATCCAGCAGGTAACTCAGGGTCACCCGGATTTCCTGATCGAGATCAGTGCCATTACGCATGGCCAGCAGCGATGCATCGCTGAAGATTCCATCGATCGGCACCCTGCTGTCGTCATCGATTTCCAGACTCTGACGCTGGTAGAACTGCGACAGATAGCTGGCTGTCCGCCAGCGGCCTGGTTCCCTTCGTGTTGTCTGGCGTCGCTGGGACCTGTTCGGATTCAGCAGCGCGAGCAGCGCTGCCAGACGCTGGCGTACCCGCGGCGCACCCTCGCTTTCCGGGTACTGGGTGAGATAGGACTGGTAGAGCTGCTGCGCAAGCGGGAGTTCACGATTGAGTTCCCGGGACACCCCAAGCATTTCGAGCGCGCTGGCTCTGCGCTCTCCCTCGGTCATCTCGAGCAGGCGGCTGTAGAGTTCAATGGCACGCGCGTATTCACCACTTTCGAAGGCGGATCTCGCCTCGGCAAACAGCTTCTGGATCTCCGAGAGTTCGGGCGGCGCCACGGGCGGACGGCTTTCCCAGCGTGTGGTCACTTCCGCGGGCGGCGGTTCCTCACCAATGGTGCTGGGGGTGACGGGCTGAACCGTCGCCTTGACCTCCGCCACCGCTGTGGAGGGTTGGGTGACGGCCCCGGTGAATCTCGAAACCTGACCCGCAGGATTGAGCTTGAAGGATGCAGCGAAGCGCACTTCCTCTGCTGCCACCTGCTCAATCCAGGCCTCGGGAAAATAGGGGCGCAGATCCAGAGCGACCCGTTGCGCCAAGCGACGATCCGGAAAAAAACCGAGCCGCAGCCGATGCCAGAGCACATCGTCTTTTACGAATCGGGTCACATAAATCGTGTGGCTGGCGGCAAACGCCTTTGGGATATCCAGCACATCGGGCACCGACTCAACCCGGCTTTCGAGATTGATTGCATAGGCGTCGTCGGTTTTCGGTTTGCCGAATCTTTCCGGGTCCCTGAAGGCATTTCGTGGGGCAACCTTCAGCAATACCTGTCGGTCATCAAACTGGGGCAGCAGCTGCGCCGTTATACCTTCCGAGAATTCAACAACCAGTTCGAAGCCCTTCCGACCCTCGCCCTCGAGCGCGACCCGGGTAAGTAATCGATCGGGTTCTGAAAAACTCATTTCCGCTGCAGACCAGCCGTCCGATCCGGATCTGTCCACAGCCTGCAGAGAGATGAGGAGCCGATTGTCTGCAACGGTTGTGAAAGCAGCGATTTCCATGGCGCGCCCGAGCCGGATTTCGATCTGCGCGACACCGCTGTCACTCGCATACAGCACATCGCTGAGCAGCGTCTCCGCCGCAGCCAGAGGCAGGGCAGACAACAGTGTCGCCAGCAGCAGAAGGCATCTCAGGACTACCATCCGCGATCACCCCGGCTCGCAGGCGTGGCATCCGCCAGGCCGGTATCCGCAGCAGACCCGGAATCCCGAAACAGGGCCCCGAACGCCGGCTCCCAGCCGCTGGTGCTGTGGCACTCATCACACTGTTCACTGCTTGGAATGTGGTCCCCATCCTTTCCGGTCGCCCTCTGGCCATCGTGACAGCCCACACAGGCGCCGATCACCTGGGCGTGATCCATGGTGTACACGGGCTCCCAGAAGTTGACCGCATGACAATCCTCACAGATGTCCGTGGTCGGCAGGTGACCGGGGGATTTTCCGGTCGCGTCCGTACCGTTGTGGCAACCCGAACAGCCTGACGAGATGCCATCGTGATCGAAGATCACCGCCGTCCAGGTCACATCCGTGTGGCAGGCATCACACTCCTGGCTGGTCTGAATATGTCCGGGGGGGGTGCCTTCCGCCAGATTCCCATCGTGGCAGCTCGAACAGCGCCCCAGCACTTCGACATGGTCGACAAAGCTGATGGCGACCCAGCTGGCAGTGACATGGCAGGCTTCGCAGTTCGCCGTGGTCGTGGGATGAGTCACCGAACGCGCCGACTGTGCATAAACGCTGGTGCCGTCGTGGCAGGTGCCGCACTCTCTGGGCGTGCCGCGAAACACCCCCTGAACATGACAGGATTCACAGGGTACTTCACGGTGCATGCCGTCCAGATCGAAGCCCGTCAGGTAGTGATCGAATTCTGCAGCCGCTGCATCCTCCCAGCCCGCTGCGAGCATCAGCACCAGCACCCCCATACAGCCGAGTTCTTTCATGTGTGGTTCCTCATCTCAGCTCGCACGGATCAGTTCACCAGAACCGGATCGGTGAAGGATTCGTTGCTGTGGCAGTCATTGCACTGGGGTCCAAACCGGCCTCTATGCACATCGTCGCCGCGATGACACGCTATGCAGGTACTTGCCTGCTTCACCGCGGGTCGGCCGGGCTGGTGGCAGCCCTCGCAGGCCAGATCCCGGTGTGCGCCCTCGAGCGCAAAATCGGTCTGCTGATCGTGATCGAACTGCCAGCTGTCCCAGCCGACAGGATTGTGGCAATCGGCGCAGGCCGCACCGAGCCCGCCACCGTGAATGTCGTCGTCCGCATGGCAATCGCTGCAGGCGTCGGTCAGCGGCGCGAATACCAGGCTCTCATGACACTGCTCACAGCTGGTGGTGCGATGCATCCCTACCAGCGCGAAGCCGACGAGATCGTGCTGGAATCGGGGTACCAGAGTCCACTCGGACGGTTCGTGACAGTCCCCGCAGCTGCTGAGGGACTCGCCATGCGGGTTGGCAGACCCATGACAGCCTTCGCAGGTCCTGGGCAATTCATCGGTCCGGCTGCCCCGGTGACAGTCACTGCACACCAGAGACTCATGCACACCCAGCAGGGCATAGTCGGTTTCAGCCTCATGATCGAAGCGCACTTCCCAGCTTTTCTGATCGTGACAATCGGCACACAGGGAACCATTGCGGCCAAGATGCGCGTCGTCCCCTGAATGGCAGCCCTGGCAGTCCGTGGGGAGGCCTGCGTAATCGGTTTCCGACACATGGCAGTTCCGGCAGACCAGTTCGCTGTGTGCACCGACCAGGGCGAAGCCGGTTTCCGCCTCATGATCGAAGCGGGCGTCCCAGGTGTTCGTACCGTGGCAGTCTCCGCAGCCGTCCCCCCGGGCACCTCCGTGTGCATCATCCAGTCTGTGACAATCGATGCACTCCATCGGGAGCGCGTCGAAGCGCACATCGGTATGGCAGGACAGGCAGGCCAGGGGCTGATGCTTTCCGTCCAGCGGAAAATCCGTGGTGTCGTGGTCGAACTGAGCTGACTGCCAGCGTTGCGGATCGTGGCAGTCACCACAGGCCTCTCCCAGGCTCCCGGCATGGGCATCCTCTTCGAGGTGACAGCCCTCACAGGCGCCCGGTGCTTCGGCAAATCGCGCGCCGGTCTCATGACAGGCGCTGCACGTCTGCTGGACGTGTGCACCCTCCAGCGGGAAATCAGTGATCTCATGTTCAAACAGGTCCGGCTGCAGTCCCACCACATCCGCCGCACGGCCTTTGTGTTCGGTATGACAGTCCCGGCACTGAGTCTCCCCGACCCGCGGATCCCGGCCGTGCAGGCCTTCACCGGCCTCGAGATCCCCGGCAATCTCCTCATGGCACTCAAGGCACAGACGCCTCTGCGCTGTACGATCAAAAACGTCGTGACAGTTACTGCAGGCTGCTTCGAGCTCGGCGTGATCCTCGATGACAGGCCCCGGCATCACCAGAGTCTCGATACTTGCCGCCACCACGACCGTCGGCATGAGTCCCGCGGCCAGTGCGAACAACACCGCGCTGCGGAACATCCTGTGGCGGCAACTCATCCTGTCGCGGTAACTAATAGGCATGCACGGCAAACACGTGGACGATGGCGGCCACCACCATCACGAGAAAAAGGGGAAAGTGGACGATGTGCCAGAGGCTGAAAAGCCTTTCACAGCCGCTGATCTGGGCATATCTGCGATAAGTCGTCAGCCGCCTCGAAAGATAGTCCTCAGCAGCCTTGAGCAGTCGTTCCCTGTGTTGCGCGAGCACGGCGGATTCCGCCGCCCTGGCATCGACTTCCCGCTGCAGTGCGCGCTTCAGCGACCACTTCAACCGCACCGCAAGCAATGGCGTGCAGAGCGCGTCCAGCACAGAGGGCAGCATCCGGGAGGAGCGTTCCAGCACCCGTCTCTCATAGGGTTTCAGCCGTTCATCCACCAGTGCGACGATGGAGAACATCCGACTCGTCGGCGCAGGCTCGATCTCCACCTCGGCCTGCAGCGACATCAGGGTGGCGCGCTGGCCGTACATGCCATAGTGGATCTTGCCGTACAGATAGCGCCCGATTATGCCGCTGGCTGCGACGATCAGCGTGGCGAACAGCGCTATCCGGCCATTGAGCGAGCCGAGCACGAAGTTACTGTGAAAAAGAATGAGCAGCGGACCGACCACGCCGAAGATCATGTGTGTCCGGAACCAGGCCTTTACCGAGCCGAGCCCGGCCAGCCAGCGGATGCGTTTCCGCAGCGGATAGATCAGCAGCAACAGCATCAGCGATCCGCCAATGATGCCGAGCCAGTAGCCCAGACCGTCCTGAGCACGGATGAGATTCTGTTCCCGCACGGACCACAGCAGCGCGATTGAAATTCCCACAAGCGCGTATCCCACCACTGTGGCGAGTTTCATTATGCCGCCCGAGTATCGGGCAACCGCAGGATTAACGGTGGTGTTCATGTAACTAAGCCCTGGTCGTCACCAGTTTTGTGTCCTAGGACACTGTTCTCAGTATAGTGTCCAGAATCCGCGCAGACTGAGAAGTGGGAGTCACTTCCAGTGGAGATTCAATCGGTGAGCGCGCTCGCCAGCTATTTTCCATACATCACCTATGGCCTGCCGCTGCTGGCGCTGTTCGCCTGGAGCGTGCGGCGCCGTGCACGTCTCGAGGGTGTCAGCAGACACACCTTCGAAGAGGCCGTGGAAGCAGGGCTCACCCAGCCCGTGTCGCTGCATCCGATCATCGATACAGCCAAATGCATCGGCTGCGAGTCCTGTGTCCACGCCTGTCCGGAATTCCCCGCCCATCAGGTGCTGGGGATCATACGCAGCAAAGCGGCGCTGGTGTCGCCGACCGACTGTATCGGTCACGGCGCCTGTCAGAAGGTCTGCCCGGTCGGCGCCATCTCCCTCGTTTTCGGAACCTCGGAGCGGGGTGTCGACATCCCCGCGGTCAACGCCGACTTCTCGACCAATATCCCGGGCATCTTCATTGCCGGGGAGTTAGGCGGAATGGGACTCATTCGCAATGCGATCGAGCAGGGCAGGCAGGCAATGGAGTCGATCAGTACCCACATACGCGCCCAGCGCAGGAAGGCGGACAACACCCTCGACGTCGTCATCGTGGGAGCAGGTCCCGCCGGTATCGCGGCCACGCTCGGCGCCATGGAAACGGGCCTGACGCACCTGACCATCGAACAGAACAAGCTCGGCGGTACCGTCGCCAACTTCCCCAGGGGCAAGATCGTCATGACAGCGCCCGCTCAGTTGCCCAGAATCGGCAAGGTTTCATTCCGGGAAACCACCAAAGAGGCCCTCATCGAATTCTGGAACAAGGTTCAGAGAGATACCGGCATGAAGGTTCGCTATGGAGAGCGGCTGTCAGGCATCAGCCAGACACCGGCGGGAAGCTTCGAGGTCACAACCAGTGCAGGCTCCTATGTCACCAGCGCAGTCCTGCTGGCCATCGGACGTCGGGGTACACCCCGCAAGCTGGGTGTGGCCGGGGAAGAACTCGCCAAGGTTACCTACTCGCTGGTTGACCCGGCACAGTACCGCAACCAGGCGGTGCTGGTGGTGGGGGGTGGCGACAGTGCAATCGAGGCAGCCTGTGCCATCGCCGAAGAGCCGGGTACCGAGGTCACCCTCTCCTATAGATCCGCTGCCTTTTCCCGTGCGAAGAAGAAAAACCGCGACAGGATCGAGCGCATGAGCACCGCGGGTAAGGTGAATCTGCTGCTGGAGTCCAATGCGACCGCAATTTCCGCCGCTGCCGTCACCATCGAACAGCGCGGTCAGTCAATCGAGGTCCGCAATGAAGCAGTGATCGTCTGCGCAGGAGGCATTCTGCCGGACGGTATGCTCAGGGACATCGGCATTCAGATCGAGACAAAATATGGTACTGCCTGAATCGCTCAGGAACGTCCCGGCGCTGCTGGTCACCCTCATCGCCTTTTGCGCCGCCGGCCCGTCGGCTGCCGAACTGCCTGCGGAAGTGCGTCTCGCGCTGGCAGGCAGAGACTATTCAACCGCCATCGACTGGCTGAGCGCCCATACACAGGAGCCTGACGCCGCTTTCGAACTCGGCAAACTTTACCGCCTCGGACAGGGCGTGGACAAAGATCCGGACCGCGCCGCGGTGCTTTTCGAATCTGCCGCACGCGCAGGCAACAGCGATGCCCAGTACATGCTCGGTAAGCATCATGAGCGCTGCGGCAACATCGAAGACGCACGCTACTGGATGCGGGGCGCCGCCGATCTGGATCACAGTCGTGCCCGGGCCTGGCTGGAGCAGAACGCCGCTGTTCCTGCAGCTGATTCCAACCGGGAGCTCGATCTGTTCAGCGCGCTGCGCGCCAGCGCCGCGCCACCGGCTACCCTCCCGGCCGGACATTTGGGTCGCCGCGATCAGTTCGGCAGGACCGCGCTCATGGAAGCGGTGGAAGCTGATGCACAACCCTGGGTCGAAGCTCTGATCGCCGCAGGTGCCGGGCTCAATGACCAGGATCCGCTCGGCAACACGCCGCTGCATTTCGCCGTCGGCCAGGGAAATCGATCCGCGGTCGATCTGCTCCTGGCCGCTGGTGCCGATCCCGACGTTGCCGCACAGGATGGGTCGACACCCCTGCACCTCGCTGTGGCAGCGGGTGATTCCGGTCTGGTGCAGGTCCTGCTGGCCCATGCAGCCAGCACTGCCCTTCGCAACAACGCAGGCTGGTCTCCGGCATCCCTGGCGGCGCGCAGTGACGACGGCGAGATCCGTGCGGCCTTTGGTGTATCCCAGCCGACCGGCAACCGGCGCCTCAGTCGACTGGCCGAGACGGGACAATCTCAGGAAGCGTTTTCAGATTCCGCCCGCCGAGGAGACTGGGAACTCCTGGCCCAGCTGCTGGATCGCGGGGCGGACATCAACGCGACAGATGCCAGCGGTTATACCGCCCTTGCCCATGCGGTGCGTCACGGCCAGGCTGACACAGTGCAACGGCTGCTCCGCCGGGGCGCGGCCATCGGCACAGGGCTGCCCGACGGGCAGTCACTGCTGCATATCGCAGCCGCCGCCAGCCAGCCCGAGGCTCTGACTGTAATACTCACGGCAGATTCCCAGGTCGATGCACAGAACAGCAGCGCTCAAAGCCCACTCATGGTAGCGGTTGTGTCCGGCTGTCAGCGCTGTGCGGACCTGCTGCTTGCCGCAGGCGCACAGGGCGATGTCCAGGATCTCAAGGGACAGACGGCGCTCATCGTGGCGCTCAGATATGGCGCTGCCACGACAGCGCTGGATCTGGTCGAACGCGCACGGCATCTCGATCGACGGGATCAGTTCGGGAGAAACGCACTGTGGTGGGCGGCAAAGACCGGACAGACCGATGCGGTCGAGGCGCTGCTCGCACGCGGCCTCTCCCTCGTGGTGGACGAGGAGGGTGTGAGTCCTCTGCACCTGGCAGCAGAAGGAGATTACGCGGATATCGCGACCCTGCTGATCCCGCACAGCGACCTGAACGCCCAGTCGGCTTCAGGCAACACACCCCTGCTGCGTGCGGCCCAGAACAGATCGGCCTCGGTAACCGAAGTGCTGATCAAAGCAGGTGCGCAGGTTGGAATTCGCAACAATGTCGGGGACACGGCCCTGATTGCCGCTGTCCGCGCCGGGGACGTCCGCTGTGCGGAACTGCTGCTGCAGGCTGGTGCCAGTCCGAATATCCGCAATCAGCGTTTCGAAAGCGCACTGTCTCTCATCAAACAACGCGATGACCCCGAGTGGCGGGCATTGCTGAAACTGGCTGATTCGGGATTGCTCAGTCTGCTCAAGGGTTGAAGACCCTGTGCACAGTCAGGGCACCGCTGTTCCGGAATCCCTGTCTGTGCGGCGCCCCGAAGCCAGGGCCGCCTGCACCGCAGCAGCCACCGCCAGCAGGGACCGATCAGACCCGCCGGTCCCGGCCAGGGTCAGACCGACCGGCGCGGTACCCGGTTCCTGTATGGGGATCGAGATCGCGCAGCCATCGAGAAAGTTGAACACGCTGGGATTGCGCAGCAGCAGCAGATTCAGTCGCACATAGTCTTCGTCTGCGGTGAATGCATCGAGGGGTGGCGCAACAATGGGCAGCGTCGGCGAAAGCAGGGCATCAAAACCCTGCATCGCCCGCTCGAATCCGTCGATCATGGACTTCCGCTGTGCGAGCAGCTGAATGTAATCGGCGGCTGATTGTGACGCACCCCTGGCAATGCGCCCGCCGACCCGGGGGTCATAGACTTCCGGGTGTGCGCCGATCTGTGTGCGGTGATGGGCAAATGCTTCGGCGGCGGCGATGCCGCCTGCCGAATTGAGCTCCGGAAGTCGCGCCAGTTCCGGCAGTTCAATCGACACGAGATGCACTCCGGCACTCTGCAGACGCCCCAGAGCGCGTTCGTAAGCCTGTGCCACCTGGGGGTCCAGATCGGCGGTCACATAGTTGTCGAGCACGGCGAGGCGCAGACCGGTGAGATGCCGGAATGCGGCAGGCTGGCCGGTTCCACCCGCGAGCAGGTCATCGAGGATCGCGCAGCACTGCACACTGGCGGCCAGGGGTCCAACCGAGTCGAGGCTCGGGGCTAAGGGATAGACGCCCTCCCGCGGCACCCTGGACGCTGTCGGTTTGAAGCCGCTGATGCCACACAGCGCCGCGGGAATCCTGCAGGATCCTCCGGTATCCGTACCGATGGCGGCAGCCGCCATGCCATCGGTGACCGATACCGCCGCGCCTGAGGAAGAACCGCCCGGTATTCGACCGGTGGCCCGATCGAAGGGGTTGCGGGGGGTGTCGTAATGCGGGTTGATGCCCACACCGGAGAAGGCGAATTCCGTCATGTTGGTGCGGCCGATCAGCACCAGACCCGCGCGCCGCAGGCGGGCCACTGCCGGACAGTCCGCCGCTGCAGGTGCTGCTTGCGCAAGCAGTTTCGAACCGGCCCGGGTGATCTGCCCGCGGACATCGAAGAGGTCCTTCACAGAAATCGGAATCCCGCAGAAAGCGGAAGGCGGGGCACCCCTGCGACGCAGTTCGTCCATGGCCTCCGCCTGCTGCAGTGCTCCAGCCGCATCCAGTTGAAGGAATACCCGTGCACCCTCCCCATCCACATCCGTCGCCCGGGCCAGGCAGGCTGCCACCAGCTCGCGGGAGGTGATCGCCCCACCGGCAAGGGCCGCACTCAACTGGCGCAGGGTCTGCAGTGTTGTCCGTTCCGCAACCATGATCTCAATGCACCCCATGCATCCAGCGTTTCAACCAGGGAGACAGCAGCGCAATACCGCAACCCACACCAATCGGCACGACGGCCAGGAGCAGGTAGAAACCGCCCAGGCCTTCCACCACGAAGGTCCATTCGCCGCTCTCCAGACGCAGCGAGTAGCGCGCCACCAGGCCCGCCAGCAGATTGGAGACTGAAAAGGAAAAATACCAGAGCCCCATCAGCAGTGACTGCAGATGCGCGGGCGCCAGCCGGGTTACCATGGAAAGACCAACCGGCGACAGACACAGTTCACCCCAGGTGTAGACCACATAGGTGATCAGCAGCCAGTGCGCGCCTGCCAGTTCCCCGGAGCGCGCCTGCAAGGCGCCGAACACCATGGCAAAAAAGCTCAATCCCAGCAGCCACAGGCCGATGGCGAATTTCACTGGCGTGGCGGGATCCCGCCCGCGCCTCGCCAGCCAGGGCCACAGCAGCGCAAAAGCCGGCGCGAATAGAATCACCGCCGCCGGATTGACCGCCTGGTACCAGGTGGCGGGAAAAGGCCCGCTGAGCCAGCCCCAGAGCGTGCGATCGGTGTGGTGGGCGGCAAATACATTCAACGAGCTGCCCGCCTGCTCGAATGCGGTCCAGAACGCAATGTTGCCGACAAAGGCCAGCACCAGGATCACAGCGATCCGCTGCCACTCGATTCTGCTCAAGCTCCGGCCCACCTTCCGGACTGCCTGCCGGTCTGGAACCTGTACGCGCGCGTTCTCCGGGACGCGGCCGATCTCACCCAGATAGCGGGGTCGCAACCGGACATAACCCAGCAGACCGGCGAGCATACCCAGCGCTGCCGCACCAAATCCCCAGTGCCAGCCGACGGTTTCGCCGAGTGTGCCCGCGACCAGGGGTGCCAGTACCGCACCGAGGTTGATGCCCAGGTAATAGATGGTGAAGCCCGAGTCTCTGCGCGGATCATCCTGGGTGTACAGCTGACCCACCATCACCGCTGCACAGGGCTTGAAGAAGCCGGTGCCGATGACGATGAGCGCCAGCCCGGTGAGAAAACAGATTAGCGCACCGGGTGCCGATGCCAGCACTACGGCGCCATCCACAGCGCCCGCAAACAGCTCTGTCCCCGCCAGCAGCAGATGGCCGGCGGCGATGAGACAACCGCCGATCATCAGGGACCTGTGGGTGCCCAGGAGCCGATCGGCAAGCCAGCCGCCGAAGATGGGAGTGAGGTAAACGGCCCAGGTATAGACCGCGTAGAGCAGGTAGGCGGATTCCTGGCTCCAGCCGAAGCCGGGATTGAGCGCATCGGGTGTGTTTGACGCGATCAGATAGAGCACCAGCAGGGCGCGCATACCGTAGTAGCTGAAGCGCTCCCACATCTCGGTGATGAAAAGCACCCAGATACCCGCCGGCTGCCCCATGCTGCAGATCCACTCCCCTGACACCAGGGGGCGAGCATAGCAGCAGCCTGCTGCACGCCGGTTACCGGTGGCCGCGGATTTCCGGTTGCCCGACTTCACCCGGCGCGGTTAGCATTGGCCCATGTCATCCCGCACGCATCTTCTGTTCCGTAGCAGTCCGGCTTCTGCCCGTCGCTGGTGGGCGCCCGCCCGCTAATCTTCGCACCCGCAGTTTTCCATTCCCCCTTTTCTCTACCCGGTGGCGAGGACTTAAGCCATGCTGCTCATGATCGATAACTATGACTCCTTCACCTACAACGTGGTGCAGTACCTGGGCGAGCTCGGCGCCGAAGTGGTCGTACACCGCAACGACGAGATCACCCTCGAAGAAATCAACGCCCTGGCCCCGACCCGGATCGTCATCTCTCCCGGACCCTGTACGCCGAACGAAGCCGGCATCTCCATGGCGGTGGTGCGACGCTTCGGTCCACGCATCCCCCTGCTCGGCATCTGTCTCGGCCATCAGAGCATCGGTCAGGTCTTCGGTGGCAAAGTTGTGCGGGCACGGGATGTCATGCACGGCAAGACGTCGATGATTCACCACTCGGATACCGGCGTATTCAGCCGGCTGCCGAATCCCTTCGAAGCCACCCGCTATCATTCGCTGATCGTGGCTGCAGATTCGCTGCCCGACTGCCTGGAGGTCACTGCCTGGACGGAAACAGACGGGGAGCGTGACGAGATCATGGGGTTCCGACATCGCGACTATCCAATCCAGGGGGTACAGTTTCACCCGGAATCCATATTCACCCGGGCAGGTCATGACCTGCTGCGGAACTTCCTGCAGTCTGCCTGAGCGCACCTAAGGAGCATCGGATGGATACTCAATCCACCACGGCCATACAGTCCGCCCTGGCACAACTCGCCGAGGGACAGGATCTCAGCCAGGAGCAGACACAGGCGGCATTCCGCGAGGTGATGTCAGGCAGGGCCACCGCCGCCCAGATCGGCGGACTGCTGATGGCCCTGCGGGTGAAGGGGGAAACTCCCGCCGAGATTGCCGGGGCGGCCCAGACCATGCGCGAGCTGTCACTGCGGGTGGCAGTCGAGGTGCCCTACCTTGTCGATACCTGCGGCACGGGCGGCAGCGGCGCCAAGCTCTTCAATATCTCCACGGCGGCCGCCTTTGTCGCCGCCGCGGCAGGGGCAAAGGTAGCCAAACATGGTAATCGCAGGATGACGAGTGTGAGCGGCAGTGCAGACGTGCTGGAAGCGGCCGGAGTCAATCTGGCCCTGCAGCCGGAGCAGATCGCGCACTGCATCCGTGAAGTCGGCGTCGGTTTCATGTTCGCCCAGGCACATCACAGCGCCATGCGCTTTGCTGCACCCGTGCGCCAGGAACTGAAAGTCCGAACGCTGATGAACGTGCTGGGCCCCCTCACCAATCCCGCTGGTGCAAAGTGCCAGGTGATCGGCGTGTTCAGTCCGCAATGGCAGACCAGGCTCGCCGAAGTACTGAAACTGCTGGGTTCCGAACACGTGCTCATCGTGCACAGCAACGGGCTCGACGAGATTACCCTGAGTCATCCCAGTCGGGTAGTGGAACTCAAGGCGGGCGTGATCAGCGACTATGAGATCAGCCCGGCAGACTTTTCGATCACATCAACGTCTCATGACGGTCTCTGTGCCGACACGCCTGAAGCGAGTCTCGCACTGCTCAGGCAGTCACTGAACGAGCCAGACTCCCCTGCGGCGGATATCGTCAGTCTCAACGCCGGCGCGGCCATCTACGCCGCCGGTGTCGCCACCAGTCTCGGTAACGGTGTGCTCATGGCTCAGGATGCCATCTCGACCGGACTTGCCAGCGAGCGGCTGCAGGAACTGGTGCGCATCACCCGACTCATGGGTGAATCGTGAGCGGAACCATTCTCGATCAGATCATCGAACACAAACGCACCGAGGTCGCTGATCGCAAACAGCGCCGGTCGGCCACCGAATTACTCGCGGCTGGATTCCCATCCACACCGACACCCTTTACCGGTGCCCTGAAAAATGCGATTTCCCGGGGCGGATCTGCCGTCATCGCTGAAGTGAAAAAGGCGTCCCCGAGCAGAGGTGTGATCCGCGCCGATTTCGATCCTGTGGAGATTGCCCGCAGTTACTTCGCAGGCGGCGCCAGTGCACTTTCGGTATTGACCGATGAGCGGTTCTTTCAGGGACAGGATGATTATCTGCAGGCGGTGAAGGCGACGGTGCCGCTGCCTGTGCTGCGCAAGGATTTCATGATCGATGAGTATCAGATCATCGAATCACGCGCGCTCGGTGCGGACTGCGTGCTGCTCATCGTCGCCGCACTCGATGCCGGTACACTCGGTGATTTCTACCGTTGCGCGCGGCAACTCGATCTGGACGTACTGATCGAGGTACACGATCGCGATGAGCTTGAAATCGCATTGACACTGAACGCGCCGATGATCGGTATCAACAACCGCAATCTGAAAACCTTCGAAACCCGCCTGGAGACCACCTGGGATCTGCTCGATGCAGTTCCCGCCGGCACTCTGGTGGTCACGGAGAGCGGCATTCACACACCGGATAACGTGACCGCCATGCGTGAACGCGGCGTGCACGCCTTTCTGGTCGGGGAAGCCTTCATGCGCGCCGGGGATCCCGGCACCGCACTGAGAAACCTCTTCGGCTGAATGATGTGCGGGCCCCGCGGGGCGGCCCATTCATCATTTACGCTCACTGCACCCGGGCGGTCCTTCGCCCCGGAGTCGGACAGACCTCAGCGGGTTCCGTACACCACCATGGTCTTGCCCTTCACCGAGACCAGTCCCTGGTCTACCAGTGTCTTCAGCACCCGACCCACCATTTCCCGTGAGCAGCCCACGATGCGCCCGATTTCCTGCCGGGTGATCTTGATCTGCATACCATCGGGGTGAGTCATTGCATCGGGCTGACGGGTCAGTTCGAGCAGGGTGCGAGCCACCCGGCCGGTGACATCCAGAAACGCCAGATCGCTCACCTTCTGGGTGGTGCGCGAAAGACGCTCGGCCATCTGCCGGCCTACCGCGTAAAGCAGATCCGTATGCTTTTCCGCAAGTTCTCTGAATTTGCTGTAGCTGAGTTCGGCAACTTCGCATTCGATCTTGGCCTTTACCCAGGCCGATCGGGGCGTGTCGTCGGTGAACAGCGGCATCTCTCCGAAAAAGTCGCCTTTATTCAGGTAGGAGACGATGATCTCGCGACCGGATTCATCTTCCACCAGAACCGTGACCGATCCTTTGAGGATGTAGTAAATGGAATCGCTCTTGTCGCCTGCGTAAATCAGCGTACTCTTCGCTGGATACTTGCGACGGTGAGCGGCTGCCAGAAATGCGTCCAGATGAGAATTCTCCTCCGGTGCATTGACCTGGAAACCTTTGGCGGCCAGTGGTCGTCCCGGAGTCATTCCGGTTACTGGCGAAGACTTTGGCGAACTTTTCGTAGCAAGCATTTGTAAACGCTCCTTCGTGACATCTTGCACGATTGATACTTGCACAGGGATTGCAGTCAGTGTGAGAACTGGTCGACAAACGGTACAGTTCACAGTTCGGACGGTCGCAGTTCTCTCAGAAAGACCTTAGAGAGTCACGCCAATACAAACCTATGCATCGGAATTGCCGCTCGTGTACGCAAAAATACAATGGATAGATAAGGTTCATTTCAGGGCCCGGGCGGACTCCGGTCATGACGTGCTGATGGATGGACCGGAAAGCAGTGGCGGCAGCAATCGCGGCAGCCGCCCGATGGAACTGGTGCTGATCGGGCTGGGCGGATGCGCCTCCTACGATGTCGTCACCATCCTGGAAAAATCGCGTCAGAAAATCGCCGGTTGTGTGACCGAACTCACGGCCGAGCGCGCCAGCACCATTCCCCAGGTCTTCGAAACCATCCACCTGCACTTCGTGGTGACCGGTAACGGCCTGGATCCGGAAAAGGTGGCCAGGGCAGTCTCACTGTCAGCGGACAAGTACTGCTCCGCGTCACGGATGCTCGAAAAAGGCGGGGTAAAGATCTCCCACGATTTCGAAGTCCGGGACGCTCCTCAGATCTCGTAGGTAGTCCGGGTCATGACCCGGGACGCCAGCGACATGGCATCTTTCACAGGCCGGGGAAATTCCACACCACCGGCTGCAAGTGCCGCTGCACCATGCCTGGCCTCATCGCTGTGCATCTGTTCAATGATGCGCCGGCTGCGCTCATCCTGACTCGGCAGAGATTCCAGATGGGACTCGAGGTGCCGACAGACCTGGTCTTCCGTGGCCTCCACAAAACCGAGGCTGACCCGATCCCCCATCAGCCCTGTGGCTGCCCCCAGCGCATAGGAGGCGGCATAGAACAGCGGATTGAGCACGCTGGGGCGGCTGCCGAGTTCCTCGAGACGCTCTTCGCACCAGGCCAGATGATCCGTTTCCTCCCGTGCTGCAGCCAGCAGAGCCTCCCGGGTGTGCGAATCCCTTGCAGTCAGTGCCTGACCCTCATAGAGCGCCTGAGCACAGATCTCCCCGGCGTGATTGACCCGCATCAGTCCGGCAGCGTGACGCTCTTCTTCCTCGCTGAGCGAGCCATCCCGGACATCCAGCCCCGGATTCGGTCGCTCGGCTGCTACGGCTCCGGTCAGGGTACGCAGCGCGCCGTCCACGCCGCGAATCAGATCATCGACGAATGACATCAGCCAAGTGCCTTCAACTGACGACCACCCAGCAGGTGCAGGTGGATGTGGTAGACCGTCTGGCCACCTTCAGCATTGCAGTTGAAAATCAGACGATAACCGCTTTCTGCGATGCCCTTCTCGACCGCGAGTGCTTTCGCCCGCAAAATCAGCCCACCCGGCACATCGATGTCTGCAACGGTTAAGTCGTTCACTGTTGCGAAGTGTTTTTTCGGAATAATGAGCAGGTGTGTCGGCGCCTGAGGGCTGATGTCGTTGAAAGCGATGAAACCGTCGTCTTCGAAGACGATGTCGGCAGGCAGCTCCCGATTGACGATCTTGCAGAACAGGCAATCTGTGCTCATTGACTCGAGGCTCCGTCACACTCTGGTTAGGATGCGTAGGGCAGGAACTTTACCCCAACGACTACGGGGCGCAACAGGCACGGCAGACGCGGCTGGTGCAACAACGGGCGTCCGGACTTACGGGTTCCGGCAGAAATTTCAGAGCGGATCGGGTCGCAACGGATGGCGGACACCAAAGATCTTAGCATGATCCTCGATGCGAGGATTCCCATCGTCGTCGTGGAGTCCCACGACGAACGGCGGGTGCTGGCACTGCTGCTGCGATTCGCCATGCAGCGCCAGATGGCCTTCTATGAATGGCGCGTCACCCGGGGGCTCGAGCTGGGCGGATTCGGGTCTGCTGTGGCTGACGCGGGCGAGATGGTGGATCCGGAAGCGCTGCTGAAACATATCGCGGTCAATCCGGGACCATCGCTCTATGTGCTCTGCGATTTCCATCCCTATCTCACGGATCAGCCGAAATCGATCCGCTACCTCAAGGACATTGCCCTCGATCACGATCGGCTCAACAACACGATCGTCCTGCTCAGTCACCAGTTCAGCGTACCCCAGGAACTCGGTCGGGTAACGGCCAAATTTCATCTGCATCTGCCGAGTGATGAAGAACTCATGGCCCTGGTGCGCACCCAGGCCAGGGAATGGGCGGAACAGCATCAGGGCCGCAAGGTCCGCACCGACAACCGGACCTTGAAGAAACTCATCGCCAACCTCCGCGGTGTTTCTCATGCGGACGCCCGCATGCTGGTGCGCCACGCCGTTTATGGCGACGGCGCCATCACCGAATCGGACATCCCGGAAGTCAACAAACTGAAATTCGAGCTCCTCGATTCCGAAGGGGTGCTGAGATTCGAGTACGACACCCAGACTTTTGCGGATGTCGCAGGGCTGGACAATCTCAAGGCCTGGCTGGAACTGCGCAGAGACGCTTTCCTGCACGCAGACGACGACCGGCCGCGCGGTGTGATGCTGCTCGGCGTGCAGGGTGGTGGCAAATCCCTGGCCGCAAAGGCAGTCGCCGGGTTCTGGGGGATTCCGCTGCTGCGCCTGGACTTCGGCACGCTCTACAACAAGTTCTTCGGCGAGACAGAGCGCAACCTGCGCAACTCCCTCAAACAGGCAGAACTGATGGCGCCCTGTGTGCTGTGGATGGACGAAATCGAAAAGGGCATAGCCACCGGTCAGTCCGACAACGCAACCTCGAAACGGGTGCTGAGCACGCTGCTGACGTGGATGGCGGAGAACAACAAACCGGTGTTCATCGTCGCCACCGCCAACGACATCAGCGATCTGCCGCCTGAACTGGTGCGTAAGGGACGGATGGACGAAGTGTTTTTCGTCGACCTGCCGGAGTCTGACATTCGCGAGGAAGTCTTCCGCATCCACCTGGGCAAACGCGGACTCGATCCGGCGGATTTCGATCTGATCGAACTCGCCGCAGAAGCCGAAGGCTTTACCGGCGCCGAAATCGAAGAAGCCATCGTATCCGCCCGCTATCTGGCGAGCTCAAAACGGGACAAAGTGACCCAGGCCGATGTGGTGGCCGCCCTGAATCGCACCTATCCGATCTCGGTAATGCGCGCGGAGAGCATTGCCAGTCTGAGGCAGTGGGCCAACGGGCGTACGGTCAGGGCCTGAGTGCTGAATCCGGCAGCAGACCGGGCAATTGGACGCAGCCACCGCCGGTAGCCCAGAATGCGCGGTTATGGCGAAGCAACCGCGAATACTCCGGGGCCTGACCGACTGCAGCGCGGCCCTCTCTCGTTCCCGATCGGCCGTCACGACATGATCGAATCGCTGCTGCTCTCCACGGCGCGCATTCTGACCTTCGACGGTCAGAAAGGGCTGACCAATGCGAGCGGGTTCTTCTTCGCGCGCGACGATCGGCTGTTTCTCGTCACCAGTCGTCATGTGGTCATCGATGAGGCAAGTGGACACAATCCCGACCGCCTGGAGATCGAACTGCATATCGACCCGAAGAACATCGCACACGCGACCGGCTTTTCCATTCCCCTGTACCAGGGCGGTCGCAGTGTCTGGCGCCAGGCCACCGATGCGGCTGGCGAGGTCGACGTCGCAGTCGTGGAAATTCACCGCCCTGCACTGCCTGCAACAGCCTATTTCCGCGCTTTCACGCCGGCTCATCTGCAGGATCCAGCGGACCAGGTGGAGGTCGGTACCTCTCTGCTCGTGGTGGGTTTCCCCCTTGGCTTCCACGACGCCCTGCACCGTACCGCGGTAGTCCGCCAGGCGGTGGTGGCCTCCTCTTTCGGGCTGCGCTTCCAGGGTGAAGGCTACTTTCTCACCGATGCCCGCACCCACAGAGGCACCAGCGGGGCGCCTGTGGTGATGCGCGCCCGGGTAGAGAATCCGGCGCTCGGCGATCTGCAGTGGGTCCTGCTCGGCGTCCACTCAGCACGCCTGGATGTGGGTACCCGGGATCTCGAACTCGACGAAGCACTGGGACTCAACTGCGCCTGGTACTCGGACATCCTGCTGACGCTGACTGAGCACTAGGGCGATCGTCGAGCAGCCACCTCGCCAGCAGCCCGGCTACCAGCCAGCAGCACAGCGCAGACCACAGATCGTGTGAGAGGAAGTGCGCGCCGCGCAACTGCTGAGCCATTCCGAACACGCCACCCAGTATCAGGGGCACAAGCAGCATCGGCACACGACAGGAAGGCGCATAACGGCTGGCAAGAAAATACAGACCGAGCAGACAGAATCCAGCACCTGCGTGCCCCGCCGGAAAACAGTGGCCGGCTACACTGTCCCCGGCAGCGGACTGCGACAGGTCGCCACCATAGCGCGCCAGACTCCAGGGACAGGCATCCGCACTCACCGACTTCCAGGCGGCTATCAGCAGCGTACTCAGCGACATCGAAGCGAGCAGGTAGCCGAGCGGCCTGCGCAATGATCCGAAGCGTGTGCTGCACAGCGTCAGCAGCCACAGGCTCAGCACGGCAACACCGAAGCCGACGACCAGCCAGCGTCCGCCACGATGCAGTCCGAGATCGAGCAGCGGATTCTCCCGCAGCGACCAGGCGCCGCCTTCGAGTCTATAGAGCAGGTCAGCCATCTGCCGATCGAGATCGAAAACCCTGACCGCTGCCAGCGTCAGACCGAAGGCGCAGAGAAGTCGCAGCTGATGGCCGCTGTTCTGCCGGCAGATCAATTGCAGTCCATGCGGTTTCAATCCGTCAACCGCTGTGCAGCGCTGGAAGTTGCCGACGCTCCCAGTCGTTGAGCCGGTGTTCGTATATCCAGGCCGCGGCCTGGTAATAGCTCTGGGCCTTGAGGATGTACGGCGAGTTCTGCGCGACTTCGAGCGTCACTGCCTCGGGAGAGGCATAGTCATACTGCTCCACTCTCCGGCGTGGTTCGAGAATGGTCATCTGTTGGTCTTCCAGCAGCCCGAGGTACTGATAGTTGCCGATGAGCGCCCGGGCGGACGGCGAGCCCTGCAGCAGATCGTCACCGAAGGCACTGGAGTCGTAATCCATGTGCATCAGCCCGAGAAGCGTGGGCGCGACATCGATCTGACTCGCCAGGCGCTGATAATCCTCCGCCACCACATGCCCGGGTGCGTAGACCCACATCGGGATGTGGTAACGCTCGACGGGCAGGGATTCCTTGCCCGCGCTGCCGGCGCAATGATCCGCCACGATGACGAACAGCGTGTTGTCGAACCAGGCGTGATGACGCGCCTGTGTGAGGAATTGCCCGATCGCGAAATCGGTGTACATCACGGCACCCTGCCTGCCGGTTCCGGAAGGGATGGGAATACGACCCTCGGGATAGGTGTAGGGCCGGTGATTCGAGGTCGTCATCAGATGAAAAAAGAACGGCCTGCCCGCCGCCTGATCGGCGTCCGCCACAGACAGCGCGAAGGAATACAGGTCTTCGTCCGCCATACCCCAGGCGTTGCTGAAGCTGATCGCATCGTCCGGAACGGAAGACTGGTCTGAAACCTCGTAACCATTACCGGCAAAAAAAGCGTTCATGTTGTCGAAGTAGCCCCGGCCACCATAGATAAAGCGCGAGTCGTAGCCTTTTTCCCTGAGCACATTGCCCAGCGACCAGAAGCCGCTTTCCCGGCCGAGGCGTTTGACGATGGAACGCCCCGGTGTCGGTGGCATCGACAGAGTCACGGCCTCCAGTCCCCGTGTGGTTCGGGTGCCGGTGGCATACAGATTCGAGAAAAACAGGCTTTTCCCGGTCAGCCGGTCCAGATTCGGCGTGATGTCCGCATGCTCCCCGAACCGGGTCAGATAAGAGGCGCTGAGACTCTCCACCATGATGAGCACAACATTGAACCGCCGCTCCGCACCGGGGTTGTCGATGTGGCGATAGACACCCTGGGGATCCGGATCGAACAGCACCGCATTCGCTGCATCGAGCCGGTGTCTCAGTTCGGTTGAGACCGCCGACCCGTCCGCGGTGAGATAGAGCTGGTCGTAGTCGAGTTCATTGTTGCGGAAGGCGGCGAAAAACTGGAACGGCCCGGAAGAAGCCAGTTCACGGCTGTAGGCATTGTGGAACTGCTCCCGGGGTGCCTGGTCGAGGAGGATGCAGGCAAGCAGCGCGAGTGCCAGAAGCGTAAAAAAGTAGCGGGTCCTCACAGGGAAAGGCTGGCTGCAGACAATGGCCGCGGACAGGCGGCGCCGGACACCGAAGCTGATGGCGAGACTCAGCACCAGAACACCCGACAGCAGCCAGGCGACCGGATAGGATTCCCAGATGTTTTCCGTGACCTCCTGCCGGTAGACAAGATAGTCGACGGCGATGAAATTGAACCGGGTCTGAAACTCTTTCCAGAACAGCCACTCGGCCACGCTGACAAAGCCCAGGGTGTAAATGCAACAGAAGAACGCTCCATGCACGAGTCTGGCGCACAGCCGTGTAGACCACAGCCCTTCGGGAATCAGCCAAAGAATCAGCGCACAGGGTAGACTCGCCAGAAGCAGAAACCCACAGTCGTAGAGTAACCCCGCAGCCAGCACTGCCGGCAGTGCGTCCGCACTGACTCCCTCCGAGCCGGGCAGCTGTGCCCAGAGACCGAGCCGGACAATCGTTGCCAGAAGCAGGTAAACGCCCGCCACCACCAGCATGATGGTGAACCGCCCTGGAACCATTGTCCGACCGCGGAAGCGGCGCGCTATGAAATACGCAGCGCCAGACATCGCATGCAGCCTCAATGTTCAGATCAGTCTTAGAGGCGGCGCTGCCGAAAAAACAATCTGCCCGATCCGCGCATCAACTCGAAGACACCCACCAGGATCAGCCGGTGGCAGTGTCCTCGGCTCTGCACCTCAGTCGAACGTCCAGCGCACGCCGATTGAAGGCACCAGTGGCAGCAGGGTCACAGGCTCGGATATCACCCGATAGTCGTCGCTGTCTTCGATCTCTTCAAGGCTGTATTCGTACGCTCCCACATTCTCGTGATTGAGCAGGTTGGTGATTTCAGCGAACAGCGTCAGGGTCTGCCGCGGCCAGTGCCAGGATCGGGCGATCCGCACATCGACGGACAGATAGTCCGGCAGCCGTGAGCTGTTGCGTTCGAGGGCGAGGAGATTGTCCGCATCGATCAGATCCGGCAGCCGGGTGGTCTGCCAGCCCGAGTGCCAGAGCACGGCGGCGGAAAACGCCCATTGCCTCGCTTGCCAGAGGAAACCGCTGGAGATGGCATGGGTCTGGTCCCAGCCGCGGCGCTGCCAGTCCCCATCAATACGATCCTCCGCCCGGGAGCGCGTGTAACTGAGCCAGCTGCGGAATGCATCGTTCGGCTGATAACGCAGAGTGGCTTCCAGACCACGCACCTGTGCTTCTTCCGGCTCGACAGCCACCCGGTCCGAAGCCAGCTCCGGCATCAGCACCAGTGCATTGAACAGGTTTTCGTAGCGCCGTTTCGGATCTCTGATGCGCTTGTAGAACCCTTCCACGCGCGCGCTCACTCCGCTGTTCGCGAAGCGGTGGCTCACGCCCAGGATGTAGTGATCCGAATACTGGGGCAGCTGGAAGTGCTCGACACCGTCCGCCGCCTGCAGCTCATGAATCTGTTCCGCCTGGTGGAAGCGGCCCGCCGACGCCCGCAGCTGGGTGTCATCGCCGAGATCGATGAGTGCGGAGAAGCGCGGACTGAACTGCTGCTCGAAGTCATCACCAAAATCCTGAAAATCCCAGCGCACGCCCAGTTCCAGCGCGAGCCAGTCCGCAGGCAGGATTCGCACCGACCCGTAAGCGTCGCCGCTTGCTCCATCGGGATCCACCCGCACCCGTCGTGTCTCCTCCTCCGTCAGCCCCGTCAGCTCGGCAAGCTCACCCCGGATGATCTGGGCCCGGGTATCGTACCTGCCACTCTGATAAGCGTACTCGGCACCAAATTCGAAACCGAGCTGATCCGAGTAACGCCACTGCTGGCGATGGCCGATGTTCCACAGATCGAAGGATCGATCGTCATCGAGGGTGCTCGATCCTTCCTCGGGGTCTTCATCTACGATGAATCCTTTGCGTTTGTGCCGGATGTCACCGTAGGAGATCACCGTGCTCGAAAAAGTTCTGGGACCCCACTGATGGTGGAGCTGGGTCCAGACATAGGCGTTCTTGTAACGGGATTCCGCCTGCTCACCTTCCACGCCCAGTTCGCTGCCGGGGAGATCGTCCAGTTCCTGGAGCAGCACGTCATCGTTGTAGACGATGAAGCCTGCTTCCACTTCGGTAAGTGGCGCAAGTTCATAGGCGAAGCTGCCGAAGAGATCCGAATAGGTCGGGTCCCCCACCTGCTTGTTTACCAGATCCACCACCAGATCCAGATTGCCGCGACGCGCGGATGCCGACCAGCGACCCCGACCCTCATCCACCACTCCCACGGCGGAAGCCGAGGCAGTGAGAAAGCTCAGCATCAGTTCAGCGCCGAATCGATCGATGTCGTCCGCCGCTTCGATGTCCAGCACCGCACTCATGCGGTCACCATAGCGCGCCGGAAAACCACCGGTATAGACGTCGACAGATTTCACCAGACTCGGATTGAAGCCGGAGAAGACGCTCTGGAAGTCCCGCAGATGAAACGGCTCGAGCAGCTCGACGCCGTTGAAAAGCACCAGGGTTTCATCCCGCAGGCCGCCCCGGAAATGGGGTGCTGCGGACAGTCCGATGGTTGCGGCTCCGGGCAGATGGTTGGCGACACGCAGTGCGTCGTCGCCGATCTCCGGTACCGCATCGAGTTCATAGGCGTCGATGGTGTGGACACTGCCACCGTGGCTGCCCCGCAACGCATAGCGACTGGAAACAACGATGATTTCCTCGATCTCCGGGCGCGGATCAAGGGGAATTTCCAGCAGGGCGTCCAGGGAGGGGGCTGCTTCGATCTGTCTGCTCTGATAGCCGTCGCGACTGACATGCACAGCCTGAGCCGGCCGCGCTCGAACACCAGAGGCTGGAAACCTGAATCGGCCCTGGGCATCCGTATAGAGCACGAGGCCGCCGATCTCCACACGGACACCGGCCACGGGTTCGCCGGATTGCGCATCCAGCACTCTGCCTTCCACCGACGCCGGTGGCGGCGCGCCCCTTTCCCGGGTATCGATGGGGACAATCAGCCAGCTCTGCCCTGTACCCCGCTCGAGGGTGAGATCCAGTGCTCTGAGTCCCCGACGCAGATCGTCCAGGGAAAACGGACGGCGGTCCGGGACATCAATCAGCGTGTCCGGCCGAATCAGATCGCTGGAGTAAACGAACACTTCGCCGGACGCTTCGAGCGCAGTGATGACATCGGCCAGAGGAAGGCCGTCGACCGGATGCCCGTCGTCCCGACTATGGTCGGGGCCTGACGGGGCCTGAGCGGCAGCCAGGGACAATCCCGGCAGCAGCGCTACCGCAATCAGCCATCCGATTGCCCGCAGGCGGAGTTCCCTAACCCGCAGAGAACCCCACGACAAGCTCATGCACTGCATCCTTTTTGAGCTGGAATCGTGTTGTACGGAGTATCTGCTCCACGTTGGTGTCGGCTTCGCCTTTGCCGAAAAATTCCTGCAATCCTGCCTGCTGCCGCACCAGTTCACTTTCAAATACCAGGCGTTGACCGGTCTCCCGTGCGACCCAGTCGAGGTACTCAGCCACACTGCGTCCTCCCAGGCTGAACAGCGGGCGCGCACTCTGGGTCCACTGCCAGTGGGGGTCGGTGGGCGCGATCGATGTCCGATCCGCCAGAGTCATCCCATCCAGTGCGATCATTTCACCCATGCCCTCGCGGACTCCGGCACGGATCAGCTCACTGCTGGTGGAGACTTCCACATCCCCTTCACGCACTGCGATCGTCAGCCGCTCACCGTCCAGGGAGACTTCGAATTGAGTCCCTATGTCTCTGATCGAGGCATTCGGTGTCGTCACCTGCAGCGATCCTGCGCCAGCAGCATCCACATAGATCCGACCACGATGCAGCCAGACTTCTCTGCCACTGTGGAAGGTAGCACTGCTGAGCTGATCGATCCGCACTGTCACCCCATCACTCAGTTCGAGCAGCACTCGACCCTGGGTCGACGTCTGGACGATGGTGCCGGGTGCGATCCACTCCGCATCCGGTTTGCTGGCACTTCCGCGCACCGTATAGCCGCCGGACGCGAATGCAATGCGTGCCGCTGCAGCGTCATGCCCGCCGATTCCTGCGCCCGCGAAGTAGTAGGCCACAACCACCGCGAACAGCACAGAAGCGGCCACGGCAAAGGCCGGCACCCGAGGCAGCATTGCGCTGACGCGGAATCGATCCCGGCCCGGGTCAGGCAGCGCATCCACAGCGTCCAGTACCGCCGCCCGTACTCTGCGCTCCATCTCTTCAGGGGGCTGGGGTCTCGGGCCGGACGCCGCGAGAAGACGGCGGATGTCTTCGTCCCGCCCTTCGAGTGATGTCCCGGCCGGGATCCCGGGTCCGGTTCGCGTATGCCGACTCATGCTGTTCCTCCAGCAGCTGAAGCGCCAACTTCCAGCTGCACTTCCCTGAACCCGGTGCGGAATGCCGTACGCGCTCTTGCCAGCAACGACTGGGCAGCGACCACCCCGGTATCCAGACGACGGGCGATTTCCTCAACGGTCATTCCTTCCAGATACTTCCACTCGAGTGCGCGGCTGTACTGATCGGGCAGATAATCCAGGGTCAGTTGGACGATCTGGGTGATCATCATCCGCTCAGCCGGATTGTCGTTCTCAAGGCTCAGACTTTCGAGGACAGCCCGCACCTGGGGATCATCGTCCAGACTTACCAGCGGTGCCTGTTTGCGCTCGTGGTACCGATAGTAGTCGCTGATCTGATTCCGGGCGATCTGACACAGCCAGGTGAAGAGGGCGGCCTCCCCCCGGTAGCCTTCGAGATGTCGAATTGCTTTGATCAGGGTTTCCTGCACCAGATCCTCACAGACACTGTCCTGTGGTGCACGCAGGGCGACGAATCGATACAGACGCGGGAAATAGCTGTTGAAGAATTCCTCAGCAGCTCTCCGGTCCTTGCGGACGACGCGCTTCGCGAGTCTGAGATCTTCGTCGTGCACTGACGCTCACCGATCTTCGATACCCCATATAGACCGCCGGGATCCTCCGGATCAATCGTGTGAACCTGAAAATGCCGATTCCGGACGGTAAAAAACGCCCGCAGACCGCTGCCGGCCAGCAAACTACTTTCCGGTAGCGGTCAGCCCTGACGGGCGCGGATGCCCCGCTGCCGCAACAGAAACAGCGCCAGCGCCACGAGGCCCGGATCATCGCCCTGGAGCAGATAGCTGCCGCAGGGATCCAGACTCTCGAGACGTTCACGCAGGCCGGTGGCGACATCGATCCGCACCAGGCTGCTGGCGATGTTGGAGTACCGCGAGGAATCCGGCTGCCCCTGGGGCAGTTTCGCAGCAGCACTTTCGGCGTCCATGGCGCTGAGCAGGAAGCGCTGAAAGTCTGCCGCATCGAGTCGCATCACCCGGATTCTGTCGAGGGCGGTCACCGTAGCATTGCGGGGCCGCCCGGAGAGCAGAGCATCCTCGCCGAAGAAATCCCCGGGGCCGAGGCGCCTGAGCAGCCGCGCGCAGGCCCCTTCCCGGCGATGGATGACTGCACGGCCGGCGGCGAGGATGTAGCAGTGCGGGGCTGCGGATTCCGCGCTCGCCGCACGCGCTACGGTCACAGGCCGCACCGGCATACCTTCCACCACCACATCTGCACCGGCCTCGTACACCCTGGGTTCGAGAACACGCAGCAGACTCTGCCAGCAGGACATGGGCAGCGACGCCATCATGTGCGAGCGCAGGAAGCGCAGCTGCCAGTGATCGCCCGCTTCATCCACAGAGCCACAGCCCGGCAGCCGGCTTTCGAGCAGAAATTCCAGCTCGCTGGAACCGATGCGCAGCATTTCCACGTCTGTGAGTGTGAATATTCCCGCATGGCCGGGAAACAGAGGCGCGCGAGCTTCCGTGCGCGAGGCACGCACCACCCGTTCGGGTGACAGGGTGCGCACTTTGCCGCTGAGCAGGAAATGATGGTGATTCAGCGAGCGCCCGGGGCGCAGCAGCCAGCGGCCGGCGGGAAATCGCACACGACTGCACAGCCTGCTTATGGTGCTGAGCAGAGCGTTATCCAGATCCGCAAAGGTATCGAAGCGACGCAGCAGTTCGTGCATGCACGAAAGCTAACGCGACGAAAAAACCGCCACCGTGAGAGATCTGCGACAGCGCGTGTGCGCCTCAGACTCCGCACTGTGCCAGGCGGGCACCCCTGCGCCGGTCTCAAGGCTGTGTGGAATCCGGTTCAGCTGCGGGAAGCTCCGAGGCATCGAAACCTGATCAGAGATGCCCTAAAGCAGCGCCTTCTCCCGGGCGAGCGCCCGGTGCCCGATATCGCGACGGAAGTAGTGATTGCGCCAGCTTATCCGGCTCACCCCTGCATAGGCTCTGGCCTGGGCTTCCTGTACCGATTCACCGAGACCGACGACACAGAGGACGCGTCCACCGTTGGTGACGACCCGGCCATTCTGGAGAACTGTGCCGGCATGAAACGCTTTGATGTCCGGATCCGACACATCATCGAGACCATCGATAGGATCGCCTTTCTCGTAGTGATCCGGATAGCCACCCGCCGCCATCACCACACCCAGCGCGACCCTGGGATCCCACTCGAGCTCCACTCCGGCGAGATTTCCCGACAGTGCAAGCCGGCACAGTTCAACCAGGTCCGATCGCAGCCGCATCATCACCGGCTGGGCCTCGGGATCACCGAAGCGGCAGTTGAATTCGATGACCCTGGGCGTGCCATCTGCCGCGATCATCAACCCGGCATAGAGAAAGCCCACATAGGGCGACCCGTCCTCGCGCATCCCTGCAATGGTCGGCTCGATCACTTCACGCATGATGCGTTCGTGGATTTGCGGGGTAACCACCGGCGCGGGTGAATAAGCCCCCATGCCTCCCGTGTTCGGGCCCAGATCGCCATCATCCCGAGCCTTGTGATCCTGGGAACTCGCGAACGGCACCGCGTTGTGCCCGTCACACAGACAGATGAAACTGGCCTCTTCACCTTCCAGAAACTCCTCAACCACCACCCGGCGACCAGCCTCACCAAAGGCGCCTCCGGTGAGCATGTCGGCCAGCGCCTGCTGAGCTTCCGCCATCGTGCGCGCCACGACCACCCCTTTACCCGCGGCCAGCCCATCCGCTTTGATGACGATAGGCACACCCTTGCCGGAAACATAGGCGCGCGCTTCATCCAGTGTGGTGAAAGTTCTGTACTCAGCCGTGGGGATTTGATGACGGGCCAGAAAATCCTTGCTGAAAGCTTTGGATCCCTCGAGCCGGGCGGCCGCACGGCCGGGGCCAAAACAGGCCAGTCCACGCTCGCTGAAATAGTCGCAGGCGCCAGCTACCAGGGGGGCTTCCGGTCCGACAATGGTCAGATCCACACCCTTTTCCCGCACAAAGCCGACCAGCGCTGCGAAATCCAGCGGATCGATGGCGACATTTTCACAACCCGCCTCTGCCGCGGTACCGGCATTACCGGGTGCGACGAAAACCCTGTCGACAGACGTTGATTGAGCCGCCTTCCAGGCCAGCGCGTGTTCCCGCCCGCCGCTACCGATCACCAGAATCTTCATCAATCGACCTCGAACAGTGGGAGTGAATGCACGCTCGCCCGCTTCAGTGCCGGAAGTGGCGCACACCGGTGAACACCATTGCCATGCCATGCTCGTCCGCCGCGGCGATCACTTCCTCATCGCGCACGGATCCGCCCGGCTGAATCACGGCGGTAATTCCCGCCTGGGCCGCCGCATCGATCCCGTCCCGGAAGGGAAAGAAAGCATCCGATGCCATCACCGAGCCTGGCACGGTGAGTCCTTCTTCCGCCGCCTTCAGACCGGCGATCTTCGCGCTCACGACCCGACTCATCTGGCCCGCTCCCACACCAATGGTCTGACGGTCCCGGGCGTAGACGATGGCGTTGGACTTGACGAACCAGGCAACCTTCCAGGCAAACGCCAGATCTACCAGTTCGGCCGCGGTGGGCGTCCGCTCGCTGACGACCTTGAGTCCCGCTTCCTGCCAGCACAACTCATCCGCAGACTGCACGAGTATTCCGCCACCCACCCGCCTGATGTCCAGGCCGCGACCACCACGTTCGAGGCTGCCTGTGCACAGCAGCCGAACGTTTTTCTTGCGTGCGGCAACGGCTGCCGCATCCGCCGTGATTTCCGGTGCGAGTACCACTTCAACGAACTGACGATCGAGAATCCCATTCAGCGTATCCGCATCCAGCGCTCTGTTGAACGCAACGATGCCGCCGAAGGCAGAGGTCGGGTCGGTCGCAAATGCGCGCTCATAGGCTTCACCGATGTCCGCACCTTCCGCCACCCCGCAGGGATTGGCGTGTTTTACGATCACACAGGCTGGTTCATCGAAAGCCTTCACACATTCCAGCGCCGCATCCGCATCCGCCACGTTGTTGAATGACAGGGCCTTACCCTGCAGCTGCTCGGCGGCGGCTACCGTGCCGGGACGAACCCGGGGCTCCACGTAAAAAGCCGCCGCCTGATGGGGGTTTTCGCCGTAACGCATGTCGTCGCGCTTGTCCGCTGTGAACGTGAAGGACTCCGCAAACAGCACGCCTGCCCCTTCCGCCTCCTGCGCTGCAAACCAGCCCGCGACCATCGCGTCGTAGCGGGCCGTATGCCGGAAGGCCTTCGCCGCAAACGCCCGGCGCATTGCCAGGGAGGTCGATCCTGATTTGAGGGCAGCTACCACGGCCTGGTAGTCGGACGGATCCACCACCACCAGCACATCAGCATGGTTCTTGGCCGCGGAACGCAGCATCGCAGGGCCACCGATGTCGATGTTTTCAATGGCGAGTTCCCGGGTGCAGTCCGCTCGCGCCACGGTTTCGGCAAAGGGATAGAGATTCACGATCACCAGATCGATGGGGGCAATGCCATGGGCCTCCATCACCTGCGCATCCTGAATCCGGCGACCGAGAATTCCGCCGTGTATCTTCGGATGAAGGGTTTTCACCCGGCCATCCATCATCTCCGGAAATCCTGTGTGCTCGGCGACTTCCCGGACCGGGATACCCGCAGATTTCAGCGCCGCGAAGGTGCCGCCGGTAGACAGGAGCTCCACACCAGTCTCCACCAGCGCGCGGCCGATCTGTTCGATACCCGTCTTGTCCGAGACACTCAGCAGAGCCCGTCTTACCGTTGCCTGCTTGTCCAGATTGGTGTCCAGAGTCGTTACCCCTTATCTGTCGGATTGTGTATGCGGTCCATCAACCAGGCCCGGCAGCGAAGGGACCCTCACGCCGCCACCCTGGGCAGCAGCCCGTCGAGCAGACGCAGCTGGTCGGCTGCGTTATCCAGCGTGTTGAACCTACGGCTGAGATCCCGTCGCCACAGGGGTTCACCCAGTCCGGTGAGTTTTTCGAGATACCACTGCACGTGTTTACGCACCACGCGCACGCCTGCATCACCATAGAATGCCTGCACCAGGGTGACATGCTCACGCAGGGTGAGCAGTTTGTCCGCGAGCGACAGTTCGCCGGTCACACCCGCTATCTGCCCCGGCAGCCAGGGTGCCCCGAGGGCGCCGCGACCGATCATCACCCCATCCGCTCCGGTGCGTTCGAGTACGGCCCGCGCCTGGGCGGCGGAGCCGATGTCGCCGTTGGCGAACACCGGAATATCGACAGCGGCCTTGATGGCCGCTGTCGTATCATGTTCCACCGCGCCTTCGAATCGACAGGCACGGGTCCGTCCGTGCACCGCAATCGCACGCACGCCGAGGTCCTCGGCCATACGCGCGATGGCAGTGCCGTTTTTCTGCCCCGGGGAAAAGCCGGTGCGCATTTTGATGGTTACCGGAATGGGTACGGCGGCTACCGCCGCTGCAATGATGCGGGCAACCAGAGGTTCGTCCGCGAGCAGTGCAGAACCCGCCGCTTTACGGCACACCTTCTTGGCGGGACAGCCGAAGTTGATGTCTATGATGTCTGCGCCGTCCTGCCAGAAACGGCGGGCCGCATCCGCAACCATCTGAGGGTCACCGCCTGCGATCTGCACCACCAGCGGATCGACGCCATCGGCGGCCTGCCGGCGCGCTCGGGATTTATCGGTGTCCCAGAGTGCCACCCTGCTGGCAACCATTTCGGACACCACCAGTCCGGCGCCGAAGCGCCAGGCCAGTGACCGGAACGGCACATCGGTGACACCGGCCATCGGGGCCAGTACCACGGCGTTGCGGAGCTGATGTGAGCCGATAGAAACCAAGACGGGCAGGAATTCGCAAAGGAGTGCCATCATACCCGATCGTTTGGCGGATCCGTATGACTGGATGCAGTTGTGCGACTCCGCAGCGCTCGAGGTACATCCACCGCGGCAGGATCACCTCAGTGGGATCACCGCAGTGGAAGCGCATCAGTGGAAGCGCATCAGCGGAAGGTCAGAAAATAGTTCACCGCTTCCGGTCCGGGATCCTCGATTTCGAGTTCAACCCGGATCGGCGTATGGGGCGGCATCTCGCCCCCGGCCAGATCTCCGGAGAGATACTCGGATGCCTTGAAGCGGCGGCCGGCAACCAGTTCCCCATCGAGGGATTTGAAAGTCAGCTCCAATTCGGGATAGGGCTGTGCATAGTCCCACTCGTTCACGATCACCGCATCGACGATGAGGGCCCTGGCCGTGTCCGGATGACTGCGCACGATCAGATTGCGGGTGCGCATCTGTCGCAGGTCCTGCATCACCGGCAACGTGCAGCCGAGCAGGCTGCAGCTCGCCGCGTACAGAGGGCGCAGCACCGGGTCTCGACCCCAGACCTGAAACTGGTACCAGAAGATCTGCAGCAGCAGGGCCACCACACCGACGACAATCGCGATCGGTACCCACCAGCGTCGCGGTTCCGGTGCGAAGCTGATCGGCTCCCTGAGCACGGCATCCAGACGCCCGACCGGGTCGGTGTCGACTATTTCAGGCGCTTCCAGGCCATCCGCTTTCTCCACCTCCTCAACCGGCAGCGGATCGGGCGCCCCTTCGAAGACATCCCTGGCTTCGGCCCCGGTATCAGCAACCGCTGCAGCGTGCTCCTCCTCCGACCCAGCCCGCGGCGCCGCTGCAGGTTCAGACGCCTGTTCGGAATCGGAATCGAACCCGGACCCGGACTCGATTTCAGGTTCGGGTCCGAGGATCTTGAATGGTGCGTTTTGCCAGCTTTCCAGGTCGTCGTCCCGAGTCGCCTCCTGCTCATCGCCCCGGGAGTCGGTGTCGGTGTCGGTGTCGGTGTCGGTGTCGGTGTCGGTGTCGAAATAGGCATCCGGGTTGACCCGCTGCTGTCCAGCGCCGCCGGGTGTTTCCACCGGTTCCCGTCCACCGAAAAAAGGCGCACTGCGTTTGACCCAGGGTTCGCTGGCCGACGTTTCCTGAGGTGCCGTCTGCTCAGCGGCCGGTCCGGCCGGCGCCTTCTTCCCGGGCATCTGAGGACCGTTCAGCTCTTCGAGCACTTCGTCGAGCACGTCTTCCGCACGGGCACCACCGGCAAGGCTTTCCCTGCCATCCCAGAGCAGATGATCCACACCGTGGAATACCGTCAGACAGGCACCACAGCGCACCCGGCCATTCGCCAGCTGGAGCTGGGTTTCGGTGACCCGGAATCGCGTGCGGCAATTCGGACACTCGGTGATCAGCGGTTCGAGTTCGTCTTCGGCCATTGATACTCGATTGCAATACTCGTGTGACGGCGCCCGGCTCAGATGCGGCGGGTAGCCTCCAGTCTAGCCCACAGGGCACCATGCTCGTCGGCCTCACAGGCGGGATTGTCAAAGTCCATTTGTGGATACGCGGCCTGCACCGCTTCCGCCTGCCCGGCCAGCAGTCCGGAAAGTACGATGCGACCGCCAACCCGCGTCTGCCGGGTGATCTCCGCCGCCAGCTCGATCAGGGGGTTCGCCAGAATGTTGGCCACCACCAGATCGAAGGTCCCATCCCCGGCAGAATCTGCAGATTGCAGATCCGCCGGTTCACCGAGCACCAGCCGCTCGTCGGCCAGCGCATTGTAGGCAGCGTTGTCTTTCGTAGCGAGCAGGGCCTGGGGATCGTGGTCGATGGCGTGCACGCTGTGGCAACCGAGCTTCAGCGCTGCCAGCGCCAGGATGCCGGATCCGCAACCGAGATCCAGAACCTCGAGCCCTTCCAGCGGATGGGTGGCCAGCCACTCCAGGCACAGCCGGGTTGTCGGATGGCTGCCCGTGCCGAAGGCGAGTCCCGGGTCGAGCCGCAACAGGGCGCCCCTGGCAGATCCTTGCGGCGCTGCAGCGTCCCGGGGCAGGACCCAGAGTCGTCCACCGAAACAGGCCTGCACCGCGTGCTGACGCCAGGCGTTCTGCCAGTCGGCATCGCCGAGAATGTCGATCAGCAGTGAATCCGGAAGGAACGCGAAGTGCCGGAGGGCAGCGCGCACACGCTCCGGATCAACCGCTTCTGCAAACAGTGCTTCGACCCGAAGCCGGGCCCACAGCGGCGTTTCCCCCGGGGCGGGTTCCACGATCGGCTCGTCTCCGGCGTCACTGCTGGTCACCGCTAGCGCACCCAGCGCTTCCAGACCGGCTTCCAGCAGTGGCAGTTGTGCAGAGGAAGCCTTCAGACGTACCCGCAACCAGGCCACGATCAGCTTTCGAAGCGCAGCAGTACCTGCCCGGTGCTCACAGCTTCCCCGTCATGTCCGACCACGGCCACGCAGGTGCCGGGCCGGTCGGCGGTGATCTCGTTCATCATCTTCATGCTCTCGATGATGCAGACCACGTCCCCGGCCTCCACCTTCTGACCGGGCTCGACAAAGGGGCGCTGTCCCGGTCCTGGCGCACGGTAAAACGTGCCCGCCATGGGCGAGCGTATTTCCATGATGCTGGTGCGCCGGGCGGGTTGAGATGACGGGCGGTCGTCTGCCGGGACCCCTTCTGCGGCCTCAGCACCCGCGCCCATCGCGCTGCGCGCGGGCATCGAGCCGGCGGGTCGGGTAGCCAGGCCACCGAAAGGCCGCGCGATGCGGATGGTCTCTTCCCCATCCCGTACTTCGAGTTCGGAAATACCGGACGCTTCCACAAGTTCGATCAGCTTCTTGATTTTACGCAGATCCACGCTCATCACCCGCCCTCCGAATCGGCCTTTTCGAGACCCGCAAGGGCGCTGGCCAGTGCGTGCTCGTAGCCCCTGGCGCCCAGACCGGTAATCACGCCAACCGCCACATCACTGAGGTAGCTCCTGCGGCGGAAGTCTTCCCGGGCGTGGACATTGGACAGATGGACTTCGATGAACGGAATGCCGACGCCGAGCAGCGCATCCCGCAGGGCGATGCTGGTGTGGGTGAAGGCGCCCGGGTTGATCAGGATATAGGCAACCCCCGCGTCCCGGGCTGCATGCACGGCGTCCACCAGTTCATGCTCCGCGTTGCTCTGTACACAGGAGAGTTCGTGGCCCGCCTGGGTCGCCAGTTTTTTGAGCCGGTGATTGATGACTTCCAGGGTGTCGCGACCATAGATTTCCGGTTCGCGGGTGCCGAGCAGGTTCAGATTGGGGCCGTGCAGGACCAGCAGTTTTGCCATGATCGTCCTCTTATCCGGAAAGCTACGGAATGTCGGCGGGAATTCTGCAGGATCACGGGCGCCAATGCCACCGTCTGTGCGTGTTAACCGCCTATTGGCCGATGTTAAACGCCATTTCGCCGAAATTATTCTGCTCCAGCTGGGCCAGAACTGCCGCCAGATGCCTCGAGAGGACCTCTGCGCCGACCTCCCCTTGAATTCTTACTTCGGACATCTCGCTGCTATCTTCGCCGAAAAAGACCAGGCTTGGCGGCCCGAACAGACCGTATTCAGCCATCAGCGCCTTGTCCTCGGCATCATTTCTGGTCACATCCGCACGCAGCAGATAAAAACGGGCCAGGCGACTGGCCACCTCTGGTTTCGGAAACACGGAGCGCTCCATCACCTTGCAGGAGATACACCAGTCGGCGTAGAGGTCGAGCAGTGCGGGGCGCCCTTCGGCAGCCGCCCTGTCGAGCTGGCTGCGCAGATCGGCCAGATCGGCAACCGGGTTCCAGACCAGACCATCACCGGCATGCCGCGCCTGGGCAGAGCCCCCGCCAGGTGCGCCTGTGTCGGTCATCAGAATCGGCCCGCCGGCGAAGCGACCGAGGGGATTGAGCGGATCCTCGGCCCCGGACGCCGCGCCGATCAGCAGCAGGACCCCGTAAACGAAGCCAAATGCGCCACAGGCTTTCCACAACTGGCCCCAGCCCTGCCGGGGAGAAAAGTCCATCGCACCCAGATAGACGCCACAACCGATGGCCAGCGCGGCCCACAGCACCAGCGTGAAGGAAGGCGGTACCACCCGCTCGAGCAGCCAGATCGCAACACCCAGAAGCAGCACACCGAACACGGCCTTCACCGTGTTCATCCAGACGCCGGCTTTCGGCAGGAACTGTCCACCGCTGGCCCCGACCACCAGCAGCGGCACACCCATGCCGAGCCCCAGCGCAAGCAGCGCCAGACCCCCGAGCACCGCGTCGCCCGTGGTCGAGATATAAATGAGCGCACCCGCCAGCGGCGCGGACACACAGGGAGACACCACCAGGCTCGACAGCGAGCCCATGACCACCACGCTCAGATGCTTACCGCCTCCGACCCGATCGCCCAGGGCGTTGAGGCCGTTCTGCCAGCTCGCCGGCAGCTGCAGCTCGTAGAAGCCGAACATGGACAGGGACAGCAGCACAAAAACCCCGGCGAAGACCGACAGCACGGCCGGTGACTGCAGGGCCGCCTGCAGATTGAGACCGGCTCCGAACAGCCCGACCAGCACCCCGACGGCAGCGTAGGTCAGCGCCATGCCGAGCACATAGGCCACCGAGAGACTGAGCGCACGGCCCCGGCTCAGATTGTCTGCCTCCCCCACGATGATGCTCGACAGAATGGGCACCATGGGCAATACACAGGGTGTGAATGCGAGCGCGATGCCACCGAGAAAAAACAGCAGCAGTGAGGTAAGCAGGCCACCTTCCGCAAGCATGGTGGCCAGTTCGCGCTCCTCGGTCCGGGGGATTGCGGACGGGGTCGGGCCTGAGCCGCCGCCTGTGTCGGCGCCACCGCCCGCCGCGGCGAGCCGCAGACTCAGCCACTTGGTTTCGGGGGGATAACAGAGTCCCGCATCTGCACAGCCCTGATAGCTGACGCCGACCTCAACGAGACCGGCACCGGAAGCGACAGGCACCCGCGCCTGGGCCTCGTGGTAGTAAACTTCTACTTCACCGAAATATTCATCGATTTTCTGCTTTCCCGGCGGAATCTCCGGCGCACCGAGGGTGACGGGCGAGGTCTTCTCCCCGGCACCCGACCGGGTATCGAAGCCGAAACGATGGCGGTACAGATAGTAGCCGTCGGCCATCGTCCAGCGCACGAGCACCGCACCATCCTGCCCGACTTCGGCGGTCACTTGAAAGGCTTCATCCACGGGGAGAAAGTCCGGCTCTGCAAAGCTCCAGACTTCCTTTTTCCTGCCTTCCGGCAACTCGGCGCCCAGGGTCAGGGGGCTCAGCAGCAGCAGTCCGAGCAGAGCACTCCACAACAGGTTTTTCGGCGGGAGGGCAGACCCCATCGCAGCGGGTTTCCGGGGGCGGGTGAGTTTCTGTCTGTTACCGGCTGTCATCTTTTTCTTTATCCGCTTCCCGCTTCCCGCTTCCCGCATCCGCTTCCTGCAGGCATCTGCTTCCTGCAGGCACACAGCACGTTCTTCGGACACGCCAAATCCTTTGGAGTTCGGCCCTCGACCCGGCAATATAGCGCCCGCCGGCCACCAAAACCGTGAACTGAGCACGGCCATTCTAGGCAGACTCGGAACAGGTAGCCACGCTGACGGGTGGCCGTTTCGCCATTGACCACAGTCGAGCAACACCGCGGAAATCCCTTGCTGTACAGTTTCCCGACCCACGAAACACCCTGGATACAGTCCTTCTGCAGGAATCCGACGCTGATCCCCAGACGCGCAATCCGTTTCACAGTCCGCCTGCTCCTGCCGGTGTTTCTGTGCGGTACCGCCGGTTACGCAACCGCTGAGGGACCCGGGTCGGACGCCGCTCTGATCCGCGGGCTCCTGGATCGCGCGGAAGCCGCTCTGCGCACCGGGCAACGCATCTACCCGGTGCGGGACAGTGCCATGGACCTCTACCAGCAGATTCTCCTGCTCGACTCTGATAACCCGGATGCCCAGCTCGGCCTGACTCTGATCGCCGAGCAGTATCTCGAGGAAGCCCAGATTGCCCTGGATCGCAATGACCTGTTCAGTGCGGATATCGCTCTCTCCCAGGCCCGGCTGGTGTATCCGGAGTACCCGGGTCTGGCCGCCATCGAGCAGCGACTGCGCATGGAGGAGCGCGCTGTCCGTACCCGGGTGGTGCTCGACTGGCGGCTGGTAGCCGAGCGCAGTCCGACCCTGAGTCCCCAGCTTGGCCGCCTCGGTGGCCAGGCAAAAGCCGGTGACTGCCGGGTCATCATCCAGGTCAGCAATGATCCGGAGGGGCGCTGGATCTATCAGCGGATGAACGCAGCACCCGGACCAGGCCGCCTGCGCGCCGAAGTGCGGATCGCCTCCCCGGCGGCGGTCGAGGTCCGATGCTTCCCATCGGATTAGGTCCGATGCTTCCCCTCGGATTAGGTCCGATGCTTCGCATCGGATTGAGTCCGCTGCGACACAGGCCATTGAGCGCTGAGGTTCGTCTGCCGGACGGTGTCGGGTTACCATCACCCTTCACCAACGGAAACCGGAATCAGCTGGGTCCAATGCCTCGAATGATCGTCACCGTCGCCTCGGCCCCGGAATTGATTTCACGCCTGGGCAGAACAATCCTCACTGCAGCGCTGCTGGCCTGGTCAGTATCCGCAACCGCCGGGCCGAACGACCTGCATTTCGACAACGCCCGGATACGCGCTCTGATCCCCGGCCAGGACAAAACGGTCGGCTATTTCGAAGTCCGCAACGAAGGCAGGCAGGACGTCGAACTGGTTGCGGTCAACGCCGCCTCTGCGCGGGCGGCTGAGTTTCACACGGTAGTCCGGGATGGCGACATCATGCGTATGAGACGCCTCGAGCAGGTGATCGTCCCCGCCGGTGGCACACTGAGTTTTGTGCCCGGCGGCAACCATCTGATGCTGTTCGGCGTAACATCTCTGACCGAGCAGAACCCGGTCACCTTCACCACCCATACGGGCGAAGAGGTCGTCCTGTCTTTTCGCCAGATACCCGTGGGAGCAACACAATGAACTGGAAGTTCTGGGAGAGCGTCGACACCAGCGGGTCGAATGCGGGGCTCGCCGCGCGGGCAGCCGGGGGTCTGCTGGTCGCCTATCTTCTCGTCTGCCTGCTCGTTGCCTGGTGGTGGGACTACGAACCGGATCTGTTCGCCGTGCGGGAAAACGCTGCACTGCACGCCGAATCCCATAACCGCACCCTGGTGACCGGCTACATCACCACCGCAACCCTCATCCGCCTCGGTGAAACCCTGCTGAACAAGCGCGGCGGCTTTCTTTCCAACGACCTGTTTCCTCCCGGCGTCTGGCTCGACAACGTACCCAACTGGGAATTCGGGGTGCTGACCCAGATCCGCGACGCCGCCCGCGCCTTCCGTATCGACTTTTCCCGCTCCCAGAGCCAGTCGAAGGAAGACCCGGATCTGTCCGAGGCGGAAGGAAAGTTCTTTTTCGACAACTCGAGCTGGGCCTTTCCCCAGTCCGAAAGCGAGTATCGCGATGGCATCAAGGGCCTCGAGGACTACCTCGCCCGTCTTGCCAACCCCGCCGAGACCGGGGCCCAGTTCTATACCCGGGCAGACAACCTGCAGAAATGGCTGCAGGGGGTGGAAACCCGGCTGGGCAGTCTCTCCCAGCGCCTGTCCGCCAGCGTCGGCAAACGTCAGCTCAACCTGGATCTGGCCAGTGATCCCGCCGCACGGCGCGCAACCGATGCCCCGGAGGAGGAGGAGACCAAAACGCCCTGGTTGGAACTGGATGACGTCTTCTACGAAGCCCGGGGCCACACCTGGGCCCTCATCCACCTGCTCCGGGCCATGGAGCGGGACTTCGGCGATGTGCTGGACAACAAAAACGCCCGGGTGAGCCTCCAGCAGATCATCCGCGAGCTGGAGCCTACCCAGGATGCACTCTGGAGCCCCATGGTGCTGAATGGGGACGGTTTCGGGATTCTGGCCAATCATTCGCTGGTGATGGCCTCCTACATCTCCCGGGCGAACGCGGCAATCATCGATCTGCGATCCCTGCTGGCCCAGGGCTGAAGGAACCGGCTGCCGGGGTTGTGATTATCCCGCTCAAATCAGCGAGGCGGGGCGGGACTTACCAGGACCCCGAAATTCCCGGGGCAGCCGCCGGTTCTTATTCCCCCGCCCCTCCGTTAGAATACGCGCCGCTTGAGGGGGGGCACCCAGTATCCTGTCGAATCCTCGCGACCACGGGCTCACAAGCTAGCGGTCGCACAGCGCCAGGCTGTTGCCCGAATAATTTCTATGTCGTCGAGAGAGTTGGGGATTCCCATGATTGATATAACCCTGATACCGCCCTTGTTCGGTATCGCCGGCCTCATTGTGGCCTTCATCATTTTTGGACTGGTGCTGCGTTACGACGCGGGCAATGAGAAAGTCAGGAAAATCGGCGATGCCATTCACCTGGGCGCCATGGTCTTCATGCGCCGTGAATACAGCATGCTTGCCATGTTCGCCGGCGTGCTGCTGGTCATTCTGTATATCGCCCTCGGCACCGAGACCGCCATTGCCTTCCTGGTCGGTGCCGTGTCCTCCGCCACGGCTGGCTGGATCGGCATGTACACAGCCACCAAGTCCAATGTGCGCACCACCACCGCAGCACACACCAAAGGCGCAGCCGCGGCCCTGAGTGTGGCCTTCTTCGGTGGATCGATCATGGGTCTCACCGTTGCGTCCATGGGCCTGCTCGGACTGGGCTCCCTCTACTATTTCTTCGGCGGCGATCCGGAAACCGCACACAACATCCACGGCTTCGGCATGGGCGCATCCGTCGTCGCGCTGTTTTCCAGGGTCGGTGGTGGCATCTTCACCAAGAGTGCCGACGTAGGCGCTGATCTGGTGGGCAAACTCGAAGCCGGTATTCCGGAAGACGATCCGCGCAATCCGGGCGTGATCGCCGACAACGTCGGCGACAACGTCGGCGATGTGGCGGGTATGGGATCGGACATCTTCGAAAGCTACTGCGGTGCGATGATCGCCACCATCGCGATCGCTTCCACCCTGGCCATCAGCCAGCTCGACATGGCGACCCCCGGCATTGCCGACGAAGCACAGGCCCGTGCCGCGCTGATGGCCCTGCCCCTCATGCTGGCCTCTGCCGGCCTGATCTGCTCGATGTTCGGCATCGGCATCGTCCGCGCCATGTCTGCCCAGCAGCCGGCGGTCGCGCTGCGTTTCGGCACCATCGGGGCGCCCATCGTCTTCATCGCTGTCGCCTACTTCGTGATCGATTCGATGGGCCTCGACAGCGCGATCTGGTGGTCGGTGCTCGCCGGCGCGGTCGGCGGCATCGTGATCGGGCTGGTCACCGAGCACTACACCTCGGGCAGCCCCATCATCCGCATCGCCAAATCCGGAGAAACCGGATCTGCTACGGTCATGATCACCGGTCTGGCCGTCGGCATGCAGTCAGTGGTGGTACCCGTGCTGGCCATCTGCGGCATCATCTATGTTTCGACCAGCCTCGCCGGCCTGTACGGCGTCGGCATCGCCGCCCTCGGCATGCTCGCCACGGTGGGCTTCACCATGGCCATCGACGCCTACGGCCCGGTGGCCGACAACGCCGGCGGTATCGCGGAGATGAGCGGCCTGGGTAAGGAAACCCGCAGGATCACCGACTCCCTGGACGAACTGGGTAATACCACCGCCGCCATCGGCAAAGGCTTCGCCATCGGTGCCGCAGCCCTCGCCGCACTGGCCATCATCGCCGCCTATGTGGAAACCATCTCCCATCACGATCCGAACTTCACCCTGCACATCGGTGATCCCGACGTGCTCATCGGTCTGTTCATCGGCGGTCTGATCCCGTTCCTGATTGCCTCCATCACCATGACCGCAGTGGGTGATGCGGCGATGGAGATGATCCAGGAGATCCGTCGTCAGTTCCGCGAGATCCCCGGTCTGCTGGAAGGTAAAGCCGAGCCGGATACCGCCAAGTGTGTGGACATCGCCACCACCGCCGCACTGCGCCGCATGCTGTTACCGGGCACCATCGCCGTGCTGGTACCCCCCGTCGTCGGTTTCGGTCTCGGACCGGCCGCACTGGGTGGCACCCTCGGTGGCGGACTGCTGGGCTGTGTGCTGCTGGCGCTGACCATGGCCAATGCCGGTGGCGCCTGGGACAACGCCAAGAAATATGTGGAAAAAGGTAACCTGGGTGGCAAGGGTTCACCCGTACACGCGGCGACCGTGGTCGGCGATACCGTGGGTGATCCGTTCAAGGACACCTCGGGCCCGGCGATGAACATCCTCATCAACGTGATGGCGATTGTGAGTCTGGTGATAGCACCCCTGCTGATCTGAACAGACCTGATCGTCTGCGCCGGCGCGCCTGCTCAGGCAGGTGTGTTCAACATGAGCGGGACAGTGCAAAAAGGGGAATCCGCTGATTCCCCTTTTTTTCTGCCCGGGTAACAGACATCCGCGCCGCCGTTATCTGAAGCGCAGCTCCGGGCTCAGACACTCTCAAGAAACTCAAGCTCCGGAACCGGCCTGCCGATGTGGTAGCCCTGCAGCACATCGCACCCGAGTCTCTGCAGCGCAAGCGCAGTCGCTTCGTCTTCTACACCTTCGGCAACCACCTTCAATGAAAAATTGTGGGCAAGATCGATGATGACCTTCACGATCCCGGCATCCCTGGGCTGATCGAGCATTTTCGAGACGAAGGCACGGTCCACCTTCAATTCGTCTACAGGTAAGTCCCGGAAGTAGGACAGGGACGAATATCCGGTACCGAAGTCGTCGATGGCGACACGGATACCCAGAGTTCTGAATTCCTCCATCACCAGCATCGCGGCCTCCGGATCTTCGATCATCGCGTCTTCCGTGATCTCCAGGGTCAGTCGCTGTGGCGCACAGCCGAAAATCGCCAGTGCGTCGGAGACCACCGCCTGCAGGCTGGAATCTCGCAGCAGCACCGGCGGTACGTTTACCGCAACGCCCAGCGGCTCGGGCCAGCGCGAAACTGCAGCGACCGCGGATTTGATGGCAAACCAGGTGATCTGCCGTATCAGCTCAGGTTTTTTCGCGTAGGGAATGAATTCAGCCGGTGGCCGGACACCGTGGGCAGGTGAGTGCCAGCGCATCAGAGCTTCCGCCCCGAGCAGGTTCCGATACGCTGCATGGATCTGGGGCTGGTAGTAGAGCACAAACTCTCCCCGCGCCAGCGCCTGCTCGACTTCCCGCTCCCGCTTCGTTTCGATATCCGTGTGCCGGGATTCCTGAGCATCGCGGATGATGTAGATCCGCTCGGTTCTGCGCACTTCCCGCAGCGCGGCCTCTGCAATCTGAATCCGCTCTTTGTTCCCCAGCTTCTGAATACCGGGAGGCACGAAGGCCGCCCGCACGTCGGGTTGAATATCTTCGCCGAGCAGTTCGATGGGTACTGCAAACAACCGGCCGATTTTCGCACCCGCCAGCTCCAGCATCTGGGGATCCCAGACGTCGCGCAGCACCACGCAGATCTTGTGAGGTTCTATGCGAATGTACTCGTCCTGGGGCCGGACCAGCTGTCTGACCCGTTGTTCGAATTCGTCCAGGAACAGTTCCAGGCAGCCGGCGCCGAGATCGGCTGCCACATCATTCCGATTGGTCAGTTCAATGAGCGCCAGGGTATCGGCCATCAGAGGAAATACTCGTCCGGACGAATACCGTAGGCCCCGACCTCCAGCTCCCGATTGATCCAGAGATCCGATCCGGCATTCTCGGAGCCGTATTTACCGAGATCGACCACCACCAGTTTGGCGTGGCGCTGCTTATCCTGATCCAGGATCACGACGACTTTGGGACGCAGGCGCCTGAGGGCATTCTGGGCAACCACCACACCGACCTCACCCGTGTTGAGCTCGATCACCGAACCGGTGGGAAACAGCCCGATGGCCTGCATGAACTGCTCCACCAGCTCCGCCTGGAACAGGCCGCCTTTGAGATCCGCAAGTTCCTGAATTGCTTCGAAGGATGAGCGGGCGCCGACGTGCGGCCGGGTCGATATCATCGCGTCATAACTGTCGACCAGACCGACGATCCGCGCAAAAAGCGGAATGTCCATGCCGGAAACTCCGGCCGGATATCCGGAGCCATCGAAGCGCTCATGGTGAGCGAGCACAATCGCCTTCACATCAGAATGGGTACCTTCGGTCCGGCTCAGGATATCCACACCCATCTGCACATGACCACGCACCAGCTCACGCTGCGCGACCGTGAATTCGGCGGTCGAGGAAGTCATTGAGTCGTCGAGTCTGGTCATCCCGATGTCGACGACGGCAGCACCGAGCGCGAGGTTCTTCAACTGATCCCGACCCAGCCCGAGCTGACGACCGAGCACCGAAGACCAGACCGCGTTCGCAATGCTGTGGTTGAACAGATAGTCGCCCTTGGCTTTCATGCGGACGAGCGCCGCCAGCGCCTCGCTGTTGCGCAGTACACTGCTCACCAGCGGATCGATGACCTGCTGCATCACTTTCAGATCCAGATGCCGGCCCGAGCGAAGCTTCTCAAATACCTTGCGCATGGCTTCACTGGCGCTTTCGAGCTGCATTTTCGCCATCGGGATTTCACGCTTGAGACTGGTGGCGTCCTTGCGCGCGGCCTTCGTACCGCTGTCCGAAGCTGCTTTCTGGAAATCGCGATTGTGCCGGCGGGGATCTACGAACACATAGGCGCAGTGTTTGGCGACGACATCCACATCACTGCGATCCCGGATATAGAAGCCCTGTACGGCAAACGGCGTATCGAGCCAGGGTCTGTCCAGCTCGGCCACATACATGCCCGGCTGCAGATTGCCCGCAGGCACTTCCAGAAGATTGCTGCTACCTCCATCCATACCGGAAAGTGTAGACAGACTTTGCGAGTTTGCCGGGACCTCGGACTCCCGGGGAGAACTCAGTTACCCGGCCGGTTTAACCAGCCCATGTCGACGACCGGCCTCCCTGCCTTCGGATGCTTACTGCTGGCTTACCGGCAGAGGATTGCCGAACAGCCGATCGATCTCCGCGATCATGTCGGGGCTGTCCCACTGGCGGGCGCCATACACTTTCTGAACCACCCGACCGTCGGCATCCACAATCACGGTGAGGGGCAGCCGCGACGCGCCGAGCATGGTTTCCACACGCAGTCCTGAGTCGATGAAGTGGGGTATGGTCGCGTTTGTTTCGCGCAGCAGCGACCGGGCCCGCTCCGGGAAGTCATCGGTAGAAACACCGATCACGGCGAATTCCGCCGGATGTCCCATCCACGCGAGCCGCTCCAGGGAAGCCATCTCCGCCCGGCAGGGTCCGCACCAGCTGGCCCACACGTTGATGATCAGAGCCCGGCCCCGGTAGGTGGACAACCTGCGCGAGGGTACATTCAGACCCTGTATCCGCACGTCATCCAGCCTTTCACCGGCAGCGATGGCTCGAGGCTGATCCGCCAGCGCTGCAGCGGTGCAGAAACCCAGCGCGAGCAGCGAAACAAGGAGACGCGGCTGTCTGACGATCGAGGTTTTCGACGGGACCGGCCCAACCAGCAACCGCCCAGATGTCCGGATGGAATCCACCTCAATCAAAGCCGCTGTCACTGACCCTGTGACAGCCGCGCCCGCCGCCACTGCAATCCCGGTTCTGGGAGACCGTGCCGTTGCTGCCACCGATATGCTTGTCCTTGCGCCTGAAATCGCCCGCGTGACAGGCCGCGCAATCCGGTGCGTACTGTGGCGTCGGATACACAAAGATCGCATTCACACTCGGTCCATGACAACCGCTGCAGCCTGGGTCCCGGCGGTGGTTGCCGGGGTAGTTGCCCTGGGGATCGTGCAGGAAGGTGGTCGGCGCCCAGCGCTCGGTCGTATGACATTCATCGCACTGCACCGTCGTTGCCAGGTGATTCTGGGGTTTGAACGTCGCCCCGCCACCCGGACTGTGGCAATCGTCGCAGCGCCCGACAGTGCTGGAATCGTGCACCCAGGTGCCGCCAGCGAAGGTCGCCGTGGTATGGCAGAAATGACAGTCCGTCGCCGTATTCAGGTGCGCGGGAACGGCGGAGTCCTTACCGATTGCGCTGACGCCATCATGGCAGGATTCACAGTTATCGACGATGCCGGTGTGATCGAAGCTCGCCGGAGTGAATGCGCGGGTGTTGTGGCAGACGCTGCAGTCCTGGCCTGTGAGCAGATGGCTGTTTGATTTGCCCCTGGCGAGACCGGTGTCATGACAGGACGCGCAGTTGTTTACGATGCCGGTGTGATCAAATGTGGCCGGAATGAAGCCGGTGGTCTGGTGACAGTTCACACAGTCCCGATTGGTCGGCACATGATTGTTGTCTTTGCCGGTGGCCGTATTGCCGTTGTGGCAGGAGGCGCAGTTACCGACGATTCCCTGATGATCAAAATGAGCGAGGGCAAAGCCTGCCGGGGTGTGACATACAGAGCAATCCTGTGTGATCGGGATATGCGGCGGATTGACCTTCGCGCCGGTGCCTGTCGCATCGACACCGTTATGGCAGGACGCGCAGTTGTTCACGATCCCCTCGTGATTGAACAGCGCCGGAGCGAATGTCCCGCCAGGAACATGGCAGACAGCGCAATCCTGACTGGTCACCACATGGGGCGGATTGACCTTGGCATCCTTGCCGGTCGCATTGGTGCCGTTATGGCAGGAATCACAGCGACGACCCACGACATCCGGCCCGGAGTGATCCACAAAGGCATCCGCGAAGCTGGTCGTGTTGTGGCACACCGAGCAGTCACCGCTGGTGTTCTGGTGGACGGGTGTCGCTGGCGCTCCCAGGGCGCCGAGCGCGGCATTCGCTGCGCTGCCGCTGTGGCAGGACGCGCAGTTTCCGGTAATGCCCGCGTGGGAGAAGGTCGACGGGGTGAAGCCGGTAACCCTGTGGCAATTGGAGCAGTCCTGCGCCGTGGGCAGGTGCCCGGATGCTTTGACCAGGTCCCCGCGCGCCGGGAAGAAGCGGCTGACATGGCAGCCTTCGCAGCCTGAGACGATGTCCTGGTGCACGTTCGCAAGGAACACGGTCGATGCGAACACATCCGTGGAGTCATGGCACAGGCTGCACTCCGTCTGCGCCGGGATGTGATTGGTGATCTTCGGCGTGGCGATGCCCGTGGCGTGGCAGGCAGCGCAGTTACCGGGATCTATCCCCAGATGACTGAATGTGATGCCGGCAAAGGTGTCGTAGTTGAAGACATCGTGACACGAGGAGCAGTCCAGCGTTGTCGGCAGGTGATTGAGGGGCTTGCCAGGGGCGATACCCGTGCCGTGGCAGAGTGCACAGTCACCCGTATCTGTGCCCACGTGGTCGAACACCGCGTTCGCGAAGTCAACCGTGTCGTGGCATACCACGCAATCCTGGGTGGTCGGAATGTGGTTGTCGAGCTTGCCGAGTGTGATCGTATTGTTATGGCAGGACGCACAGTTGTTGATCACACCGAAGTGGTCGTAGACACCGGTCGCAAAGGTACCGGGAGTGTGGCAGACGCTGCAGTCCTCCGGCGTCGGCATATGACTGGCGTGCATGCCCGTGGCGGTGACGCCATGGCAGGAAGCGCAGTTGTCCACGATTCCGGTGTGATCGAATACGCCACCTGCGAAACTGTCCGTGTTGTGGCAGGTGCCGCAATCCGCTGTGGTCGCGGGGTGACTGGGCACCGCGGAACCCTTCCCGGGTGCGTTGATGCTGTTGTTGTCGTTGTGGCACGATTCACAAGGCTGCAACGCTGCTTCGATCCTGTGATTGAAGACACCTCCCAGACTGAAGGTGTTGATACTGTGGCAGGCGGCACAGTCGACGAACGGCTGAGGGTGGCCCGCGATCGGTCCGGTTGCCGTCACACCATGGCAGGAATCACAGCGGTTGCCGACCACTGCAGGCCCCGTGTGGTCCGGATACGCGCCTTCGAAGGTTGCCGTCGTGTGGCACGAACCGCATTCAGTATTCGTGTCCGGATGCGGCGGGGTGGGTGTCTTACCTATGGCAATCGCGCCGTTGTGACAACCCGAGCATTCGCGCAGGATGCCTGAGTGATCAAAACTGCCGTCGGGCAGAAGGGTCAGAAAAGCTGTGGTGTTGTGGCAATCATCGCACTCGGCGTTGGTCGCCGCATGGAACACCGACTTGCCGACCGCGACACCGCCATTGTGGCACTCGCTGCAGTTGCCGAATACTTCCTGGTGATCCACCGAAGGGACGACGGCGAATCCCCGCAGCGTCGCCGTATGACAGGTCGCGCACTGGTTACCGGTGGCGACATGATCTGCCGACTTCCCTGGAATACCGCTGAGCGTGCCGTTGTGGCAGGTCATGCAGTTCGAGGACAGGCCTTCATGGAAAGTCTCTGATTCCGGAGGCTCGCTTGCCACCACGAGTTGCACCGAACGGGAACTGGTAACACCATCCGCGCTGACCCTGAGCTGAGCGACATAGCTGCCTTCAAGATCGGCGGTAAAGCTCGGATTCTCGTAACTGGCGTCGTCCAGTTCGGCAGCGCTGCCTCTGGGTCTGGACGTCAGCGCCCACTGAATGCTCAAAGCTGCCGCGGGCACCGAGACTGACTTGCTGCCGTCCAGCAGAGCAGTGTCGCCGGGCCGCACCCTGACGATCGGGCCCGCCCTTGCCGTGACGCTGACCAGTCCGTCTGTGGCCGTATTGGATGGCTGGAACTGGATACCATCCCCATCGCCGCCCCCCGGCGAGCAGCCAGCGACCATCAGGAACGCTATTAACGCAAGTAAACTGTATAAAGACCCTCGGATAGCCCTTCTCTCCACGTGGAGCCGCACGAGACAACTCTGGTGAGAGTCGCTGCTTCCCGGAACTCAATCGCAGATCGATTGCAGCGGGCGGTTCAGTGCGGAAAATCTAAGCCCCGCGTGTAGTTATAGCAGACGAACCCGGCCCGAAAATGAGAACGGGCGCAGGTTCTGCCCGCAGCGATCCTCAATAACTCAAAGTGCGTCGGATTGTCAGGGACTCCGTTCCGCGAGAGGGCGGTTTACCGGACGAAGGGTGTCAGCTTTTTCGCCACCAGCTGATTCTTCAGCCGCACGTACCGGGGCATGCCGTCCCGGTAGGGTGGATAGTCTTCTCCGCGGATGAGCGGCGCCAGGTAGCGACGCCCTCTGGCAGTGATGCCGAAGCCGTCGGCAGAAATGTAGCTCTTCGGCATCCTGCGTTCGATGTTGGCCACCTTCGACAGGGCCACCGAATCGATTTTCCATCGATAAGGGCTGTCACTGGTGCGCACGATAACGGGCATGACCTTGTTCTTCCCCGCCAGTGCGAACTCCACTGCCGCCCTGCCCACCGCATAAGCCTGATCCACATCGGTCTTCGCGGCGATGTGACGTGCCGCGCGCTGCAGATAGTCGGCCACCGCCCAGTGGTACTTGTAACCGAGTTCCGCTCTGATCATCTGCGCGATCGTGGGGGCTACCCCACCCAGTTGCGCATGACCGAAGGCATCCCGGGTGCCCGCTTCCGCCAGGAACCTCCCATCCGCGTACTGGGCGCCTTCGGAAACCACGATCACACAGTAGCCTTTCGCCTCCACGGTCTCCTGCACCTTGGCCAGGAAGCGCTGGGGATCGAAGGCGACTTCCGGCAGCAGAATGATGTGCGGAGGATCTCCGGGTGCATCCTGGGCCAGTGCTCCGGCAGCGGCGATCCAGCCGGCATGGCGCCCCATGACTTCGAGGATGAAGACCTTGGTGGAGGACTCGCACATCGAAGCGACATCGAGAGCGGCCTCCCGGGTTGAGACCGCAACGTATTTTGCGACCGAGCCGAATCCGGGGCAGGTATCGGTGAAGGGCAGGTCGTTATCCACCGTCTTCGGAATACCAATGCAGGTAATCGGATAACCCAGTTGTTCACTCAGGGTGGAAACCTTGTGTGCGGTGTCCTGGGAATCTCCACCACCGTTGTAGAAGAAGTAGCCGATGTTGTGGGCCCGGAAGACCTCGATCAGGCGCTCGTACTCCCGGGGATCGTCGCTGTAGGCGCGCAGCTTGTGTCGGCAGGAACCGAAGGCTCCGGACGGTGTGTAACGCAGTCCGGCGATCGCCCGGGCCGACTCTCTGCCCGTATCGATCAGTTCCTCACGCAGTGCGCCAATGATGCCGTTGCGGCCGGCGAACACCCTGCCGATCCGGTCCCGGTGCTTGCGCGCGGTCTCGATGACCCCGCAGGCGCTGGCGTTGATGACAGCGGTGACGCCGCCGGATTGTGCGTAGAAAGCATTGCGTTTCGACATGGGTTTAAGACAGTCCTTTCCCTGGTCCTGGATTGATATCGCGCGCACATTCTGTGGATCAGTGCGCACATTTCGCGCCTTTGGCGCGCATTCTCCGCGATAGCTGCGTTTTGTGCGAGAATTTCTCCGCAATCACAGACTGAGAATTATGAAAGCAGTACTGCAGCTGTTCTGGCGGATCTGTCTCCTGCGCCAGAGTCCGGAAGTCGTCCCGACTCAGAACTGGTTCGTCGCCACCGTCATCGCCTTGAATCTGCTCGGCAGCATGATCGTGTCATCGTTCCTGGATTCCACCACAGACAGTCTCACCACCCTGACCCGCATCGTCGTCGGTCAGGCGACCAACGCCGGACTGGTATGGCTGGCACTGCAGTTCCGTGAGCACCCCCAGCGCCTGGTGGCGACCCTGACCGCGTTGTTCGGCTGCGATCTCATCATCACGGCCTGTTTCGGTCTGCTGGTGCCCCTGCTGCCACTGTTCGGTGAATCGGGCATGAACTTCCTGTCGCTGGGTTTCTTCGTCTGGTCAGTGGCGGTGGCGGGTTTCATCATGTCCCGCGCGCTGGCGGTGCCGGTTGTCGCCGGTTCAGTCATCGCCATGGGTATGATGGTGTTCAGCGTCGCCATGAGCCAGATCGCCACCCAGGGAGCCGCGTGAGCAGACACATCCATTTTCTTGGCATCGGCGGCACCCTGATGGGCAGCCTCGCCCTGCTCGCGCGGGAGATGGGCATGCGGGTGTCGGGATCGGACAAGGCCATCTACCCGCCGATGAGCGACCAGCTTGCCGCAGCCGACATCGAAGTGTTCGAAGGATTCGATCCCGCCCAGCTCGATCCCGCACCGGATCTGGTAGTGATCGGCAATGCGGGTCTGCCCCGCGGTCACCCGGCGGTGGAACATGTGCTCGAGAGCACGATCCCCTATACCTCCGGTGCTGAATTCCTCGGGCGCGAGATTCTTACCGGCCGCTGGGTGCTTGCGGTCTCCGGCACCCACGGCAAAACCACCACCGCCAGCATGCTTGCCTGGATTCTCGATCAGGCGGGTCTCGAACCCGGGTATCTGATCGGCGGAGTGCCGAAGAATTTCCCCGTATCTGCCCGGCTCGGCGCTCGGCCCTTCTTTGTCGTGGAGGCAGACGAATACGACACCTCCTATTTCGATCGCCGTTCAAAATTCGTCCACTATCGTCCGCGTACCCTGATCATCAACAACCTCGAATACGATCATGCGGACATCTTTCCCGATCTCGACGCCATCCAGCGCCAGTTCCACCAGCTCATCCGCACCGTACCGGGTAAGGGCCTGATCATCGCACCGAGCAATGACGAACACGTCACCGAGACCCTGGCCCGGGGATGCTGGACGCCAGTAAGCCGCTTCGGGGCAGCGACCACCCGCCAGCCGCTGCCTGCAGATATCGGCGAGCGCTGGGACGCAGCGCTGCTGAAACGGGATGGCAGCGCCTTCAATGTACTGCTCAACGACACACCTCTGGGTCTTCTGGAATGGAATCAGGTGGGCGAACACAACATGCACAACGCCCTGGCAGCCATAGCGGCTGCCCGACACGCCGGTGTGCCACCCGCGCAGGCGATCGCCGCACTGTCCCGCTTCGAAGGTGTGAAGCGCCGGCTGGACCTGATCGCCCGGGTCGGTGAGGTCAGCGTCTACGACGACTTTGCGCACCATCCCACCGCCATCCGCACCACACTGCAGGGCCTGCGCCGGAAAGTCGGTAACGAGGAGATCGTGGCGGTCGTGGAGCCGCGCTCCCACACCATGTCGCTGGGCACCCTGCAGGCCGACCTCACCACCTGCTGCGCACCGGCCGATTTCGTGCACTGGTTTCGCGGCGATAACATCAAGTGGGATCTCGGCGAGGTCGTGCAGAACTGTGTCATTCCCGCCGAGCAGCACGACGACCTCGATCGGCTCATCGACACACTGGCGAACCTGCCGACACGCAAGCGTCACATCGTGATCATGAGTAATGGCAGCTTTGGCGACATCTACCGCAAGCTCCCGGCGCGGATGCAGACGGCACTTGCAGCGGCAGCAGAGGGCTGATGGAGCTGCTCGCGGAGAACCTCACCGCAGTGCAGACCCATCTGCAGGAACTCGGCTGGCTGGCCCGGGGAGAGCGCCTCGTCAATCTCACACCCGCTGGTCCGGGAAACATGAATCGGGTGCTGCGGGCACGCAGCGAATCCCGCTCATTCATTCTCAAACAGGCAGTTCCCTATGTTGCCCGCTATCCGCAGATCGCGGCACCGATCGAGCGTCTGGACGTGGAGGCCGCCTTCTACGAAGCCATCGCCCCGGAAACGAAACTGAGCCGCCACACACCGGGCATCTGTGGCTACGATCGAAAGACACATCTGCTGTGTCTCGAAGACCTGGGCGAACTGGGCGACTACACGAGTCTTTATCCCTCTCAGGAGCAGCCTCCTCGGTCCCCTCCCCAGTCATCTGCCGCCGCCAGCCGCTCCCCAGCCACACAAGTCCCACTCCCGGAACTCGGTACATGGCTCGGCGCGCTGCATGCGCTGCCTTTGGACGACACGCTCAGGTGCCGGTTCACCAATCGGGCGATGCGCGAACTCAATCACGCCCACATTTTCGAGATCCCCCTTCAGGCCGACAACGGCGTCGTGCCACTGGAAGGTACCGCTGAACTCGCCCGCGCTTTTGCCTCGGATCGTCGACTGAAAGAGCGCGCCGCCCACCTCGGCACCCTCTATCTGCAGGCCCCGGGGAACAGCGGACGCACGGTGCTGCTGCACGGCGATTTCTACCCGGGCAGCTGGCTGCGGGGCAGCAGCCCGGATGAGGTATTCATCATCGACCCGGAATTCGCCTTCATCGGCCCGGCGGAATTCGACCTCGGGGTGTGGCTCGCCCATCTGCGCCTGCTCGGCAGCGATGCCGCTGCCGAGACCGCCGCCCTCACCGCCTACCCGTACCGCGACCGGGTAGAGGAAGACCTCATTCGACGTTTCGCTGGTATGGAGGTCATCCGCCGGCTGCTCGGTGTTGCCCGGCTGCCGCTCCAGGCGGACGCTGAGCGGTATCGCCAGTGGCTCACCATGGCTCGAGAGGAGGTCTGTGCATGACGGCTCTGATCATCGATACCGATGTGGCACTGGGGGTGCATCACGAGGGTCGGCCGCGGGACATCGATGACGGTTTCGCCATCGTCGAGGCGATCAATTCTCCCGAGATCGATCTGCAGGCGGTCACAACCGTGTTCGGCAATGCGCCCCAGATCGACGTCTATCGCGTAGCCGTGGAGATTGTCAGTCTGAAACAGGCAGACATTCCGGTCAGTCCGGGCGCCGCCGAGCCGCTGCCCGCAGACGGCGCTCTGCCGGTGGCCAATGAGGCCGTGGAGCAGATGGTCGCCGTGTTGCGCAGGCAGTCCTGCCACATCGCCGCCATCGGTCCGCTGACCAATCTCGGCCTGCTCGTGCACCACCATCCGGAGATCCTCGACCGCGTGCTCAGCGTGGTGATCGTCGCCGGCCGCAGCCGGGACAACGAGTTCTTCATCGGCAAGGCCGGGCCTGTGCGGGATTTCAATTTCGAAAACGACGTCCGTGCCACGCGCCTGCTCCTCGAATCCGGCGTGCCCGTGGTTCTGGCCGGCTTCGAACTGACCAGCCAGGTCGTCGTCACCGAAGCCGACCTCGCCACTATCGCCGCCGCCCGCTCACCGGCCGCCGACTACTTTCACCGCAACTCGCTCGCCTGGTGCCGTCACTGGACCGGACAGTTCCCCGTAGACGCTGGATTTCACCCCTGGGACTCGGCCGCGATCTCCTGGCTCAAACATCCCCACTATTTCATCGCCGAACAGCGTGGCTGGCAGATACGACCGGTGGGAAAGAAGCACTGGCTCGAATGTGATTCAGACCTTCCGGGCGCCAGGATCACCTATCTCAGCGGTTTCGCCCCGGATGGCGCGACTGCCTTCGTTCAGGACGTGGTCGATCATGTTTTCTGATTTTCGGATGTCTCTTGCAAGGAGCCTGTATGGGTATGCTCGATAACAAACGCATCATCGTCACCGGAGCCGGTTCCGGCATCGGCCGGGCAACCAGCCTCCTGGCGGCGAGCGAAGGTGCGAAGATCGTCGCCGTGGATCTCACCGAGGCGGTACACGAAACCGCAGCCCAGATCGAAGCGGCCGGTGGCCAGGCTGTGGCTGTACAGGCGGATGCCAGTGACGAATCCGCAGTACAGGCATTCATAGCCACCTGTCAGAAAACCTGGGGCGGTGTCGATGGCATCTACGCCAATGCCGGAGTCTCCGGAGGCAGGAAGACGCTCACCGAGCTCACCGTCGCCGACTGGGAGAAAACCCTTCGGGTGAACACGATCGGCGTGTTTCTCGCGGTCAAGCACGCGGTCCCCGCGCTCACCGCCAGTGGCGGTGGCGCACTGCTGTGTACCGCATCCGTCGCCGGCCTGCGCGCCAACGCCGGCGGCGTCGACTACAGCGCCAGCAAGGCCGGTGTGATCAGCATCGTGCAGACCGTCGCCTATCAGCTCTACGGCACCGGGCTGCGCATCAACGCGATCTGCCCGGGACTGATCGAAACCGGAATGACGAAGCCGGTATTCGAAATGGCAGCAGAGAGAGGCAGTCTCAGCCGTATCGGTCAGATCAATCCGACCGCGCGCGCCGGTCAACCGGTGGAGATCGCCCAGATGGCCTGTTTCCTCCTGAGCGACCGGGCTTCTTACGTGAACGGTCAGGCGATTCCGGTGGATGGAGGCCTGTCTGCCTCCCATCCCTGGTCTTTCCCGAGGCAGCGGACATGAGAGCCGCATTCACGCTGTCGGTACTGCTCCTCGCAGCCTGCGGCGATGGCGGCCCGGCAGCAGGGTCGGGGGGTGAAAGTGCTTCGATGCAGAACAGGGCGCAGGCCGAAACACCGACCCGGTCGGGAGTCGCGAGCGCAGCCGCATCCACCGATGAGGCCGCGGATCCGGCTGAACCTGTCGAGTATGCGCCCGGCGAACAGCTCCTCGCCGGAGCTCCCCCTGGCTGGAAAGAGGCCTTTGCCAGTGAGGCACCCGGACTGCGCATGGCGGAGTTCATACCCGAAGACGAAAGCATCGAAAGCTGGACCCGCAAAATCACCTTCGAATCATCGGCCGGTGCACCGCTGCCCGATCCGATCGAGTTCGTGAAAGGCATCAGTAAGGATCAGGAGGGAACCTGCGAAGGTTTCGAATCCTTTTCGACCTTTTCAGGCTTCGAAAACGGCTACCCCACCTCCGTGCATCTGCTTGTCTGTCATCACAGCAGGATCATTGATCGCTCCCAGGTCACTATGCTGAAAGCCATTCAGGGCAACGAGCGGTTTTTTGTGATCACCCGCGCACTGCGTGGCCCGCCGATGGAAGAAGGCACCCGGGTCATCTCGGCAGACGACATCGCAGCCTGGTCGCTCTACCTGCGCTCTATCACCCTGTGTGATCCGGGTAGAGCCGGGCATCCCTGTGAAAAATCGACCGCTGCAGAACCGGTCTAGAAAGCTTCGTCGGCGAGTCCCATGACACTGGCAGACGCGGACATCACGCTGGCTTCGAGGCCCAGGGTGCGCGGCAGCAGTCGCGCAAAATAGAACTCTGCACAGGCCCGTTTGGCCGTACCGAATTCGTCCTGTCCGGCAACAGTCGCCATGCGTGCTGAAAACCAGGCATAGAGCGTGTATCCCAGCAGATCGAGGTAATCGGTGGAGACCGCTCCCGGCAGTTCCGGATCCGCATTCGCCTGGCGCACGATGTGTGCCGTTGCCTGACGCACACGCTCGAAGGCCCGGGACATCGGCTGACGGTAGGCTTCCGCGAGCGTCTCCGGATCAAATCCTTCGAGGAGCTCTTCCAGAGTTGCCGCGTTATCCCGCAGCACCTTGCGCCCGATCAGATCGAGCGCCTGCACGCCGTTGGTACCTTCGTAAATCTGGGCGATCCGACTGTCTCTGACAATCTGCTCAACACCCCATTCCTGCACGTAACCGTGTCCGCCAAACACCTGCTGGGCCAGCACCGCACAGTCGAATCCACGATCGGTTAGAAACGCTTTGGCAATCGGAGTCAGCAGTTCGGCAAAACGGCCCGCCTGTTCGTCACCGGCATATTTCGCAAGATCGAGCTGCAGCCCGACAAACATGGCAAAAGCCCGACCCGCTTCGGTGAGCGCACGCGCGCTGAGCAGCATCCGGCGCACGTCCGGGTGCACGAGCAGAGAGTCCGCTGCACCATCCGGATTTTTCGGACCCGTCGGTGAGCGGCCCTGCAGCCTTTCCCGGGCATAGCGGGCACCCTGCTGGTAAGCGAGCTCCCCGGCACCCAGCCCCTGCAGGCCGACCGACAGGCGCTCATAGTTCATCATGGTGAACATGCAGGCCAGACCCTGATTCTCTTCACCGATCAGATAGCCCACCGCACCGTCATAGTTCATGACCGAAGTCGCGCTGGCGCGGATGCCCATCTTGTGTTCGATGGAACCGCTGCCGAACTGATTGCGCGCGCCGAGGTTGCCGTCCGCATCGGTCAGAAACTTCGGCACGATGAACAGTGAAATTCCCCGGGTGCCCTCGGGCGCATCAGGTAACTTGGCAAGCACCAGGTGCACGATGTTCTCCACCAGATCATGCTCACCGGCAGTGATGAAAATCTTGGCGCCGGTGATCCGATAACTGCCATCGGCATGCGGCTCCGCCCGGGTGCGCATGATGCCGAGATCGGTGCCCGCGTGCGGCTCTGTCAGAGCCATGGCCCCCGTCCAGCGGCCGCTGTAGAGCCTGGGGAGATAGAGGGATTTCTGAGCTTCGCTGCCATGGGTGTCGATACAGATCGAAGTTCCCACCGTCAACGTGCCGTAGAGATAAAGGCTGGCATTCGCCGCCCAGAACATTTCTTCGAGCAGGCAACCGAGCAGCTTGGGCATGCCCTGTCCTTCGTATTCCGGGTTGCCGGACAGGCCGAGCCAGCCTCCGCCAGCGAGTGCATCGAAGGCAGCCTTGAAGCCAGCCGGTGTGCGCACTTCACCTGCCTCCCAGGTACATCCTTGCTGATCACCGCTCTGGTTGAGTGGCGCCAGTACTTCTGCCGCGAGTCGACCGCCTTCACTGACGACCGCCCGGGCAAGATCCTCACCGAAGTCCGCAAGGGCCGGAATTTTCGCCCAGGTTTTCTGAACCTCGAAGACCTGAAAGAGCAGAAATTCGAGATCCCGCTCCGGTGCCTGATACTCCAGCATGTGTCCCCCGTTTGCGCGGCGCTGCCGCTTATCAGTCTTTTCTGTCGGCTTACGCCGACAGCGCCGCGGCCATTTACCTTTTCTGTCGGCTTACGCCGACAGCGCCGCGGCCATTTACCTTTTCTGTCGGCTTACGCCGACAGCGCCGCGGCGCTTGGCCCCATGAGAGTGTCGGGGCCGGCGTCGATGGCGGCCTTGTGGGCGCGGGTGCGCGGCAGCAGGCGGGCGTAGTAGAACTTCGCTGTTGCGAGCTTGCCCTGGAGATAATCTTCATCCGTGCTGCCGGCGGCAAGTGCGGCGCGGGCGGTCAGTGCAATTCGGCCCCAGCAATAGGCGAGTGCGGCATAGCCGCTGTAGAACAGAAAATCCACTGCGCCTGCACCCACTTCCTGCAGATCCTTCCCAGCCCGAGTACCCAGATCCATCGCCAGTGTGCCCCATTCTCCTGCGATTTTTTCCAGAGATTCGCCCAGAGCGGCGAGTTCCGGATCCGCCTTGAGCGCCGCCGCCGTCCCGCCGATCTCACCGAGCAGCACGATAAGCCCGGGCCCCCGGGTCTGCAGGACTTTGCGGCCGAGCAGATCAAGTCCCTGAATGGCGGTGGTTCCTTCGTAGATCATCGTGATACGGGTATCCCGCACAAACTGTTCCATGCCGGTTTCCCGGATGAAGCCGTGGCCGCCGAACACCTGCATGCCGTGGTTGACCGATTCGAAGCCGAGTTCGGTAAGCGTGCCCTTGACAATGGGTGTCAGGAAATCCAGCAGCGCCTGTGCATCTTCGGCCGCCTTGCCTTCGAGTCTGTCAGCCCGGTCAGCCGCCTGCCCGGCGAAATAAACGAGCGCACGCCCGCCTTCCACCACCGCTTTCTGAGTGAGCAGCAGCCGCCGCACGTCCGGATGGACGATGATCGGATCGGCTGGCTTATCGGGTGCCTCGGGTCCAACAAGGGAGCGCATCTGCAGTCGCTCGTTGGCATAGACCACCGAACGCTGCAGCGCTTCCTGAGCCTGACAGACACCCTGCAGCCCCACCACCAGTCGCGCGCCGTTCATCATCGTGAACATGTAGCGCATGCCCTGATTCACCTCGCCCACCAGATAGCCGCGTGCCTCTTCAAAATACAGAGTGCAGGTGGCATTGCCGTGTATGCCCATCTTCTCTTCTATGGCGCCGCAGACCACTTTATTGCGGCTGCCATCCAGGTCGACCTTCGGCACCACGAACATGCTGATCCCACCTGTGCCTTCCGGTGCATCCGGTGTACGTGCCAGCACCAGATGAAGGATGTTTTCCGCAAGATCGTGCTCCCCGGCAGAGATGAATATCTTGGTACCGCTGATACTGAACACACCCTCTTCGTTCAGGGGCTCTGCTCTGGTACGCGCCAGCCCCACATCGGATCCTGCGTGGGGCTCGGTCAGACACATGGTGCCCGTCCACTCACCTGTGAGCAGTTTGGGCAGAAAACGGGATTTCTGACGCTCGCTGCCGTGATGTTCGAGTGATTCGATCACCCCGCGTGAGAGTCCCGGATACATGGTCCAGGCCATGTTCGCGCAGCTCATCAGATCTTCGAGAAACAGCGTCATGCTGTCCGGCAGACCCTGCCCGCCGTAGCTCGGATCGCCGGAGAGGCCCGCCCATCCTCCAGCGATGTAGGTGGCATAGGCTTCCTTGAAGCCCGCCGGTGTGGTGACTGCCCCATCCCTGAACTCACACCCGGTTTCATCGCCGGAGCGGTTGATCGGCGCGAGTTCGTTGTCCGAAAAGCGGGCGGCTTCATCGAGCACCGCATCGAGCAGTTCACGACCCAGAGGTTCATCGAGCCCCAGTCCCCGATAGTGCCCTTCGTAATCGAGCACATCGTGAATCAGGAAGCGCATGTCTTTCAGTGCGGCTGGCATGGGTTCACCATTTACAGTTACAGGCAACTACAGGTACAGGCAACCATAGGTATAGACAAAAACGGGGGCGGAAACCGGGCCAGAACCTTAGCGATGCTTGCCGGTGCTGTCAAAATACAGCGTCTGGGGGTCGAAACCGGACCGGGCCGGCGGGGGGCGGTGCCCGGAGGCCAGTGTCAGGCCCGCACGTCGAGCAGGAAGCCGAGCACTTCGTCTGCGGTTTCCACCACTTTTGCCGAGGCCTGGACCTGGCGCTCGTAGAGCTTCAACCGGGTGATCGCATCCGTGACGTCTTCAATATCCGCATAGGTTCGGCTGCCATCTTCCGCGGTGCCCGTCTTGTTCAGTTCAGCGACTTCCTGTGCAGCCTGTTTCACACCTCTGATCGCCGAATTCATCCCATTGACGCCAGCGTTGAAAACGCTCTCCATCATCGGATTCACAGCCATCTCGGACCTCTTCCGCCTGCAGCGGTTTTCGAATGCCCGGCCAGCATAGGCCCGGCGGCCGTCGCAACACAGCATCCGGGTGTAAGAAGTGCCTGGATTGTGACCCGAGTCTCACAAGTCGACTTGCCAGACGCCGCTTGGTCGTCTGCGCCACGGCAGCGACACTTGCCGGATGTTCGCGTACCTGCCCGGTCTGATCTGCCTGCTCTGTCACATCCGACTGTCCGTCCGTGAGGCGGGAGGAGCGGGAGAGATCCAGCTCTGCTCCTCCTGCCTTGCCTCTCTGCCCTGGCGAAACAGTGCAGCACCCTTCGAGACCACACCCGATCTCGACCCCCTGATAGCACCTCTGGACTACAGAGCCTGTACAGCTGATTGGGTCGTTCGCGCAAAACGCTCGGCCGGGCTCGTGGAAGCCCGGGTGCTCGGCGCCCTGCTCGCCCGGGCCCTCGTCGACGCCTACCCGTTTCCCGAGAGAAGACCCGAGTTTCTCATACCTGTGCCCCTGTCCTGGCAGCGGCTCTTCCGGCGGGGCCACAACCAGGCCGCGCTCATCGCCGGACCCGTACATCGCGCCCTGGGCATTCCGGTGGCGCACACCGCGGTGCGGCGGACCCGTCACAGTCCCATTCAGCCGGGTCGCGGCAGCAGAGGCCGGCGGGAGAACGTCGAAGCGGTTTTCGCCGCCCGCCGACGTTGGCAGGGTGAGTCCCTGGCCATCCTCGACGATGTGTATACCACCGGTGCAACCGCCGCCGCGCTGGCGCGCTGTCTGCGCCAGGCCGGCGCCGGTGACATACATGTCTGGTGTGCAACGCGCAGCCGTGCAGAATCCGATGAGCCCGCGCGATGATTCCGGCGATCAGGATCTTTCCGGTCCAGTGACTTAGAATGCCGCCCCGAATCCGCGGCCGGAGCGCCACCATGGACAGCCACAGATCCCGAAACCACCCCGCGGAGACGCCGCTCGGGTGTCCAGGTCCCTGCGGCGGCCGCCGGTGAGCGAAACGACCGAAACGCCGTACGACGGACTCACGCCGGATACCATCCTCGATGCCCTGGAATCGGTTGGATTTCTGCCGAGCGGCAGCCTCCTGCCATTGAACAGTTTCGAAAACCGCGTCTACCAGATCGGTCTCGATACCGGTGATTTCGTCGTCGCCAAATTCTACAGGCCCGCCCGCTGGAGCCTGGCGGCAATCGAGGAAGAGCATGCTTTCTCCTTCGAACTGGTGGAGCACGATCTGCCGGTGGTGGCCCCATTGCGCCGGGAGGGCGCAAGTCTTTTCGAGCATGCGGGATTCCAGTTCGCCGTTTTCCCACGCCAGGGCGGCCATCCCCCCAATCTCGAAGATCCGGACGATTTCGAGGTGCTGGCCCGCACCCTCGCTCGCATCCATGCCGTGGGTGCCGTACGTCCATTTGAGCATCGCCCGGCGCTGACCATCGAGCGTCTCGGAATCGAAAGCCGCGAACTTCTGCTCACCGGTAACTGGCTGCCACCAGACACCGAGGCCGCCTATGCCAGCACTACCGAACACCTGCTTGCAGCTATCGGAGAAATCCTTGCGCCGCCGCTTCGCACCCAGCGCATCCATGGCGACTGCCATATGGGCAATGTGCTGTGGCGCGCCGATCTGCCGCATTTTGTCGATCTGGACGACTGTGTGATGGGACCGGAGATCCAGGATCTGTGGATGCTGTTATCCGGAGAGCGGGTCGAACGCCAGGCCCAGCTGCAGATACTGCTCGACGCCTACCTGCCTTTCCACGAGCTGGACCTGCGTTCGCTGCGCTACATCGAAGCCCTGCGAACCCTGCGCATGATGCACCATGCTGCCTGGCTTGCCCGGCGCTGGCACGATCCGGCCTTTCCCGCAGCGTTCCCCTGGTTCGATTCGCCCCGATACTGGTCCGAACACGTGCTCAGTCTGCGGGAGCAGCAGGCGGCTCTCGACGAACCGCCCCTCGAATATTTCGCCTGAGTGCGGGCACACCACGGTGTGCGCGCGCACACCTTGCTGCGAGCTCAGTCAACGAATCCCATTTCCCGCCGGTTGCGGACCAGGTTGGCATATCCTGCCAGCAGCTGTTTGCGCTCCTCGGCCGGAACGCGCGCGAGACGCGCTGTGAAGTCGGCACGGACTGCGGGCAGCCACTCATCGATCCGCTTTACAGGCGGCATACCCAGTTCCGCCGCTGCCGCCGCATGGGTGGGAAACACCTTCAATCCCCCGACAATGGCCTTATCGAGTGCCCGGGCGCAGTCGTCGGCATCCTCGAAATCGCCCGCCAGGGGTGCAGACAGATGCAGCTGCACCCGGCCTTTGAAGCCCGTCATACCGGCCACGATGCTGCGCAGATCCTCTCCAGGCGCCTTCTCGTACTTTCCCTCCCGTTCGATGACAGCCAGTTCATGTGCCTTCATTTCATCGCAGGGATCCAGCTCATAGGTCACGGAGACCGGAACCAGTTGCACTCGCCCCAGGAAATCGCCGAATGCCTCCTGTTCGCCTCTGTAGGCGAGCGCGAGCATTTTCAGAACAGCCGGTTCGGTTCTATCGAAACCATCCTTGGCCCGGCCCTCGCGCTGGGCAATCCAGACCGAGTGGCCCTGTTCCAGCGAGTGGCGGATGAAATTCGAGGAGCGACTGAGAGCCGCATAGATTGCACGCTTACCGGTCACACTGCGCTCAATCACAAAGCTCTTGTTGACCCGCATCAGATCCTCGACATAAGGCTCTGCAAGCAGATTGTCCCCCACCGCCACCCGACAGGTCTGCTGGCCGGACTGATAGAGCCGGTAGTTGAGCAGCCCGCTGTCCATGAAGATATCGCGGTGGTTGGAGACAAACAGATAGGCCGTGCCGGGCTCGATCTGCTCAAAGCCGGTTACCGTCAGCTCCACCACGGTTTCCTCGACCAGCCGGTGCATGTAACCGGCCAGGAATCTCTGCACATCGGCGATCGTGGCCAGATCCCTGGTCCGCCGTAACAGACCCTGCCGCGCCAGCCAGGAAGCGGCGGCAGGTGCAAAACGCGCAAGTCGCGGAGTGAACAGATGGGATGCGCCATTGAGCAGCTGCGGGTTGCTCACCAGTCGGCGCACCACCGGTGGCACCTCGTCATCCGTATACGGGCGAATGGCATCGAATTCCTGCATGCGCGCACGTTAGGGAACCTCTGTGAAATTAGCAATTCCCCTCAGTACAGGCAGATGCTTCCAACCCGCAGCGCATCGGCTACCATGGCGAGCAGGCGCGGCAGACTGTACGCCGGGTCGCACGAGAGGGAAGCACATGGGACTGGGTATCCGGCCTTACCACCAGGGCTTAGAGGATCTGGGTAACGGCGCTTATGCGTGGCTGCAGCCGGATGGCGGCTGGGGGTGGTCCAATGCGGGGCTAGTGACCGACGGTGATTGCTCACTGCTCGTCGACACGCTGTTTGACAAGACGCTCACCGCCGCCATGCTCAAGGCCATGCGCCGGGCCGCCCCCGTGGCCACCCGGCGATTCGATGTCCTGGTAAACACGCACTCCAACGGCGATCACTGCAACGGCAACGAACTGGTGGAAGGAGCGGAGATCATCGCCTCGGCCGCCTGCGCAGAAGAACTGAAGCATGAAAACCCGGCCATGATGGCCACCCTCATCGATCGCGCACCCCAGATGGGAGAGGTCGGCGAGTTTTTCCTGCACTGCTTCGGCGCCTTCGATTTCCGCGACATCCGCCAGACGCTGCCGACCCGAACTTTCGAAGGCGCACTCGACATCTCTGTGGGTGACAAGCGGGTGACCCTGCAGCAGGTCGGACCCGCGCATACAGCCGGAGACATCCTGGCCTTCGTCCCCGCGGACAGAATGGCGTTCACGGGAGACATCCTGTTCATCGAAGGCCACCCGATCATCTGGGCGGGACCGGTGCAGAACTGGATCGGTGCCTGCGACTATCTGCTTGGCCTCGATGTCGATCTGATTGTGCCGGGGCATGGTCCGATCACCGACAAACGCGGTGTGCGTGCGGTACGCGAATATCTCGTATACATCCGCGATGAGGCCCGTCGACGCTACGACGCGGGCATGCCGGCGCTGGAAGCCGCACTCGACATCTCGCTCACCGACTATGACAGCTGGGGTGATGCGGAACGCATCGTGGTGAACGTGACCACCCTGTACAGGGAGTTTTCCGGTGATCAGACCCCCAACGACGTCATGGAGCTGTTCAGCGCCATGGCCAGGGTCCACAAAGCCCGCCGACGATGAATGTGATTCGACCCATCCGCCGGGACGATCTCGGTGCGGTGACTGAGATCTACAACCATTATGTGAAGAACTCCCACGCAACTTTCGATGTGGAACCCTTCACCGTCGAAACCCGTACACCCTGGTTCAGCCAGTTCGGCGACACCCGGCACCAGTGCTGGGTCGCACTCAGTGACGGCCAGCTCACCGGGTATGCCTGCTCCATGCCGCTGAAACCGAAAGCCGCCTATGCCACCTCTGTCGAAGTCAGCGTGTACATGAAGGAGGCCTTCAGCGGTCAGGGCCTGGGCCGGAAACTCTACGAAAAGCTCTTTGCGGCCATCTCTCCGCATGACGTGCATCGCGCCTACGCACTCATTGCCCAGCCCAACGAGCCCTCGATGAAGCTGCACGCGGCATTCGGGTTCCAGGAGGTTTCCCGCCTCAATGAAGTGGGACGAAAATTCGGCCGCTACTGGGACGTGCACTGGCTCGAACGCCGCTTCTGAACGGCCCCCGCTGAGTGCTCAGGCTCCCATCTCCAGCAGACCGCCCAACAGTATCCAGCAGCCCATCAGCAACAGCAGTGCGAAGACGACACGTTTCAGCACCTCGTCGGAGACCGGCGGCGGATTCTCCCGCCCAAGCCAGGTACCCAGCACCACCAGTGGTATCGCCACCATCGACAGCAGCAGCACCTCGGCGGTGAGTCCGCCCTGCACGCCAACGATCAGAGTACGGCTGCTGGAGGTGAGTGCAAAAAAAGCAAGCAGCGAAGCCCGGATCGCCGGCAGACTCAGAGGCTGCCGGTAGCAGAACCAGCCTATTACCGGGCCGCTGGCTGCAAACAGTCCCCCGATCAGCCCCCCGGCAAGACCGCCAGTAAGCGCCGCCCAGGGTGGCGATACCCGGGTGATCGGCTTCGGTCGCAGCAGCATGGAAAGACAGCCGGCGATCAGAAATCCACCCAGAAGCAGCTGCAGCAGCCACTGCAGATTGCGGTCCAGCACGGTCAGCAGCCACACACCGACACCGATTGCGGGAATCTGTCCCAGTGCCAGCCAGAAGACGAGGGGTCGATGCAGCGAGCCGGTGTGTCCCTTGAGCGCGAAGACGATATTCACCAGGGAAATGATACTGGCAGCCGCGGTCAGCACCGGCAGTCCAATCAGGCCGCTGGCACCGGCCACCGCGATCACGATCATGCCCATGGCAAAGCCCGTCACCGCCTGCACATAGCTGCCGATGAACGCCGCACCCAGAAAAATGAGCCAACCCAGCCAGTCCATGGGGGCGGCAGTATACGCGCGCGCCTGATGCGCGCGCGCAGGTGCATGAAGTGTTGGTGATATAGTCCGCCAGGTATCGCAGAACAGCTTCATCACCCATGGAATTGAATCTCAAAGGCCGGCAGGCACTGATCACCGGCAGCTATCGCGGCACCGGACTGATCATCGCGCAGATGCTGCGCAAGGAAGGCGCAGAGGTCTGGGTGCACGGCCTCGAAGCCGGACAGGCGGAAGCGGCGGTGCAGGAAATCGGTGGTGGCACGCCGGTCTGCGGCAACATCATCAGCGAAGCGGGCACCGCACAGCTGATCGGTGAACTCGAGGGCCAGTGCCCCGACATCCTCGTCAATAACTACGGCACCGCCGACGCCGGCACCTGGGAGTCAGCCGACACCGATGACTGGCTCGACGCCTACCAGAAAAACGTGCTGTCGGCCCAGCGCCTGATCCGTCACTGGCTGCCCGCCATGCGTCAGCGCGGCAGTGGCAACATTCTCAATCTCGGTACTGTCGGGTCCACACGTCCGAACGCGCGCATGCCCCAGTACTACGCTGCCAAAGGCGCGCTGGCAGCGATGACACTGAGTCTTGCGAAAGAGGTCGCAGGCAGTGGTATCCGGGTGAATCTCATCTCGCCGGGTCTGATTCTCACTCCGGAAGTGCAGACCGCCTATTTCGAGTCCGGTCGGCGCAAGGGCTGGGGAGAGACCTGGGAAGATATCGAACCCCGGGTTGCCGCAGACATCCCCATCGGCCGGATCGTGACCCGGGAGGAAGTCGCCGCACTGGTCACATTCCTCGCAAGCCCCCTCGCTGCTGGCATCCATGGCCAGAACATCCGTATCGACGGCGGCGCACTGGGCATCGTGACGTGAACGGTCCGGGCTTGTGGCTCCGCGGTACCGGCGTCGGGGTGCTGATCCTCTGTCTGCTCTGGTATGTACCGGGCGCAGACAGCACGGCACAGCGCCTCTGGCTGCCCCTTCTCATGGCGGCCGGTACCTGGGCACTGACACGTAATCTCGCCGCAGTCGCGCTCGGTGGCACGATGCTCGCCGCCATCCACAGTGATCTGCAGGCCACACAGTGGATCGATCGCCTTGCCTATCCTCTACTCGCCCTGCTGGGTGCCCTGATACTCGCTGTGATACTCCTCCGCCGTTTCCGTGCGCGGATCGCCGCCACCCACGATGCGCGCTGGGCGAACCGTCCGGGCAGACAGGACGCCACGGTGGATAAGGGTACCGGCAGCGGGCCCCCACAATGAGTGCAGGCGTGTGCCTGATTACCGGCACCACCCACGGCATCGGCCGGGTGACGGCGAGAGAACTCGCCCGCGCCGGCATGACCCTGGTGATGGCCTGTCGCGATCTCGAACGGGGCAGGATGGTGCAGGAGGAACTCACAGGATGCACAGGCAGCGGACGGATCGAACTGCTGCACTGCGATCTGGCTTCGTTTGCCTCGATTCGCGCAGCATCCGCCGAGTTCCGCGCACGGCACCCGCACCTCGATCTGCTCATCAACAACGCCGGAATGATGGCCAGTACAGCGCATCGTTCCGTCGATGGTTTCGAAATGACCCTGGCAACCAACTACCTGGGTCCGTACCTGCTCACCCGCCTGCTCATCGAATCCATGAGACAGCGGGGACAGGCGCGCGTCATCAATGTCGCATCGAAAGTACACGCTCTCGGCCGGCTTGATCCACAACTGCCACAGCCGGATGGCAGGTTCCGGGGCATGCGGGCCTATGCGAGCTCGAAGCAGGCCCTGGTGATGTTCACATTGAGTCTCGCCGAGCGGCTTGCCGGGACAGACGTTACCGTCAACTGTCTGCATCCCGGAGTGGTGGCGACCAATATCATTCCCGACACCCGACCCTGGCTGAAAAAGGCCGGCCATATTTTCCGCAGATTCATGTTCGACGAAGAGCGCGGCGCGCGCACCACGCTGCATCTCGCGCTGGCGGAGGAACTGGCCGGTGTCACTGGTGCGTATTTCGATGAACATCAGAAGATCCGGCCGGTTGCCGCCGCCGCGCAGGACCCCGCAGCCCGGGAGATTCTCTGGCAGCGCAGCGCGAGCCTGACCGGGATGAGCCCATGACAGACCCAGCACACAACGCTCTCGCCGAACCCGGTGACCTGAAATAGTGGATCGTAACGGACCACCGGGTAAAGGCATTCAGACTCTGGTCCGGGCCACGGGCAGTGAGAAGCTGCGCGACCTCGGTGCGATGACCGGGATGCGTCGCCTCGGCCTGATGCAGGGTCGACTGGAATCCGGCGGGATGGATTGTGAACTGCCCTGTCTCTCACGGGATGAAATGTTTCTGCAGATCATCGCGGGCAGCGGCGCGCTCGAATGCGACGGGCAGCGGGTTGCCCTGGCAGCCGGCGACCTGCTGTCCCTCGCCCATCCGGACAGCGCGCCGATCCTGCGCAATACGGGCGAATCGCCGCTGGTCTGGTTTATGGGTAGCCACGCGCTGGACTGACCCGGAATCGTCATCGATTCCTGGCTGGGGCTGGCGGGCGGGAGCCTGGACAGCGATGCTGGGACTTGGGACGGGTCCTCGAATCCCGCAGAGATTGTCGAAAGCAGTCGTGAGGGAGGGTAGGGCTGAGACCTCGCGCAGCCCTTCCAGGGTGCCACTGCTCTGCGGACTTGCCTCGTGAGGAACACGAGTCAATCCGCTGCCGCAGTGCTGCGCTACAGGGTCCCAGCCCTACCCTCCCTCACGCCTGCCTGCGAGAGCCTGCGCTGTTCGTGACCCGTCCTCTCCCGGAATCTCTTCCAGTGTTGCCTGCGGACAGTCCGAACTACAGGTATCTCCCACCGCAGGAAGGCGCACCTGTTGTGTGATGTCACCTCACAAACACCTGACTGGCTGCGGACCACTCAATTCGACAGCACACACTTTCGAAGACGGACTTGGAGCGCGCTGCAGATGCGGGGGTGGGGCAGGGTATGGCGGACCGTGTAGCGACGCCAACGACGCCGGATTGACCCGCCTCGGGGCAAGCCGGTTGAGGCGGGCAGCGCGGAGCGCCGGAGCGAGGTCCGCCATCCCCTGCCCCACCCCCGCATGTGGATCACCCCCTCCCAGTCCCTTCTTCGAACGTCCGCACCGTCGAATAGATCCGGACCTTTTTCCACCATTCATTCCCCGCGTGAAGTCTTTATCATGGGCGACCATCCACACGAAGGGAGACGGACGTGCCGGAAGGACTGACCAACCACGAGATCACCATCTGCCTGCGCGGCGGCGCCATCCTCGGACCCTTCCGTGCCACCTGGAGCCGGGAGATCGTGAGCGATGTGCGGGAACTGACCAAAGACTACGACGCTTTCCTGCAGGGCCAGAAACAGAAACGCTTCAAATACCATCTGCACGATCAGGAGAAACACCTCTCCCACTCGCTGCTGCTCAATTTCAAACAGGTCACCGCAATCTACGATCGGGTGGAACTGCAGGACTGAACCTCGCAGAGCCGCGGATCAGAGCTCCATGGCCAGGGTCATGATCAGATTACGCCCCGGCATGTTCGTCCCCGAGCCGTGGATCCGATAGTCCCGATCCGTCAGATTCTCGATACCGAGGGTAATGGCGAGCTGGGAACTGAATCTGAAACCACCACGCAGGTGCACGACCGCATATCCCGGGGTACCCCCTGGCGGAATCCGGCTGGTGTCCTGCGCATCCCGCGTGGACAGATCTCTCTGGCCCTCTGCCGCCACCAGTTGCCCCTCCAGCCATAAGCGACCGGGATCCGGACTCCAGCGCAGGCCAATGGCACCGCTCGGTGGCATCAGCCGATCGATGGGCTCACTCGCAGGCACCGGGTTTGAGGTCGGATAGGTCTCCAGACAGCCATCCATCCAGGTCGCATGACCAAAAAGAGAAGTCCCTGCATCGAGCGCCACCTGCCAGGACAGTTCCATACCTTTCACAACACCATCACCCACATTCGCCTTGCTGACCACGAACTCGCCATCGAACACCTCACCCGTGGGCACTCGCGTAATGAGATCGTCGATATCCGTGTGGAAATACGCAAACTGCAGATCAACCCGTTCTGTATGGATCTTGAGCCCTGTTTCCAGCGACAGAAATCGCTCCTCTTCCAGCCCGGGTACCGGCACTTCTATCTCGTTGGTCCGGGCACTGTCGAATCTCGTGAGATCGGAGAGGTTGGGAGCACGATAGCCCTGGGCGATATTCGCAAACACGGACATCCGGTCGGGAGACAGCGCCCAGCTGATCCCCCCGCTGGCGACCGTGGCGGACCAGTCTTCCTCGATTCGGAAGGATTCGCTGGAGAGCGGGTCCAACACCCGTCTGACCCTGGTGTCGACTTCGGTATGTCGCACACCGAGCAGTAACTCACCCCGTTCGAGCCAGCTGAACCGATTCTGCAGATAGACATCCAGATTCTGATATCGCGCATCGTCGCCGACCGGGCCCTGTACCGGATTCGTGGTGGAGGAGGAATCCACCGAATCCAGATAATAGTCCACACCATAGGTCAGCAGACCGAAGGGTGTCTCTGATTGCAGGGCTGCGAGCAGGCCCAGAGTGTCAACCTCGAAGTCGTGTTTTTCGCGGGTGCCGCTGGAGCGGATCCGATCGGTCAGTTCCTTGACCCGCGATCCGGCTGCTGTCAGAGACACGCTCTGCACCACACCCGGGAGACCAGGACTGCTCAGGCGGAGATAGCCGAAGTTCCGCTCCTGATCGAGTTCACGCCGGAGATCGCTTCCCACTGTTGTCCCGTGCCAGGACACCGCCTCCCGGGTGCTGTGGGTGCGGGGCACATTGTTCTGCCGCACCTGCTGCAGCAACCCGTCGAGCGTCCACCCGGCACCCAGCCGATGGGAAACCTTGAGATCCATTCCATGTTCGTCGAAGCCAACACCGCCCTGCTTGCCGACATGACGTCCGCCATCCAGATCATCCGACGTCCTGCCGGTGACTGCCGCAACGAGCGCCGTCTGCGCTCCCGGTTGCCACGCCGCCTGTACCCGACCCGACGCCGACTGCTCGGCGGAAGCCACTCGTGCCAGCACGCGGGAGTCGGCGTCGAAGGGATCGATGGTGAGCGCGTTGACCGTGCCGCCGATGGCATCGCTGCCATATAGGGTGGAGGCAGGTCCCTGCACCACCTCCAGCCGATCGATTCCGAACAGATCTACGGTCGCCCAGTATTGATTGGGCCCATCCCTGAACACCGCGTTGTTCAACCGTACGCCATCGATCAGCATCAACGTGCGGAAGCCTGTGAAACCCCGCAGATGGGGCGAGCCCTGGCCGAAAGCGGTCTCCTGCACCATGATTCCCGGCACGTCGCGAAGCGCCTGCGGCAGCGTCCGAAACTGTCGCTGGTGAATCTGCTGCTGGTCGATCACATATACGCTGAAGGGCAGCCGCAGCGCGGCGATCGGTTCCCGCACCGCCGTGACCACGATTTCGTCGATCTGCGTGTCATCGCCCCAGGCAGCCGTCACCACCCAACCGAGCAACAGCGCAAGCAGCCGACTGCGGCACGACAGTTTGAGCATTCGAACATCCAGCAAGATGTGTGTTCCCTCCGGCACTGGGACACGGCAGCGCTTTTTGCCACTTCCGCTTCAACCAGCTCAGCCAGTTTCGTGCCATTGTTCGATATTTTCGGGATGCAATTAACCCCTGCTGTATCAACGGGTTGTAAGGCGCAATCCCCATCCGGGTGCGAGCCGGACGCGAACCTGTCGAAGAAGCGTACTTGGATTGGGGAACCCGTGGACAACCCGCGGCCTGAGGCCGGCGCAAAAAAGAGCCCGCCTGGGCGGGCTCCCGTTCTTTCGGCAGCAGTCTGAGCAGCGGCGCTAGCGGGCCCTTGCCGAAGGTGTCGCAGACGCCTCGTTGGACGGCGTCGTGGATTCGACCCCATCCACCACCGCTGTGACCACGTAGTACAGGCGAACACCGTTCGTCAGGCCTTCATCCAGATAGGTGGAGTAGGTCGACGTCGTGTTTGCGATCATCGTGTACGGACCACCCGAGCTAGCCGAACGGTAGACGTTGTAGCTGTCCGCGCCCGTGTGAGTCCATACCAGTTGAATCTTGCCGTTCTTCGGTCGGGCGGAGAGATCGGTCGGTGCCGGTGGCGGTTCGACTTCGTCCTGTTCCACCGTCACCAGCAGCGTATCGCTGCCGATACCGCCGTCATCGTCGGTGACCGTCACTGTCACCGTGTAGTCACCGGCCGCCGCATAGACATGACCGCCCGCCACGGTGCCGCTGCCGGCACCCTGGGTCAGTGCGCCCGGCTCCACCGTGCCGTCACCCCAGTCGATGCTGGCCGTGTGAGTATCTTCCACACCCGCATCCGTGAAGGTCGCCGGATCCAGGTTCACCGTGCCGCCGAAGGCCACCCCGGGCTGGTCTGCGCCCGCATTGACCACCGGTGCTGCGTTGTTCACCACCACCGTCGCGGTATCCGAGTTCGAACCGCCCTGGCTGTCCGCCACCGTCACCGTCACCGTATAGGTGCCGTTGTCGGCATAGACATGGCCCAGCGTGAACGCCATACCGGCCAGCGTCAGCGGCTGCACGCCGCTGCCGTCGCCGTAGTCCACCGTCGCCGTCCAGGTATCCGCATCCGGATCCGTGAAGCTGCCGGCACCATTGAAGGTGTCGCCCTCAACGATCGTGGCACCCGCACCCGCATCCGGAACCGGCGCCGTGTTCGGCTGTGCCAGCACTGTCACCAGCAGCGTATCGCTGCCGACGCCGCCATCATCGTCGGTGACCGTCACCGTCACCGTGTAATCACCGGCCGCCGCATAGACATGACCGCCCGCCACGGTGCCGCTGCCGGCGCCCTGGGTCAGTGCGCCCGGCTCCACCGTGCCGTCACCCCAGTCGATGCTGGCCGTGTGAGTATCTTCCACACCCGCATCCGTGAAGGTCGCCGGATCCAGGTTCACCGTGCCGCCAGAGGGTACGGCCGGTCGATCCAGACCTGCGTCGACCACCGGCGGCGTATTGCCCACCGTCACGATCAGTGTGTCGGAGCCGACACCGCCGTCGTCGTCCGTGACCGTGAGGGTCACCGTGTAGACGCCGTCTTCGGTGTACGGGTGAGTCGGGGTCAGAGAACCCGATGCGGCCGCACCGTCACCGAAATCCCACTCGATGGTGTGCGTATCCGCGGTACCCGGATCGGTGAAGGTGCCGCCGAAGGTCACACCGCCACCTTCCGAAATCGAGGTATCGAGACCGGCATCGACAAGCGGAGCCACGTTGTTGACTGTCACCGTTGCCACATCGAAGGCATCCAGCAGCGAATCGGTGACCCGCAGCCCGATCGGATAATCGCCATCGTCCACCCCGAGGAAGCTCGGGCTCGCGCCGAGCGCATCGTCGTATTCGCCATCCGTATCGTAGTCCCACAGGAAGGTCAGCGGATCCCCGTTGGGGTCGCTGGATCCGGCGGAGGTCAGCACAATGGAGCTGCCTTCATCGATCACATAGGGCCCATTGGCGTTCGCGACGGGTGGCAGGTTGGCGACTACGGTTACCGAGGTGAAGTCGACGTCGGTCAACCGTTCCTCGGGATCCTGCAGGCCGTTGCCGTTCACATCGTTGAGCACAGCGTTGTCGTACACCCGCAGGCTGATGGTATGCAGCCCCTCCGCGAATATGGGGGTCGGGTTCGGACCCGTGGCCCCGGTGTAGTCGAACGGGAATCCGTCGAGATCCCACTCATACAGCGTGATAAAGTCCGTCGGATCAATATCGAAGGAAGCGGTCCCATCGAGCGGACAGGGAATGCCGGCGGTGCAGGTGTACGGCCCGGCGGCTTCTGCATGCGGCGGATGGGGTGGAATCGCGATGATGATTTCCACCGTGTCGGTATCCGTCAGCGCCGGTATGTTGTTGTCCGTGACCCGCAGTCGCGCAACGACTGCCTGGGGCAGGCTGGCCTCGGGATAGTCGGCGGTCGTGTAGGTATAGGTGGCCGTCGGCTCGTTGCTCGAATAATCGAACACCCCATCGCCGTCGAAGTCCCACTCGTAGAGCACCAGGGAGCGGAACGGATCCAGGTGGAAGGAACCCGAGCCGTCGAACTCGAGCGGAATGTCCACGCCCCAGACCCGATCGCGCCCGGCGTCCGCCACCGGCGGCTGCTGGAACAGCGAACGGCTCAGCATGATCACGCCCCAGGCGCTGCGCAGCTGGCCGGTGATGAGACTGGTACCCGGGAAGCTGCCGTCCGCCGACTGATCATCGACCAGAGTGCGGGCGAGACCAAGGACCGGATCCCGGAACCAGTCGAAACCGTTGTAGCCAAAATTCTCCACCGCCTCAGGCTCCGCCAGGCGCATGGCTTTGGTCAGCGCATACATCGCATAGTAAGGCCGGTTGCCGGGAGTGATGATGTACTGGGTGGTCCAGTTCTGCGCGACCCACCGTTCTGAGGCAATCCAGCGATGGTCGTTCTTAGTCTGGTCGCCGAGCACCATCTGTACCAGGCCGGAAGGGGTTCCGGCCTGGGTAGCTCCACCACTGGTGTAACCCCAGCCCGGATTGCCGTAGTTGGTGTTCAGCAGAACCTGATTCTGTTCTTTCACCCAGGCAGGGATTGGAATGCCGAAAGTATCTTCAGCCGCCTTCATGCCGATCGCGCCCCACTGCGCGGCCGAGTTATCCGAATCCGCATTCCACGCGTAACGCCAGCCACCCGTGGATGAACCGCTTTCCGACTGTCCCCAGGCGAACTGATCCGCCATGTCGGTCAGGATGTCGAAGTAGCTGCGGCGCAGGATGCCCGCAGCTCCTGTAACGGTTCGGGCGAGCGGATTGCCCGCGCTCGCGATGGCATCCATCACCTGACCGCCCTGGTAGATGGGCTGACCGCCGGATCCATTCAGCCCGGTCTGGATGCCGATGCCGTTGCCGTTGGTGTCGGGTTCGCCGTGCACCTGGGTGCCGATGGCAACTGTACCCAGATCCCGGAACAGCTGACGCAGCCCGCGCGCCACCGTTTCCGCATAGGGATCATCCCGATGGCTGACGCTTTCCAGGTGACCGTTCACCTGGAACGACTGAATTGCCGATGCAGTGGCGCTGGCCCTGGCGTTGCTGGTCCAGTAGCCGGTGTCGAAACCTTCGGCTGTCGACCGCGTCTGAGTCTGGTGCAGATACCACAGGCCTTCGTCGATGGCGATGTTGATCTCGGTTGTCAGATTCAGCGGCCGCACGATGACCGGATAGGTGGCCGATCCGGTGTTGCCGACGCTGTCCGTGACCGTCAGCGTGGCGGTGAACGGCGTGCCGATGGGTGCTGCCGGATAGGTATGAACCACCGACAGGTCGTAGGGATTGGTGACTGGAAGTACCGCGGATGCTGTTCCATCTCCGAAGTCCCACTGATAGGTCACCGGGTCGGCATCACGCACGATGCCCTTCACCCGGATGGCCTTGCCGCTGTAGGTCTCGTGCGGCACCAGCGGATCGAAGGCGACCCAGGGCACGGTGATCACGTCTGGTGCCACATTCTGCTCCACGGCGACCTGAGTCTGGGTGGTCGACGTCTGACCGGCACCATCCTCGACAGTCAGCGTCGCCACGTAGGGACCAAGACTCTCCACCGAGAAGTTGTCGAAACTCGCATCCCCTGAATTGACGACCGCGTGCAGTTTCAGCGGATTCGTGGTCGAGTTGAGCGAGGTATAGCCGGTCAGCTGGGTCCAGTTGGTCTCGCCCGTCTGCCGGATAAAATAGTTCGCCCCGGCCGACAGCAGATCGATGCGCAAATCGTACTGCACACCGCGGATATAGGTGCCCACTGCGCCGCGGTTAAAGCCATTTTCGTAGATGTACAGCGTACCGTTATAGAAATAGAAGGCGTGCGGCATCACCGTGTAGCTGTAGTTGGTGCTGGTGTCCTTCACGCCCCACATCAGGAATCCGTTACCCACTGTGCCCTGCAGCACCTGACCGTAAACGGATTGCCGACCACGATCGAAATTCTGGACGCTGGTCACATAGCGGTTGCCCCAGCCGCTGATTCCGGTCAGGTTGACTGTGCCACCGCTCTGAATCGCACCGGCGCTGAGCCAGACCGAGCTGTCCAGTGCCGGACCGTCGAAATCGTCCTCGAGTATTACTCCGGCAGGTTCCGCGGATGAAGGATAAACATGGAACGGCGTCGCACCCACTGCGTCGATATCGTTGGTGAAATTGCCATCGCCGTCGCTGTCTACATCCGCATCGAAATCCCAGCGGTATTCGGTGATACCGAAATCATCACTGGACGGGGTGGCATCGAAATACACCGGCGGACCATTGGCACCCCCGGTGGTCGGTGCACGCACCGCGGCTACCGGTGCATCACCGACGATGACATTCACCGTGGTGGTATCTGTCCCGGTTTTGAGCGTGTTGTCCGTGACCGTCAGCTCGACGTCATAGGTGCCGACCGTCTTGTAGAAATGCCGGGCAGCTGCACCCCTGTCGGTGTACTCCAGATTCGCCGTCTGCGAGCCCGCTGCGTCCGGTCCGCCGGTCATCTCGCCGAAGCCCCAGTGGTACTGCTGTATTGCATTGTCGTCCGTCGAGCCGGTGCCGTTGAAAGCAACGAAGCTGCCGACTTCGGCCGTGTAAGGGCCTGCCGCTTGCGCTACCGGCGCATCGCCGTCCTCAATGGTGATGGTGGTGGTGTCGAAGGATTCCTGCAGTGCATTGTCACGGACCCGCAGGGTGACGGATTCAACCGTCGGCTCGCTGTATTCCCGTGTCACGACGGCACCCGAGAGATACGGCACCACACTGGTATTGTCGAAGCTCGAGGTGCCACTGTAGACGCTCGCGCCGGGCTGCAGAGGTGATTCGGTCGAATTCAGTGATGTGAAGGCAGTGAGTTGCGTCCAGCTGCCGGCTCCGGCCTGGCGGAGGTAGTAGTCGGCGCCCTGGTCTCGCAGCACGATGCGCACATCGTACAGCGTGTTGGCCGCGAAGCTGCCCTGATAGCCTCGATTGCTGCCGTTTTCATAGATGTAGACACTGGCGCCGGCGAAGTAGATGGCGTGTACCAGACTGGTGTAATTGAAATCGGCTACGCCCACCGGGAAAACGCCGACCATCGTGTTGGCACTGGAGATGACCTGGGTCCTGAACTCGGTGCCCGCCGCCCGCTCGACCGGCGCACCGGCATGCCGGAATCCCTGCAGGGCCCAGTTGCTGCTGCCCGCAATGGTCATCCGCCCGGCGGCTTCGGTGGTATTGCTGCCGACGGTCCACAATCCCGTATCGACAACACCGTCTTCGAAATCGTCGACGGCGGTCGAGGGGAATTCCCAGCGGTAGTCGAATATGCCGGCATCGTCGGTGGAACCGCTGGCATCCAGCGTGGCTGTCCAGACGCCGTAGCTCGCAGCGGCTTCCCCGAACACATAGGGACCCCCGGCATCGGCGTTCGGGCCGGCACCGAGTACCACCTCCACAGTGGTGGAGGTCGAGACAGCCTGACCGGCGTTGTCGGTGATGGTCAGCGTCACCTCGTAGGACCCCGTGGCGCCGTAGTCGTGACTCACCTCGGCGCCGCTGCCGGTGGTTCCGTCACCGAAATCCCATTCGTAGCTGAATATCCCGAAGTCATCACTCGATCCGGTTGCATCGAAGTCCACCGTCCAGAGACCACCGGTGGCGAAACTCTCATCCGCAACTGCCGGTGCCACCAGGTCGGGCACCGGGGGATCGTTGGCCTGCACGTCCACGGTCGTGGTCGCGATGTCCGTCTGACCCGCATTGTCAGTCACTGTGAGTGACAGCGTGTAGGTGCCGGTCGCCGTGTAGCGGTGGCGCATGCTGTTACCACCGAGATAGGTGCCCATATCATTGAAGGCGTTGGCACGACCCAGGGTCTGGATGAGCACAGGTCGGGAACTGACAATGGTGTGCACGCCAGAACCACTGGCGAAGTCAGTCGGTGCTAAAGCCAGGTACTGATCCCGCTGCAGGGTGCTCGCGGGCGCACCATCGATACTGATGTCGGTTGCGTTGTTCGGCGCGAATATGACGATACCGTCCATCAGGTTGTGCAGCACGAATTCGGTGCCAGCACGACCACCGGCAAAGGACACGTCGTCGCCCAGATTGATGATGGCCGTGCCACCCTCGGTATCACCGGCCCAGACTTCCACGTCGGCCGTGCTCGCCAGCCGGAGGCGCCGGGTGCCAACCGCATTCTGATACCACATATCTCCCGCCGCGATGGTGGCGGTATACAGCGAGGCTCCGGTATCCAGATCGAAGACCTCGACATCGGCGGCTTCATGAGCGAACGCCGCGATCGCACCGGTGCCGGCGGTGGTGGCGAAGTAGAACAGGCGTCCGGCGCCGTCGCCGTTACTGGCCGGGACCGTGGTATAACCGCCGACTCCGGTGGTCTGCATGGCCACGTCGCCCGTCGCTACTACCCGGTAGACGGCGTCGCTCAATCCCGAGATCAACTGGTACTCACCCGCCCGGATGTTGAAGCTCCGCAGCGCAGCACCCGAGGTATTGAAGAAGGTGACTGCTGCGTCCTGGTGCGCATAGAGATAGAAACCGGAATTGTTGTCCAGATGGAAGATGAACTCCCTGCCGACCGGGCTGGCATCGAGGGAGGGCATGAACGCACTGTGGTTACTGAGGTCAGTAAAGTAGGCCGCGACCGGTTTGCTGGCCCGCACCTTGTAGTACACACCATCACCGGGAGAGACGCCGTTCCAGGTCTGGAAACGGTTCAGCGTGTTGCTCAGCAGTACGCTTCGGGTCTGCAGATCGATGATCTCGATGAACGTACCATCTTCAGTGGCGACGATGCGTTGCAGACTCGCATCCGTGGTGTCGTAGCCATAGAGATCGGTGCCGACAGCGAAGTAGGTGCCCCGGTTTCCATCGGGCATGCCCGAGGTGTAGACCGTGCCATCACCGAAATCCACCGTATAGCGTTGTATGCTGGTGTCATCGCTCGACGCTGAGGCATCGAGGGCGAATTCCCAGTGCGAACCGTAGGCGTCCGCCTCATCGACTACGTAAGGGCCACCCGGATCCGCAACCGGGGCATCACCAGCGGCCGCGCTCGTGGTCAGCAGCACCGCGTCACTCTGATCCGCATGGTCGCTGATGGTCAGGGTGACGTCATAGTCTCCCGCCGAGGCGAAGCCATGAGTAATGGTACCGAGCGTGGCGCCACCCTGTGTCCAGTCACTGTCGAGCGGTGTCACCTTGACGTTGTCGTAGCGCATGCTCTGGTTGTAGGCGAGCAGGCCAATGCCACCTTCCGGGTGCGCGGCGCTGGTTGCCTCGACCTGTAAGGTCTCGGTGCCACCTTCGGGGGTAACAAAGAGCTGCATGGTGTCGCCCACCACACGCAGACGCATGTGATACCAGCGATCCGGATCGAAACCCACGCCTCCTTCTGCCAGTGTCGCCGCAGTGTTCCAGTCGTAGAACCGCCAGAAATCCCAGCTGTTCAACGAGTAGAGCAGGAAACTGTTCTGAGCACCCGAATTGCCCGCGGTGTTGGGATGGTGGAACGCGATGCCAACATATCCGTCGGTGGTGCCAGGCAGCACATTGAAGTCGAATTCGAGCTCGAAATCCTGATAAGTGCGATCGACATCCTGCAGCCAGCGCCAGGCACCACCCGACGCGATCACATTGACTTCACCGTCGACGACGGTCCAGGTGCCACCGCCGTTCACCGTCCAGCCGGCGTAATCGCCATCATCGAAGTTGTCCGCCGTCGGTGACAGAGTCAGCGACGTACCGTCATCCCAGTCGAGCAGATAGCTGGCTATCCCCTGCACATCAGCGGATGCCGCCACGTCATACCAGCCGGTCCAGGTGCCCAGCGAAGCAGCTGTCTCATCGAGGGTCGCCGGTCCCACCAGATCAGCAACAGGCGTATCGGCACCCTGTGCGGTCACCGTGGTGGTGGTGGTGCCCGTCTGACCCACCTGATCATAGACCGTGAGGGTGACAGTGTAGGTGCCTGCCGCGGCATAGGTCGGACGGGGATAGACCTCAACCGAGTCGACCTGCAGGCCATCGGCAGCGTCGAAATCCCACTCGTAACGGACCACCGGACCATCCGCATCGCTTGAAGCTGTGCCATCGAGAGTGCCATGCCAGTGGCCGTTAATGGCGTTCTGCTCACCGAACACATAGACCCCGCCGGTGTCCGCGACCGGATTGTTGCCGTAGACGACGACCCGCACACCGAAGCTGTCCATCTGGCCGTCGTCATCGGTAACCGTGAGCACCACGGTGAAGTCGCCCTCGTTCAGGAAGGTGTGGTCGACCGTCTCACCGGTGCCGACGTTGCCGTCGCCAAAATCCCAGTCATAGCTTGCGATGCTGCCGTCGTCATAGGACGCGGTCGCATCGAAACTGACGACGCCGCCTTCATTGACCGAAGCAAGATTTGCTGTGGCACGGGCGAATGGCTGCCCGTTGACGCGGCCGACCGGTGCGGCGACACCCATCGAACTGGAAGGCATGGCACTGACCAGCTGCCGCGTTCCAAAGGTGGCATCTCCGTTACCCGGGTAATACCAGATCTGATTGAGCGTGTACGTGCTCGCAACGATGTCCGTGTTCCCGTCATTGTCGAAATCGTAGGGTGCATAGGCACCGTATGTTCCGAGATCGAGACTGGGTTGCAACACCCCGCCGAGGAAGGTGCCGTCACCGTTGCCCTGGTAGAAATAACCGTCCCCGGTGCTGCCGTTAGCGCCGAAGACATCCAGCAGACCATCGTTGTCGAAATCAGCCACCGCGATGCCATATACATCGCTCAGCGTGCCTATCTGACTGGTCGTGAATCCACCCGCGCCGTCGCCCCGATAGAGGTATATCGGTCCGTTGCTCAGGCCCCGGACAAAGTCCATGTTGCCATCGTGATCCACATCGCCCGCATCCATACCCCGGCCTGAACCGGTACCTGCATCGGGCAGTTGCGTCGCCGTGAACCCGGACACCATCCGCGGTCGCGTGAAGCGGAAATCGTCGAACCAGAACTGCTGGCCCGTGGTTGCATTGTTGGCCGTATACCACTCGAATTCAGCCAGTCTGGTCGCGGTGGGATATACGCTGCGGACCGCCTGATAAATGTCGATCTCGGCCGTATGCCAGGCATCATCATCTATCAGTGGCACGGCGTGGGGTGATACCGGGTAGATGCCCGGATCGGCACTTGCCGTGCCGCCGATCTGCACCCATCCCAGCAATGTGCCGTTGATGTCGTAGACGTTCAAAAGCATACCTACCGGGGTACCTGCAGGAATTCGGTAGTCGAATCGCACCGAGGATCCACTGGTGAAGTACATATTCGACGGATTGATGTCGATCGACAGTTCGGTCGGCGTGCCGGTGGCGAACACGCGCATCGACCAGGTGCTGCCGTTCGGAGGAGCCGTGGTGTTATCGCGGGCGAGGGACGTTCGGACGAGCTGGCCGCCCCAACCATCGTTCCCGGTCTCGAAGTCTGCAACCAGGAAATTCTCGGCCTCGGTCACCAGTGGTCCGGTATTTTCGAAATACCAGGCACGTGCGGTGTTGGTGTCGAGCACGAAGTCCATGTCCGCGTCGTTGTCGAAATCTTCCGCTGCCATGTCCATCAGATAGCCGGGGTTCGAACCGTCGAATCCACCCAGATACACGGGTGCCAGGAACTGGCCGGCCTCGCGGCGGAACAGATACAGATCAAGCAGCGCGCTGTTCGGAGTACCGGTGATCAGATCGAAATCGTCGTCACCGTCGAAATCGGCGATGACCACGCCTGCAGTGGTCCCGCCGGTCGATACATCCTGTTCCGGACGGAAATCGAAGGTACCGTCACCGCGGCTGGTACCTGTAAACAGCCGATTGTCGTAAGTGATGGCGCCGATGTAGACCTCAGCACCCATGGTGATCGTATAGGACTGGCTTGCGGTTGCGCCGAAGCTATCGGCTACTTCCACCGTCACGTCGTGGCGCAGAGCAATCCCGGTGCCCGGCAGCCAGGAGATCAGACCCGTCGCCGGGTCGATGGTCATCCCGGCTGGCATCGTGGTCAGAGCGTAGGTGATCACATCACCTACTGCGATCTCCGCATCGGCGACGGCGACCTGATAGCGATAGGGAACGGCTTCCGAGGCTGCCGTGTTTGGTGTCGAGACAATACTGGGCGCAGTGTTGATATCGCCCACCACCACGGTGAAATTGGTGGTGTCACTGTGGCCGTCGGCGTCAGTGACTGTCAGGGTACCCTGATGAAAACCGGGTGCCGTGTACTGATTGAAACTGATGAAGGGACCGGATCCAACATAGCCATTGTCGAAATTCCACGCGTAGCTGACGATACCGACATCGTCCGTCGACAAGGAGCCGTCGAACAGAATGCTCTGGCCCGGAGTGATCTGCAGATAGGGTGCCGCCACCCGTGCCTCTGGAGCGCCCGGTTCGACCAGGCGTATGTCGTCCACCAGCACTGCAGAATCACGGCGACCGTCTCCCAGATCTTCGATCCGCAGTTCCAGGGTGACCAGATCGCTGCCGTTGGCCGAGCCGGCGACATTGGCCACCATGGTGCGGAAGCCGGTCTGCAATCCATAGCCGGTCCAGGGGGCCTCGTAAAAGCTGTCGAAGGTGTCTGAAGTCAGCAGAGTTTCTTCACCGCCGGCAGTCACCAGCACCAGCTTCACACTGAAGGCATCGTTGGCAAAGCTCGGATCCGGCTCGTCGGTGAGGAGGTTATAGTCGATCCTGAGGGTTTCGTACGCCGGATCGATGGTGAAACTGGCGATTGAGATGGTGCTCACGTCCGCATCCGCCGGTGTCGAGCCGAAGTCCGGCTCGGTCGTCAGCAGCAGCGCCTGACCGCCCTCGGTCGCCTCGAGGATGCCGAGACCGGTGACGATCATCGCATCACCGGTAGTCGTCATACCACCCAGACCCGTTTCGAAACTGCCGTCGGCAGCACCGAGGATATTGGTCTCGGCGAGGATGGTGCCCGGCAGACAACTCAGCAAGACCGAGGCAGCGGTGAGTCGACGGATATAGGCGGCTGTTTGTCGTTGTTTATGCATGGCCATCACTCAAACAACCCCGGGCACGCAGGCTCGTCACCGAATAGAGATGGATCGTCCGCGGGTTGCGGTGCAGGATGCTGATCCGAAACGGTGTTTCCCACGAGCGCCAGGAAGGTGAAATAGGACAGATAGATCGCAATGATGTTGGTCGCCAGACTGAACCGTTTCGCCGCTGCCAGTCCGGTCACCAGTCCCAGCGCATACTCCTTCTTGACGAAGTGGTTAAATCCGCAGTTCACATAGTGCGCGGGCTTACCATCATGTTCAGGCAGCCACTTCATCCAGGTGGCCGAGTTATTGGCGTGTATCAGCGATACCACCTTGCCTGCGGTGGTGGACATCTTGTAAACGACACCGTAAGCCTTCTCGACCGCGCCGCCGCCGAGATTGACCACCTGCGTGATGTCCTCTGCATCCAATGCGGCCTCGACAGATGCAGCATTGAATCCGAGCGCCTCCCTGGTCGAGCTCTCGTTCAGACGCAAATTCGGGATATTGATGGCGATCTCGTTGATCTCGTCGTAGACCTCCTTCGCCGGTTTCAGGATCGTGTTGTAGGCGAGGGTCGCCAGTGTCGCCGAGATTGATATCGAAATAGAGATCGAGATCATGCCGAATCGCCCGGTCGGGTCGATTGCGTTCACCGGATTGTTAAACGCGTACTGATACGGGTGCAACGTCATCGGCATGAACGGATCGCCCTGAGCGGGGTCGCGGCTGATGAACCGCGCTACCTCGGGATCGTAATAGCGCTCACGCATATAGTAGAGGCCCGTATCCGGGTCGAGTCGCTGGCCTGCGAACCTAAACTCGTTGGTCGTGGTGACCGTGCTGCCCGCATCGGTACCGTAGGCATCGTAGTCATAGCTGTCTGTTACAGCACCGCTTGCGTTCGTCAGCAGTCGCGCGCTGCCGAGCGCATCCGGATGGAAGTATGCCGCGATACCGCTGCGATCCGAACTCACCAGACCGTGGCCATAGACGTAGCTCGCCTGCACCGTACCAGCCCCATCGCGCTCGAGCAGTGTCTGTGCGAGACCGCTGGGATCGGTGAGGTCCACCACGTAGCCTGTGGTCACGCCGTTGACCGTACGGCTGACCCGGTTACCTGCAGCATCGTAAGTAAACTGACTCACCGTCCCGCCGGGTTCCACGCGTTGAATCAGACGGTTGCGTGCGTCGTAGGTGAAGGTGGTGACATCCACGCCGTCGGTTATCGTCGTGAGATTTCCGCGCGGGTCATAGGCAAAGGACCGGGCGCCAACCGTGAGGATCCGATCATTCACATCGTAGGTTGCCGTTTCGGAGCCGCCACCGGGAAGTGGAATCGAGATGATGTTGCCGACCGCGTCATAGGAATAGCCCGATGTACTCGTGCCATCGGTTACCGAGGACAGCCGGTTGAGCACATCGTAGCTGTAGTCGAGCGTGCGGCCTGCTGTTTCGATGACCTGAACCCGGTTGCCGGCTGCATCGACATCGTACAGATAGTCAGCAAGTACAGTGGTGCCATCCGGCGCAAGGTGAGTCACCCGGGCTGTACGATTGCGCGAATCGTAGGTGAGAACCGCACTCGTACCATTCGGATAGTCGATGCCGGTGACATTGCCGGAAGCATCGTATTCATAGCCGGTCACACCAGCATCGGGATCCGTGACCGAGATGATGCGGTCAACCTCATCGAAGGCATACAGGATAGTGCCCTCGGGCGACGTGATCGAGATGCGGTTACCCGCCGTATCGTAGACGTAGTTCAGCGTCACACCATCAGGCGATGCCGCCGACACAAGACGATCGCGAACGTCATAACCAAAGGTCCAGGTTCCGAGCGCACTGGTGGCAGTAGCGAGCATCCCGCCATTCGTATACGTGTAGCTCTCGACGCTGCTGTCGGGGAAGGTCCGGCTCACGAGCCGGTCGCGGCTGTCGTAGGTGTAGGTTGTCGTCGCGCCGGAGAAATCAACGTGCGTGAGCACGTTACCCATCGCATCATAGGTCCAGGACTCCGCCTGACCGCCCGGCAGAGACTTCGACAGCATTCGGCCGAGCGCATCATATGTGAAGGATGTCGTGCGACCGAGTGCATCGGTCTGGGTGAGACGATTGCCCGCTTCATCATAGGTGTAGCTGGTGACCCCACCCAGCGCATCGGTCACGGTGAGCAGATTGGCTGCCTCGTCATAGGTATAGCTCGTGACATTACCGCGCGGGTCTGTCACCGAAGTCACCCTTCCGTTTGCACCGTAGGTTTTTCCGACCGTCGCACCATCAGGCAGCTGGGTTTGTGTCAGGTACTCGGAAAACAGCATCGTAGTGTCGTACACATAGGTGGTCACGTTGCCGTTCGGATCGGTTTTTGTCGCAGGACTCACCTGATCGAAGTCATAGGTGTAGGTCGTCACACCACCGGCCGCGTCTGTTTCAGTAAGTACCCGGTTCAATCCGTCATAGGTATAGGTGGTGACGTTACCCAGCGTGTCTGTCTGGGTGAGCAGATTGCCACCCGCATTGAATGTACTCACAGTGGTGCCGCCATCGGCGTAGATCACCCTGGTGAGCCGGTCGCCGCTGTCGTATTCGAAGAAACTCGTCCGCCCGCCCGTATCCGTGTGCGCCGTCTTCCGCGAACGCAGATCGTAGGAGAACAGTTCCGACGTGCCATCGGGATGGCTGATACGGGACAGGTTGCCGCGACTGTCATACTGATAGCTGGTCACTCGACCCAGTGAATCGGTCAGACTGGTACGGCGATTGCTGCCATCGTAGGCATAGGTGGTCACGCCACCTAAGGGGTCCGTAATCGTGAGTACATTGCCGTTGCCGTCGTAGGTGTAGGCCGTGGACTCCACCACCGGAGAACCACCCACGGTTCTGGTAATCGCCGACGAGGTGCGCCTGCCCAGCGTATCGTAGTTAAACGACCTGACCAGCCCGTTTGGCGAAGTGATCGTGGTTGCGTTACCGGAAGCATCGTAACCAAGTGTCGTGACCCCGGCAGCCGTGGTCAGTGCGGTGGGGTTGCCCTGCGCGTTGTAGGTCAGCCCCTGCACAAGATCGCCGTTTGCATCGCGTTGCGCGGTCACGTTGCCATTCGTATCAAAGGAGAAGTTCAGCTCCTCGCCACCGGCCGCCGCGATCTGGGTGATGCGTCCGGCCGAATCGTAAGCGTAGCTGGTGAGGTTGCCTAGCGGATCGGTCTCCGAGGTCATCTGGTCATTGGCGTTGTACGTGAACGACCGGACAAAACCGTTCGGATTCGTCTCGGTCAGCTTGTTGCCACGACTGTCGTATGTAAACGTGCTGGCTGCGGCACCCACGCTGCCTGAAACGACATTGCCGTCCTCGTCGTACTGCACCACCCGGATCGTGCCACCACCATCTGTAACAGTTTCGGTGCCGTTGATGACGTCATGGTCGTACTCGCGACGGTTACCAGCACCGTCGATCTGCGCGATGAGGCGTCCGCCCGCATCGTATTCGTTGCGTAGAGGGGTATTCCCCAATGGATCAATTATCTGAGTGAGATAGTGGTCCGGCGCATAGACGAAGGTCGTGGCATTGGCCGCACGATCAGTGACAAGACTCAGATCGCCATTGCTGTCGTAACTGTAAGTAATCGGGTTATTCACCGGATCCCGGATGGTGGTGATGCGGCCCTGACCGTCGCGGGTAAAAGACACGGACTTGCCGCTCGAATGCACAACGCCGCTGTTGCTGATGAACAGTGAATTGCCGTTGGCATCGCCGATGCGTTCGACCCCGTTGATCAGATTGAGATCGTACTCCCGTCCGTCGAGGGTGGTGAGGCGCACATCCTGCGGGTTGTACACCAATCCAAATCGAGAATCGAAGATGTCATAGGTCAGTGAGTCAGAGCCGTTCATCCACGCCACTTCATTGGTGCCGATTATGTCGAGCGTCGCTCCCGGCACGCCGCCAACCTGCACGAATGACACCTGGCCGCCCGTACATCCACCGCTGATTGCACTTCCGAATCCGAAGAATTCCACCTGAAACGCAAATTTGTAAAACTCGGTATCCGAAAAGCGGACTTCGGTGATGTGGAACAGGTCTTCATTCGCGATGCTGCATGGCGGATTGAAGAATCCCCCGCCTGGGGTGATGAACCAACCCGCCCCCAGTTCCCTGTTGTTGGTGTAGGTGCCTTCGTTCTCCACTTCCAGATGCCAGCCGTTGCCGAAATCCTCCACTGCGCTGCGACGTCGACTGTCGTAGGTGCGCTTGATGGTGATCGGTATACCCGCCACCGGTACCTTCAGGTCCGTGTAGGTGATCGTGAAGACGCCCGGTTTGAACTCACCGTCCGCCGTGTATACGCGTATCGTCTGCGCCGACAGTCCGTTGATGTCGATCGCACTCAGGCGGATATCGTAGAGCCCGTTCTCCAGCACGCTGGTGTCGAGTGCGCCGAGCACACCGCTCTCCACCGCCTGGGTGCCGGTATCGAAGGTCGTGAACGGATCTCCGCTGCCGGTAGCCCGGTAGGCGAGTTCGTAGCTCACCAGGGTGAGGTCCGTGGCCGTTCCGGTGAACTCCGCCACACCCGTGATATCACTCCCCTCCGCGGGTGCCGTGATCGACACGACCGGGGGTGCCGTATCCGTCGACGGATCCACCGCGTTGAACACCACGGTATCGGTGCCGGTGTTGCCGGTCGGGTCGGTAGCAGTGGCTACCGCCGTGTAGCTGCCAAGCGTTGGGGGCACGAACTGAGCCTGATGGCTTGCGTCGAGGACCAGCGGTGCACCGTTCACCTCGAGGGTCCGACTCAGCACGAAGACATTGTCGGTGGCGTTGACTGTCAGAGTCACAGTGCCGCCCGGGATCGTAGCACCCGGTACCGCGACCAGATCGACTACCGGTGCCTCGTTGTCCGGAATCCCCGCGGCGACGACGGCCACGACCTGGGTCGCGACGTTACCCGCCGGATCCGTCGCGGTGGCGGTAAAGGTATAGGTACCGGGAATAAACGGCGTGTAGCTGCCTGCACCCGCAGCGTTCAGTGCAATCGGCTGATCCACCGGGCCGCCGGCAGGACCGGTCACCGTCACGCCGAAAGACGCTACCGCGATGTTATCCGTTGCACTGGCATTGATTGCGATCGGATTGGTGATGTCGACCGGATCCGGGGTTGCGCTCAGGGTTACCACCGGATCATCGACATCCGCCAGTACCGTGATCGTCGTGGACTGGAAGCCCGAATTGCCTGCAGCATCTGCAGCTTCGGCAAGCACGGTCAGCGCACCGATGGCAAGCGGCGCATAGTTCGCTGTACCAGCAGAAGTCAGCGGAACGTTGACACCGCCGACGGTCAACGTACGGCTGACGACACCGCGATCATCGGTCGCGGTCACCTGGAAGCTGGCACTCTGACCCTGTGTGACAGTGTCCGGGGTCACGTTGACCGTGACTATTGGATCGGCCACGTCATTGGCCTGCGCAAGGAAGGCGGCCTGTCGGTTCGAGACATTGGCGAGGTTGTCCGTCGAGGTGACGCTGACGCTGTGCACACCGATCTGGCTCGGCACGAAACTGTACTGCCCACCACCGAGATCGGTGGGTGCTGTGGTGCTGGTATCGGGCTGCACGATCTGTACCGAGGTGGATGCCACGCCGTCCTCATCGAAGGTGCTGACCAGGATGCTGACCGTGTCGGTCACCTCAATGTAGTCCGGTGTAATGTCGATCAGAATCCGCGGCGCGGCTATGCCGTTGTCGTAGTAGCGGTTCTGACCCTGGGGTGTGGCCACCAGCAGGTCGAGATCGAAGTCCTCGTCCGCATCGACAAAGGCCACTCCAAAGCTGCGACGATCATCGACCGGCAATTCAGTCGCCGTGGCGTCGCTGAAGGTACCGGCACCGTCGTTCAACAGCAGATGATCCTGGCCGAGCGCTCCTACCAGCAGATCCAGCGACCCGTCGAAATCGATGTCACCGGTCACCACCTTCACCGCAAAGCCGTTGACTACCGGCACCTGCCCCGCGCCCGCCTGCACAAAGGTCCCGGCACCATCACTGTTGATCAGCAGCCCGACACCGGCGCCGCCTTGAGCTACCGCGATGTCGTTGTCGCCATCCCCGTCCGCATCGAAAATCACCGCATCACCGGAGCCATCGAGTGCCACTGGCAACTGTGCTGCCGTTACATCCGTGAATGTGCCCAGGTTGTCGTTCAGATGCAGACGGTTCTGACCGGAAAAGTTGGCAAAGAAAATGTCGGGTGAGCCATCGCCGTTGACATCATCCAGTGCAACGCCGTAACTCAGATCCGTATCCGCCGCGAGTCGTCCTGCCGGAGCACCTGCAAACACCCCCGCTCCGTTGTTCAGCAGCAGTTGATTGGCCGATGCACGATTGGCAACCACCGCATCGATGTCGCCATCGCCATCCACATCGTCCAGCGCCACATCGAGGCTGGTGGCGTTTCCGACCGGCAGACGGGCAGCTGTCTGATCCGTAAAGAAGCCGGAACCATTGTTGATCAGGATCCGATTCTGACCATCTCCCACCAGCAGAGCATCCACACCATTGACGCCGTCGACATCGGCGAAGGCCACAGCCAGCGTGGTGTGCAGCATCGCCGGTAATCTGGTCGCGGTCTCGTCGACAAAGTTCCCGGAGCCGTCGTTCACCAGCAGCCGGCTCTGACCGCGATTGGCCACCAGCACATCGAAACCGTTCACCCCGTCGATGTCAGCGACCGCGAAATCGTAGGAATCATCAGTGTCTACCGGGAAGCGGGTGTCGGTCTGATCGTTGTAGGCACCAAAGGCGGAGCCGATCAGAAACCAGGGCTGCAGCAGCGCGATGATGAGCGCGTAACTTATCGATCTCAGCCCCGGAGTTGTCTTTCTCAATGCTCGCACAGCCTCGTCTCCTGATGACGTCCGTCAGCCGGCTTCGCGGTTCAGATCGGGAACCGCGTCGTCGCCGTCACCTGTTGGTTTGTGTTGTTCGTATAGTTCGCGCAGTGAATGCAGCGCGCTGAAATCCAGATCTGCCGGTAATTGCGACAGATCGTTGAAATACAGGTCCCAGAGTTCTGCGGCATCCATCCACCCGCGGCCGGGGATGTAGATCTGATCGCCGGATTCGTTGTAGCGCAGGCTTGTGGACAGCTGCGCTGAGTCGACGGGCTGGTCGACCGGGCGTTGGTCTGCAGACTGGTGGAGCGAGGAATCCTGGATGGCTGCGGCCCGAGAGGCCTCCATGGCGGGATCCGCCACCTGGCGGGTCGCGGACTTCGGCTCGCCACATCCCCATGACAGAAGCATGACTACGGCAACGAGTCCGTAACGGACCCGGAATACCCTCGTCCCTTTGCTATCGATCAGCTGAACCAACCATCCCCCTCAAGCCCGTACATCCCCTGCAGTCCCGTGCCGTCTTCAGGACCTGCGAATACCCCGGAATTCCAGCCATGGCTCCGTGGACCATGCCGCAAGCAGTCAGAATTCCTCAGGCAGACAAAATTCGGAAAGCAATATTCGAGCCGATTCTGGATGTGCCCCCGAGAAGCCTGTCAAGTCAATGACTTAACTGATGGCACCTCGCCGCATTGATGAATGTTTAGACAGGGGTGTCAGAAATTCCGACACGGGGGATCTCGATTCATCGCCCGCCGATACCGCATCATGGACCGCACTTCGCTTCAGATAGTCAGAAAATTCAGCAGGTTAGTGATCACCCTGCATTGCTTTGGCGGGTAACCGGTGGCACCGGATACCCTGTCGGTTTTCTTTCCAGCCATGCGGAGAAAATCATCAACCGCGCGGATGGACCGCTCCAGGCAATTGCCCGAATGATGTCTGGAAAGCCTCAGCCAGCTCGGCTAGCCTGCCGCGCGTGAAACAGGGCCTGTCCAGAACCGCCGGAGTGGTCGCAATCGCTTTGCTGATGCCGATCATCCCGTTTGTTCTGCTGGGTGAATTGCCAGGCGAGCGCTGGCTTTCGGCAAGTGATGACAACAGCTTGCGATTCGCCCTCACCGGCGCCGGTCTGCTGGTGATCGACGTACTGCTGCCGGTACCGTCGAGCATCATTGCTACCCTGCTGGGTGCCCGTCTGGGGTTTCTCGCCGGATGGCTGGCAGGCTGCCTGGGACTGACGCTCGGTAACCTGATCGGCTACGGGGTGGGTCGGCTGTGGCCCGCCCGCTACGCGCCGGACATCCCAGACCGGCCGACGTTACTCGCGCTGATCCTCAGCCGGCCGGTACCGATCGTCGCCGAAGCGGTAACCATTGCGGCCGGAGCCGCACGGGCGCCTTTTGCCCAGGTTGCTCTCGCAAGCCTCGCCGGTAATCTTGCCTATACCGGAGTACTCGCCGCCAGCGGTGCGGCTCTACTGAGCACGCAGTGGCATGCTGTCGGACTGCTCGTGACACTCGCGGCGCCTGTCCTGGGCTGGCTGCTCTGGCAGCGATCGCGGACCGCACCCTGACGCGGGCTGATCGCGGGGTCAGCTACCGCGATCGAGCCATCGTCCACCGACGCCGGGACAGACCCAGCGCAAGCAGTCCCGCACCCAGCAGCAGGCTGGTGGCAGGCTCCGGCACCGAAACACTCCCGATACTGAGAACCGAGGAAAAGTAGACGACCTCCGCACTGTCCGGATCCGCATGGGCAAGGAAGAACCCGCCCGCAGGCATGATGGTGCTCAGGAGAAAATCGATGGATGCGACCTCACCGGCGGCCAGCACGAAATCCCAACCCAGTGCCATGGAAACGTCATCTACGAGTCCCGCCGGTACGCCATTGGAATTGTCGAGCAGTGACGAGAAGAAGTTGTCAAACACGTCGCCGAACACATACCCGGGCTCGTCGATTTCCCAGCTCTGACCCGCGCTCGCCGCGCCCGAGACAGCACCGTACTCGTTGAAGAAAGTGTTGACCCCCTCGCTCATCTCATGGTCGACGAACAGATCGACCGAATGCATCCCGGCGCCGGTCACGGTAAGACTGAGGGTGCCCAGCCCGGTCCCGTAGTCGAACAGCGTATCGTTGACACCGGCCGCTGAGAGCAGGGCGAAGTCACTGTCACAGGGGCCAAAATTACAGGTCGTGACGCCATCGATATTGATACCGTAATCGAACAGCACGATATCGGCCGCGCTCTGCGCCGCCCACAGCGTTCCGAGCAGCATCAGTCCGGAAATGCCAAGTTTCTGTGAAAAGGTTTTCAACTGCCTACCCTCACCGGTTTTACAATTCGTCTCTTCATACGGCTCCTGTGGAACGTGCCCTGCAGCGAGGCCGCGGTCGCGGAGTTTTTCACGCAAGTTTTGCACCAACCAGAAATAGACATGGTTAATCAATCAGTTAGCAACCCAGACCAGGGCTGCGTGGTGCCGACTGTCTTGCCCGCTTATCACCCCAGGTGCCCTGCTGCTGATGAAATTAACCGCCGTCAGGCGCCTAACCCCATGTTTTCACAGCATATATTGGATATCAGAACGACAGACCGACAGGAACAGCGCCTGGCATAAACTGTTCAGTTTTTCGACACTCACCGTACCTGACTGCGGGAGACGAGCACTTCGACACGCGTGGCCGCCGGCGGCATCAGCGTCGGATTCGCTGTGACGGCACCGTAATCACCCAGCCCGAGGCCGGTACGATGCTGCAGGATGCTGTCCGGATCGTGCACCACACCGATCAGCGTGCCGAATGATTCCGCCATATAGGTGCCATCTTCTGTGAACCGGGAGCCAATGTAGACCCAGTCATGAGTCACAGGCCCGCCTTCGTTGCGCAGCAGTTCCCCGAGCGGATATTCATGCTGCTCACCTCGCTCCAGCCAGCGCACCCTGAGATCCACAGCGTCCCCCCGCAGTACCGCAGGATCGAAATGGTAAGCAGGCGGCGTCGCATGCTCTGCATCGAGGCCGATCAGGATACAGGCGAGGTTGAATGCCACTGCATTCGTATCGAGCTCTATGGTTGCCTCGTAGGCTTTGAATCCACCCCGGGTGACGGCCAGGAATTCGATGGGCATGGCGTCCGTGTCAATTTCGAGCACTGCACCCGGGACGCTGAAACGGCCGGCGCGCTGGTCGATCTCGATGGCGCCGATTCGATACCGCCCTTCACCGAGATCCTCGACATCGGATGCCGGCGCCTGCGCGCGCGCATACTCCTGCGGGAAACCCAGCAGTACCATGAGGGCGATCAGCGCGAGGGCTTTCGATCGAACCATCAGTTTTTCACTCCGCTGACCACACGATGCGGCATCGGTGGCGGAAACGGCTGCACGGTGATCGCCGTCATGCCTGCCTGTCTCATCCAGGCAGCCACATCCGCATCGGCATGCACTCCACCGTCCGGGGCGGTGAGCATCATGTTGATTCCGAACAGGGCCGCAAACGGAGGGCTGATGCCACCCGCATCCGTGAATACGTCACTGACGATCAGCCTGCCGCCCGGCAGCAGTGCGTCCGCCGCTCTTCCGATGAGTCGCCGACAGCTCTCCGGGGTCTCACGATGCAGCAGCCCGGAGATAAGGACGAGGTCGTTGCTGCCCGGGAACACCGTGTCCTGGAAACTACCGGCCAGGGTAGTTACCCGCTCGGCAACGCCCATCGTGGCAATGATTTCCCGTGCGTGCGCTACGATGCCCGGAAGATCCAGTACCACGGCGCGCAGCTCTGGGTGGCGTTGTGCGAACAGGGCCGCATAGGTGCCCGGACCACCCGCCACATCGAGCATCTGTCGGACACCCTCGAAGGGCACCAGCTCCACCAGCACCCGACCGATACCCAACGCCCGGTCGTGCATGCCGTAGACGAAATCCCTGGTCACCGCGGTATCCTCACCCAGATACGTGGCGCTCCCCAGCTGCGGCTCATCGTTGCGCAGTGCCTGTTCGAGCCTTCCCCAGGTCTGGTAGAGATTGTCGCTGTAGCGGATTGCATTGCCCAGATAGCCGGGTTGTCCGGACACCAGAAATCCAGCCGCCAGCGCGCTGTTCGCATAGCATCCGGCATCCTCTGTCAGCAGGCCGAGTCCGACACAGGCATTCAACAGCAGCCGGGTGGGGCGCGGTGCCGTGGCGAGCCTCCCGCACAGAGTCTCGAGGTCGGCAGGGCCATCCGCGAGCCGTTCGAAGACACCGATCCGATTGGCAGTCAACAGCACCTGGGATTCCCAGAACGCGGTCGACAACGCCATGACCGGTCCCGGATCCTGTCCCGGGACGGTTCCATGCGACGGGGAGGAAGCTGTGGGCTTCACGACGCGCTGCCGCCCGCAGCGCATTCCGCGTCGATGTCACACTCCATCTGCATGTAGGCGCAGCGACGACACATGAAACCGTCCCAGAATTCGACACCGTGACGTTCACGAACAGCCCGGTAACCGATCATCAGTCGTTCGAAGTAGCTGCGCAGACGGGACAGGTACTCCGGATGATCGCGACCGCCGATCGGCCAGTAGAGGGAATAAATCGGAGTGATACCGCGGCTGCACAGATCTTCCGCTCCCGCGATCGCAAGATCCGCCGCCTGCTGCCAGTCGAGTTCGAATTCGGGTTCGAGCTCGATTCCGGCAACCATGGCGCTGTACACACGGCCACGGCCCCACAGTCCGACAGCGTATTCGAGCGCCCTGATCCAGCGCTCGTAGCCGACGTAACGATCCTTGCCGGGGCAGATCTTCGAAAACAGCGGCTGCGACCAGACTTCCAGATTGAAGGAGACCGAATCGACGAGTTTGTCCCGATGCAGCGCCTCCATGCAGTCGTCGGGCAACGCACCGGAACCGCAGGCCACCGGAATTCGCCGTTCGTTGACATCCTGTACGGCGCCAGCGATCTCGAAGTAACGTTTGCCCTCTTCCCGCCAGTCGGTCAATGAACCGGCCACCAGATAGAGATGCCGGGGTGCGGATTCTGCGATCACGGCGCGCAGGGTTTCCCCCAGACGGTGATAGGTGCGGGTCGGCAGCGACGTGACACCGGCGACCTGGCCGAGGTGTTGCGTGCGTTTGTCCGGCGCACCGTAAGCACAGAAGGTGCATCTCATGGACACACCCTGCTGCTTCTGCAGAAAATACTCGCAGCCGGGTGCCACGTTGATGACCGCCATGTCGCCGTGCAGGCTCACTCCTGTCTGCGCCATGGGAAACCCATCCGAGGTCGTTGCCTGCATCCATTGCGGCCGCGGTTCAAATTCGATCGGCAGACCCTCGCCACCGCCGTCGCGCAGCAATCGGTAACCGTCCGCAGCACTGCCCATCACATGCCAGGGTGACTCCGCAGCACCTTTGATTCTGACCATAGTGCCATCTGCGGTCCGCAGCATGTAGGGGATCTCGACCTTTCCCTCTCCCGTAGGATCGTGCTCTCCGGGTGCGAACCGGTAGGGGTAAAAATTGGGAAACGAACGCTCCGCGGCCGCACCGAGGGAGTCGGTGTAACGCAGGCCTTCAAACAGCAGATCCAACTTCAGACTCGCAACCGGACCGAGAGACTCAATCACAACCGCTCCCTATTCCTGTACCCAGAATTTCCTGCACCCCGAATTTCCTGTACCCCGAATTTCCTGTACCCCGAAACCCGGCGCCGCCGCAACCGAATCGAGCTGCAGGCTCGAATCGAGACTTTCCATCAGTGGTTCCGACGATCGCCAGTATAGCTTATGGTTGTCCATCGCAATGCGCAGCCCAACGGCCTACGAAGTTCGCAAGTGAAGTCCGGCATCAGTCTCTACCTGCGGGTTTTCCTGCCGTTCTCGGCAACACTCGTCATCGCCATGCTGGTCGCCTGGTGGGCGGCTTCCGGTCTGCTCGCCGGTGCCCTCGAAAACAGGGTGCACAATCAGATTACTCATGCTGCGGAAATCATCGCGCAGGGCACCTTTCCATTCACCCGCGACCTGCTCGTGCAGATCGGAGCTCTGCAGAACGCTCACTTCGCGCTGCTGCGCGCGGACGGCACTATCGGCCTGGCGACATTCAGCGAGTCCGAATGGTCCACACTGGCAGGGATCGTAGAGTTCGGCAGAACGCATCCGCAACAGAAATTCACCGAAGATCACGCCATCGTGATTGCACCCTTCGCGAGCGGACGCGCCAGCGAGTACACCCACGTTGCAGGCCTGGCATCCCTGACGGTTGTGCAATCCGCAGCCCGCCGCACGGCCCTGATTCTCGGGCTCCTGACCCTCGCCGGAGTAGCTGTGGTTGCCTGGTGGGGACATCGCCTGAGCAGCGCTGTCACCCGACCGATCCGCGAACTCGCCGATATGGCGCGCAGCATTGCCGGTGGCGGCCGGGAGCCAATCAGCGTGCCCAGGAAGGTGCGGCCAGGCGTGCGGGAGATCGCCGAGCTGGCACAGGCCCTGGACGATATGACCACCCGACTCGGCGACTATGAACGCGATCTGTTACGGGCAAATCGCCTCGCCAGCCTCGGCGAAATCACCTCACGGGTAGCGCACGAGATCCGCAACCCGCTGACCGCCATCAAACTGCAGCTGCAGCTGCTCGAGGAGCGGCTCGACGGACACGACGAGGCAGTGCTTGCCGGACGGCTGCTCGCGGAAATTCAGCGCCTCGAGCTGATCGTGGCCAGCACGGTCGCCATCGGCCGGCCCCAGGTCATCGAAACCCGCCTGGAAAACCTCAGTACGGTGGTAGAGGACGTGATAACTCTGATCGGGCCTCAGTTCGAACATCTCCGAATCGAACTCCAGCCCCGACTGGAGACCATCGCACCGATCGCAATCGACAGCGCCCGCCTGAAACAGGTGCTTTTCAATCTCCTCACCAACGCCACCGATGCCATGCCGGCGGGCGGCACCGTGCGGATCACCACCACGAGAGATCAGGCGCAGGTACTGCTGCAGGTCGAGGATTCGGGTCCGGGTTTCCCGAAAGAATTCCGCACCGCCGATCTCTTCGCGGCCGGTGACTTCGGCACAACCAGTACCAAACCCAATGGTCTCGGACTCGGGCTCGTCGTCTGCCGGGAGATCATCGAGCTGCATGGCGGCACCATCGCCATTGACCGCAGCCCGTCCCTGGGTGGTGCCCGCTTCACCATCCACTTGCCGGTGCAGGACGGGTGATGAGGTACACTCTCTGCCCACGTCAGTCACCCTGATATGTCACCCATGGCGAAGATCCTGGTCGCGGACGACGAACGTGCCATCTGCGAAGCCTTCAGCCTGCTGCTTAAGACCGAAGGCCACACACCGCTGATCGCCTCCACCGGCCGCAGCGCGCTGGATGTTTTCCGTCGTGATCGACCGCAGGCAGTCTTTCTCGACGTGCAGATGCCCGACATGTCAGGGATCGACGTCCTCCAGCAGATCCATCTCGACGAGCCGGATCTACCGGTGATCATCATGACGGCGCATGGCTCCGTGCAGACGGCCATGCGCGCAATGCAACTCGGTGCTTTCGACTACCTGGGTAAACCACTGGAACTGCCGCAGATCAGGGCCCAGCTCAAACGCATGCTGCATCAACCCCGCGGCGAACCCGAGGCCAGCACCGCTGCATCCTTCGACGTCGCAGATCAGCGGATCCACATCATCGGCAGCAGCAGCCCGATGCAGGATCTGTTCAAGATGATGGGACTGCTCACAGACAACGATCTGACCGTGCTCATCACCGGAGAAAGTGGCGTCGGCAAAGATCTCGTAGCCCAGGCAATCCACCACCATGGCCCCCGCCACGAGCTGCCGTTCGTGGCAATCAACTGCGCGGCGATACCCGAGAACCTGCTGGAAAGCGAACTGTTCGGTCATGAGAAAGGCGCATTCACCGACGCCCACACACGCCGTATCGGAAAGTTCGAGGCCGCGATGGCAGGTACCCTGTTTCTGGATGAAATTTCGGAGCTGCCTCAGCACCTCCAGGCAAAACTGCTGAGGGTCCTGCAGGACCACAGATTTGAACGGGTCGGGGGTTCGGAATCGATTCCGCTGCGAGCCAGAATTATCGCGGCGACCAATCGCCAGCACCAGCCGGACTCAGCGCAACGACCGCTGCGCAGCGATTTCTACTACCGGCTCAGTCTGGTCAACCTTCACATCCCGCCGTTGCGGGAGCGCCGTGGTGATATCCCCGAACTGGCCCGCCATTTCCTGCGCATGGCAAACGCAAGCCTTGGCCGCACACTGCAGAGCATCGAACCCCAGGCGATGGCTCGGCTGCTTGAACATCCCTGGCCCGGCAATGTCCGGGAACTCGAAAATACCGTCAAACGATCGGCGCTCATCGCCAGAGGCGACATCCTCACGGAGCAGGATCTGCAGTTCGATCCCGTGCCGTTTCTGGAGCCTCACCCCCAGGGCACCGTGCGGCAGCATCTCGACCAGACCGTGCGCACCGCAATGGCCGAACTTCTCGAGGAAACACCCCGGGTAACTGCGCCTTATCGCACCATCGTCGAGCAGGTGGAGCAGACACTGATCGACGAAGCTCTGCGACGCTGCGACGGCAATCAGGTCGCCGCATCCAGTCTGCTCGGCATCAACCGCACTACACTGCGCAAAAAACACCAGGGATAGTTCGCCTTTACCGGGGGCAACGAAGCACCGCTTGGAGCAGGCGCTGTACAGGTACTGCACAGCGCCTGTACCAGTTTGCACGGATAGAAACCCTGTACCACGCGGTGCGAATCTACACCGCCAGCACATACATCTGTTAATTCAACGGCTTAGGCTTACAAAACCAGGCAACGCAGCTGGCACAATACCTGCCTTACAGTTAACTGCTTTCGACAGGGTGGAGTATCAATGGCTGCAACACAGCAGAACCTGGGAATCAGCGCAGTGCCTGTCCCGGCGACACCATCACTCCACCGACAACCGAGGTTTCCACGATCATGAAACTCCTCCTCGCAACGTTGCTGTTGCCGGTCAGCCTGACTGCAATTGCCGCCACACCCGAGCCCATGGATGCCGCTTTGCGCGAACGCGCCGGCCGCTCGGTAGATGCCGGTCTGCACTATCTCCGCTATCAACAGGCCCCGGATGGTTCCTGGTCCGATTCCGTGGGTATCACGGCTCTGGCAGTGCGCGCCTTTCTCGAAAGCCACCGCGGCTACGACGATACGGACGGTCCATTCATCACGCGACCTATCTCCTACATTCTCAGCTACGTCAACGACGATGGTTCCATCAGCGAATCGAACCAGAATCGCAGCTACAACACCGCGGTGGCGGTCACCGCTCTGGTCGCCACTGACAATCCCGCTCACGCAGAGGTGATCGCAAACGCCCAGCGTTTCCTCAGCGGCCACCAGATCGACGAAGGCGAAGGCTATACACCGCAGCACCGCTATTATGGCGGCATAGGCTATGGTGGTGATGAACGCCCGGACATGTCGAATCAATATCTCGCGATGGAGGCACTCTCCAGATCGAAACTGTCGGCGGATGATCCTGTCTGGCAACGGGCATTGATCTTCATCTCCCGGTCGCAGAACCTCAGCGCTACCAATGACCAGGAGTGGGCGGAAGACGACGGTGGCTTTACCTACATGCCCGGCAGCAGCCCACACGGCGGCACGGGATCTTACGGCGGGGTCACCCACGCAGGACTCATCAGCCTTTTATTTGCCGGCGCCGATCGCAGCGATCCGCGGGTGCAGGGAGCCTACAACTGGATTCGTGCGAACTATACCCTCGACGAAAATCCCGGCGCACCGGACAAACAGGGTCTTTTCTACTACTACACCGCGTTCGCTAAAAGCATGAAAGCCTTCGGTGAGATTACAGTCGTGGATACCCAGGGTGTGGAGCACAACTGGCGCAACAATCTGGCTGCCAAGCTCATCAGTCTGCAGGCTGCCGATGGATCCTGGGTCAATGATCTGTCTCCGCGCTGGATGGAAGGAAATCCACATCTGTGCACCGCAAGATCGGTGATCTCGCTCAATCAGGCACTGGCAAAGTAGCAGCACAGCAGTGAAAACTGTCATCATAATTCTGGTTCTTGCACTGGCCCTGCCGGCCGCTGCCGCAGAATCTGCCGGGATTGAATCCGTGGTGGTAACCGGCAGCCGCCTGCACGGCACATCGACCGACATTCCAGCTCACGTGACCATTATCGATCGTGCCATGCTCGAAGCGAGGCAATCGCGCGACGTACTCGACGCGCTGCGCTCGGTCGCCGGTCTTCAGGTGACTGAGAATGGCGGACGTGGTGGCATTTCGTCGGTCTACCTGCGCGGTGCAGAGGCAAATTTCACAGTCGTGCTGATCGATGGCATGCGTGTCAACGATCCGAACAACACCCGGGGCGGGTCCTTCGATTTCTCGACGATCAATCTGGCGGAAGTCGAGCGCATCGAAATCGTTCGTGGCGCGCTAAGCTCCGTGTACGGGGCGGACGCACTCGCCGGAGTGATCAACATCATTACCCGGGAAACCAGCAGCGAATCGAAGCTGGCCATAGATGCCGAACTTGGAGAAGACGACTTCTATCGGGGCTCGATTTTCCTGAATGCCGCCATGGGCAGATCCACTCAGATAAACCTCACGGCAACGGCGACTGACGAAGGCGACGCGATCGAGGGCAACTCCTTCTCGAGCCAGACCATGACAGGTCGCCTGTTCAGCGCACCCGGCGACACGGTGGAGCTGGAGTTGTCCGGCCGCTACATGGATTCGGACGCGAGGGCATTTCCAGAAGACAGCGGTGGTCCGCAGCTTGCAGTCCTGCGCAACACGGATCGACGGGATCAGTCCCAGTTGAGTATTTCAGGAAAAGCGCGGTGGGCGGCAACCGGGGCCCTGCTGTTGAGCTTCGATGCCGGGTATCTGGAGCATGATGAAACCTACGTATCTGCGGGGATCGCCCCCGGTGTGCTGAGCGGCGTGCCTCCCAACAGCTCGGGCTCCGATCTCGAGCGCACCTCACTTGGAGCCAACGCGACCCTTGATGCCACGGACTGGCTGCAGACAATCATCGGCATCGATTTCATGGACGAGCGAGGCAGACAGGAGGGCGAGGTGGAGCTCTTCCCTGGCTTTTCGTTACCAACGGATTTCGATCTGGATCGGGATATTCTCGGGCTGTTCACAGAGCTTCGCGCCGCGGTTCCGGCTGGCTTCCTGTTCAGCGCATCCCTTCGCCATGACGATCCCAGCACTCATTCCGCAAGAACCACAGGTCGCATCGGAGTTCAATATCAGCGCGGCGACACCCGTCTGTTCGCCAGCTGGAGCGAGGGATACAAACTCCCCAGTTTTTTTGCATTGGGTAATGCACTGGTCGGGAATCCTGACCTGCGACCGGAATCCAGCACCAGCTGGGAGGTGGGTGCTTCCCAGTCGGCCCTGGATGGCAGACTGGATCTGACCATCGCTGCATTCAAGGCCGAGTACGAGGATCTCATTGATTTCGACTTCGATCTGTTCACCAACATCAATCGTGACAAGGTCGACACCCAGGGATTCGAACTTACCGCCACCGCCCGACCGGCACCGCAGATCGATCTGACCATGCATGTGACGTACGTGGATATCGACGTCGCAAACTCTGACGTTACCCTGCGTCAGCGACCGGAGTGGCGCGGCGGCCTGTCCGCGTCCTGGGACATAGCACCTGATGTGACAATCAGTGCGGACTGGCTGAACGTGGGTTCGACATTCGATTCATCCGTGCCCACGGCCGGTCTGACGCTCGATGGCTACGATCGGGTGGATGTCGAGATATCCTGGCGTCCTGCGGAGGATCTGCGCCTCTGGCTCGCGATCGACAATGCACTCGATGAGAACTACCAGGAAACCATCGGATTTCCAGCGCTGGGAACCCGCTCCCGGCTGGGCTTCCGGTACCGGTTCTGATCAATCGGCTCCCGGCGCGATGAACCAGCCCGTCGGTGACTGCGGACTGTGTCGCGTCTCCACCTCCGCCAGCTGTGCCTGATGTGCCCAGCGCACGGCATTGCACAGTACCCGACCGATCTGCGGCTGGTGATAGATCGGATAGGTTTCATGGCCGGGACTGAAATAGAACACCCGGCCCTTGCCGCGGTGGAAACAGCAGCCGCTGCGGAACACCTCTCCACCGCTGAAGTTACTGACGAATACCAGCTCATCCGGCACCGGAATGTCGAAATACTCGCCGTACATCTCATGGCCTGGCAGCTGGATCGGCTGGCGGATGCCCTGAGCGATGGGGTGCGTGGGCGCCACGCACCAGATCAGTTCCCGGTCTTCGGCTTCCCGCCAGCGCAGATTGCAGGTGGTGCCCATCAGCCGGGTGAAGATCTTCGACAGGTGGGCCGAGTGCAGCACGATCAGTCCCATGCCCTGCAGCACCCGATCCTGCACCCGTCTGACCACCGCGTTGTCCACCAGATCATGGCCGAGGTGCCCCCACCAGATCAGGACATCCACGGTATCGAGACGCGCTGCAGTCAACCCGTGTTCCGGCTGATCGAGGGTGGCGGTCCCGATCACCGCCTCCGGCAGTCCAGTCCGGATCTGGCCGGCGATTGCCGCATGGATGCCATCCGGATAGATGCTCCGCACCGCCTCATCGCGCTTCTCATGCAGAAACTCGTTCCAGACCAGAACATTCACCAGCCGCTCTCCACGCCTATGGGAATTTTCGATTCGTCGCATAGAATACCCGCACTGACAGGAGACGCGAATGGCAGGCAAGGCGACGGCAGTCAGGAATGAAATCGGCCCGCTGCTCGATCAGCTGATCGTGCAGCTGACCCTGGAAGGCAGCGCCACCCAGCGCGCCTATTTCGATCGGATCCGCCGCTCGCTGCATCTGGCGAGCCTCGACACCGATCTGGCGCCGCCCATACTCGCCCTTTCCACCAGCGCTGCCGTGGGCTTCCGCTTCTCCCGGGAAGCGGACGCGCTCGTACACCGGATCCTCGAGAAAGCCGTGCAGCTGACCGGGCTGACCGAAGATCCGCACCCCAGAATCCACTGATGGCGCAGTCCCGACCAGACCCGGACCCGGAGCTCATCACCGGCGGCTGCCTGTGCGGCCGCTACCGGTTCGCAGCCAGACCGCATCCGCTCTGGATCGCCCACTGTCACTGCCGATCCTGTCGGCTCGCAACCGGTGCTCCGATTGCCACTTTTGTGGGATTTCCGCAGGGTCAGGTGAGCTTCGAGCCGGCACCGCCAAAATTCGCCTCATCACCCCCCGTGCTGCGGGCTTTCTGCGAGCGCTGCGGCACAGCACTGAGCTACGAGGCCGAGTTCCATCCGGGTGAGATCCACCTCTACCGGAGTACCCTGGATCGGCCGGCAGACTTTTCCGCTACACGGCATGTCCTCTTCGATGAGCGGGAGCCGGATTTCGACGTCTGGGACGACCTGCCCCGCTACGGCAGCGGGAGTCGCGCTGCAATTGCCTGGGGGCCGAAACCCGCACTGCGCGTTCTCTTCCTGTGCACGGGCAATTCCGCCCGCAGCATTCTCGCCGAAGGGGTGCTGAATCGTCGTGACGCCGAACTGGATGGGCAGCGGGTGCTGGCACACAGCGCAGGCAGTCAGCCGACGGGTAAGGTGCATCCGGACGCCCGTGCGCTGCTGCAGGATCGCGCCTGGCAGTTCGATGCGCAGCGCAGCAAGTCCTGGGACGAATTCCGGCTCGCGCCCCATATCGACTGGGTGATCACCCTGTGCGGGCAGGGGGCAGAAGGCTGCCCCGTGTTTCCGGGCAGGGCGCAGCGGCAGCACTGGCCGCTGCCGGACCCGGCCAGCGGTGCTGCCAGCTTCCCGGATACCCTGCAGGCGATCGAGCAACGGGTGGATGCGTTCCTCGATGAGCTCGGGGCAAGCCCGATCAGTTGCCGGTCGGCACCTCGTTGAAGGGAATGCCCTTGTCTACCCGCACATCCTGGGGCAGACCGAGTACCCGCTCGGCGATGATGTTGGCCATGATCTCGTCGGTGCCACCGGCAATCCGTAGTCCCGGAATCGCCATGTAGGTGCCCTGATAGATGCCGGCTTCTTCGGCGAACTTGTCGTCCCAGATCGCCCCGGACTGCTCGAGCAGATCGATGGCGAAGGAGGCCATGTCCTGGGTCTTGGGTGCTCCGACCAGCTTGCCGATGGAGTTCTCGGGACCCGGGATCGCACCCCGGGACAGCGCCGACAGGGTGCGGTAAGACGTGTACTTCAGACCTGCTTCCTGGCAGTACCAGTCCGCCAGCCTGGCTCTGACCGCATCGCTGCGGATGGCCGGCTTGCCATCGATCTGCACCCTGGATGCGAGTTCGAACACCGAATCGAAACCGACGTTGGAACCACCCGCGCCGATCGACGCCCGCTCGTTCATCAGGGTGGTCAGTGACACCTGCCAGCCCTGCCCCACCGCGCCGAGGCGCTGGCTGTCCGGAATGCGCACGTCGGTGAAATACACCTCGTTGAAGTTCGCATCACCCGACAGCTGCTTGATCGGTTTGATCTCCACGCCGGGCGACTTCATGTCCAGATAGAAGTAAGTCAGGCCCTTGTGCTTGGGCACGGTGGGATCCGAACGTACCACCAGGATGCCGTAATCCGAGTAGTGAGCGCCGGATGTCCAGATCTTCTGGCCATTGATGACCCACTCATCGCCATCTTTCACCGCCTTGGTGCGCAGTGCGGCCAGGTCAGAACCACCGGCCGGTTCGGAAAAGAGCTGACACCAGATGTCTTCACCACTGGCCAGCCGCGGCAGGTAGCGCTTCTTGGCCTCATCGTCCGCCCAGGTCATGAGGGTCGGTGCAGCCATGCCCTGGCCGATGCCGAATACGCCGCCGGGAAGTTCGTACTTCGATTCTTCCTGGTTCCAGATCACCTGCTCGATGGTGCTGGCACCGCGACCGCCGTATTCCTTTGGCCAGGTGATGCACGCCCAGCCCGCGTCGTATTTGCGCTTCTGCCAGAGTTTCGCCTGCTCGATGTAACCCAGACCTTTGAGTTCTTTCTTCTTCGGCACATTCGCCTTCAACCATGCGCGGGCTTCTTTGCGGAATGCTGCTTCTTCCTTGGTATCACTGAAATCCATGCTGCTGCTCCTGAAATTCTCTACTCAAATATTCTTACGCCGTGATGCGGGTGCGTTTATGCGGCCCGGCTTGCCTCGATCGCGCTGATCAGCCGGTCCTGCCAGAGACCTTCACTGCCGATGTTCACACTCAGCACCTTCGAGCGGCGATAGAAGAACTGACAATCGAACTCCCACGTGTAGCCCATCCCGCCATGGGTCTGGATGTTCTCTTTCGACGCGAAGTAGTAGGCCTGGATCGCGGATACCCGGGCGGTGGCGGCCGCAATCGGCAGTTCGGCCGCGTTGGTATTCAGGGCCCACGCGCCGTAGTAACAGTTGGACCGCGCCAGGGTGTTCTTCACGTACATGTTGGCGAGTTTGTGCTTGATGGCCTGATAAGAAGCAATCGGTCGACCGAAGGCGTAGCGGCCGAGTGCATAGGCCTTGGCCTGTTCCAGCGCCGCCTGGGCGCCCCCCACCTGTTCCCAGGCGAACAGTACCGCCGCCCGATCGAGGAGGGTGTCGAGCAGACGCATGCCGTGCCCGGCCCGGCCGAGGGGCTGGGCCTTTGCAGCAGCAAACTTCACCCGGCTGTGACCCCGGGTCGGGTCGAGGGTCTGCACCGGGGCGATGTCGACCTTCTTTCCCTGATCGAGCGTGACCAGCTGCAGGCTGGCGCCGTCACCCCCCGAGTGGCGGGCGAGCACGATGGCAAAGTTGGCGATGGCACCGTCCGCCACGGGAATCTTGGTGCCGCTGAGTTTGCCGTCCTTCACCCTGGTCGTGAGTTCCTTGGCATTGAGACGCCCCGGGCCTTCCGCAAAGGCAAAGGTACCAATGGCCTCTCCGGTTGCCAGTTTCGGCAGCCACTCCTCCTTCTGGGCTTTGGAGCCGGCGAGCAGCAGGGCCTCGGTGGCGAGATAGACCGAAGATGAAAAGGGTACCGGTGCCACCACCCGGCCGAGCTCTTCGGCAATCACACACAGCTCCAGGTAGGAAAGGCCGAGTCCGCCGTATTCTTCCGGAATGACCGTGGCCGCCCAGCCCATTTCCGCGATTTTTCCCCACAGGCCGGCATCGTAGTCGCTGTTGCCATCCAGGACCTTGCGGACCAGCCCGGGCGGGCAATTGTCCGCCAGAAACCCCTGCGCCTGTTCGCGCAGCATGTTCTGTTCTTCAGAAAACTCGAAGTTCATGACATTCCTTACCGATAAATTCGAGCCGCCAATAATGGCCAACTCCTCTGGAAAAGGCGAGTCGGTAGAACCACGGGGTCCGACACCGGTGTAGAATTCATCGATGAATCCAGCTCAACCCCGCCACAGGGCGACTGATTTCGGCGAACTCGGTTTCCTGCGCGTCGCTTCGATCGCCCCTGCACTGCACCTCGCAGATCCGGAAGCGAACGCAACCCGGATTGTCGAGCAGCTGAACGCGCTGCAGCAGCAGGCTGTTGCCCTCGCCCTGTTTCCGGAACTGTCTGTAACCGGCTACACCTGCGAGGATCTGTTTTTCAGTGACGATCTGCACCAGCGCACGCTCACCGCGCTGGCCACCATTGCCACGGCCTGCACAGACATCGCCGCCGTCGTCGGTGTGCCCTGGCGTCTGCGCGACGGTCGTCTTCTCAACTGTGCGGCCGTACTCTCCGACGGCCGCCTGCGTGGCCTCGTACCGAAATCCGAGCACCCCAACTATGGGGAGTTCTACGACCGTCGCTGGTTCGCCCCGGGTGCCGGTGTGCATGAACTCATCGACGCAGCAGACCCGGTGCTGGTTGACCACCGGCAGCTCTTCGAGATCGCCGGCGTCTGCTTCGGGATAGAGATCTGTGAGGACTTCTGGGCACCGGAACCACCCGGTATCCGTCACGCTCTGGCAGGTGCGGAGCTCATCGTGAATCTGTCGGCAAGCAACGAACTCGTCGCCAAAGCCGAATACCGTCGCGAGCTGGTGCGCATGGCCAGTGCCCGGGGCATCTGCGGTTATCTTTACGCCGGCAGCGGCCCGCTGGAATCCACCAAGGACGTTGTCTACGGTGGACATCTGCTGGCGGCGGAAAACGGTGTGATTCTCGCGGAGAGCGAACGGTTCAGTTTCAGCACCAGTGTGCTCATCACCGAATTCGACGTGCAGAAACTGCGCCACGACCGGATGCAGAACAGCACCTTCGCCAATGCCCGCCGTCCTGAGGGTTACCATCGGGTGTGGATGGGTACGAAAGTCGCGGAGTTGCCCGAACTCCTGCGACCCATCGACGCCCATCCTTTCGTGCCGGCGGACGAGGCACAACTGGACGCCAGGGCCAGCGAGATTCTCAACATACAGGCCACCGGGCTGGCCAGGCGCATGCTCTCAACAGGCGGCAGCGAACTGGTCATCGGCCTGTCCGGCGGACTGGATTCCACACTGGCCTTCCTGGTATGCCTCGATGCGCTGAAAAAACTCGAGGAGCCTCTCGACGCCCTGCATCCGTTGACACTGCCGGGCCCCGGCACCAGCGAACACACCCTGCACACGGCACACCAGCTGGCCCGGGCCGCCGGTGTGCGACTGAAAGAAATCGACATCTCCGCTGCGGTGAAGCAGCACCTGGAAGATCTCGGTCACACCGACCGCACCGATGTGGTATTCGAGAACGCACAGGCCCGGGAGCGCACCCAGATTCTTTTCAATCATGCCAACAAGGTACGCGGACTGGTGGTCGGCACCGGCGATCTGTCGGAACTCGCCCTCGGCTGGTGTACGTTCAACGCCGACCACATGGCGAGTTACAACGTCAACGCCAGCGTCCCGAAAACCATGATGGCTTACCTGCTGCGCTGGTATGCGGTGCATCGCGCCAATGACGCCCTGGCCGCAGTCCTGGAACGGGTACTCGCCACTCCGATTTCACCCGAACTCATCGAACCCGGGCAAGGCGCTGAGCAGACGGGAGCCATCGTGCAGCGTACCGAAGAGATTATCGGACCTTACGAACTTCACGATTTCTTTCTGTTCCACTTTCTGCGCAACGGGGCCGGCGTGAAGAAAATATTCGCACTCGCCACGGTGGCATTCGCCGGTTCCTATCCGCCCGAAGTCATTCAACGCTGGCTGCGTATTTTCGTGCAGCGCTTCTTCTCCCAGCAGTTCAAACGAACCACCCTGCCACCAGGTCCCAAGATCGGTTCGGTGAGCCTTTCACCGCGCGGTGACTGGCGCATGCCGGACGAAGCTTCCGCCGCAGGCCTGCTTGCGCAGATCGACGCACTGTCGGAGCAACTCTGAAGGCGCGGATGATCGATCAGCGTCTCCCTGACCACTGACCTCCCGGAGTCACCCGTGACCAGAATTCTCCATCAACGATCCATCGTGCAATTTGTCGCCGGCCTCGGCGCTGTGTGTTTCACCACCCTGCTGGCTTCAGACGCGCTGGCAGCCAGCGGCTCCCGGCAGTGCGGAGCGGAAGGCGTCTGGGTGCAGATTCTGGGTGCCGGCGGATCCGAACTCGATGATGGACAGTCGGGTTCGAGCTATCTGGTGTGGATCGACAACCAGGCACGGCTGCTGGTGGATACCGGCCCGGGATCGTCTCTGCGTTTCGACGAATCGGGCGCCGTTTTCCGGGACCTGGATGCCATCGTGTTCACCCAGTTGCACGCGGATCACACCACTGACTTTCCCGCCTACGTGGAAGGATCCGAGTTTGCCGAGCGGGACCGGCCGCTCCCGGTCTACGGCCCGGAAGGCAACGCCGATTATCCGGATACCGAAACCTTCATCACCCGTCTCATCGGGCCCAGTGGTGCGTTTTCCTACCTGCAGGACTTCCTCAGCCATCGCTCCAGGGGCGGCTACAAGATCAACCCGCGCAACGTGCCTGCAACCGGTCAGAGACGCTGGGCGCGATTCGGCAGTGAATTTCTGCGCCTGTCTTCAATCCCGGTTACCCATGGCAACGTCCCCGCCATCGCCTGGCGCGTGGAAATCGGCGAGCAGAACATCGTCTTCACCGGCGACTTCAACAACACCAAAAACGTGATCCCGGAGTTCGCGGCAGGGGCAGACGCCTTGGTAGTGACCCACGCGATACCCGACAACGCCCGCGGCGAAGCCCGTGACTTCCATGTGACACCGACCCAGATCGGTCGTATTGCCCGCCAGGCCCAGGTCCGCATGGTGATTCTCAGTCATCGCATGAATCGCACCCGGGGCAGAGAATCCATGAGCCGCAGCGCGATCGAAGCCGAGTACATGGGTCCGCTCATATTTGCCAACGACCTGGAGTGCTGGGGGATCTAGTGGCCGAAGCGCTGCTGCACTTCTGGTTTGGTACGTTCACCGATGGTTTCTCGGATTCCGCACACAGAAAGCGCTGGTTCTCGGGTGGGGCGGACTTCGACGAAGAGTGCCGTCTGCGCTTCGGTCCGCTGAGTGCGGCGATCATCGCCGGAGAGCATGAAGACTGGCTCGATACACCCCGCGGCCGCCTTGCCTGCATCCTGGCCTGTGATCAGTTGCCACGGAACATTCACCGCGGCACAGCGGCCGCATTCTCGGGAGACGCCCGGGCACTGCAGATCGCAAAGTTGGGCGTGGAACTGTCTCTGGATCGGGATCTCGAATTCGATGAGAGAGCGTTTTTCTATATGCCCTTCGAGCATTCGGAGCGTCTTATCGATCAGCATACGAGTGTCGGGCTGTTTACCCGGTTGCGGGACGCAACGCCCTCCGGCAGACGTCATCTCAGCGGCAGTTACCTGCAGTTCGCCCAGCAGCACCGGGATCTGATCGAGCGCTTCGGTCGCTTCCCCCACCGCAACGGTGTGCTTGGAAGAATCTCGACTCCGGAAGAGCTGGAATATCTGCGCGGTGGCAATGACTTCGGTCAGACAAGCCACTGAACGCCAACTGGTCCGTCCGGATCGGTAGGGCTTTATTCGATCCGCACCACGTAACTCAGCGTGAATTCCGCCTGCCCCGGGACACCGGGCGCAGACATGGCGCCCGCAGGTGCCACCCGCACATAGCGGACGGCCGGATCGAAGCCGGCGCCATCGGGCACCGGCGTATAGCTGTAGTCCACCCCATCCAGCGAGTAGGTCACATGGGTGGCATAGCTGTAGGTCAACCCTGTTGGAATCGGCGATGCGGAAGCGTCATAGGCCACCGGATCAACCGGCGTGCAGGGACTGACACAGGTACAGGCCGGCAGCACGCACATCTGCACTGTCGCTGGAATCTCGTCCACCAGAATCACACTGTTGTTGTCCGCCGCACTTGGCCCCTGGTTCACCACCCGAACCTGATAGCGCAGCCAGGAGCCCGGCAGATCCTTGGGCAGACTCCCTCCGGCAGGATCCTGCAGTGTGGAGATCGTCTTGGTGAGCTGCATCCGGGCACCGGCGAGGATGAACGTCTGCTCGTCGATGTTGAAGTAGTTGGCCTGGATCTGGGGTGCCGCCGGCTGACCGGGAATCCGCAGCAGGCCATTGGCCAATCCCCCAATGGACACCGAACCGTCCCGGACAAAGGTCCGCACCCGCCAGTTCGGACCCGGAGTATCGGCCACCAGAAAACTGTAGGTGGGATCCGCAGGCACACTGCCGTTGTTACTCCAGATCAGATCACCGGCCACCGCATCACCGTGTGTGCCATCGTTGTACATGCGGATGCCACTCACCACCAGCGCGCCGCTGTTGTCATAAAGATCTGCAGTCACTGCCGTGGCACGCGCATCGGCTATGGTGCGCAGGGAGAGGGTCTGTCCGCTGGAGTACTGTGTGGCGGGGCCTGCTCCGGTGTCCGCCGGTGAGATCAGATTGGCCCCGAAAGCCTGGGCCGCACCCAGGGTCGCGTTCTGCCGGCTCCACTGCACATCATCGACCTTCACCCAGCTTCGATAGGAGTTGTCACTCGCCGAATGCCAGGTCTCGATGCGGAAATTGATAGTGGTACCTGCATAAGCAGAGAGATTGAGTCGTGCGCGCTTCCAGCCGAAATCGAGTATTGAACTTCCGTAGTTGTTCCGTCCCAGCCTGCCGGTTTCGATGATCAGCGTCGGCGAGCCTGTGTTCACGATGCCCAGTGCGGTGTGATTCACGGGGCTGCCGTTCACATTGAAGGTGACCCAGTCGTAGTTGGTCGAGTTGGCGATGCCGTCAAAGGACTGAACCTGAAAATAGAATTCGAGCTCACCGGCCGCTGCACCCGCTGGTACAGCGATGTCCCTGGACAGCCGCACCCTTTCGTTACCCGAGCCATCTTCGCAGTTGTTTCTGTAACCGAGCAGATGCCAGGCTTCACCGGTCGCGTTGCCGGAAATGGAGTTGGGACTGGTGTTAAGACCATTGGCCGCGTTGTTGCTGCAACCGGCTGCAAGATTGATGGTGCTGCCGAGGGTCGTCCGATAGACCTCGTTGTTCTGATCACCGCCGGTATTCACACTGGACACCACCCAGCCGGTGGGCGTGCTGCCGGCGGACTGTTCGAAGTGTCCGTTGATGACAGTCACACCCGGGGCCGCCGGCTTCGCGCCGTTACCCACGATATCGAAATACAGGAAGTGCGCGGCTGTGTCCTGTGCGATGAAGCGCACTTCACCGCGCCCGTTGCCCGCCGCATCCAGTACCCCGCCGTAGACCCGGTCGGTGAATTCCTGGCGGGTCGCCAGGGTGCCATTGCCGCGCACCACCCGAACCGAGGATTCATCGAAGTCGACGGCCGCCGTGTTAACGCCCAGCGTGGTGAGCAGTGCATGAAAGTCCACGTCGGCCACCACGGTGCTGTTCACCGTCGTGGGCGCCGGCAGGGTCAGCGGTACCCGGTAGTGCCATCCGCCGGGAACGCCCGCCTCGGTGTACCAGCCCGGCACGGCAAGATCCGCGCGCACCGACACGCTGCACAACAATGCGAGCAGCAGGCAGGCGCGGACAATCAGCAGGGGATGGATGTGCCAGTTACTGGACACGTGGCATCCTGTTCACGTGTGAAGACCCATTATTCGGTTTCCGGTCAGTCAGGGGCGTGAACCAGATCACATTGGTGCAAGTGTGCAGCCGGGAGTCCGACGCGCAAATGCCCCGGCCGCGTCAGAGTCCCGCTGCCGCGGCAGACACGAAAAGATCCGACCTGCAGCCGGACCTTCACCCGTCGTGCCAGACCCGCTGGATAATCACGCACTGGCCGGCAAGTCGTCCAGCGATGTGCGATACACTCGCCCGCCGGATGAATTCAGACCACTGACCCACCAGGTTGTTTAAGGAGAAGGAATTGGGATTCGATACCGCCATGACCGATGAGCTGCTTGCCACCACACGTGCGGTGCGCAAGCGCCTGGATCTGCAGCGGCCTGTACCAAAGTCCATCATCGAAGAGTGTCTGTCTCTCGCGGTGCAGGCACCGACAGGATCAAACTCCCAGACCTGGCGCTGGCTGGTCGTGGATGATGCAGAAAAACGCAAGGGCCTCGCCGATCTCTATCGCAAAGCGGCCGAAGGCTACCTGTCCACCGCAGGGAAGAAAGCGGGGGATGCCCAGACCCAGCGCGTACTCAGTTCTGCCGCGTACCTGATGGAGCATCTGCACGAGGTACCCGTACATCTGATCCCCTGTGTGAAAAGCCGACCGCCGGCCAATTCCCCCGCAATCGCCTACGCAGGTCTGTTCGGCTCGATTTATCCCGCGGTATGGAGTTTTCAGCTCGCCTTGCGATCCCGGGGACTGGGTTCAGTGCTCACCACCCTGCATCTGGCCCACGAAGCCGAGGCTGCCGAACTGCTGGGTATTCCCGACAATGTGATGCAGGTGGCTCTACTGCCGGTGGCCTATACCCTGGGCACGGACTTCAGGCGGGCCAACCGGCCACCGGTGAGCACGATTACCCACTGGAACGAGTGGTAGCTGTACATTCAGGGCAGACGGTCTGAACCCCGGCGTGCCGGAGGCTTGAGAACATCCGGGAACGGCGGGATTCTGATAAGAGATCAGGGACGCCCCAGCCGGCGCGCCATTTCTGTCTCGAATTCCGGAAAGTAACGGCCGATCTCCTCCAGATCGAATTCCGGAAGAATCGACGTATTGGCCTCCCGCTCCAGGAGGAAGCGGAAGGCCTGCACGATCACCCACTCCTGGGTCATACCACCGCCGCACAGTTTGCGGTGATATTCCGGAGACAGACCGACCCGATGCACGGTCTCGACGGGTTTTTCCACCACCACTTCCCAGACGTTTGCCGCCACCATGGAAGCGCTGATCACCGTCCTGTCCGCCGAACCCGCTGACCTTCGAGCTCAGTAGCCGTTGTCGACATCGCCGTCTGACAGCCGGAAACGGACCGTGCTCAGTACATCCTGCACCGCTTCGGCCTGCCCTTCCCGGATTCTCGGATTGTACCGCCAGGATCGCACCGCAGAGAGCGCGGCCTCTTCGAACACGCCGGCCGGATCGGCTCTTTCCACCCGCACATTTTCAACGGCACCGGTAATCGAGATGTCGTAACGCACCACGACCTCGCCTTCGATCCCGGCGGCTTTTGCCTCGGCGGGATAACTGGGGCCTGATCCGGCGATCAGCTGCATGGGACGGTTCTGTGCACCCATGCAGCCGCTCAGCAGCAGCGCGGTGAGCAGGAGCAGTTGTCGCAGCCGGTGTCTATTCACGATCCCTGTCCTTAGATGGTCCGCCGAGGGCGACGGACTGACTGCGCAGGATCGCATCGGGAATCCTGCGCCGCAACTGTTGCGATGCGTCGCTCCCGTAACGCTGCTGTCACAACCCGCCGCAGTGACCAGATCGGGTCCTGTACGGTGTGGCACGCGGCAGTCATGCTAAGCTCGCGCGATGCCGCAGCGACAACAGGTTCTTGTGCTCTATCTCGCCAGTTCCGCTCTGGATACCGGCGTCATAGCCTGGGCAAATTACGATGGTACCGGACGGGAAGCGCACTGGGCGGGAGATGGTGAAGCACCACCTTACAAAACGGGCCTTCACGCGCTGCGTGATGGCTGGCGTCTGTTCCAGGCCAGCCAGTTGTTACCCCACACGAGCGGCGATGAGTTCCGTACCGGTTACCTGAAGTACGAATTTTTTTTCGAGAAGCTTATCGACGTGCCGCAGGACAGCGAAGGTGCATGTGACGACGACTGACAGCCTGCGTCTCACCACCCGCCAGATGGCGGAATTTGCCGCGAAGGGATATCTGCGCCTCGACTCGGTGGTGCCCGAAGCCCTCAATCAGGCATTCCTGAGTGAGATCGGCCATACCGAAGACGTCGCCAGCGTCGCCGAGCACTACGATCGCATCATGGGTTCGAGCGCCATTCCGATTGTCCCTTCCGGCACACCACTGGCCCACGCCTATCCTCAGGGATCCGCGCTGGGACGCATCATCGATCTGCCCGCGGTGCGCGGTGCCATCGAGAGTCTGGTCGGCCCCACCAGCCGTATCGACCATCATTTTCTGCACATCACCTTTCCGCCGAGTCTCACCGGCCGCGCGCTGCCAGCCCAGCACACCCACCAGGATTCCACCATCGATCCCCGCCGGGCGTTTGACGTGCAACTGATGTACTTCCCCCATGCTGTGACCCGGGAGATGGGTGGCACCCGTTTTGTCCCCGGTTCCCATCTGCGCATCGTCAGCGAGGCTGCCATCGGTCGCTACCAGAACATCGTCGGCCAGCAGCACATGGTATGTGATGCCGGCACTGTGCTGATCGTGCACCATGGCATCTGGCACGGAGGTGGCGCCAACCGATCCGATCGCCTGCGCTACATGTTCAAGATCCGTCTCTGCCCCACCCAGCGTCAGTGCCGCCTCTGGGATACATCGGACCTGGACACCAAATCGCCGCAGAAACCGACCTTCTGGCTGGGTGCGCAACCCGATCCGGCGGACGTGCACACCATTCTCACCCGCCCGGAGCCCTGGCACGAAGCGGATACCGGGCGCCTCGAATATCTCAATCGCATACACTTCTGGCGTTATCTCACCGGAGACGAAACATTTGACGCCGACTACTGGGCAACCCGGATCGAAAATGAATACACCTGAAAAAAAACCCGAATCAGACAGCGATCGACTGACCCTGCTGCAGATGATCGGCAGCACCCTGGCTGCCGCCTTCGGTGTGCAGTCGAGCCGCAATCGGGAGCGGGATTTCAGCCGCGGTAAACCGCTCCACTTCATCATCATCGGCGTGGCTTTTACCGCACTGTTCGTACTTGCCGTCGTGGGCGTGGTTCGCCTGGTACTCGGCAATCTGACCTGAGCCTGACTCCGCTCAGCCCGGTCCTTTCAACTCGACCGTATTGCCTTCAGGATCCCGCAGATACATCGAGGGACCAGTTCCGGTCGCACCGTAGCGCTTGCCGATTTCTCCCGGATCGACGCCGTTGGCGCTCAGGTGCGCGGATATCCCTTCGGCATCCCAGGGTGATACTGCAAGACACAGATGATCCATGTTCGGCGCACCGGGATCCGGTGTCCCGCCGCCCTGTCTGCCGAGAACACCAGCCACATCGATCAGGTCGATCAGCGACCGGCCAGCCCTGAGCTGCCACAGACCGAGATCGTCGAGATGCCTCTCCAGTCGGCAGCCAAGCACGTCGCAATAGAACTCGAGCATTCGTAGCGGATCTTCGACGCGCAGCACCACATGATCGATCCCGGTGATATTGATGGGGTTCACTGTCCTCATATTCTCGCTCCTTCACCCGGATCCAACCGGATCCCGTGGGATTCGCACGGATCCGCCAGCCGCTTCCCACTTCAGACAACCTTCGCCAGACCGCCGTCCATATTGATCGCGCATCCGGTGATGTAGGACGCCGCATCCGAGGCCAGAAAGTGCGCCAGATTCGCGACCTCCTCCGCTTCACCCATCCGACCCAGAGGCAGTCGCGCGCCCGCAGCAGCGACAAACTCCTCGAAGCTCTTGTCAGTACCCGATGCCGTGAAGCGACGCTGAATCTGATCGCTCTTGATGAATCCGATGAGCATCGCGTTCACCAGGATGTTGTGCGGCGCGCCCTCGCCAGCGAGAACCTTGGTCAGAGCCATACCCGCTGCCCTGCTGACCGAAGTCGGCGCTGTGCCGGCATCCGGCGTCTTCGCGTACACGTTCAACAGATTGATGATCCGCCCCCAGCGCTGAGACTGCATGTGTGGCCAGGCGAGCCGGCTCAGCCGGATCGCCGCAAAGAGTTTCAGATCCAGGTCTTCCTGCCACTCGGCATCCGAGATTTCAGGGAAGGGCTTTGCCGCCGCATGACCGGCGTTGTTGACAAGGATATCCACGCCGCCCAGATCGCCGGTGACTGCATTGAAAGTGGTGCTCAGTTGACCGGCATCAGCAACATCACAGACATAGCCGATCACCTTCGCCCCATCCGGTGCCTGTTCCGCGTTCAGCGTACCGCAGGCATCATCCAGCGGCCCCTGTCGCCGGGCGAGAATCGCTACCCGGGCCCCGGCGCTGTGAAAGGCCCTGGCCATCGCGTAGCCGAGACCCAGACTGCCGCCGGTGATCAGCGCCGTTCGTCCGTTCAATCCTGTGTTCATGACCTCCCTCCTTCAATGAATTCTGCTCACTTGAGCACGCCTTCGATACCGGTCAGAGCGCCCCTCAGCCCGGTTACAGCGGCTTCGATGGATTCCAGCAGCGCGAACTGCCGCCGCGCCCGCTGGAGGTTGTCACCCCGTGCTGCCACCTTGAAATAGGTATCATCGTCGAGATGATCGGTGAGGTAGCGCACACCCAGCATGAAGGTCATGTAGCGGGGTGCTGCTGTCAGCTCTCCAGCCGTTGCCCTGATGCCCGACCCGGTCAGAAACCCTCGGGTTACCGCGGCAAACGCCTGTGGCCACATATCAGGCCGGGTCGCGGTGAGTACCGAGCGCACCAGATCCCCGTAATCCCAGGCCCAGTGACCGAGCATGACCGTATCGAGATCCAGCACACAGCGTACCTCGGACCGGGACCCATCGAAGAGCAGATTGCTGAGTTTGCAGTCACCGTGAATGTGGCCGGTCGGATCGGACAGATGCTGAGCAAGATCCCGATGGCGATCGACGAAGGCGGCATCTTTTCCCCGGTCTGTCCGCTCGGCTGCTGCCACATGATCGAACCTGAGCAACACCTTTTCGAGCTCATGAAAGCCCGGGATAACCGGCGCAAGGGGTGGCTGGGGGAGATCCGCGAGCACCTGCTGAAATCGTCCGAATGCGAATCCTGCCGCTTCCGCGAGCGCTGTCTGTGTCACCTGACTCACAACCCGGCAATCGCCGACTTCCTCCCAGAGCCGCCACACACGACCCCGCTCATCCGTATGAAATCCGTCACCGGAACGGCTCCGGACGAGAACCGGCGTCAGTCCGGGCGCGTGTGCCGACGTGTGCGCCGTCACCCGCATGACGTTGTGCATCACCTGCACAGGGTCGGCGAACACCCGGTCGTTGATCCGCTGCAGCACGAACCGCGCACCCCTGGCGTCCGTCGCCCGGAAGGTGTCGTGAATGTGACCTGCGCCCAGCGGTGCAACGTCTCTGGCAACGAACCAGCCTGCCGCCAGGACTGCCTCAGGGGAGTTCAAGGTGATTCCATCAGCCAGGCGCGCAGTTGCGGTCCGATCGCCAGCATCAGTTCACCCTGCGGACGACTCAGCGCTTCCATCCGCGCCAGCTCGATCCGCTTTCCTGTACGCAGACGTTCGTCCATTGCCCGGGCAAGTTCTCCCAGCGCCTCCTGCAGCGGGCGCAAGGCACCGGCCTGACCGCCCCCACCGGGTCCGGCAGCGAGCCGCTGCCAGGTCTGTATAAGACGCGCCAGTTCGTCCCGGTCCGTCTGATTGAGTGCGTCTGCGGCGGCCCGCGCGCAGATGGCCTCGATCCGGGACGAAAGAAAGCTCTCCGGCGGCAGATAGTCGGCAACGCCTCTGAGCGGCGTGTGGGTCTGATAGGGTCGCGCCTTCGGCATCTCGCTTCCCTGGATGCGTGCCGCCAGCGCGCGGGCGCCGAGCAGTCGACCGTACCACTTCACCGGCTCGAGCATGTCCAGCAGCGGACGCCAGTGATCGTCGAGACCCAGACCTGCGAGCTGACCGCGGCTGCGCTGCGCAACATCGACACCACCCAGGGGATGAATCTCCGCAAGATACCAGGCAAGACGCCCGGTAAGACCTTCACCGGAACACTCCCGGTCCGTCGACCAGAAGCGTTCCGCCAGCGCCGGAAGACGCGACCACAGCCGAACGTCGAGTACTTCCGCATCCACCAGCTCTCCCCATAGACAGGCTTCGCCGCCAAGCACCAGTTCATCGAGCACGGTCCGCTCGACCGGTGCCACTGCGTCATCGCGCCACTGCAGTGTCCAGCGCAGACCGTCCGCCACATGGGCCAGACGCGGATCGGCCATCTGCTCGTCTTCGAAGCGCAGCAGCGTCTGCTGATCTGCACCGGGATCGAAGTCGTAGTGCATACCCGCGGGAAAGCTGAGATCCAGATAGTAGGGCGCCGAAACCAGTACCCGATTGCCTCGCGCCGCCGCCCGATCCCGCGAGGTCGCACCGCGCCATGCCTGCACGATCCAGTCCCGGGCAAGGTCATCGTGGAGCACTTCGTCCCAGCCGATCACCTGCCGATCCCGATCCAGGACCAGTTGTCGAACCCGGGCATTGAACTGCGCCTGGAGATCCCGGGGCCCTGTCAGGTTGTGCTGCGCCATATACGCACGGATGTGCGGATCTTCGGACCACCAGCGGTGATGGACCTCGTCTCCGCCGATGTGAATGCAGGGATCCGGAAATACCGCAGTCAGCTCGTCGAGCAGACCACCGATTGCTTTGTAGACCACCTCACTGGTGGGATCCAGGCAGGCTTCGTGGACCCCGAAGCGCTCAGAGGCTGCAGTCTGTCGGCAGCCCCACTCCGGATACGCGGTCAGCCAGCTGGTCACATGCCCTGGCATATCCAGTTCGGGAATCACCCTGATGCCGAGATCGGCCGCCGTCTCGACCAGGTGTTCGAGTTCATCCCTGGAATAGCAGAGTGTACTCGGCAGCTTCGGGTAGGCGGCGGACGGGAAGCGGAAACCCTGATCGTCCGACAGATGCAGATGCAGCACATTGAGTTTGCACAGCGCCATGCCGGCGAGGGCCCGCTCAATCGTGGAGGTGTCGAGAAAGTGCCGGGCCGGGTCGAGTAACAGGCCACGCCACGGGAACCGGGGCGCATCTTCGATGGCCACATGCGGCACCCATCCGGGCCTGGTGACCGTCTGCAGCAGCGTGACCAGACCGCGCAGTACCCCCCACTCGGTCGGTGCCTCGAGATAGATGCCCGCATCATCGATCGCCAGCCAGTAGCTTTCGTCTTCCACGATTCCGGGATACCGGGGACTGAGTTCCGCGCAGGAGATGCGTATCTGTGTCGCCGGTTCCTGCAGCGGCAGGCCGCTGCGGGCCGCGAGCGCCCGGGTAAATCTCTCCACCGCCTTTTCCAGTCGCAGGCTGCGGACACCGGTAAATTCAGCGCTGACCCGTGCGCTCGTCAGCCGTTGCCGACCCGTCCCGCAATCCACCGCGCGCGGCAGGGGCAACAGCTGCGGGGGTATTGCAACATCCAGTTGACTCGACATGCGGCTCGCTTCAGTCTCACAACGCTTATCACAGGGCGATGAGTGTACCCCGCTCGAGGGCTCACTGGCTCGCAGAAGGAAGCTTGAGCACCATGGATATCAGACAACGCATGCGCGCCGTCATCGAAGCCGAAGCAGATGCTATCCGCGCCATCGACGTGAACGACGACTTCGTCCGTGCCGTCGAAGTGATGAAGAACTGCGAAGGCAAAATCATCACCACCGGTATCGGCAAAGCCGGCCACATCGCCCACAAATTTGCCGCCACCCTCTGCTCGACGGCGACACCCGCGGTGTTCGTACATCCCGCGGAAGCCGCTCACGGCGATCTCGGTCTGGTGGACACCCACGATGTGATGATCGCCTTTTCCACCAGCGGCAAGAGCCGGGAAGTGCTGGAAATTCTCGAACTCGCCCGGCATCTGGGTGTTGCGACCGTCATCGGCGTCACCTCCCACCCGGATTCAGATCTGCGCAGACTGTCTGATTTCGTGCTCGACATGGGCGAAATCAAGGAACCCTGCCCTCTCGGCCTGACACCCAGCGCGAGCATGGCGGTGATGCTGGCAATCACGGACGCTATCGCACTGGCGCTGCTGGAGCACAAGGGTGTCACCAGAGAAGACTACGGCCTGCGCCACCATGGAGGTTATCTGGGTCGGGCGGCGCGGGCGGACAACGTGCCTCACTCGAAGTGAGGCTGACCAGGAACCACACACAGCATCATCGATGACCACGAACACCGCGACCCGCTCTTCCCTGCTCGGCCTGCTGATCTTCCTCAGCATTCCCATCGCGCTCTATGCCTTCGTGTTCCAGAGCGGCATGGCCGGCGGCACGGATTTCCACGAACGTTTTGCCACCATGCCGGTATTCGCCGCCTGCCACATTCTCGGCAGCGGCGTTGCCCTGCTGCTGGGCGGATTTCAGTTCCTGCCCGCTCTGCGCCGGCGCCGGCCCGAGCTGCACCGCTGGCTCGGCCGCACCTACCTGGTGGCGGTGTGTGCGGGCGGAATCGGCGGGCTGGTGCTGGCCAGCAACGCGACCGGCGGTCTGGTGGCCCGGGTCGGTTTTTCCGGTCTCGGTATCGTCTGGCTTTACAGCGGCTGGCAGGCCTATGCAGCCATACGCAGGCGGGACATCCGCAGCCATCAGCGCTGGATGGTGCGCAACTTCGCCCTCACTTTCGCCGCAGTGACCCTGCGCATCTACCTCGGGCTGTCCGAAGCTGCCGGTATTCCGTTTCAGGAATTCTATCCGGTCGTCGCCTGGCTGTGCTGGGTGCCGAATCTGATCCTGGTGGAGTGGCTGCTGCTGTCCCCGCTCAACCCGGTACCGCCAGGGAGACTCTGATCAGGCCTCCAGGCCTCAACGGCTGCCCTGCGCAAAGTAGCGGTGGCAGATCCCGATAAAGCGCTTCGCACCTTCCGACAGCGCCTTGTGTTTCTTGTAATACACGCCGACTTCCCGATCGAAGGAGGAAACCTCCAGCGATTCAATCGGATGATAGCCGGCAAGGCTCGCAACCAGGCTGTCCGGCAGATAGGTGATGCCTCTGCCGGCTTCGCACAGCGCCAGCCGCAAACCCAGATGGCTGACCTCCCAGACGTCCTGCACCATGTCCCGGATACGCTGACTGCCCGGGCGTTTGACCGGATCGTCGAGAAAGGACGTCAGCAGAGTCTGAGATCCCAGCATGGAACCCGGGTCACGCCTTAAGGCGTGGAAGTTCGGGTGATTCTCGTGCACGACCAGTCGACGGGTTTCCTCAAAGAAAGGCACGCACTCGAAGTGTCCGGGCATGCGGGTCTGAAACGGACCGAAGGCGATTTCCCAGCGATCCTCGTCCACTCCGTAGACCATCTCCCGGCTGGGTGCGACGTCGAGCTTCAGACGGGTCAGCGGATTGCGCTCACAGAACTCGAGCAGCAGAACTTCACCGTAGAAACGATTGACCGCACTGCTCATCGCCAGATTGAGGGTTGAAAGCTCGCCCAGGCGGATACGATGAATGTCATCCAGCGCCTGCTCTTCTTCATTGATAACCGTGCGTGCAAAACTGAACAGCCGTTTACCCGACTCGGTGAGTTCCGGCCGGCGCCCGCGCAGCAGCAGCTGACACTCCAGCTTGTGTTCGAGATTGGCGATGGCCTGGCTCACCGCGGACTGGGAAACATCCAGTTTCTCTGCCGCGCGTGAGAACCCACCTTCCTCGACAACGGTGGCAAAGATACGGATTTCATGGCGTTCGATCTGCATGGACTGACACTAAGATGACTCAGATCAAGTATCAATGTCCCGGAGACCTTCGAAAGAAGAGAATCTCATTCTGCACTTATCCAACGATAAGCAGGGCTTATGCATAAGCGGAACTTCAGCATCCGCAAGTCTGAGGGTCTGGGAGCCTGCCGCACTGGAACATAAGCTCTTCGTCAGATTGTCCGGAGTCGAGTACCGGACAAAAAAAACCGGAGGCCGACATGACCGAGACGATGAAGATAGCGAAGGGGCTCGAAGGCGTGGTGGTGGATACGACCGCCATCTCACTGGTAGATGGCGACAATGGCATACTGAGCTATCGTGGCCACCCCATCGACACCCTCGTGGACCGACCCTTCGGCGACGTGGCCGCCCTTGTCATCGATGGTGAATGCTCCTATCGCCTTGCCGGGGAACTGGCGCTCGAGGCGGACCTCTCCAGGCGCGAACTGGCGCTGGTGCTGTCCCTGCCCCGGGACACCCATCCGATGCACGTGCTGCAGGGTCTCACGCCTCTGCTCGACCGGACGAAAGCCTTTGCCGATCGGGGGGAAGCGGCCCAGGGTTTCGCCGTTGCGGCAAAAATGCCCGCGCTGCTGGCGAGTTTCCTGCTCGGGGCTGCACCCCCGGCGACGGATCGCATGGATCCTGCCGGACGCTTTCTGCATCACATCGGCGCACCGGACACGGACATCGCCAGGCGCGCCTACAACACCACCCAGATCCTGCAGATCGAACACAGCTTCAATGCCAGTACCTTTGTCGCCCGGGCTACTGCAAGCACCCTGGCCCCGGTGGAAAACGCACTATCCGCCGCCTTCGGCGCCCTCCACGGCGTGCTCCACGGCGGCGCCGATCAGGCTGCACTGGAAACTGCAGATGAAGTCGGCTCACCCGAAGCGGCCCCCGCCTTCGTCGATGCCTGTCTCGCCGGAAAGCGCAAGGTCATGGGTATGGGACACCGGGAGTACCGGGTGCTGGATCCGCGAGCCCGCCATCTCAAAGCCCTCGCAGAGTCACTTTGCGCAGGCACACCACACGAACGCACCTACCGCACCCTCGTCGCCATCGAGGCGCGATTCACCGAACGCATGGCGGAACAGAACAAGTCGCTCTATGCGAATCTGGAATTCTACAAAGGTGTGATCTACCGGGCGCTGGGATTACCCGGCCGGTTCTTCACGGCGAATTTCGCGATGGCCCGGGTGTTCGGATACCTGGCCCACTTCATCGAGTCCAGGGAAGACAACCGCATCGTGCGGCCGAAGGCGGCTTACATCGGACCGCCTGTTATCGATCACCGAGAAGCCGGCGGGTTCACTCCGGTGTCAGCGTAAACAGCAGACCGCCATCCACGGCCACAAAGCCTGTACGGGCGAAGAGTCCGCGCAGTGGTACGCCGGCCACAAAAATTTCCCGGCCACCGTTCGTTTCGGTGAGACCGATCGCATGGCCGAGCAGCCAGCGGCCCAGTCCCGCGTGTCGATAAGGTCTGGCGACCACCAGCGTGCACAGCTCCGTGCGGATGTCGGAGCGTGGGCGGATCACGTAGGCGCCTATCGCCACCCCATCGTATTTGGCCACCCGGATCAGATCCGGATCGGTGTAGGCCATCACCCGGTGTTCATCCGGATCCGCTTCCAGCAGCAGGTCCCAGGGAATCTCATCACTGTAGGGGCGATAGATGGTCGCGTCTCTGACACTGAATGTCCGGTTCACCGGTTGGACCTCAATGCCAGCTCTGCCACCACTTGCGCAGCCGGCCGGCGGCACTGCTGTCACTGCGCGAGGCCTTCTCCGGCGGTGCCATCAGATGTCGCATCAGCACCGGCGCGAGCAGGTCATAGTGGGCCCAGTCGTCCTTCACTGCGTAGGTGTCCGCACCGAAGACCTCGCGATAGTCGTCAAGGAAATGCGGGTAGTAGTGGTCGGTGAAGGCCTGACCCCGGGCATTGAGCAGACTGCGTTCGAATCGACCCCCGCAGGCGGCGATGAAGAACTCAGCACCCGTTATCTCCCGATAGCGCAGGCGCAGCAGCAGCGATTCATGCTGCTGCTGAAAGTCGGTATCGAGCAGATGCAGATTGGCGCACCAGGCGAGGTACATGCCGGTCGGAACTGCCGCCGCTGCGAAATCGTCGGCTTCGCCGAGATGACGTTCGATGTCGTCATACATGCGGGGCTGCATCGGGTCAGGCTGCATCGAGTGCCTGGTTCAGGTCATCGAGCAGATCACTGCCGGTCTCGATACCCACAGACAGCCGCAGCAGACCGGCACTGATACCCAGCTCCTTCTGCCGCTGGGCGCTCAGGCTGGCATGCGTCATCAGTCCCGGGTGTTCGATCAGGGATTCCACGCCGCCCAGACTCTCTGCCAGGGTGAACACCTTCACCGCACCCAGAACCGCCCGCGCCGCGGCCAGGCCACCTTTGAGCTCCATCGACAGCATGCCGCCATGTCCCGACGTCTGCCGGCGGGCCAGCGCATGCTGCGGGTGGGAGGAAAGACCCGGATAAGCGACCGAAGCCACCTTGGGGTGTACGTGCAGCATTTCGGCTACCGCCTGGGCATTGGCGGCATGGGCCTGCATGCGCAGGGCAAGAGTCTTCACACTGCGCATGCACAGATAGGAATCGAACGTGCTCTGGATTCCACCCATGGACTTGTTGAGAAATCCGAGGGACTCGGCCAGAGATTCGTCGTCCGTGACCACGATGCCGCCGATCAGATCGCTGTGCCCGTTGATGTACTTGGTGGTGGAATGCAGGACCAGATCTGCGCCCAGTGCCAGCGGCCGCTGAAAGTAGGGGCTCATGAAGGTGTTGTCCACCATCAGCCAGGCACCTGCCCCATGCGCAATCTGCGCCAGCCGTTCAATATCGAGCAGCTTCATGAGCGGGTTGGTCGGGGTTTCGATCCATACCATCCGGGTGTTCGGCCGCAGGGCGGTGCGGAGCGCTTCGGGATCGGTCAGATCCACATAGTCGAAATCGAGGCCCTGTTTGCGGAAGACCTGTTCAAAGAGCCGATAGGTACCGCCATACATATCGTCGCAGCACACCACATGATCACCCTGAGCAAGCAGGTGCATGGCGGTGGTCGCTCCCAGACAGCCGGACGCGAAGGCGAAGCCGAAGCGCGCTCCTTCGAGGTTGGCCACACAGCGCTCATAGGCCGCACGGGTGGGATTCCCCGCGCGGGAATAGTCGTAGCCCGCATACACGCCCGGTTCCGAATGCACATAGGTGGAGGTGAGATAAAGGGGTGTGACCACCGCACCGGTGGTCGGATCCGGCGCCTGCCCTGCATGAATGGCCCGGGTCTCGAAACCGAATATTTTGTCTGACCAATCCATCGCAATACCTTCACTGGTTTGTCCGCTGGCACGGAAAATCGCCGGGCACAGTAGCCGCTGGGCGCGCTGTGAACAAGTATCTGTCGCGCACGGGTCTCCAGGAGACGGATTCTGGTGGCCTGCAAACAGCAGGTTTTGCGATAGACTCCCCCCGAACCCTTCTCCTGGAGAAAGCCCGTGCCCGCCGCTGGAAAGTTCCGCCCGCTCCTGTCTGTGCTCGTGCTGCTGCTCTCGGCGCCCACCCTGAATGCGGCGGGAACACCCGGATCCACCACACCAGACGCCCCGCCCGCGGGCGAGGCCGCGGAGTCCCAGGCACTCACACTGCATCGATCGGGTATCGAAGCGAAGGAACTGGCCTGGCAGGCGGAAGCCCGGGCAGCTCAGACCACGGATCCCCAGGCGAAGGAGGCATTGATCCAGGAGGCACAGTCCCACTACCGGCAGGCGGCGGACGCCCAGGGTGCGGCCCTGAAAATCGATCCCCGCTACGCCGAAGCCGCGAATGAACTGGGCTATGCTCTGCGCCGCGCAGGTGACTATCGCAAAGCGCTCGGTGCCTACAACTACGCGCTGATGCTGAAGCCTGATTTTCTTGAAGCGGTGGAATACCGGGGGGAAGCCCTGCTCGGTATCGGCGATCTCGACGGCGCCAAGGCCGCCTACCTGCGTCTGTTCCGCGAAGCACCCGAACTGGGTGAGCGTCTGCTCAGTGCGATGGAGACCTGGCTGGAACAACAGGTGGCGGAATCAGCCCAGCTGCAGGCTTTCGGGGACTGGGTCGAGGAGCGACGGGTACTCGAAACCGCGACCCGGGAAGTCAGCCAGGCATCCGTACGCCACTGGTAGAACGCTCAGCCGCTGCCGGCAAGCGGCACCTCACCCCGCACGATCACACGCTGCATTTCCCGGCGTGCGCCCGGATAGTCGTTCAGCGGGTTGTGCAGCAGGCAGCGGTTGTCCCAGATGGCCAGGGTTCCGGCCCGCCAGCGCAGTCGGGTGCAGTTTTCGGCTCGAACAATGAGGGCATGCAGTCTTTCCAGCACAGGCAGACTCTCCGCACGGGACATGCCGACGATGTGGGCGCAGTGGATGAGGCTGACATAGAGGGCGCGGCGTCCGCTGTCCGGATGCAGCCGGACCAGCGGATGATCCGCCTCAGTCGCCACCGCTGCCGGCCGTCGCGCAACGCGCTCGCCGGCAACCGCGGCGTGAGCGCCCTGGGCGTCATGCACCAGCGACGCTGTACAGTGCACGCGCATTGCATCCAGGCGTTCACGTTGAGCAGGCGCCAGACCTGTGCAGGCCTCCTCATAGGCACCGTACAGATCCGCAAACAGGGTATCTCCGCAGATTTCCGGCACCTCCTTTGCATAGAGCAGGGTGTAACTCGGCGGCCGCGTGAGATAGGCGGTATCGGTATGCCAGGCGCCGCCGAAGTTGGCCCGGTCCTGGGGTTCCTTCAACACCCGCACCACATAGGGGGCGTCGTCCAGAGGCTCGGCAAAGGGATAGCGATCCAGCTCTCCCAGCCGGGCGGCGAACTCGGTCAGCGTGGCCGGCGTGAGCTGCTGATCGCGAAAGACCAGCAGCTGGCTGGCCGTCATCGCCCGACGCACATCCTCCGCCGCAAGCGTGCGCACATCAATACCGCGACACTGCGCACCGATAGCGCCGATGAGCCTGGTGCACGGCAGATCAGGCACCGCCGACAGACTGCGCACTCACCCCGACAGGGCGCGCACCCTGGATGGTGATGCGGTGCATCCTGCGGTGCTGGGGAAAGAAGTCGTTGACCGGCTTGTGCTGGGTCGAGCGGTTATCCCAGATCGCCACAGTGCCCGGCGACCAGTTGAGGCGCACGGTGAATTCATCCGTGACCACATGCCGGTAGAGAAAGTCCAGCAGTGCGCGGCTCTCGCCCCGGCCCAGACCCTCGATGCGGGTGGTGAACAGCGGGTTCACATAGATGGCCTTTCTGCCGGTTTCCGGATGCACGGCGATCACCGGGTGGAGCAGCGGGGGATTGGCAGCAGTCGCTCCGGCCAGACGCTCCGGGCCACCCGGCTCTGCCAGACTTTCCTGGAAGCCGTGGCGGAAATCGTGGACAGCCTGGAGTCCGTCCAGCAGACCCTGCAGCGGTGCAGAGAGCGCATCGTAGGACGCGGTGATGCTCGCCCAGAGGGTATCGCCTCCAAAGGCTGGAATGATCTGGCCGTGCAGCATGGTGATCATCGGCGGTGTGCTGCGGAACGTCATGTCCGTATGCCAGGCCTCGATCTTGCTCGGCGCGGCTGCCGTGCTCTCCAGTATCTGCACCTGGGGCGCTTCGGCCACCACAGGATAGGCCGGGTGTACTTCGATCCGTCCGAAGCGTGCACCCAGGCGCTCGTACGCTCCGGGTGTCAGTTCCTGGTCCCGGAAAAACAGTACTTCGTGTTCGAGCAGCGCCGCATGCACCTCGGCGAAAGCGTCGGCAGACTCTGCGACTTTATTCAGCTGCACGCCCTCCGCGAAGGCGCCCAGCGCTCCTGCTGCTTTTTTAAACCGCAACGTGGCATCCTTGACTGCAAGATTGAAGGGAAGATCCGAAGCGGATTGTAACCAGTGGCGGATTCCGAAGGCATCATACGTTTCGCCTACGACCTGCAGCCGAGTGTCTCATCCATCGTGGACGAAGAACTCTTCGCTCAGCTCAAAGCCTGGCGCACCATTCTCACCAAACTGTCCCTCCTGGGCCGGCATCCGCGCCGCTACGATGGACTCGGATTCGGCAACCTCAGCCTGCGGGATCCTGAGCGGCCGGGAGAATTCATCATCACCGCCAGCCAGAGCAGCGGCATCCGGCGCATCGATCAGCGCAATATTACCCGCATCACGAACTACAACCTGCAGCGCTTCTGGGTGGATGCCTGCGGCGAAGAGCCGCCCTCCTCCGAGACCATGACCCACGCCATGATCTATGCCGCCGATCCGCGGATCTCCTGGGTATTCCACGCCCACAGTCCGGAAATCTGGAGTCGCGCCGCGGCGCTGGCGCTGCCCTGCACGCCGGATACCGCGGTGAACGGCAGCGGCGAACTGGTTCAGGCCGTGTCAGATCTGCTCAACCGCTACCACTCGCGGCCGATCGTTTTTGCCACCCTCGGACACACGGACGGCATCTTCGCCTGCGGACCGACCGCCCGGGATGCAGGCGGTCTGCTGGTGAGTTACCTCGCCAAGTCGCTGGTCTAGACGGGGTGACGGTGCCATCCGCCATCGTCTGGGAAGCTGGCAGGCTGCGGCTGCTCGATCAGCGGCGCCTGCCGACGACGGTCGAATACCTGGATATCGACAGCGTCGACTCTGCATTCCAGGCCATCCGCACCCTCGCGGTGCGGGGTGCACCCGCCATCGGTATCGCGGCCGCTTACGCGCTGGCGCTGTCCATGCAAAATGCCGGTGCCGCACAGTTCCGTACCAGACTCGAGGAGAACGCCCGGCGTCTGAAGTCCGCGCGTCCGACCGCGGTGAATCTCGCCTGGGCGGTAGATCGACTCCTGCGGGCCGCATCCCGCTGCGCCGATTACCCCACCCTGGCACGGGAAGCGGAAGCCATTCACCAGGAAGACCGCGCCCTGTGCCGGGCCATCGGCCAGGCGGGGCGGGTACTGATCACACCCGGTTGCCGGGTGCTCACCCACTGCAATGCCGGCGCACTTGCCGTCTCGGAGTTCGGTACCGCCACTGCACCCCTCTACCTCAGCCACCAGGAGGGTGTGCCCTTCAGGGTCTACGCGGACGAAACCCGCCCGCTGCTCCAGGGTGCCCGGCTGACCGCCTGGGAACTGGGCCAGGCCGGCATCGACGTACACCTGCTGTGCGACAACGCGGCAGCAAGCCTGATGGCCGGTGGCGGCATTGATCTGGTGCTGGTGGGTACAGACCGGGTGACCGCCAATGGCGATGTGATCAATAAAATCGGGACACTGAATCTGGCGATTCTCTGCAATTACTACAACATCCCCTTCTATGTCGCCTGCCCGGCTTCAACCTTCGATCCGGACACGTCCTGTGGGGCCGATGTGGTGATCGAGCAGCGCGATCCCGAAGAAGTGATCGGACCCCACACGGCCCAGGTACCCGTCTACAACCCCGCCTTCGACGTCACACCCGCCGCACTTGTCCGGGGTCTTGTTACCGATCGCGGTCTGATTCCTGCGCCGGGCACCCGGAACCTTAAGGACATATTCTCCCGCACCTGACACCGCCTCAGTGGGTGTTCTGATGCTGAATTCGCTCCGGTCTTTTGAAGGGATTGATCAGCGTGGTGTCTTTGCCGCAGAAACGCACGTTGGGGAATCCCATATTCATGATCTCCCGCACCCGCGCCCTGGTCCGGTCGTTGACATCCACCATGATCAGGTAGCGGCCGGCTTCTATTTCATGATGGAACGGTTCGAGTTTGTAGTTCTCGCGGGACAGACCCACCATGCCGCCCTGCCAGGCACCGAAGAAGGCACCCACCAGGGTGCACAGCACGACAGTCATGCCGCTTGGCGCCCAGGGCAGAGCGTCTGCAAGATAAAGGGCCATCCCCACTGTGAACCCCACACAGGCGCCGATCATCGCCCAGCGCTCGCCGGTGTGAATGATGTCGAGCTGCTGGTAGGTATTGGCTGAGTGAATGTGATGCTGATAGAGGCCGCTTTCGTTTCTGGCCACCACATGAAAATTCCAGTCGGTGATCCCTTCATCGTGCAGCGTTTCGGAAATCGCCTTGGTCGTTTCAAGACTGTCGGCAATGTAGTAGAGACGGCGCATGGCTAACCCTCCTTGCTCGCTGTCATCGAGTATACGCAGGCCGAATCGGAGCGTTAGACTCATTCTTTCTATGGGAGCGGGCTCATAAACAGCATGTGGTCTGACATTCTGCCAGCGCAGCACCGGCCCGTCGGGCTTCCAGAGGCATGAGCCGTTACCGGCCACCCTCACCCAGGTCTTCGCCCTACATCACACCGGCCGGTCATGCGCGCCTGCAGCAGGAACTGAAGTATCTGTGGAAGGAGAAGCGCCCCGAGGTCACCCGCAAGGTGTCCGAAGCCGCCGCGATGGGCGATCGTTCTGAGAACGCGGAGTACATCTACGGCAAGAAACAGTTGCGCGAGATCGATGCCCGGGTGCGATTTCTCTCAAAGCGCCTGGATGAAGTTCAGGTGATCGACAAACCTCCGAGAGATCCGAGCCGGGTCTTTTTCGGCGCTCTGGTCACCCTCGAAGACGAGGACGGTCACTGTTTCCGCTATCGCATCGTAGGGCCGGATGAGTTCGATGCAGCACCCGGCTACATCAGCATTGACTCACCCATGGCCCGCGCGCTGCTGAAAAAGCAGATCGATGAGGAAGTGGGGGTCACCCAGAAAGACAAGGTGAACGTCTACACCATAACCGCAATCGCCTACGAAGACCTCGACTGAAGGCCTCAGCGGACGCCGGTTGCAGTACCCTGTGCGGCGCTCTGTGCAGGGCGGAGGGCCTGCTGAAAAAATCCGGTGGTCCGAGTAACGGACGCCGCCCGGGCGACGGGATCCGACCGGAAACGCACCACACCGCCACGACCGAGATGACTGAATGGATCCTCCAGCTGCAGGTCGGCACCGAGTGCGTTGAACCCGTGATAGGCGTCCGCATACACAACCACTTCGAACACACCCCCATAGCGCCGGGACAGTTCGGGACAGGTACCGGGCTCGTCGTAGTCGTCCCTGGCACCCGTCTGCAGCAGCACAGGTGCTGCGGAAAGCGCGCCGAGTTCGTAGCCCGGCACCCGATCATAGACCCAGCACACCGGATAAAAGGGCGCATGGGCAGCAAAGCGTCGACCGCCGCCGTATTTCTCGATGTTCTTTTCGGTGGCCGCCAGCATTGTCATCACACCACCCCAGGAAAAGCCCATCACGCCGATCCTCGCGCCATCCACTTCCGGCATGTCTGCCAGGAACTGCAGGGCCGCAAAGGCATCCGGCAGCGTCTCCGGCACCCCGGATGGACGACCGCTGCGATCGGCCATCCAGCCCCGTGCGGCCCACAGGTCCAGTTCCAGAGTGACAAATCCAGCCGCATTGAGCGCCCGGGCGTGCAGTTCACCGCGGCTGTCCACACCCGCCGATCCATGCAGGATCAGCACGGCCGGCGCAGGCTGCTGTGCAGTCACGGGATAGCGCAGGTTACCGGCAACCGACCGGGTGCTGACTTCCCCGACACCCGGTTCCTGCCGGACACCCGGCTCCTGCCGGACACCCGGCTCCTGCCGGACCACAGGCACACTCACATAGGACGACCGCACCGGGTCAGCACAGGGCTGCAGGCTTGCGACCACATCGATTTCCACCGCGATGGCACCACCGAAATCGAGGCCCGGCACCAGACTGCGCGCGGGCAGCCGCGCACCCCGACTCTCGAAGTAGGCACGATAGAGTTCGTTCATCCGGGGGATATCCGCCGGATCATTGAGATAGACCGTGATTTTCAGCACTTCGTGTACGGAAGTGCCTGCCACCTCCAGCGCAGCGTCGAGACGCGCAAGGGCACGCGTCATCTGGGCATCGAAAGCGGGAGGCGGCCCGTCGCTGCCGGGATCAACCCCGATCTGACCGGAAATAAACACCAGTTCGCCACCGCGTGTATAGGTGACATAAGGCGCGGATGACACATCCGCACTGCGATCCGGCGTACAGACCCCGCCCGTCAGGGCGGCGGCCGCAGGGACCGCGGGCCAGAACGCGAGGGAAACCAGCAGAAGTATCGACATCACAGCTTCTTTCAGTCTTACCAGCACAGAATTCTCCGCTGCATGTTCAAAAGCGGCGCTACTATAGCCGAAAGACTGCATGCGGATTTTTTCTGCACCGCTGCGACGGGTTTGCTGTCGAACTTCGTAAGAGTCAGCAACACAACCAGGAAGATGCTCATGAAACACCCATCCCCATTGCTCCGGCCCCTGCTCACCGCAGCGGCCCTGGTCACCGCTCTCGGCGCATCCGCAGAGGATGCCAACCAACCCGGTGAGCCAGCCGCCACCCGGGAGCATCGTTTCCCGATCAGCGTGGCTGATCTCGAAGCCCGGGCAACTGCCATGTTCGCCAGGATCGACGGCAATGCAGACGGCGTGATCGACGCCGCTGAGTTCGCAGCCCATGACCCCGGTAAAGGCCGCCACGGCGAACACCGCGGATTCCGTGCCCCGGGTGCGCCCCACATGAGAGGTGAAAGGCAGTCCCCAGGGGCAGCGGGTTCCGCGCGAGCAGCGAATCGCGCGGAACACGAAGCAGAACTGTTCAAACAACTCGACCAGGATGCCGACGGCGCACTCTCTGAAGCCGAATTCGCCGGCCTGCAGGCTGCACGCAAAGTGCTGATGCAGCAGAGAGCGTTTACCCGTCTCGACGCCAACGGCGACGGCGTGCTGGACCGGGAGGAATTTCCACCGCGCAAACTTGCCGGTCTGGATGCCGATGGCGATGGCGAAATCAGCCGTGAAGAGATGCGCAGTCAGGTTCGCGGCGCCCGGCAGTCCGGCAAGCAGCAGAAAGCTGGCTGACAGTCCCCCGGTGTCATCCCGGCAGTGCGCCGCTGCAGCGGAGGCCTCCACTGTGGTGGGGGTCTCCACTGTCGTGGAGGCGTCAGCGGAGGCAGACGCCTCTGCCTGCGCCGACGATGCTCTGCTGCAGCGTGTGCGCGATCGCGACGAGGCTGCGTTCGCCGAACTGGTACGTCGACACCTCGGAGCGGTCCACACTTATCTGCTGCGGATGACCCGCTCGAGCGCCGATTCGGAGGATCTCGCCCAGGAAACTTTTCTGCGGGTCTGGCAGAAGGCGTCAGCCTATAAGCCCGGCAAGGTCAGAGCGACGACCTGGATACACCGTATCGCGCACAATCTCTGCGTGGATGGTTTCCGTCGACACAGCGCAAAAGGCGGACACCTGGTGGATTCCGATTTATCCAACGCGGGCGGTGGCTCTGACGAGCTCGCGGACACAGGCAGCGATCCCTTTCTGCAGCAAAGTGCCACCGAGACCAGATCTCTACTGCTCGCCACGCTCAGCGCGCTTCCCGAATCCCAGCGCGCGGCCTTTGTGCTCTGCCAGATGCAGGGATTCAGCAATGCCCAGGCTGCTGACATCCTGAGGGTGGATGTGCGTGCGCTGGAATCCCTGCTCGCCCGCGCGCGCCGGACTCTGCGGGAAGCAATTTCTGACGGCAATGAGGTGAATGCCTGAGACCAGGAGTACAACGAATGAACGAAAGCACTTTTAACGACCTGCTCGATCAACACGGCGCCGACCTGTCACAGTGGCCGGCGGATGAGATCGCCGCCGCACAAGGTCTGCTCGAGCGCTCTCCGGTCGCACAGAGATCCCGGGCCGCAGCAGAAACCCTGGAGCGGGTGGCCCGTGAACTCGGGGCGGCAGACACCCCCACCGGCCTGCAATCACGCATCCTCGCAAGAGCAGGCGAACCTGATGTTTGGGAGCGATTGGCAGACTGGTTCCAAGCCGCCCTGTGGCGGCCGCTGACCGCGGGCGCACTGCCCCTGCTCATGGGTTTTGTGATCGGAATGCAGAGCCCCGCCTCCACCGACACCGCGCTGCTGGCAGAACTGAGCGCACTGCCGCTGACACCGACCATCGAGGACATCGGGTATGACGAGTAAACGCTGGATGATCTCTGCGCTGATTCTGTCCCTGGTCGCAAACGGGGTCCTCATCGGCTACCTGCTCGGCAACTTCTCAAGGCATGAATTCAGGCCCCCGCTGGTCAATTCCATGGTGGGAGCACGCCATATTCTCGCTGAGCTGCCGCCCGCACGCCGGGATATGCTCGAGCCGCTCCTGAATCAGCACCTGCGCGACCTGCGCCCGAACCTGCGGGAAATACGCAGCGCCCAGTCAGATATCCGCGCGGCGATACTGGCGGATCCTTTCGACCCCGAAGCGCTGCGTGCAGCTCTCAACCGTTTTCAGCAGCGGCTTGGAGCATCCCAGGCTGGCGGCAATGACTCCTACGTCGCCTTTGTCGCAGCGTTGAATCCCCGGGAACGGGAAATTCTGGTGAAGGGCATGAACCGATCGCCGGGCAGGCTCCCCAGCTATCCGGAACACCGCTTTGGTGGTCATGCAGACAGGGACGACCGTCCGTGAGGGTCACCCACGCACTCACGAATTTCGTAGACGCTTACTGCAGGACCTATCCCGTTCTGGACACCGCCTACGATCCGGAGTGGACGTCTCCCTGCGAGATCGGCGAACCCTATTCGGGATCGGACGGTGAGCGGCGCATCCACTGGCGACCCATCGCGCGGGAATCCGCCGACGGGGATTTCGCACCGCTGGAACGCGCGCTGGAGACAGCCGTGCATCCCGACATCAAGGCCTACTACGGCGCCTACTGGTCCGGCAGTCTCGAGGCGGAGGCCCCGGACGGGCATGTCAGTCTGCTGTGTCTGTGGAATCCCGACGACATCCAGCGGCTGACGGAAAATCTCATCGGTCACGTACTGGCCGGTCGACGCGCGCGGGGCCCACTGAGCATTTTTTTTGCCTGCACCGAACCCGACTCCGAGTACTTTCTCAGCGTCGAAAACGCCACCGGCGCGGTATTGCTGGAGCGGCCGGGCTCAAAGCCCGTGCGCCGGGTCAGCGACTGCCTTGCCGATTTCATCACCACACTGGTACCCGCCCTGCCCCCGGGCACCCCGCTCCCCAGGACTGTGGGAGGCTCAACACCCAATGCGTGAACCAGTTGCTGGCGCCCGTCGACCCGGGAGCTAGTATCGACGGCATACGGGGACAGAAACATGCCAGTCGGATATCTGAAAAACAGTCGCATCATGCAGACGATTCGCTCGCGGGTCGCATTCCACATCCGCCAGCACGGTTTCGACCATTGCATGCAGCGCATCGTGGACGGTCAGGAGCGGCCGATCCCGGGCAGTCTCATCGCCGAGGCTTTCGCGCAATGGGGAGACCCCTTAAGCGCCAGCGATGAAGGCTATCTGCGCAGCTGTCTCGCCGAAGTCTCAGCCACCAGTGGCGCCATCCTGCAGTGTGGTGCGGGATTGTCGACACTGGTGCTCGGTGCCATATGTCATGGCAGCAACACCAAGGGCCACCAGCTCTGGTGTCTGGAACATGATCGACACTGGGCCAGCACCATCCGCTCCTGGCTCACCGAATACCGGGTCGCGAACACCCATGTGATCCACAGCCGGGCCCAGATGTTCGAAGGCTATACCTGGTACTCGGTAGACACTGCCAGACTGGCGAAAACCTACAGTCTGGTGCTCTGCGAGGGCGTCCGGGCCTCCCCCCGGGGGGCATTCGGCGCACTGCGGCGCCTCGAAGGTCATCTCGCCTCTTCCTTCGTGATGCTGGCGCGGGATGCCGGACAGGCAGCCGACCTCAAACTGCTGAAAAGCTGGGCCGATGCGAATGAGGCCAAGTTCGTCCTGGTAGACCGCCAGGAAGGGTTTGTGAAAATTTCCCGTCAGGCCACCCACCAGGTCAACGCCGCTGGAGTCCAGGCGAACTCGAAGATGAAGCGCGCTTACTGAGCCGACTCGCCCGCATGGGTGCGATGGTGTTTAATGCCGCGCCATGCGCACTCTCACCCTGAAACCTGCGGCCGCGCTGGCCGGACATGTCACCATCCCGGGCTCGAAGAGTATTTCCAATCGAGCTCTGCTGCTTGCGGCCATGGCCGAGGGTGACACACGCCTGCACAACCTGCTCGACAGCGACGACATCCGCTTCATGCGCCTTGCATTGCAGAAACTCGGTATCGGGCTGCGGGAAGGCGTCGATACCTGCCTGGTCGAAGGCCGTGGTGGTCCGCTGGTGACCGACGCCCGCGAATGCGAACTCGATCTGGGCCTTGCCGGCACTGCCATACGACCGCTGGCTGCCGCACTGACTCTGGGCAATGGCACCTTCACCCTCGACGGCATCGAGCGCATGCGCGAGCGGCCCATCGGACCTCTGGTGGACGGTCTGCGCCAGCTTGGCGCGCGCATGGATTACCTGGGTGTCAGCGGTTACCCGCCGGTACGCGTGCAGGGCACAGGTCTGGCCGGTGGCCGCATAACCATGGCCGGAGATCTGTCGAGCCAGTTTCTCACCGCCCTGCTCATGGCAGCCCCCCTGGCACGTGGGCCGGTGCACGTCGACATCGACGGTGTCCAGGTATCCAAGCCTTACCTTGCCATCACCCTGCATCTGATGAGCCGTTTCGGTGTGATGGTCGAGCACCAGGATTTCCAGCGCTTCGACATCACGCCCGGTCACTACCGTTCGCCGGGAGATTTTCTGGTCGAGGCAGATGCCAGTTCAGCATCCTATTTTCTCGCAGCAGGTGCCATCGCCGGCAATGGTGTGACCGTGCACGGTATCGGTTCGGACAGCGTGCAGGGCGATGTTGCGTTCGTTGACGTGTTGAAACAGATGGGCGCACGTGTGGACGTTCACCCCGCCAGCATCAGCGTGCGACCTGGAAAGCTGCACGCAGTCGATCTTGATCTGAATGCGATTCCAGACGCGGCCATGACTGCCGCAGTGCTGGCCCTGTTCGCGACAGGCACCACCACGCTGCGCAATATCTACAACTGGCGGGTGAAGGAAACCGACCGACTGGCCGCCATGAGTACCGAATTGCGGAAACTCGGCGCCACCGTGATCGAAGGTCGGGACTTCCTGTCCATCACCCCGCCAGGGAAACTCTTCAGCGCGGCAATCGATACCTACGGCGACCACCGCATGGCGATGTGTTTCTCACTGGCCTGTCTGGGGGGAGTATCCGTCGACATCCGGGATCCGGACTGCGTGAGCAAAACCTTTCCTACCTACTTCGAGCTTTTCGAAAAGCTCCGGGTTGATCAGGCTGGCTGAACCCTGGGCTGGAGTTTGATCCGGGGCTTCTGAGTCTCCGCCGCAGCAACCGCACTGAACCTGCGCATCAATCCCGCCATGGCCACATGCCTGTCTTCGAGCCCGGCAAAGGGGCCCAGTCGCGACTCCACAAGATCCGGCAGCAGGGCTTCGAGCAGCTCCAGCGCGATCAGCACCAGTGCGCGGCTGCCGGCGTCGGCCGAATCCGGCTGGGGCAGCCAGCTGTTCAGACTTTCACTCAAGCGCAGGGGCATCGACCGACCGCTGCCGGACAGCCCTGCCAGCAGCTGCCAGGCTTCGACCCGGCAGGCGTCCCGCTGCCAGGGCGGCTGGGACAGTTCCTCCCGCAACTGCTCCAGGCAGTCTTCCAGGGCTGCATCAAAGAGTGCCTGCTTGTCGCCGAAGTAGTGATAGAGCATGCGTTTGTTGACGTCTGCATTAGCGGCTATGGCATCCACCCGGGCACCTTCCAGCCCATCCCGGGCAAACGCCCTGCGGGCGGCATCGAGAATCCGGCGCTTCTGGATTTCCGGGGTACGTCGCATGGCGCGACTATAACCATCCGGTTACTTCCAGGTCCAGTACTTCCAGGTCCACTGCTTCGTCGCCCACTACTTGCGGATCCATGCTTTCCAGGTCCAACACTCCGAGGAATCACGCCCCTCTCGCGAAGCGCAAAGCATGCTCCCGAAGCCACAAGCCGGATCCAGAAGTAACCATTTAGTTAAAACCAGCCGTACAACGTTCAGCTCAACCTCCAGGAAGTGATCCGTCACCAATTCGGGGCATCTGGCAGGGTGGCAGCGAGGCACTGAGACCTCGCGCAGCCCTTCCAAGGTGCCACTGCTCTGCGGACTTGCCTCGTGAGGAACACGAGTCAATCCGCTGCCGCAGTGCTGCGCTACACGGTCCCAGTGCCTCCCTGCCACCCGCCTGCCGCAACAGCCTTCCGGAGTCAGTCGCACGCCCTCCCCCAGCAATCCGTTTCGTTTTCCCTTAGGACGAACGGCTGCCCACCATCGATACGCAGCACAACCCTCGGAGCAGACTACGACCGCACAGCGGGTCAGCGCAGTATTTCGCTGGGGTTATGGATCAGGCGCTGGATCACGAAGCTCGGAAGCATTCATCCAGCGTGGTCGAGGACGGGCTACCCCGGGCCGTGTAGCAAGGGCACAGCGGAGCTGCCGAGCGAGGCCCGGGGTAGCCCGTCCTCGACCACACTCTGATCAACCTCTTTCCGTACTTCTTGAACCGCGCCAACGTACATCGGCAACGGATTCAGTCTAGCCTTCCCGGGCAAACAGCCCCGAGTGACTGCGCTCGAGATCGAGCAGGAAGCGTTTGGCATCGAGACCGCCACCGAATCCGGTCAGTGAGCCGTCACTGCCGATCACCCGATGACAGGGGATCACAATGGGAATCGGATTGTTGCCATTGGCACTGCCGACCGCACGCACCGCCTTTGGATTCCCCACCGCCACCGCGATGTCCTGGTAAGAGCGGGTTTCGCCATAGGGTATCTCCTGCAGTGCACTGAGCACGGATCTCTGAAAGGGTGTCGTATCCGGTTCGAGGTCGAGTTCGAACTGCCGGCGGCTGCCTTCGAAGTACTCTTCGAGCTGCCGCCGTACCTTGCGGAATGGCTCGTCATAGCGCTCCCAGGCCTCTTCCGCGCCCCGGGCTTTAGCCCCCCGGGGAAAGCCGATGACCTTCAGGCGCGCGCGGTCTCCGGCCAGCAGCAGGCGGCCGACCGGGCTGTCCATATAGGTGTAAAACATCATCGCTCTCCTGTTCTGTTACCGATTCCGGCGCAGTTGCTCCGTACGCCACAGGTACATCACTGCATAGGCCCGCCACGGCCGCCAGGCTTCCGCCAGAGTCCGTGCCCCGGCGGCAGTTTTTTCGAGCACCTTAAGGACCACCCAGTCATTGTCGGGAAACGCATCCGGATCCCGGGCCACCCGCATGCCGACATAGCCGGCCGTCCAGGGACCGATGCCGGGAATGGCGCAGAGCCGTTCGCGCAGCTGCAGCGGATCTACGCTTTCATCGAGGATCAGATCCCCGTCGAGCACCGCTCGCGCCAGGGTCTGAATGGCCGCCGCCCGCCTGCCCGGCATGCCCAGAGACACAACATCCGCTTCGGCAAGCGCCGCAGGATCCGGGAAACCACCGGCACCAAAGCGCTCACACATCTGCGTGGCCAGGGCGGTCGCCCGGGCAACGCTCACCTGCTGGCCGAGCACGGCCCGCACCGCGGTTTCGAAGCCGTCCCAGGCTCCCGGTACCCGCAGCCCCGGGTCTGCGGCCACCGCCGTGCGCAGCTGTCGGTCTGCACCCAGCACCGCTTCCAGCGCGTGAGGGTCGGCGTCCAGATCGAAGAGGCGCCGCACCCGTTGCAGAAGGGCACCCAGGTCAGTGACCGCCTCGGCGGGTACCGCAAGGTGCAGCGCGCCCGCCACCCAGCTCACCTGCAGCCAGCCCGGGCACTCGCCTGCCCCTTCTGTCGCAACGAGCCTGCGCCGATACGTATGTCCCTCCACCTCTTCGAGGCCGGGCAGGCCACGCTGACGGAGAAAATCGAATACCCAGTCCGCATGATAGGGCTCACGTACCGGCAGAGTGAGCTGCAGCAGCTGATCGCCGGCAGCCAGGCCATCGGCGGCTTCGTCCTGGGCCGGGGAACGGGCAGCACCGGTCTTTCTCCCCGGGGGTCTCCCCCGCAGAGTGCGGGCCCGCAGGATGCGGGGGGCGCGACCGTAGGTCGTCCGAATCTCATCATTGAAACGCCTGACGCTCCGGTAGCCGGCCCGCAGGGCGACATCCGCAAAGGGCAGCGGACTGTGGTCGATCAGGCGCTTGGCCAGCTGCACCCGGCGCACCTTGGCAAGGCTCTTCGGGCTCGCACCAAGTTCGGCATTGAACAGGCGATTGAGATGTCGCGTGCTCAGCGCCAGCTCGCGTGCCAGGGCGTCCAGATCCCGGTCGTCGAGAAAACCGGCGTCGATCAGGCGCAGACCGCGGATGACCGTCTGGCTGGTGAGGGTCCACTCGGGCAGACGCCGCGCGGTTTCCGGCCGGCAGCGCAGGCAGGGCCGGAATCCCGCTTCCTGGGCGGCGGCCGGGGTCTGGAAGTAGCGGACATTGTCTTCCGCCGGGATCCGGGCCGGGCACACCGGCCGGCAATAGATTCCTGTGGTCAGCACACCGACGATGAACCGGCCATCGAAGCGGGGGTCCCGGGACAGGCGCGCCCGTTCGCAGATTTCCGGCTCCGGTAACATGGGAACTCCCGGATGTTGAGGGATGAGAAGCGACTATAATGGCCGGCCGCGGAAAAAACTCGCCGAAACCGGACATTGCTGCGAAACCATGAATCCCCACCCAGCATGAAATATCCAGACAGTGACAGGCTGCTGGAAACCGCCATCCACGCCTGGCGCAACCGCTTGCCTGCCCCCCCGCCAGTTTCACTGCGGCTGGATCGACCCTGGTCCGAGTCCGGCGCACCGGCCGATCTGCACCTCGACTATCAGTGCCGCGGCAATCCCGAGGATCCGGATCTGACCTTCACGGTGGACGGTGTGACATTCGGCCTCCAGGATCCTGTTGCACTCGAGGCCGTGCCGATCGCCAAGCCCTGGGGGCAGGAAATCTGGTACACGGGCATCGAGGCACGGGGGGAGAGCCGGGTGGTCGGGGCCGGTGGTACGGTCAGCCTTGCCCACTATCTGGCTGCAGCGCCGGACGCCCTGTGTCGGCGCCAGGCCATTGTGCTGCTGAAGGTGCTGGATCCGCGACCGGAGCCCGTGCTTGGTGAGCTCTATTTCGAAGTCCATGAAGAGAAACGCGAGGTCTACGTGGTGAGCCACGTGGACGCCGGGGCCTGGCCAGAGGGTCAGGGCGCCATCCGCTTCGGCATGGATCAGAGACGGCGCGAAGCAATGGGGGATGAGGCGTTCAGGGCCGCCTTCCTCGACGCCGTTGCCCGCTATGAGCGCCTGCGCGATCAGGTGGACGCCGGCAGCCGGGAGCTGGGTGAAGAAGAAGCCGCGGCCAGGGACGCTGTGCACGCCTTCACCGCGCTCAGACCGCTCCGGGTCGGGGACGTGGTGGTGGTTCCGACCTGGACACCCCACGCCCTGCTGCACGGTGTGCGGGTCGTCGAGTTTCAGACACCCACCTACGAGCGCCATATCATTTCCTTCGGCCAGAAAGTGCTTACCCAGGCACACTGGGACAGCGCGCTGGCCATATCCCGGATGCAGCTCGAGCCACCGGAACCTGCACAGTTCGAACCCATCACTCCGGGCGTGAGCCGTATCGCCCGCTTTCCGGATTTCGGCGTCTGGCGCGCGGCTGTGGAGCCCGGCGGTCGCCTGCAACTGCCCGCAGACCTGCCCTATGCGCTGTGCCTGTGTGTCGACGGTGAGATTGAGCTCGCGGGCCGCACCGGCAGTCTGAACCTGACCCGGGAAAAGGCGGCCTTCATTCCGCATCGTGCCCTCACTGCAGCAGTCGCCAACGCATCCGGAACACACCCGGCCATCGTTCTCATCGCGGCTCCTGGACTGTGAGCGACGTCCGTATCAGCAGCGCCGGCGGGCGACACTGGCTGCGTGCCCTGCAACGGCGCGCGCTGCCCCTGCTGGTGGTGAACCTGTTCTATTTCGGCGTGCTCGTCTATCCGGTGCTGCGCATCTGGAGTCTCCTCACGCCTGTGCCACCGGGCACCGTCGCCCTGCTTGTGATCATGGTGGGTCCGATCATCGGACGCCTTGCCTGCGAATGGCTGCCGGGCACTTTCACCCGTCTGCTGTCCGCGCTCGCGCTCACCTGGCTCGGCCTGTGTTTCATGGCTTTTACCCTGGTCATCTGCTGGGAGGTCTTCGGCTGGCTGCTGCCACTGGAGGATCGAACCTGGGGTCTGATTCTGCTCGGCGCAGTATCCCTGGTCGGGCTCTATGCTCTGCAGAACGCACAGACCCTCGCAGTGAAAACCGTGCCCATGACCGGGCCTGCCAGCATGCGCGGTCAACGCCTGGTGCAGATCAGCGATATCCACGTCGGCTCCAGACACGGCCGCTTCCTGAGCAGAGTAGTGGAGCGCGTCAACGTGCTGGCACCGGATCAGGTGCTGATCACAGGCGATCTGATCGACTTTGCAGATATCGGAATCGACGAGATCGCCGCCCTTGGCAGACTGAACGCCCCAGCCACTTTCATCATCGGCAATCATGAGCGCTATGTGGATCTCGAGGCGATCTGCCAGCGCCTGCGCAGTCTCGGCGTGCGGGTGCTGCGCAATGAAACCGCAATCGTGGGCCCGATGCAGCTCATCGGCATCGACGACGCCGAGCCGAAAACCCAGGTGGCAGCCGAACTCACCCGCCTCCGCCCCGCCGGCGACAGTTACCGCATCCTCCTCTATCACCGGCCGGATGGTGCCCAGGACGCCGCAGACTGGGGCGCGCATCTGATGCTCTGCGGGCACACCCACAATGGTCAGATCCTGCCATTCAACCTGCTGGTGCGGCGCATTTTTCCGCGCATCTGCGGGCGCTATGAGGTCGATGGCATGACACTCTATGTCTCACCCGGCACAGGCACCTGGGGACCGGTGCTGCGCCTGGGCTCGCGCTGCGAGATCAGCCTGCTGACATTTGCGTGAAGGGCTGTTTTCATGAGCGGTGCGCAACAATGATTCACCTGCGACAGAGGGCTCTCAGATGCCGGAGATCGATTCAGAAGAACAGGAACTGATCATCGAACAGATCGAGATCGGTCCGATGCAGAATTTCACCTACCTGGTGGGAAGCCGCACCACCCGTGAAGTCGTGGTGGTCGATCCCGCCTGGGACATCGCCGCACTGACCGAGCACATCGCCAGCCGCGACTACAAACTGCGGGGCGCCCTGATCACCCACTACCATCCGGATCATTGCGGTGGCTCCTTCGGCGGCCATACCGTGGAAGGGGTCGCCGAACTCCTCCAACACCAGGGGCTGAAGATCTATGCGCATCGTGAGGAAGCGGCAGGTCTGAAAAAGGTCACCGGCATCTCGGATACCGACATGATCAAGGTCGACTCGGGAGACACCCTCGATATCGGCGAGATCTGCGTTGAGTTTCTACACACTCCCGGACACACGCCGGGGTCGCAATGTTTCCGTATCAGACACACGCTGGTATCCGGCGATACCCTGTTCATCAACGGCTGCGGGCGTGTCGATCTGCCCGGGTCGAACACCGAGGACATGTTCCGCAGCATGCAGAAACTGAGCGCCCTGCCCGACGATACGCTGCTGCTGCCCGGTCACAACTACGCCCACGTACCCAACGCCACCCTGGCCGAGACGAAGAAGCACAATACTTATCTGCGTATCCAGGATCTGGCCACCTGGAAGACGATCATGGGTTAGCACGGGGAGCACATCATCAGAGTCTTTATCAGTGTCGACATGGAGGGGATTTCCGGCCTGGTGCGCTGGATGGATGTCTCATCCAAAGGTATCGACTTCGCGCGCAACCGGGATCTCATGACCCTGGATACCAACGCCGCCATCGAAGGTGCTTTCGCAGGCGGGGCCACTGAGGTCACTGTCGAGGAGAACCACGGTGTGGAAGACCTCTGTGTGCTCAACATGACGCTGATCGATTCACGCGCCCGGGTGATCCGCGGCGCCGGTCGGCCGGGTGCGACCACCATGGCAGGATTGAATGAGCAGGTAGGTGTTGTGCTCCTCATCGGTCACCACGCCGGTGCCGGTTCTTTCCCGGGCATCATGGCGCACACGATTTCGTACGGCGGATTCAGACTGGTCCGACTCGCCGGATCCCCCATTGGCGAACCGCATTTTTTCGCGATGCGCGCCGGTGAGCTGGGTGTGCCGATCGGCATGGTCAGTGGCGATCAGGTAGTCGCCGCTCAGGTATGCGACCTGTGTCCCTGGGCGGAAGCGGTGATCGTCAAACAGGCCCTGGGAAACCAGGCAGCGGACTGCCTTGCCCCGGCGGCGGCCCGGAAGCTGATTACTGCAGGCGCCCGGCGCACCCTGGAGCGCGCAACAGGCGGCGAACTGCAGGCGCTGAGCGTTTCGGGACCTTACGAATTTGAAGTCGAGCTGCGTAAACCGGTCAGCGAAACCATGCGCGACAATCTCGACTCACTGCCGGGATTCGAGATCATCGATGAAGCGGTGATCAGGGTAATCGCACCGGACATGGATCTGGGATTCCGCCGGGTCGCCTATCTCGGCTATGCAGACCGGGCGGGAGTGACGCGTCACTGAGTCGGTGTACAGGCGGGCTCATCGATACCGGAAGTGCTGATCATTTTGAGGATGTCTTCATCGCACACTGCTACCGGCAGCAGTCCTGTGCTGCGACCCAGCCAAGGCATGCCGAGGATGAAGCCGCGGACGTGCAGTTCATTGTCTTTCACCCGGATCCGCGCGCTGAAAGTGCGACCGCTTTCCGGTGAATAGACCCTGCCGGACCAGCGCCCCCTGCGGAATTCGAAATCGCTGAACAGCTCCAGGCCGAGCAGCGGACGCTCGCGCAGAGCAGGATCCGGATTCTGATCATCAACCTTCACGGCACCCACCTCACCGCGCCCGTCTTTGCGACGATACAGCGGATGCTTGAGGGCAATCAGCCTGGCGCTCAATGACGCCCCCTGGGTCGTCACCTCGATCAGGGTACCGCCGGTGGACCAGCGGCCGATGGGCGCCTGGCGCTCCGCGTTATCCTCGGCTTCGCTCGCATGCATCACACCCGCCCACAGCAACAGCACGAACACGGACAGTTGCGCCCCAGGGGCAGCAGATCGCACTGAAATCACCCTCCGTAAAATCTCACCCGGCCTCAGTTCGGCCAAACTGCCGGCGCCGTGGGCAGTTGCCATCGCAAAGGTGCGGTGCTGGCGCCAGTGACTGAAACGCGGTATGAAACCACAACCAATCTGAATCGCACATTAATCCGAGAGGGGGAGCAACGATGAACACCGGCAGTTTCACCGGATTCGACCTGAGCCTGCGCGAGCCCGGTATCGCCTGGTTCCAGTTCAACACACCGGCACGACTCAACGGCATGACCACCGCCATCAAACGCGATCTGATCGAAGCCGTGACCCAGGCGCAGATGGACAACGCCGTCCGTGTCCTGGTGTTCACCGGTACCGGCCGGGCCTTCTGTGCCGGTGATGATCTGAATGCCTATCGCGACGCGGATCTGCCAGGCACCCGTCTCGTTCCCGACATTCCCCCGGGGCACGACAACGCGCTGGGTACCTACAACGGACTGCGCACCATATCCCAGCAGCTCAATACCGTGGTACGCAACCTCGACAAGCTCACCATCGCCGCCATCAACGGCGTGGCGATCCAGACCGGATTTTCCCTGGCATTGTCCTGTGATTTCCGCATCGCCGCCGAAGGGGCCCGCATGGGCAGCGCCACCCTGCGCTTCGGCCTGCTGCCGGACGAAGGGGGCCAGTGGCTGCTGGTGCAGTTGCTCGGCGTTGCCCGCACGCTGGAATTTCTCATGAGCAAAAAAATCGTGGACGCGGAGGAGGCCCTGTCCCTGGGTCTGGTGAACCGGGTGGTGCCGGCCACCGAACTCGAGTCTGCCGCCATGCACTGGGCACAGGAACTCGCCGCTGGGCCCCAGGTCTCCATGCGACTGCTGAAACGCTCGGTGTACAACGCGGCGGAACTGGGCTGGTCCCAGGCACTGGACGAAATCGCCGCCAAGACTGCGATCTCCGATCATCATCCGGACGCCCGGGAAGGGGTCATGGCGTTCCGGGAAAAACGCACCGCAAAATTCAACGACTGGCTGGAGAAGCGCTCATGAGCGATGCAAGCGACGTGGTGACCTACGAGTCCGCAAACGGGATCGCCATCATCACCATTAACCGGGCGGACAAGATGAACGCCTTGAACGAGGCGGTCATTCAGGGTCTGCGCGCAGCCTGGCAGCGGCTCGAGGATTCCGATGACCGCGTCGCCGTGCTGCACGCTGCCGGTGATCGGGCGTTTTCGGTCGGTGCGGACATCAAGGATCCGCCTGCGGAGATGTGGCAGGGCGTGCCGAGCGTGGGTGAGGCGGTGAGCAAGCCGGTGATCGCCGCCGTGCATGGCTGGTGCATCGGCGGCGCTTACGTGATCGTGCAGATGTGTGATCTGGTGGTGGCCTCGGAGACCACGATTTTCAAATACCCGGAAGCCCAGCTGGGCTTCACGGGCGGGCTTATCGCCAGCGCAGTGGCGCGTATTCCCCACAAGATCGCCATGGAGTTCATGCTGCTCGGCCAGGATCTCGATGCCAACCGCGCCGCCGCCGTGGGCATGGTCAACCGGGTTGTGCCGAAAGGCACTGAGCTCGCCGCCGCACTCGAATACGCCGAAATCCTGAAAAATTCAGCGCCACTGGTCGTGGCGACCCTCAAGGAATTCTCCCTGCACACCATGAATCAGAGCCCGGCGGAAGCCGCCGCAATCGCCCGGGATCAGCTGCTCGGGGTGCGCAACAGCGCAGACGGTGCCGAGGGCCGGCGTGCGTTCGCAGAAAAGCGCACACCGAGGTTCCAGGGGAGGTGATCCGCTAACCACTCACCGGTGGATTTCTAACAGGCTCGTGAATACAGAGTCCTGGGAAATTCCATCCACTCACTGTAGCAGGCTGGTCAACACCAGCCTTGCCGCCAGGCCTGGTACTCGGCCGGGCGCAAGCGGTAGCGCGCGATGTTGCCTTCGTGAAGGCTCATTATTTCGGTCTCCACGACCTCGACAAATCGCGCCTGGTCCGCCGGTGGTACCTGCTCCGCCCCGCGTTGTCGCGCCAGCGCGGTCGCGGCTTTCTTGTCCATTCCCGTGCGCACCACCGCCGCAACGAGCTCGGCGACCAGCGTCCGGTACCGCAGGCGGAACGGGTCTGGCTCGCCGAGGGATTGGCGCACTGCAGAGTACCGTGCGCTCGAGCGTCCGCAAGCCCAGACGAACACGTCGCGCAACAGCTCGACGCGATTCAGCTCATAGATGGCCAGCACGCCGTCAATGTAGGCTCGCTCCGGCACGTCCACAAAGGACAGGGGGCAGAGATTCTCGCGGATCAGCGGAATGTTGGCGGCAAGGCGAGAGACCCGCTTGTTGACATCCTCGAAGCCCTGCAGATAGGCGAAGTGCACGAGCCCGAAGAAGGCCTGCTCAAAGGGATCCGTGATCGCAGCTGCGGTATTCAGGATCTTCTCGAAACATTCCTCGATCAACTGAGGCAGCTCCGGCGGATGGTAGACCGTGCCGTCGATGCCCACTGGAATCCGCCGCAGCCGGCCGCCGGCCTGGGGGTCGGCAAGCAGGTTATCCGCGAGCAGCGCGTGCAGATTCAGGATGGTGTAGCGGTTGAAACCAATCTCCCCGGCCTCGCTGACGAGCAGTTCGATGGCAGCCTTGTGGTTCAGGATCATCTGCGCTTCCAGTGCATCCTTGCCCTCGGCGGTCTCGCCAAGCTCCAGCAGACGCTCGGTTTCCAACAGCGAGTAAGTGTTGCCTTCCAGGCGGCTGGAATTCCATGAAAGGTCGATCAGCAAGCGACTGTAGATCGCACGGGCATAGGTTCCCGCCGGGTGCTCGCCGTCGGATGGACGGCCCAGTTCGAGTAGCCGTCGGCGCGTCGCCGTTGACAGGTAGTAAGTTTCGTTGGGCCGGTAGTCATCCAGAAAAGCGCGCTGGTAGCCGACCGGGCGCCGTTGCTGGATCGGCAGGCGAACCGCTTGCCTGATCGCTGCCGCCTCTGGCGAGATCGGCACATAGACCTCTCCCCCTCCCTCGATGCTCGCACCACCCGCGACCAGATTCCCTGCGCCGGTTATCGCGACGGGGATCCGATAGCGACGGCCCTTGCGCTGCCCTGAGGCAATCAGCCGCTCCAGTTCCACCAGCAGAGCGAGGCGGCGCTGCAGCATCCGCGGCGGCATGTCGAACGGCAGGCCCTCCCGGATGGTACCGACACGCACACCCTCAGGGTGTGCCGCGACGACTGCGAGGATGGCATCGAGCTCTTGTTCGGGGATCCGCTTCGGCATGTTGCGGATTATATGTCGCTAAAACACCTTATACGACATATAAAACACGCTATATGACGCATATTGTCTTTTATGTCGTAAAAAACGCTTTTGTCGTCGCAAACGTACCGCTCTTAACAATCCTTCTTGCGCATCGAACGTGCGCATCGAACAGGGAAGCCGCCAGGTTCGCGGTCGCATGGACGCCGTACAACACATCGTGCGGCATCGCCGCTCTGACCGAGGGTGGATTCCAATCGGCGATCGGAGCTGAGTATTCCGGCGAGTCGATCAGACCCACCAGTTGTTTCTAGTCGGTTGTTGAAATCGCGTTTGTTACCGTTGGACAAAAGAAGATCTATCGGTGATTGAGCCTGACCTTTAAGTGTTTCGGAAAGTCTCGACCAAATTGTCTTGGGAGCTTAATTTAGACTTCGGTACTAGAGTAGATTGTTAAGACCAACTCATGCTCGTCTAGTCTGATCTCCTCTATTGCATCCCATGTTAAGTAGAAATTCCTGGGCTTTATGATCGGGTTGCGGTGAAGGGAAACGTGTACGCCTCCCACTTCAAACAACGCAGCCAGGTGGTATGGTTCGCCGGAGATCGAGCCAATCCCTTCCGTATCTGATTCCGATTCACTGTGGAGGTGTCGTATAAATCGGCGGTGGAGTGGGAGTCCGAGCCTGCGCTGCTGTCGGTATCGCAGTTCGCCCGCAACCTCATGCTTGAGCATCAGCGTGCGCGCAGCACCACATGGTAGCTCCAACCGCCCTTCAGTTACCTGGCATCCTCAACCAGGCAATAGATGGGCCACCGCGTCACGCTCTTCGGTCAACTCCTGCTCGGTCGCCTGCATCTTCGCGCGGCTGAATTTGTTGATCTCCAGCCCCTGCACAATCTTCCAGTCGCCGCCTTTGCAAACCACCGGGAAGGAGTAGATGAGTCCGGGCGCCACGTCGTAGCTGCCGTCCGAATACACTGCCATGCTCACGGTGCCCTGACTGCCGAGTGCCCAGTCGTGCATGTGGTCGATGGCGGCGTTGGCCGCTGAGGCGGCACTCGAGGCGCCTCTGGCCTTGATGATCGCAGCACCGCGCTGCTGCACGGTGGGAATGAAGTCTTTTTCATAGTAGGCCATGTCCACCAGATCGAGCGCCTTCTTGCCCGCCACGGTGGCGTGGTGAATGTCCGGATACTGGGTGGCGGAATGATTGCCCCAGATGGCCAGACCCGCAACGTCCGTCACCTGCTTGCCTGTCTTGCCAGCGAGCTGTGCGACCGCCCGATTGTGGTCCAGGCGTGTCATTGCCGTGAACTGACGCGGATTGAGATCCGGCGCGTTGCGCTGGGCGATGAGACTGTTGGTGTTGGCCGGGTTGCCGACCACCAGCACTTTCACGCCACGGCTCGCGTGATCGTTGAGCGCCTTGCCCTGTACCGAGAAGATGGCCGCATTGGCTTCGATCAGATCCTTGCGCTCCATACCGGGTCCGCGCGGACGCGAACCCACCAGCAGTGCATAGTCACAATCCTTGAAGGCCACGTTGGCATCGTCGGTGGGGATCAGACCCTGAACCAGGGGAAAGGCACAATCCTCGATTTCCATGATCACCCCTTTCAGGGCATCGAGGGCCGGGGTGATTTCCAGCAGCTGCAGAATCACCGGCTGGTCTTTGCCGAGCATCTCACCCGAAGCGATTCTGAAAAGCAGTGCGTAACCGATCTGGCCGGCCGCACCGGTCACTGTGACTCGTACGGGTTTTTTCATGTGGTCTCCCAACCGTTGGCTGTCAGTGAGTTAGTATCAAAGCGGGCGCGCATTGTATGCCAGCGGGCCGCAGGGTGAAAAATGTAACTTGTCCGCTGTGCCTGGACTCAATCCCACGCCAGTTCCTGATACCAGTGGCCGCGAGCCCTCAGATCCAGGGCGGTTGCGATCCAGGGCGCCATGGGGCCCGGCAGATTTTCCACATCACACCAGACCAGCAGATCGAACACCGGCTCATTGATCCGCGGCTCACCATCGAAGCCTGAGCTGGCGAACACCAGGTTGACACCCTGATGTCGACCGGATCGATAGGGCAGCACACACAGCGGCGCAACCTCGAGAGGGCACACACCGAGCTCTTCCTGGCACTCCCGGCTGATCGCAGCAAGAGGACTTTCGCCCGCTTCCTGATGCCCGCCCGGCAGCGCGTACCAGCCGTCCATGAAACCCGTGTTGGCCCGTCGTAACAGCAACAGGCGATGCTCGCTGAGTGCCAGCAGATGCACGACCACCGGAAACCGATCCCTCTCCATGCTGCCTCCAGCCCCTCTCAATGCCGCTCATCGTGCAGCCGGTGAAAGGCGGCGTCCACCCGCACCAGGACCCTGCCCGGGATTCCAGGCCTCTGAGTCGTGCACTGCCGGCACCTTCTGAATTAACCTGACCGTCATCCGAGCATCGCCCAGGAACCCAGACATGATCTACCCCGCGACCCAGACGGCTGCCGGGCTGCCCCCACCCATACCGGGGCAGGCCCGGGAAACCGCGACGGGCCGCCAGTTCGTGGGCGCTCTCGGACTGCTGCTCGGCATCCTGATGCTGATCACCGGCTGTGACCGGACCGTTCAGGATTCCCTGACCACCGGCGTATCCCCGCAAACCCAAAGGCTCGCCGCCACCGCGGAACGCATCACCATTCTGCGCGACGACTTCGGTGTACCCCACATCTACGCCCCCACGGATGCGGATGCCGTGTTCGGCCTCCTTTACGCCCAGGCCGAGGATGATTTCCCGCGCATCGAGCGGAACTACATCTGGGCCATCGGCCGCCTGGCGGAAGTGCTGGGCGAAGCGGCCCTCTACAGCGACCTGCGGGCCCGACTCTACATGAGCCCGGAGGAAGCCCGGGCCGCCTACGACGCGGCACCCGACTGGCTGCAGGCCCTGTGCGATGCCTTTGCCGACGGACTGAATTACTACCTGCTGACCCACCCCGAGGTGACACCACAACTGCTCAACCACTTCGAACCCTGGATGCCCTTCTACTTCTTCGAAGGATCCATCGGTGGTGACATCGAGCAGATTCCCCTCGAAGGTATCGAGGCCTTTTACAGCCTCGGGCGCAGTGTGGAAGACACACTGCCCGGCCCGGATCGGTCGCTCCCCGCAGCTGCACAGGCGCCACGCCCTGTCCAGGCCAGCTCCCCTGCCTCAGTGGCCGAACGCTTCGCAGAACCCCGCGGATCGAACGGCATCGCCGTTGCCGGACATCTCACTGCCTCCGGTGCACCCATGCTGCTGATCAATCCGCACACGTCATTCTTCTTCCGCGGCGAAGCCCATGTGGTGAGCGAGGAAGGGCTCAACGCCTATGGCGCGATCACCTGGGGCCAGTTTTTCATCTATCAGGGTTTCAACGAGCACACCGGCTGGATGCACACCTCCACCGGTGCCGATTTCATGGACGAATTCGTGCAGCGCATCGTCCGGGACGGATCCGGACTCTATTCGGTTTACGGCGGACAAATGCGCCCGGTCACGGTTTCTGAAGTGAGCCTGAAGATCCGCGAAGCCACCGGAGTCAGCCAGCGAACCTTTCCCATCTACCGCACCCATCAGGGACCGGTGACACACCGCAGCGAGGGCCGCTGGGTAGCCACCCGTATCAACTGGGACCCGGTCAATGCACTGCGTCAGTCTTATCTGCGCATGAAAAACGCAAACTATGCCGAGTTCCGGCAGATGATGGACATCCGCACCAACTCTTCGAACAACACCGTGTACGCCGACAGTGCCGGTAACATCGCCTACTTCCACGGCAACTTCATGCCGAGACGTAATCCCGACATCGACTACGGAAAGCCCGTCGATGGCAGCGATCCCGCTACGGACTGGACGGGATTGCACAGCCTCGACGAGACAATCCAACTGCTCAACCCGCCGAACGGGTGGATCCAGAACGCCAATTCCACACCGTTCACCGCCGCCGGCAGCCACAGCCCGAAACCGGCGGACTTTCCAGCTTACATGGCGCCGGACGAGGAGAATCATCGGGCCGTGCACGCCATTCGGGTGCTGGAGGAGGCCCGGGACCTGACCCTGGAGGGACTCATCGAGCTGGCTTACGACCCATGGCTGCCGGGTTTCGAGCAGCTGATCGCCGGCCTCATCGACGCCTACGACACCCGCAGCGAGCCGGACAGCTGGACGGAGCTGGCAGCGGCCATCGACGTGCTCCGGGAATGGGACCTGAAAGTACGGCTGGATTCCGTGGCCCTGTCCCTGGCCCACTATTACGGGCTGAACATGCTGGAAGGCGTCGAGCTGCCTTCCGGCTACACCCGCATGGCCACCATCGACTGGCTGGGTACCGGCAGCGATCCCGGGCAGCGTCTGCAGATTTTCGCCGGGACACTGGCTGAACTCACCACGGACTTCGGCAGCTGGGCCACCCCCTGGGGCGAAATCAACCGCTACCAGCGTCTCGATGGCGCCATCGAACCACACTTCGACGATTCGGCCGCCAGTCTGGGGATCCCGATGGCGTCCGGAAACTGGGGCGCACTCGCCTCCTTCGGCGCCCCGCGCCGGGACGACGTGCGCCGCCTCTATGGCCGGTCCGGCAACAGTTTCGTTGCCGTGGTCGAATTCGGCGAGCGGCTCAAGGCAAAATCTCTGCTCGCCGGCGGCCAGAGCGGCAGTGCGGATTCGCCACACTTCAGCGATCAGGCCGAGCGTTACGCGGCCGCGGACTTCAAGGAAGTGGCCTTCTATCGCGACGACGTGGAGCGTCGGGCTGCACGCCGGTACCGTCCCGGCCAGGACGCTGCCACCCGATGACCCCGAACATCCCTCCGCGGCGCATCGAAGAGGCCTCCATCAATGCCTGGCCGGCACTGCGACAGATGCTGTTCGATGGCTGGCTGCTGCGCTTTTCCGGCGGTTTCACCAAGCGGGCCAACAGCATCCTGCCGCTTTACCCATCGGAACAGCCACTGCCTGAGAAGGTGCGCTACTGCGAGAACCTCTACGCCAGGGAGCGGCTGCAGACAGTGTTCCGGCTCACTTCCATCGGCGCGGCTGGTGAGATCGACGATTATCTGGACCGGCGCGGCTACCGGCACGACGATCCAACCGAGGTACTGTGCGCACCCGCCCCGCGCACCGCATCCTTCGAAGGGCCGCGAATTCACCTCTGCAGTCGCGAGCGCTGGCTCGATATTTACACCGAACTCACCCATCTGCCTGCCAGCGCCCAGCCGCTGCACCGGGCCATTCTCAAGGGCATCCAGACCGAGTGTGCCTACGCAAGCCTGGAAATTGACGGCGTGCCCCTGGCCTGCGGGCTGGGGGTAATCGAACAGGATCTCCTCGGCCTGTTCGATGTCTTCACCCATCCCGAGCAGCGTGGCAGGGGCCTGGCCCGTGCGCTCGTGAGTCAGCTGATGGCATGGGGCGCCGACCAGGGCGCGGGAATGACCTACCTCCAGGTCTCCGCCGGAAACGCCGCGGCGAAAGCGCTCTATGATCGGCTCGGTTTCCGGATGAGCCACCACTACTGGTATCGGATCTCCGGCTGACCGGCAGAAATGTGCAGTTGACCCTTTTCTTCCCGAATGCGCCGGGCTTCCCTTGATTCGGGGCCACATATTTGAGATGTTTCGCCCTTCGTGCGGACCGGGCACCACCGGTCCGCACGAAGTCGCGCCCCAGTACCGTACGCCTGAAAACAACGATATAAAAAGCTGACAGGCGGGTAAAAGATTGATCCGGGCGCACCGGTGGCTTCAGGACACGCCGCGCACTCACCGGCACGAGCAATTCCGACAGGTCCGAACCGCTCGGTACACCGAGCAGACGGCGGGTTGCGCGCCAATCTGAGGCGGCACTGTCAGCCCATCCGCCAAGGGGCACTGGCGGCCGATGGGATATGTGTAGATTTGAGGTAGGAACTGCATGAGCACAACCACGCCTGTGGAAAGGACGGACGGACTGACCGGTGACGGCAGAGCGTACGGCTTTCCGCAAAAAAGCGGTCTCTACGATCCGGCTGAAGAGAAGGACAGCTGCGGCGTTGGCTTCATCTGCGATATCAAGGGTCGCCCGAGCCGCGGGATTGTCACCGACGCCCTCTCCATGAACTGCTGCATGGAACATCGGGGTGGCGTCGGCTACGAGAAAAATACCGGTGATGGTGCCGGCATTCTGGTCGGTATGCCTGAAGCGTTCCTGGCCAAGGTCGCCCGTCGCGACCTGGATATCGAGCTTCCGGCAAAAGGCCAGTTCGGCGTGGGCAATGTGTTCCTGCCCAATGATGCCCGTGCGCGCAGCCATTGCATGGCGGTGATCGAGGCACAGATTGCAGCCGCAGGTCAGACGCTGCTCGGCTGGCGCGAGCTTCCCGTGCATCCGGACGGCGCCGGTATCGGCAACGCTGCACGCGCTGCAATGCCCGCCTTTGCACAGCTCTTCATCGCTGCAAAAGGCGTATCGGGCGATGACTTCGAACGCAAACTCTATGTCATCCGCAAACACGCCACTCATCTGCTGCGCGGAGACGAGAATCTGGCGGAACGGAAGGCTTTCTATGTCTGCAGCCTGTCCTCCAAAGTCATCATCTACAAGGGCATGCTCACTCCGGAACAGGTCGAGCGATTCTATTCAGACCTGAGTGATCCGGACTTCCATTCCCATCTGGCAATGGTGCACTCGCGGTTTTCGACCAACACCTTCCCGTCCTGGGATCGTGCTCAGCCCAATCGCTTCATGAGCCACAACGGCGAAATCAACACGCTGCGCGGTAACGTCAACTCCATGAACGCACGCCAGGGCAACATCAGCTCGCCCCTGTTTGGCGCGGATATCGAGAAACTGTTTCCAATCGCCGAGAAGGACTGTTCCGACTCCGGAAACTTCGACAACGTCCTCGAATTTCTGCTCATGTCCGGCCGCACCCTGCAGGAAGCCGTGCTGATGATGATTCCGGAAGCCTGGCAGCAGCATCCGACGATGGATGAAGCCAAGCGGGCGTTCTACGAATACAACTCCTGCCTGATGGAGCCCTGGGACGGTCCGGCATCGATCGCCTTCACCGACGGCAACTACATTGGCGCCGTACTGGACCGTAACGGCCTGCGTCCGAGCCGCTACTACATCACCAGCGACGACAAGTGCATCATGGCCTCGGAAGTCGGGGTGGTGGACGTCGATCCGGCCACGGTCATACAGAAAGGCCGGTTGCAGCCCGGGCGCATTTTCCTCATTGATTTCGAAGCGGGCCGGATGATTCCGGACGAAGAGATCAAGGCCCAGTGGGCGGGTGCCAGACCGTACAAAAAATGGCTCGACGAACAGCGCATCGATCTCGACCACCTGGACCCGGCCAGCCGTTCACACGGCTTCTACCCGGAAACTCTGCGTCCCCGCATGCAGGCCTTCGGTTACACCGTGGAAACCATGCAGATCATGCTGCAGCCCATGGTGACCGAACTGCGCGACCCACTGGGTTCGATGGGCAATGATGCGGCACTCGCCGTCATGTCCGACAAACCGCGCATGCTTTACGACTACTTCAAGCAGCGTTTCGCCCAGGTGACCAACCCTGCCATCGATTCGATCCGGGAAGAGGTCATCATGGCGCTGAACTGCTATGTCGGCCCGGAGCAGAACCTGCTGGATCCCACCGAAACGAACTGTCATCGACTGCGGATCGATCATCCCATCCTCTCGAACGAGGAACTGGCCGCCCTGAAGGAGATGGACCATAGGGGCTGGCGCAGCAGGAAGATCGACATCACCTTTGCCCCTGGATCCGGAAAGAAGGGTCTTACGGAAGCTCTGGATCGCATCTGCGCGGAAACGACACTTGCTCTCACCGAGGGCTACAGCCTGATCATCCTGTCGGACCGCAAGGTCGATCACGATCACATGCCGATCAGTTCACTGCTGGCGGTAGGCACAGTGCACCATCACCTGATCCGCACCCATGCCCGCACCCGGATCGGCATCATTGTGGAAAGTGGTGAAGCGCGGGAAGTCCACCACCACTGCCTGCTGATCGGTTACGGCGCAGACGCAATCAATCCCTATCTTGCCTTCGAGGCCCTCTGGGATGTCCGCGCAAAAGGCTACCTGGACGATGCGCCCCACATCAATTCGGATCAGGATGTGGTGGCCGCCTACCGCAAGGCCACGGCGAAGGGCATTCTCAAGGTGATGGCCAAGATGGGCATCTCCACGCTGCAATCCTACAAGGGTGCGCAGATTTTCGAGGCAATCGGCATCGCCGATGATCTGATCGAGCGCGCCTTCGTCGGAACTTCCTCCCGGGTTCAGGGGGTCGGGCTGGAAGTACTCGCGGAAGAGACACAGCGTCGTCATCAGATCGGCTACCCCAGTCGCTCAAATAATGTGGCCGTGCTCCCGAACCCGGGCGACTTCCACTGGCGCAAGCATGGCGACACTCACATGTGGGATCCGGAATCCATCGCAGAGCTGCAGGTGGCCGCGCGGGTCGGCAGCGAGGACGCCTACTGGCGTTTTGCGAACCATGCGAACAACGAAACCACCCGCCACAGCATGCTGCGCGGACTGCTGACTTTCCGCGAGGGTACCAACGGCGGTCCGATTCCGATCGAAGAAGTGGAGCCGGAAAAGGACATCGTCAAACGCTTCGCCACTGGTGCCATGAGTTTCGGCTCCATCAGTGCGGAAGCGCACGAGTCGCTGGCAGTGGCGATGAACCGCATCGGCGGCAAGTCCAATACCGGTGAAGGCGGTGAGGACTCCTCGCGCTTCATCCCCCTGGCCAATGGCGATTCGAAGCGCAGCGCGATCAAACAGGTCGCCAGTGGACGTTTCGGTGTCACCATCGACTACCTTACCAATGCAGACGAACTGCAGATCAAGATCATTCAGGGCGCGAAACCGGGTGAAGGCGGCGAACTGCCCGGACACAAAGTGGACGATGTGATCGCCAGCATCCGTCACTCCACACCTGGTGTCGGTCTGATCAGCCCGCCGCCCCACCATGATATCTATTCGATCGAGGATATCGCCCAGCTGATTCACGATCTGAAGAATGCCAACCCCCTCGCCCGCATCAGTGTGAAGCTCGGTGCGGAAATTGGCGTTGGCACAGTCGCGACCGGTGTCACCAAGGCACGGGCCGACCACCTGGTGATCGCGGGCGACACCGGCGGTACAGGGGCATCACCACTGACTTCGATCAAACATGCAGGTGTGCCCTGGGAACTGGGCATCGCGGAGACCCACCAGACGCTTGTGATGAACAATCTCCGCTCCCGGGTGGTGCTGCAGACCGACGGTCAGATCAAGACCGGGCGGGATGTGGCCATCGCCGCCCTCCTCGGCGCGGAGGAGTTCGGTTTCGCCACGGCGCCCCTGATAGCGCTCGGCTGCATCATGATGCGCAAGTGCCACCTCAACACCTGTCCGGTGGGTATCGCGACTCAGGATCCGGCACTGCGCAGGAAGTTCGCCGGCAAGCCGGAACATGTCGTGAACTATCTGTTCATGGTGGCGAAGGAGTTGCGGGGCATCATGGCGGAAATGGGATTCCGCACCATCAATGAGATGGTCGGTCGCGTGGACGCCCTGGAGGTCAACGCAGCAGTCGACCACTGGAAAGCCCGGGGTCTGGACCTTTCAAGTCTGCTCACCCCGGCGAAGGTACCACCCGAATTTCTCGGTTCCTATGCGATTCACCAGCAGGATCACATGCTGAAATCGGCTCTCGACAACGAGCTGATGGAACTGGCCGAACCTGCGATCGCCCGGGGAGAGAAGGTCTACGATGAGCTGACCATTGTGAACACCAACCGGGTCGTGGGCGCGATGCTTTCCAACAGGATCATTCGCGAAGTCGGTCCACAGATGCTGCCCGACGACACCATCCACTTCAAATTCCACGGCAGTGCGGGCCAGAGTTTCGGCGCCTGGCTGGCAAAAGGGGTAACGCTGGAAGTGGAAGGCGATGCCAACGATTATGTCGGCAAGGGTCTGTCAGGGGGGCGTGTCGTGATCTACCCGCCGAAGGACTGCCTGTTCAAACCCGAAGAAAACATCCTCGTGGGCAACGTCGTGCTTTATGGCGCCACCAGTGGTGAGTGTTATCTGCGCGGGGTGGCCGCCGAACGCTTCTGCGTCCGCAACAGCGGAGCCAGCGCGGTGATCGAAGGTGTCGGAGATCACGGCTGTGAGTACATGACCGGTGGCAGAGTTGTCATCCTCGGGCCCACCGGGCGCAACTTCGCTGCCGGTATGAGCGGAGGAATGGCCTATGTGTGGGATCCCCGCAGACAGTTCCCGCGCCAGTGCAACATGGAAGGTGTAGAGCTCGAAGCGGTCGAGGCTTCGGCAGATATCGCCGAGCTCAAGACCCTGATCGAGAACCACTATCGATACACCGAATCCAGTGTCGCTCGCGCCGTGCTGGACAACTGGGAACGCAGCCTTCGGGAATTCGTGAAGGTGATGCCTACCGACTACAAACGGGTCCTCGAACAGCGCGACGCCGTCAGCGCGGGTTGAAAAGAGTCAGCGCGGGTTGAAAAGAGTCAGCGCGGGTTGAAAAGAGTCAGCGCAGGGTGAAGAGAGTCAGCGCGCAGTAAAGAGCGACTGCGCGGGTTAATCAGAAGGTTCTTCAGGTAGTTATGGGAAAAGTCACCGGTTTCATTGAGTTCGAGCGCAGGACCGAGTCGTACCGGGAGCCTGGCTCCCGCCTGCTCGACTTCAAGGAGATTTACACCGAGCACGACACTGCGCAACTGGAGATCCAGGGATCGCGCTGCATGGACTGCGGGGTGCCGTTCTGCCAGTCAAACGAAGGTTGCCCGATTCACAATCTGATTCCGGAGTGGAACGACCTGGTCTATCGCGGCCGCTGGCGGGCCGCCCTGGATCGCCTGCACAAAACCAATAATTTCCCGGAGTTCACCGGCCGGGTCTGCCCGGCACCCTGCGAAGGCGCCTGTGTGCTGGGCATCACGGACCCGGCGGTCACTATCAAGAACATCGAGATGGCCATCGTCGACCGCGGCTATGCCGAAGGGTGGATTGTGCCCACGCCACCGCTGGAGCGTTCCGGCAAACGGATCAGCATTATCGGTTCCGGCCCCGCCGGGCTCGCAGCCGCGGATCAGCTCAACAAGGTTGGCCACAGTGTTACCGTTTATGAGCGCGCCGACCGCATTGGCGGGCTGCTCATGTACGGTATTCCGAATATGAAGCTGGACAAGCTCGAAGTCGTGCAGCGGCGCATCGACCTGCTCCGGGAGGAAGGGGTGACCTTTGTGACCGGCGCCCATGTCGGCGACGGCGAGAACGGCACTCTGTCGGTGAAGGCTCTGATGGATGATTCCGATGCCCTCCTGCTGGCGACCGGTGCTACGGTACCCCGCGACCTTCCGATCCCCGGCCGCTCCCTCAACGGGGTGCATTTCGCCATGGATTTTCTGACCCGTAATACCCGCAGCCTTCTCGACAGCAATCACGAGGACGGTGCGTACATCAGTGCGAAAGACAAACACGTGATCGTGATCGGTGGCGGCGATACGGGTACCGACTGCATCGGGACTTCCCTGCGCCACGGTTGCCGCAGCCTGGTCAATTTCGAGCTGTTTCCCCAGCCGCCGGAAGGGCGCGCGCCGGATAATCCCTGGCCCACCTGGCCGAAGATCTACCGGACCGATTATGGTCATCAGGAAGCCGCGACTCGCTTCGGCGCCGATCCCAGGGTCTACAGCATCTCCTCCACCGAGTTTGTGGATGACGGTGCCGGCAATGTGAAGGCAATCCGCACTGTCGACGTGGTCATGAAGAACGGCAAATTTGAGAACGTGCCAGGCAGTGAACGGGAATGGCCGGCGGATCTGGTGCTGCTAGCGATGGGCTTCCTGGGCCCCGAGCACCTGGTTTCGGACCCGATCGGTGTGCAGTACGACCCGAGATCGAATTACCTGGCCGAATATGGCGTGTACCAGACCAGCACCGCCAAGGTGTTTACCGCCGGTGACTGCCGGCGCGGACAGTCCCTGGTGGTGCGGGCAATCAACGAGGGGCGCGAAGCGGCCCGGGAAATCGACCGCTTCCTGATGGGAGAAACCCAGCTGCCTTGAGCTGCTGCTGCCGGGCCTGCTGATTCCGGCTTACCGGCGCATCCTTCGGCCTTCCGTTCCTGCGCTACTGCCGTTGCACCGTGCGGATTGCCGTATGCACCTGCGCCAGTGTTCTGATCCAGGGTTTCACCTTGGCCGCACTGCCGGTCAGCGCCCGGGCAGCTCTTTCTGCCTCCGCTTTCGAATCAAACACACCGTAAACCACCACATGCAGTGTCCTGCCATCCCGCGCCAGCTGGTAGGTGGCAAAACGCTGGGGTTCCGCCTGCTCCGCAACGAACGCGGCCGCGCGCTCTGCCGACGACAGCGTGACGAGCTGGACCGTATACGCACCCGGTGGCTGCTCGAGCAACCAGCGACCGTCCTTCCCACCGGCAGCAGAAGGCGCCGGTTTCGGCGCAGGAATCGGCGTCTGCGACTGAGGCACTGCGCTGACTGCTGGAGAAGGACCGGAGGCTGCGACAGTGGGTGCTGGTCTGGATTCTGACACAACGGCAGCCCGCCCGGGCACCACGGGCGCAGCCGCGGATGAAGTCACATCCCGGCCGGCCAGGGAGGTCGGTTGCTCTGCGACTTCGGCAGTTGCAGACGCTGCCGCTTCGACCGAATCGGTTCCCGCGGTTTGCCGGGCGGCAGATGCTGCGCTGCCTACAGGCGCAGGGCCGCTCACCACAGATCCGGTGTCCGCCGCGGTTTTCGTGCTGCCGACCGCCGGCGCAGGCAGGGGCACTTTTACCACCTCAGCGGGAGTTTCATCTCCGCCATCGTCGGTGAACAGCACCCAGCCCAGCGTCGTCAGGATGATCAGCAGAATTAGCAGCGATGTATGCAGACGGGGAAAGCCCGGTCGGGACTGACCAAAACCGCCGCTCTCCAGTTTCACCAGCAGTACGTTGGCCATCTGATTGATTCGCCCGGGCAGCCCTTCCGACAGCCTCACGATCTCTTTCACCTGCTGGTCGGTGAAGGGTATACGGCCGCGATAGCGTACCTGACGGAAGCGCCACTCCAGATATTCCCTCGTATCCGCCTCGCCATATCCGGAAAGACGGATTTCATGCCAGCCTACGCCGGCTCTGTCCGCGGCCCTTTCAATACCGGCAACCAGCCGTACCTCACCGAACAGCACCATGCGCAGTCCGGACCGGTCTGCCAGGTTGATCAGTTCATCGATCGCCCGCGGTTCCAGCAGTTGCGCGTCATCAATCAGCACCACACACTGGCGCCCGCCCTTTTCCTGTTCGCTGACATGATCCTCGATCAGGGATTTGAGCAGCTGGACGTTGGCATCCGCAGGTGCCGCCAGCCCGAAACCCCGGGCGATCGCCATCACAACTTCATGGCTGGTGTTGATAAGGGCAGCGTTCACCCGGGCAGCCTTCACCCGCGGCTCCAGACTCGCCGAAAGCTGACGGTACAGGGACGTCTTGCCCACCCCTTCCGGACCGGTAACCAGCAGCACGCGTCGCGACCAGTGACTCAGATGACGCAACTGTTCGAGGTGGGTCTTGCGGTCACCACGGTCAAAGAAGCCCTGATCCGGCTTGCTGAAGGGATTGTGTGTCATTCCGAGAAAAGTGCGTTCCTTTTCGATTGGCCTGCCGTCCGGGGAACTTTCTACAGAAGACACAATGATTCACCTGCGCTCAGAGTTGCTCGCAATTCCCGTTGACCCACGTCCTGGGCGACATAGGCTTCTCCGATACGACGGGCAAGGATCAACCGTAACCTGCCATCCACCACCTTCTTGTCCATGCCCATGGCCAGCGCCATCTGCTCAGCCTGCAGAGGGGGTGGCGCCACCGGCAGGCCGAAATCGGCAACCGCTTTCCGGATCTGCCGCGCGTCTGCGGCCTGCAGCACGCCCAGCCGGGCAGACAGATCGGCCGCCATGACCATCCCGATCGCTACCGCTTCACCATGCAGAAGACTGCTGTAGTGGGTGAGTGCCTCGAGGGCGTGTCCGAAGGTGTGACCGAAATTGAGCAACGCCCGCACACCGGCCTCCTGTTCATCGGCCGCCACGATCTGCGCTTTGATTTCGCACGAGCGCGCCACCGCATGAATCAGCAGCGTTTTTTCCCTGGCCAGCAGACCGGCACGGTTCGCACACAGCCAGTGGAAAAATTCACTGTCGGCTATCACCCCGTATTTGAGCACTTCCGCGAGCCCGGCACGGAACTCCCGATCCGGAAGGCTGTTGAGCAGATCGAGGTCTGCCAGCACGAGAGCCGGTTGATGGAAGGATCCGATCAGGTTCTTGCCTGCGCTGTGATTAACGGCCGTCTTACCGCCCACCGATGAGTCCACCTGGGCGAGCAGGGTGGTGGGAATCTGAATGAAACGAACCCCCCGCTGGTAGGTTGCCGCCGCAAACCCGGTGATGTCTCCCACCACGCCACCACCAAGCGCTATCAGGGTAGTCGTGCGGTTGTGTCGCTGTGTGATCAGGAAATCGATGATCCGTGTGTAGTTCGCCAGGCTCTTCTGAGCTTCACCGTCCGGCAGGGTGAACACATCCACCTGCGCATTGCTATCGAGCAGACCGCGCAACCCCTCCAGCATGAGAGGACCAACCACATCGTTGGTTACGATCGCCACCTGGCTGCCTGCAATGTACTGACGCAGAATGTCCCGGGCTGACTCGCGACCGGCGGCCAGCATCCCGGTTCCGATGAAAATCGGGTAGCTGCGCTCGCCCAGATCCACCAGGACTGTCCGCGCAATGCCTGGTGTGCTGCTCATTGCGCCGCTCCGCGCGCTGCTCATACGATGCTGTCTTCCTTGAGTTGCCGCACGATGTCGCGCACGAGTGTTTTCGGGGTCTGTCGATCGGTGAGGAACCGGTAGTCGGCGATTTCCTGATACAGCGGATCCCGTTCTTCACGCAGCCTGGTCAGTGTCGCGGCTCTGTCGACGTGCTGCAACAACGGCCGCTTCCGATCTTTCGCGGTGCGCTCCAGAAGCCTCTCCAGCGGGCTGTCCAGGTGCAGCACACAGCCCCGAGCGGCCAGCATGCAGCGATTCTCCTGACGAACCACAGCCCCGCCTCCGGTTGCCACCACGACAGCCGGCCGGCTGGTCAGATCATCGAGAACCTGGGTTTCCCGCTCCCGGAACCCCGCTTCTCCTTCCACGTCGAATATCCAGGCGATGTTTGCCCCGGCCCGCTTTTCGATCTCATGATCGGTATCGAAAAACTCGTAGCCCAGCGCCTGGGCGAGCAGACGTCCGACGGTGCTCTTACCCACAGCCATCAGACCGACGATGAAAATGCTTTGATCGCTCATAAAAAAACGGCGCCATATGGCGCCGTCTAGTGTAGTCCTTAGCGGACGTCAGAGCGACGTGACGCTGTCCTGGATGATCCTCGGAGTGATGAAGATCAGCAGCTCGGTCTTGTCATCCCGCTCCAGCGTTCTGCGGAACAGCCGTCCGATGTAGGGCAGGTCGCCGATGAAGGGGGTCTTGGTGACCGAGATGTTCTTGTCGGTCTGGAAGATGCCGCCCAGGACAACCGTCTGACCGTTATCAACCAGTACCAGGGTCTCGATCTGATTGGTATTAATGGAGGGCACTCCGTTGAACACCTGACCGACCGTGTCCTGTTTGACATTCAGCTCCATGATGATCCGGTCATCCGGCGTGATCTGCGGCGTCACTTCCAGGGCCAGGGTGGCGTCCTTGAAGGATGTCGAGGTCGCGCCGCTGCTGGTGGCCTCCTGATAGGGAATCTCCACACCGGATTCGATGGTGGCAGGCGACTTATCGGCGGTGATCACCTTGGGTCGGGCAACCACTTCCGCCTTCCCATCCGACACCAGCGCCGACAGCTCGAGGTCGAGAATGTAATCCGCGCCGGTGACGCCGATGCCGAAGGTCGTGGCACTTCCCGAGGTAGAACCCAGGTCTACAGCCAGATACTCAGGTGAGGTAACTGCGCTGCCTGTCTGCAGTTCATTCAGCGTCTGCAGTGAACCGCCTATTCTCACAGCGGTGTCACCATCATCGTCGAGAGCCGCACCGCCCCAGCGTATGCCGAGTTCTTCGGAGAAGGTATCGGATGCCGTCACGATGCGCGCCTCGATAAGCACCTGCCGTACCGGAACATCCAGCTGGTTGATCACGCGCCGGAATTCCTCCAGGCGATCAGCGGTCTCGGTGAGGATGATCGCATTAGTACGCTCATCGACAATCACACTGCCACGCTCGGAAAGCACCGACTGAGTGGATCCACCCGCACTGTTGAAAAGCTCAAAGAGCTGAGTCGCACTTGCATAGCGGATCTGAATGAATTCAGTCCGAAGCGGTGCGAGTTCCGAAATCTGCTTCTGGTTTTCGAGTTCGAGTTTTTCCCGTGCCGCAATTTCAGCGGCGGGTGCGACCAGCAGGACGTTGCCCACCTGACGCTTGTCGAGGCCCTTGGTCTTCAGAATCAGTTCCAGCGCCTGATCCCAGGGCACGTTCTTCAGCCGCAGGGTGATGCGACCGCTTACGGTGTCACTGGCAACCAGGTTCAGATCGGTGAAGTCGGCAATGAGCTGCAGAACCGAACGAACCTCGATGTCCTGGAAATTCAGAGAGAGCTTCTCGCCCGTGTACTTGAACAGGTCCTTACGCTGCTCGACCTCTCTGTTCGTCAGCGGACGGACATTGATGGTCAGCGTGTTGTCCGCCTGATAGGCGAGATAGTCATAATCACCATTGGCGGTCACCGTGAAGGTGGTGTGCTCGCCCTCCTGCAGTGCATCGACGATGCTCACCGGGGTCGCGAAGTCCCTCACATCGAGGCGCCGGCGGAATTCAGCCGGAAGCTCCGTGTTGCGTACTTCAACCTTGACCTTACCGGAAGAACTGGTGACGTTGACCGGCGCCTTCGGATTGGACAGCTGCACGATAATCCGGCCATCACCCGAATCGCCGCGACGGAAATCCACGCCGGTGATCCGGGATTCCTTGAGTGAGCGCGACTGAAAACTGGAGTCGGTTGCGGAACTGAGCTGCTGTGATGCCGGCATCCCGGAGGAAACGCCCCCCCCGACAGTCACATAGAGAGTGTTCCCCTGAATCTCGGTCTCGTATCCGACCAGCTCGGTGAGGTTCACAATGGCCCGGGTGCGGTCCTTGGTGGATATCACCGAAACCCGACGCGCATTGCCAATACCCAGATCGTGGTGCTTCTCATCAAGCGTGCTCTGCACGCCTGGCATATCGAGCACGATCCGGGCGGGTTTTTCGATGGTATAGCCGGTGGGCTCCGGCGGTGTGCCGTCGAACTGCAGGCGGATTTCTGTTTTGTCACCTGGAAGTGAGGAGAACTCGATCGACTCGAGCGTCGATGCAGCCCAGGCAGGAGCGACGAACAGGATCGCCAGCAGCCCGAGCAGCCGCTTCGCGGTGTCCTTGAAATTCGCGTTGCCTCCGTCAGCTAAGGAGTCAGCCATAGAGTTTGCCAAAGAGCTGATCATTATTTTCATCCTCTGTTTCCAAGACCCAAACTGACGGTGCGAAGGCGTTCCACCCAGCCACCCGTTCCGTTCGGGACAATCTCGACGAGTTCAATTTCCGTTTCGTCGATAGTCTGAATCCTGCCGTGATCCGTGCCGATGTAATCCCCGGCCTGTACACGATGCACGCCACCCTCGCCATCCTTGATGAGAGCATACATCGCACTGCCCTGGGAGAGGGTACCCACCATGGACAGCGACGATATGGCGAACTGCTCGAGATACTGCTTGACCCTGTTGAAGTTGGGCGTGACTTCCGGCCCGCCGTCCGGGCGATCCGGCACCCGCACCACTACCGGTGGTTCGAACGGGCTGCGCAGGCCGCTGGCATTGTATGCGAAGGGCTCCACCTGCTCGAAAGAGGGGAGCGGCTCGATGGTCCCCTTGGGCCGGGCATCCACCTCATCCATGAATGCCTGCAGATCGGAGAAGTCGTCATTCGAGCTGCAACCTGAAGCCAGCACGGCAAAAAACAGCAGCCCCAGCCCCCGGAAGAGAGACCCCGACCATGCAGACAGAGATTCACTCAGCATTTTGGTCATCCTTACCAAGCCCAACCTTGCCATGCCCATCACTGAGCCACATCCAGGTAGCGATAGGTCTTCGCAAGGATCGACATTTTCAGAAAGTCCGGCGAGCCCTGCGGTTGAATATTGAAGTCGTGCAGCGTGACGATTCGGGAAAGCGCTGCCACCCCGCTGACGAAGGAACCGATCTTGTGATAGTTACCCTCAACTACGATGTTGATGGGCAGTTCCGCATAGAATTCGGTGCGCTTCTCTTCACCCAGATCGATACTCTCGATGGTGAGTTCATTGTCCACAGCCGTACGCGTAATGTCGTCCAGCAGACCCGGAACTTCCGTATCTTTCGGCAGCTGCTTGAGCAGAGCTCCGAATGTGGCTTCCATCTCCAGCTTCTGTGCCCGGAGTTCTTCGAGATTCGCCGCCTGACGGCTCTTGCTCTCGTAGTCCCGGCGCAGATCCAGTTCTTTGGCGGCAACCTGCTCGAGTGTGCGCTGCTTGTCGGTCAGATAGAAGTAGTAGCCACAGCCCAGAATGAGCGCCAGCAGCAGCGTCATGATGATGGCTTTTACGGCGGTCGGCCATGCTCCGATGTTGTTGACGTCCAGATCATTGATATCAAAGTTCCGGAGCTGTTCGAGTGTGTCCTGCAAAGCCATTCGATTAACCCCCCTCGGCCTGTTCAGCTGCCTGGCCGGGACTGACCTGAACGAAGGTCAGATCGAAGGTACTGGCTTGCGGGCCGTAATCCGCATTCTTCGGATCTTCCTTGATGCTGCGAAGATTCGGTGACGCGAACCACTCAGACTCATCGAGATTGCGCATCAGGGAAGAAATGCGATTGTTGGATTCTGCCGCGCCCTGGACCTTGAGATTGTGCCCGGCCATCTCCAGCTTTCTGTAGTGCACGCCCTTCGACAGCGTCCGCACCATCTCATCGAAAACTTTCACGATCACCGGCCGGTTGCCCTGCAGCTCCTGGATCACCCGCATCCGTTCGAGGAGTTCCTGACGCTGCTTGCGCAGATTCTGGATCTCCGCGATGCGCTGATCGAGTGCTGCGATTTTTGTTTCAAGAAAGCCGTTGCGGTTCTGCTGGTTTTCAATGTTGTTGTCGAGCACCCATCCCCCGAGGAAGACGAGCATCGCGCCCAGCACCAGAACACCGGCCAGGTTGCCGAAGAATTCCTTCTTTTTCCGCTCGCGTTCCCAGTCGCGCCAGGGAAGCAGGTTGATATGTGCCATCTAGTCGAAGCTCCTCATGGCCAGGCCGCAGGAAATCATCATCGCCGGAGCATCATTCGCCAGAGCGTCCGCATCGACCTTGCTGGAGAGCGACATTTCTCCGAAGGGATTGGCAATGATGGTCGGCGTGCCGAGCTTGTTCTCAATCATCTCTGAGAGACCATCGATGGAGGAGGTGCCCCCAGCCAGCACGATGTAGTCCACATCGTCGTATTGGGAAGAAGAAAAGAAAAACTGCAGCGAGCGGGTCACCTGCTGGAGCACAGCCTCCTTGAAAGGCTGCAGCACTTCCTCTTCATAGTCATCCGGAAGACCACCCTGCTTCTTGGCAAGGCCCGCCTCCTCGAAGGAAAGGCTGTAGCGGCGCTGAATTTCTTCCGTGAGCTGTTTGCCCCCGAAAAGCTGTTCCCGGGTGTATATCGAGCGGTCGTCCGCCAGCACTGAGAGCGTGGTCATGGTCGCGCCGATGTCTATGATTGCGACCACCATGTCATCCGCGTTCCCACCCAGCTGGGGCTTCAGCAGTTCGAACGCGCGCTTCATGGCGTGTGCTTCGATATCCACCACGGCAGGCTTTACCTGGCCCAGGTCCAGTGCCGCCTCCCGCATTTCGACGTTTTCCTTCCGGCAGGCTGCGAGCAGAACTTCCACCTGATCCGGATTGCGCTCGGAAAGGCCCTGAATTTCGAAGTCGATGGCGACTTCATCCAGCGGATACGGAATGTACTGATCCGCCTCGACGGTGATCTGGTTTTCCATCTCCTCATCGGACAGGCCGGCATCCATCTCTATGGTCTTGGTAATGACGGCAGAGCCGGCAACCGCGACTGCGGCAGCCCGGGATCCGCATTTCGAACGGCTGATCACCCGTTTGATTGCTTCACCTACCCCTTCCACATCGCTAATATTCTTCTCGACCACGGCATTAGGCGGCAGAGGCTCCACCGCGTAGGCTTCGACCCTGTACCGGTCGTTGGTCTTGGAAAGTTCGAGCAGCTTTACGGAAGTGGAGCTGATATCTAATCCAAGAAGGATATTGGACTTCTTACTCAGGAATCCCAGCACGGTAAAATTTCCTTACGTTCGCGGGCACTTACATCCAATTCATGCAGTTCAACATTAAATACCAGGATTACCTTATCCGCAATCCGATCCCTGTATCGTTGCCGCGACCATGACACCCAGGTCCCGACGCGTCACGTTCCGTATTATGTGGCTGGCCCTGGCCGGTGTATGTGCCACAGTGCTCAGTCTCGCGGGCATGTATCTCTATCTGGACCCCCAGATCCCCAGAGCCGAGACCTACAGGCACGTAAAACTGGAGACTCCACTTCGAGTGTATACGGCCGACGCCCGGCTTATTGCAGAATTTGGTGAACGACGTCTCATACCTGTAACCCTGGCTGAGGTGCCCGGGCACTTCATCAGCGCCCTGCTGGACACCGAAGACAAGCGTTTCTACGAGCACAACGGGGTCGATTTCGTCACCCTGACCACCGCAGCGCTGGATCTCGTGATGAATATGGGTGAGATTTCCCGCGGTGGCTCGACCATTACCATGCAGCTGCCGAGGAATCTGGGGACTTTTTCCCGGGATCAGGTCTTCATACGCAAATTCAAAGAGATTCTGCTGGCTCTGAAGATGGAGCGGGAGCTCTCGAAAGACGAGATCCTCGAGCTCTACATCAACGCCGTGCCCTTCGGTAAGCGGGCCTACGGTGCCCAGGCCGCCGCCTATACCTACTACGGCAAACCCCTCGCGGAGCTCACCCTCGCTCAGCTTGCCATGCTGGCGGGCATACCCCAGGCACCCACCGCGGGCAATCCGATCAACGGACCCGAGCGGTCCATCAACCGCCGCAACCTGGTATTGCGGCGAATGCTGGAGCAACGCTCGATCACCCCGGCAGAGTTTGATGTGGCCGTCGCAGCCCCCATTACCGCCCGCCTGTACGCCCGGGAACTCGATGTGCCCGCGCCCTATGCGGCCGAATGGGTCAGGCAGCAGCTCATCCGTCGATTGCCGGACCTCTATTCCGGTGGCTACGAGGTCTACACCAGCCTGCAGAGCGAGCTCCAGGCGGCTGCAGACAGCGCACTGCGCAAGGGGCTGCTGAGCTACGATCGCCGCCACGGCTATCGCGGCCCGGAAGCGCAGCTGATGATTCGCGAAGACGAGCCACTGGATGACACCCGCATTCAGCAGACCCTGGCCGAAATGCCGCTGTACGGTAATCTCGAAGCTGCTGTCGTCAAACAGGTTGATGAAAACGCCGCAACCGTCCAGCTCGCCGGCCGTCGGGAGGTCGTGCTCGACCTGGACGCTGTGCGCTGGGCGCGCTCATTTATCGATGTGGATACCAGAGGACCCGTCATCACCCGGGTTACCGACGTGCTGGGCCCGGGTGATCTGATCCGGGTCGAGTACCTGGGGAAGGTGGCCCGGGAGATCGACGACAGCCAGGCTGCGGAAGCCGCGGCGGCAACCGGAGGCGGTGCCCTGGCTTCCGCTCCCGTAACCGAGGTTCTGGTGGACGCCTGGCGCCTCGCCCAGCTTCCGGAAATTCAGGGCGCCCTGGTCTCCCTCAATCCGGATACGGGCGCGGTGCTTGCGCTCTCCGGTGGATTCGATTTCGGCATGAACCAGTACAACCATGCCATCCAGGCCGCCCGTCAGCCCGGCTCGGGTTTCAAACCCTTCGTCTACTCGGCGGCTCTGAATTCCGGTGTCACGCCGGCCAGCATATTCATGGATGCCCCGCTGGTCTTCGACGATAAGAACCTGGAATCCGAGTACCGACCTGACAACGACAACAATCAGTACAACGGGCCGACCCGCCTGCGCGTCGCCCTGTACCGGTCCATCAACCTGGTGTCGATGCGGGTGCTGCTCGATGTCGGCGCCGGCAACGTGCTTTCCCACGCCCAGCGTTTCGGCTTCGATACCTCAACTTTCCCCCGCAATACCCAGCTGGCTGTCGGTGGCGGCACCATGGCCGTGACCCCCCTGCAGATGGCCAGCGCCTATGCCATCATCGCCAATGGCGGCTGGAAGGTAGAGCCCAATCTCGTCACGCGGGTGGTCGACATCACCGGCACGGAAGTCTTCAAACCCATGTATTCGGTCGTGTGCAGAGAGTGCAGCGAAGACGCTCCGGCATCTCCAGCGAGCGAAGAACCTTCGAGTCTGGAAGATCTGCTGGCACAGACGGCCGAAGGCGGAACACCCGCCGCCGTGGTACCGCCTGCGCCCAGAACCATCGACGCCCGCAATGCCTGGATCATGAACAACATGCTGCAGGATGTGATCAAGCGCGGCACCGGACGCCGGGCCGCAGTCGAATTGCAGCGCTCGGACATCGCCGGCAAAACCGGAACCACCAACGACGCAGCCGACACCTGGTTCAACGGCTACAACCCGGACGTCGTCACCACGGTTTGGGTCGGCTTCCCGAATCACCAGGCTCTGGGCTCCAGAGAATACGGATCCAACACCCCGCTGCCGATCTGGATCGACTATATGAAAGTGGCCCTGGCGGATCGACCCCAGATCTCCCGGCCGCAACCTCCGGGTATCGTCACCCGCAAGATCAATCCGCGCACGGGCGAACTGGCGAGCGCCCAGGATTCAGATGCGATATTCGAATACTTCCTGCAGGAGCATGTGCCGACCACGTCGATCGCCGAGCGGCGGATTGAGCGGAAGGATGATGAAATCAAGGCGGTCGATATTTTCTGATCCTGTCTACTGCACGATCTTCACAAAATCCCCCGCCCGGGGTTCCCCGATCGGGTGCATGCCATTGATCACCCGCAGGGTCTCTGCCGGATAGGTCTTGATCGAGGATTTCTTCGCAAGACTTGCAAAAGTGTCCGAAGGACTGGCGACTACGACCTTGATCCGTTGACTGTTGGCAACCTTGAGATCCTCCGCCGTCATCGCACGGAAGGAACTCAGGGTAGCCAGCCAGTCCTTGCCGAACTGTTCCAGGTCGCTCATGGGTCCTGCCTCACCCCGGAACAGATAGACATTCGATTCCTTGAACACCACGGCAATCGTCCGTGCTTTCGCCGAGCCGTCGGTGACCTCGATGCTGGCGAGAAAGGCCTTGTAGCCGTTGATGTCCAGCTCCTGGCCATCCACCACATCCTGCTTGAGGGTTTCAGCGACATATTCCGCTGGTGTCTGGGGTGTCGCGGGACCCGGCATCAGCCGCACGCTGATATTTGCATCGCTCGTGCCGGGCGCCTTGCCGAGCACTTCTGTTGCAGTATTGGCCACATCCCAGTTTTCCGGGAAGCCGATCACCACCCGCAGTGACCCGTGGTAGTAGGAAGTGCCTTTGATCAGTCCTGTTGCCGCCTCATTGCCATAGACCAGACCATCGATCATTTCCCAGAAATCTCTTTCCGGCTCCCGCAGTTCCTGCGGAAACAGGTGCAGTGATTTTTCCACCGCCTCGTGGAGGCGTTTGTCATTCTTGGGGTGGCTGGCAAACAGACCGTGATACACGGTGGGCTGCTTGAGCACGTTCTTGGCAAACAGCGAATGGTCCTTGAGCACATGGATCACGTCGATCATCGCGAGCGGGTTGTATCCGGCCCTGGCCAGAAACTCCCCGCCATACTCATCCGACTCGAGTTCGAAGTCCCGGCGGTAGCCCGAGGTGATGGTGGCCGTCGCGGTGTTGGAGAGATCCGCGATGGCTGTGGTGCCGGTAAAGATCGAGCCGATGATGCCCGCGACCGTACCGAATGCACCCATGAGGTTCGAGCGCTTCGCGTGCTCTCCCACCACATGGCCGATCTCGTGTCCGATGACACCGGCAAGCTCGTCCTCCGAGCGCATGTAGGCGATCAATCCCCGATGGATGAAGATGTAGCCATCCGGCAGCGCGAACGCATTCACCGAGGTGTCGTCGATCACGTAGAAGTGGTATTCCTTGCCCGCATCTGCACTGACCGCGACCAGTCTCTGGCCGATTTCGTCCACATACGCCTGCCACTCGGGATCGTCGTAGAGACCGCCGCTTTCGAGCAGCGACTGATAGGTCTTGGATCCGGGACCCGCCCAGCACAGAGCGCCTGCAAGCAGCAGCAGCGGGAAAAGCCTGGCAATGCGTTGGGCGGTCGTGGTCAAGCAATCACCTGAACTGCGGCACCCTGTCCGACAGGTACCAGCACGTCATACTCAGTATCGGCCCGACATTAGACCGCAAATACTGAGCCGGTTCAGCTCGAGCTGTTCCGGGAAGGTGATTCGAAAAAAGTGGGGAAGCTGAGGGTCCTCAGTTCCCGGGAAAGACGGCTGACCTTACTTGCTCAGGCCGCGCGTACCGAAACGCTTACGGAAGCGCTCAACCCGTCCGCCTGTATCCATCATCTTCTGCTTGCCGGTATAAAACGGGTGGCAGGCGGAGCATACGTCCAGATGGATGTCGCTGCTGAGCGTCGAGCGGGTTTCGATCACATTACCGCAGCTGCAGGTAGCTTTGATGTCCTGATACTCGGGGTGGATGTCCGGCTTCATGGTCTTTCCAGTCTTCCCCCGGTGGCCGCGCAGCCCCGTATTCGGGCTCGTTCCAGGGCACTCGAGGGTATTAAAAAAGGCCGCGCAGTGTAGTCAGATGCCGCCGGGAAGGCAATCCCTGGGGTAGTATCCTCGGCCCATGACGCCCAGCTCCAGCAACCCGGCACCAGCCAGTCCACCCCCCCGGGTCGCCCGGGTGGCGGTCGCCGTGCCCCTGCATCGGCTGTTCGACTATTCGGTACCGGCGGAACTGCCGATGCCTGCCATCGGTGCCCGGGTCGCGGTGAAGTTTTCCGGACGGCGCACCGTCGCAGTCTGCGTCGCGCAGAATCCGGCCGACGCCCACGACCGTCTGAGCCCTCTCATCGAGGTACTCGATGACGACAATCTGCTTGGCGAAGATCTCTGGCGGCTTGCCCAATGGATGGCCGACTACTACCAGCACCCCCTTGGGGAAGTCATCGCCACCCTGCTGCCCAGTGCCGCCCGGGTGCCGAAACGTCTGAAGATCGTCCGACCCGAATGCTGGGAGATCTGTGGCCCGGCGGGTGACTTAACGCGTGCCCCCCGCCAGGCCCGGCTCTACGAATGTCTGCTGGCGGCCGGTGGACGGTTGCAGACCGAACTCCTCTACGAGGCCGGCTTTCAGCGCTCTCACATCGTCGCACTGGCTGCCAGGGGCCTGATCCGCAAGGCACAGGGTGTTGCGACCGGCTCCCTTCGCGCCTCGCTTCCCGTGGCAGGCCGCGCAGATCAGCTGGAGCTCAACCCCGAACAGGCGCTGGCACTGGCAAAGCTGGGTGCTGCCAGTGGCTTTAAGCCCGCGCTTCTCGATGGCGTGACCGGCAGTGGCAAGACAGAAGTCTATCTGCGCCTCATGGAAGAGGTGCTCAAACTCGGACGTCAGGTGCTCGTGCTGGTCCCCGAGATAGCACTCACCCCCCAGACCCTGTCCCGTTTCGAAGACCGCTTCGGCAAAGCCGCCGTGCTCCACTCGAATCTGACGGACCGCGCGCGCCTGCAGGTGTGGCTCAGGGCCCGGGCAGGAGAGGTCGGCATACTCATCGGTACCCGATCCGCGGTGCTCTCGCCCTTCGCTGACCTCGGCCTGATTGTGGTCGACGAAGAACACGATGCCTCCTTCAAGCAGTCTGAAGGCCTGCGCTACTCGGCACGGGATGTCGCGGTCAAGCGCGCCCAGAATCTGGACATACCGCTGATACTCGGCAGCGCTACACCTTCCTTTGAAAGCCTCCACAACGCCCGCAGCGGCCGCTACCAGCACCTGCGCCTTACTGAGCGTGCCGGTCGGGCCAACATGCCCACATACCGGCTGCTCGATATCCGCGGACACAGCCTGCAGGACGGTTTTTCCGATACGCTGGTGCGCAACATCGAACGGCACCTCGAAGCAGGCGGACAGGTGCTGGTCTTCCTCAATCGGCGCGGCTTTGCGCCCGCCCTCTTATGCGGTCACTGCGGTTGGCAGGCGGAGTGCGCGGCCTGCGAACGACGCATGACCATGCATCGCAAGCCACCCTGCCTGATCTGCCATCATTGTGGCCGCAGAGCAGATCTTCCCGATGAATGCCCCGACTGCCGTCATCAGACGCTCATCGCCGTCGGCCTGGGTACCCAGCGCAGCGAAGCCTTTCTCAGCGAACGGTTTCCGGAGGTTCCCGTGTACCGGATCGATCGGGACACCGTTCGCAGCCAGCGCCGTATGGAGGAGCGGCTTGCCGCCATCCACAGCGGCGAGCGGGCGATTCTGGTAGGTACCCAGATGCTCGCCAAGGGGCACCACTTTCCCGACGTATCCCTGGTCGCCGTCATCAATGCAGACGGCGGCTTCATGAGCCCCGACTTCCGCGCGCCGGAACGAACCGCACAGCTCATCGTGCAGGTGGCCGGCCGGGCGGGTCGCGCCGAGCGCCCGGGCGAGGTACTGATTCAGACCTATCAGCCGGACAGCCCGCAGCTCAGAGCTCTGATCGAAGAAGGCTACGGCGCATTTGCGCAACGGGAGCTGGCCGGGCGGGAAGCAGCAGACCTGCCCCCTTATCAGCCGATTGCGCTGGTGCGGGCGGAGAGCGGGGACGCCGATCTCGCCCGCAGCTGGCTGGAATCCATCCGCTCGCAGCTGGGGAAAGATCTCGAATGCTTCGGGCCGGCGCCCGCACTGATTCCCAGAGTGGCAGATCGATGGCGCTTCCAGCTCATGGTCGGCGCTACCACCCGGGCTGTGCTGCATCGCGGACTGCACCCGCTCCTGGCGGTGGGTAACGGACCCCGTAATCTGCGCTGGTCTCTGGACATCGATCCGTACGACACTTTCTGAGCCCGCCGCAGTGATTTCTCCCTGCGCCTGTGCCGACGCGCAGTAACCGGGAGTCATCCCGAGCATCATTAAACAACTGCAGGCTTTTTAAGCGGGTGAGCCTTGCCTATGATGCGTTGCCATGACCAGAGACTACGCAAACCGCACCGCCCCCAAGAGCAGGCCTCGCAGGAAGCCGGCCGCTCGCGTTGACCGCCGCGGTCCGTCGAGAGTCTCCCGGGGTGTATTCAGCGCACCGAGTTTCTCTGCCGGTGTGGTATTCGGGGCCGGACTGGTGCTGCTGGCCGCCTATGCACCCGCCATCTTCGAGGAGACCCGCACGGCCGTTCGCGGTGAGGAAAAACCAGTCAAGCCGGAAATCACCTTCGACTTTCCGGACGTACTGCGGGACAGCAAGGTCCTCACCAACCCCGAGGCCTACAAGTCCGGCACCCCGGAGCAGCACGATTCCGGGCCCCAGCTCTACCTGCTCCAGGCTGCATCCCTGCGAGCCGACACTGACGCCGAAGCCCTCCGGGCCCGGCTGACCCTGCAGGGACTGCCTGCCAGTTCCGACAAAGTGGTCCTCTCCAGCGGCACCTGGTACCGGGTGACGGTGGGGCCTTTCACCAGTCAGGTGGAGGCGAACCGGGCGATGACGCGGCTGCGGGAGATGAACCTTTCGGCGCTGATGCTCAAGCACGGTTGATCGCTTCTCCACTCGCGATTTGCCACTCCCAGGTCCGCAGAGCGCTGGCACCGCGGAGCGGCTGCGCGCGGCACAGCACCGTCTGCCACACGACACCCCTGGAAGCGCATGATCAGAAAATCTATCGCGCACCAGTATCCGATCGATTGCGGCGGAGGTCGCATTGAAAACCCCTCCCCCCGCCCCCACTATTCCCGATTCGACCTAAAAGGATCTCCATACCGTGATTGAATCACCGCACGGCACCACCATCGTCTGTGTGCGTACCGATACCCAGGTGGCCATGGGCAGTGATGGCCAGGTGTCCCTGGGTCAGACCATCATGAAGGGCAACGCGCGCAAGGTACGCCGCCTCTACGACGACAAAGTGCTGGCAGGGTTCGCTGGGGGTACGGCCGACGCCTTCACCCTGTTCGAGCGCTTCGAAGCCTCGCTGCAGAAGTTCCATGGCAATCTCACCCGGGCTGCGGTGGAGCTGGCCAAGGACTGGCGCTCGGACCGCGCGCTGCGGCGGCTGGAAGCCATGCTCCTGGTCGCAGACACTACCGCATCGCTCCTGATCAGTGGTACCGGAGACGTCATCGAGCCGGAAAGCGGTGTGATCGCCATCGGTTCCGGTGGTCCATTCGCACAGGCTGCCGCCCGTGCGCTTGCAGAAAATACCGAGTTGGATGCGAGAACCACAGTGGAAAAAGCACTCACCATCGCTGCGGATATCTGCGTTTATACCAATCATCACCGAACCATCGAGGTACTCGACCTCCAATGACCCAGATGACCCCCAGAGAAATCGTTCACGAGCTCGACCGTCACATCATCGGCCAGGACGACGCCAAGCGTGCAGTCGCCATTGCCCTGCGTAACCGCTGGCGCCGCATGCAGCTCACAGAAGAGATGCGCGATGAGATCACGCCCAAGAACATTCTCATGATCGGACCCACCGGCGTCGGCAAGACCGAAATCGCCAGACGCCTCGCGAAACTGGCAAATGCGCCATTTCTGAAAGTGGAGGCCACCAAGTTCACCGAAGTCGGCTATGTCGGGCGGGATGTGGAATCCATCATCCGGGATCTCGCGGACGCAGCGGTGAAAATGCTGCGGGAAAGCCAGATAGCCCAGGTGCAGCATCGGGCAGATGACCTGGCCGAAGAGCGCATTCTCGACGCCCTCCTGCGCCCACCGAAGAAGTCGGGTACTCAGGCCGAAACAGAACCCGCCGACAGCACCACCCGACAGCTCTTTCGCAAGAAGCTGCGCGAAGGAGAGCTCGATGATAAGGAAGTGGACATCGAACTCGAGGCCGCCACAGTAGGGGTGGAAATCATGGCGCCACCCGGCATGGAAGAGATGACCAGCCAGCTGCAGAGCATGTTCAGCAACTTAGGCGGTGGTCGAAAGCGCAGCGCGCGTCTGAAGATCCGGGAAGCGCTGAAGAAGCTGCGCGAACAGGAAGCTGTAAAACTCGTCAACGAAGAAGAGATCAAGAGTCGCGCTGTCGAGGCAGTGGAACAGACCGGCATCGTCTTCATCGATGAACTCGACAAGGTGGCCAAACGCAGCGAAAGCGTCGGCGCAGATGTTTCCAGGGAAGGGGTGCAGCGCGATCTGCTGCCGCTGATCGAAGGCTGCACCGTGTCCACCAAATACGGCATGGTGCGCACGGATCACATCCTCTTCATCGCTTCGGGTGCGTTTCATCTCGCGAAGCCGTCCGATCTCATTCCGGAACTGCAGGGTCGGCTGCCGATCCGGGTAGAACTCGGCGCCCTGACCACTGAAGACTTCCGCCGCATTCTGGTGGAACCCAACGCCTCGCTGACCGAGCAGTACCAGGCACTGCTGGCCACCGAAGGTCTGTCGCTCACTTTTACCGATGATGGCATCGCACGCGTCGCCGAGCTGGCCTGGCAGGTAAATGCCGGTACGGAGAACATCGGTGCCAGAAGGCTTCACACCGTGATGGAACGCCTTCTGGAATCCGTCTCTTTCAACGCATCCGAAACCACGGGAGAGGCTGTGCACGTATGTGTAGACGCCGCTTTCGTGGACGAACATCTGGGTGCGCTGGTGAAAGATCAGGATCTGTCCCGGTTCATTCTGTAGTTTTTCCGGAGATTTTCGTAAACAGGTCCGGCGTCACCATGCAGCCCCAGAAGATCGTCTACCACAAACGCTCGAAGACACTGGAACTCGGCTTCCCGGGAGAATCCCTTTCCCTGCCTGCCGAACTGCTGCGCGTCTACTCTCCTTCGGCGGAGGTGCGCGGCCATGGCAACGAAGCGCGAAAACTGCAGACCGGCAAGAAGCACATCGGCATCACGGCCATCGAGCCCGTGGGCAACTACGCGATCCGCATCACCTTCGACGACGGCCATGATTCGGGCCTGTATGCCTGGGACTATCTGCGGGACCTTGGCGAGAATCTGGATCGCTACTGGCGCGAGTACCTGGACGAGATGAAGGCGGCAAACGCATCCAGGCTGCCGGTGATTCCGCTGGGCCACTGGACGCCGCCGAAGGGGTAGCGACTGCTCGCCGGTTCGCAATGTTGTGTTCATGGCTTGAGTGGCGGGTTTGGTACCGCCCCCTCACCAGCGTAAACTCCCAGCTCGCACCAATTCACAAACGCAAGTACCCATGGATCCCGTCGATTTCGGCTTCAAAAAGGTCTCCCCGGACGAAAAAACCTCCCTGGTCCGTGGCGTATTCGACAGCGTGGCCGATCGCTACGACCTGATGAACGATCTGATGTCCTTCGGCACTCATCGGCTGTTCAAGCGCATGACGCTGCAGATGTCAGGTGTGCGATCCGGGCAGAAGGTTCTCGATCTGGCTGGGGGCACCGGGGATCTTGCCGCCCTGTTCGCGCCGGTGGTCGGCAGCGAGGGGCTCGTGGTGCTGACCGACATTAACGACGAGATGATGCGCGTCGGACGGGACCGGCTGCTCGATGAAGGGCTTGCCCAGGTGCAGTTCTGCCAGGCCGACGGCGAGCAGTTACCGTTTCCGGACGCCAGCTTCGACTGTGTCAGCATCGGCTTCGGCCTGCGCAACTTCACCGACAAGGCCCGCGCGCTCAAAGAGCTGCTGCGCATTCTGAAACCCGGCGGTGTGCTGCTGGTGCTGGAATTCTCGAAGCCCGAAAATCCCCTGGTTGACGCCGGTTACCGGATGTTTCAGTCGTTGTGGCCGGGCATGGGGCGGTTGCTTGCCGGTGACAGCGCAAGCTATCAGTATCTGGTCGAGTCCATCCGTGTGCACCCCACCCAGGCCGCCCTGAAGCTGATGATGGAGGATGCAGGCTTCCAGGACGTGGAGTATCACAATCTGTTGAGCGGTGTCGCAGCCATCCACCGTGGTGTGCGCGGGTGAACGGCTCTTCACCAGCGGCCGATCTGATCCGCCTGCTCAGCGGTGCGCTGAGCGCGCTCAACGGTCCCCTCGGCACCATCGGCAACAGAACTCTGGCTCTCGATCCGCGCAGCCGGGCGAGGCTCGCCGCGCTGGACACGGCCGTCGTGCAGTTCGAAATCGTACCCCCCGCCGACGGCCCCGATACTCTGGTTGTTCTGGAGATCGAAAACGCCACAATCAGCTTCCACACCTCAGGCCGGGCTGCTCCGAACGCGATCGTGCGGGGCACCCTGCCGGCGATGATCGGCTGGCTGGCCAGCGGCACAGGCACCGCGCCCGCAGGCATCACCTTTGAAGGCGACGAAAATCTTCTGCGGAATCTCGCCGCTGTTGTCCGCAGTTATCGACCGGATCTCGAGGAACCGCTCGGGCGGCTGCTCGGACCTGCAGCTACCCGGGAATTGCTCGGCGCAGCTGAAACAACGGTGAACTTTCTGCGCTCGGCACTCTCGAGTCTCAGTGGAGCCGCCACCGCCTCAGCTCAGGCTACCGCCAGGGCCGGTTTCGTTGCCGAGCCCGATATGCCGGAAATGCTCGACACTCTGGACGCTCTGCAGTTGCGGGTGGATCGACTCAACGCGCGGGTGCGGGAGCTCGAGGGCAGGCTGCCGCAGCCTTCTGCGGAAACCGCAGGAGAGTGAAAACACTCCAGTCAGCGCGCCGGGTGATGCGCATCTCCATCACCGCCGCACGCTACCGGCTCGATGCACTGGTCACCCCCTTTGTCAGTGAGCGCTTCAGCTGGCTGCTGCGCTGCTCGCCGCTGCGGCTTATCAGGGAAGGAGACCGGGGGCGCGGTGAGCGCCTGAAACTCGCTCTGGAAGAACTCGGGCCAGTATTCGTGAAGTTCGGTCAGATGGTTTCCACCCGTAGAGACCTGGTACCCCACGACATCGCCGATGCCCTCGCCAGCCTGCAGGATTCGGTTCCCCCGTTTCCCAGTGCAACAGCCCGCCAGCTCCTCACCGATGCGCTGGACTGTCCGATAGAGCAGATCTTCAGCACCTTCGAAGAACAGCCACTGGCCTCCGCTTCGGTTGCGCAGGTCCATGCGGCCACCCTTCGCACAGGTGAAGACGTCGTCGTGAAAATCGTTCGACCCGGTATTGCCCAGGTGATTCGCGACGACATCGAGATGCTCAAATCCCTGGCGGAGTTTCTGGAACGTCACGTCGCAGACGCCAGCCGGCTGCACCTGTCGGAAGTGGTCGCCGACTACGAGGCCACCATATTCAATGAGCTGGATATGGGCCACGAAGCCGCTAACACGGAAAAACTGCGGGGGAATTTCGCAGGCTCTCCACTGCTCTACGTGCCTCGCGTGTTTCGCGAACACTGCCGGCAGAACATCCTGGTACTCGAGCGGATCTATGGTGTGCCGATCTCCGACATCGCTGAGCTGCACAGACGCAACACCAATCTGCGGGTACTCGCAGAACGCGGTGTGGAGACCTTTTTCACCCAGGTATTCGAAGACAATTTTTTTCACGCGGACATGCACCCGGGAAACATTTTCGTCAACGTCGACGATCCGCAGAATCCATCCTATATCGCCGTGGATTGCGCCATCATCGGCTCGCTTACCCGCAGCGATCAGACCTATCTGGCCCGCAATCTTCTGGCCTTTTTCAATCGCGATTACTCCCAGGTGGTGCGGCTGCACCTCGAATCCGGCTGGATCCCCGAGAGCACCGATCCGGTGGCGTTCGAACGCGTCATTCGCGAGGTCTGTGAGCCGATTTTCGCCAAGCCCCTGCATGAAATCTCCTTCGGCCAGTTCCTCCTGCAGCTGTTTCAGACCGCGCGTGAATTCGACATGGAGATCCAGCCGCAACTGGTGCTGCTGCAGAAAACGTTGCTCTACATCGAAGGACTCGGGCGTGAGCTCTACCCGCAGCTCGATCTCTGGCAGACGGCGAAGCCTTTCATGGAGCGCTGGATGGCCGAGCACCTTGGCCCAGCCGCCGCTCTGCGGGAGTTTGCGGAACATGCACCCGCCCTGCTGGACCAGCTTCCCGAGTTACCCGGCGCTCTGCTGTCTGCTGTCAGCCGCCTGAAGTCACTCGAGCGCACCAGCCGCAGACACGCCAGCAGCCTTGCCCTCCTGGAAGCCGAGATCACCCGGGTGACACGCCGACGCCGCCTCCAGCGTGCCTCCGGAACCGCCCTGCTCATCGTCGCCGGACTGCTGCTGTTCGAACCGATTGCGCAATCCTTGAATAACGGCGACGATCTCGGCACCTCGGCGGGTCTCGTCAGCGCCCTCGCCGGCGCCCTGCTGCTGCTGCGATCCTGATCCGACCCTCACCCAAAGGCGCTACATGGACACTCTCGACAAACTCACCGCCACCCTCATCGAACGCCGCAATGCCGCGCCGGAAGACTCCTATGTGGCCTCGCTTTATCACCAGGGACTGAACAAGATTCTTGAGAAGGTTGCCGAGGAATGTACGGAAACGCTCATCGCCGCGAAGGATGCGCAGCGCAGCGGGGACAATTCGGATCTGATCCACGAAGTGGCAGACCTCTGGTTTCACACCATGGTTCTGCTGGTGAGCCGGAATGCCTCCCCGGCCCAGGTACTCGAAGCTCTGGAAGCCAGAATCGGGGTTTCCGGCCACGATGAAAAGCGCGCCCGGCCAGGGTCCGGCGCACCTTCGGAATGAACGCACACTTCCATCACCGGCAAACGCCTATAATGGTCCGGTAACTCACGGAGATATCCCATGTTTGGAGGATTTGGACTTACTGAACTGCTGGTCATCCTGGCCATCGTGCTGCTGGTTTTCGGCCCGAAGCGCCTGAAAAACATCGGCTCGGACCTCGGCAATGCGATCAAGGGATTCAGAAAGGCCGTAACCGACGATGAAAGCGCCGCTGCGCCGGATAAGGATCCCAGTGTGATCGAAGGCAAGGCAAGCGAATCAACTTCCGAAACCCGGAGCAAACAGAACAGCAATGTTTGATATCGGTTTTCCGGAACTGGTACTGGTCGCCATCGTCGGCCTGCTGGTGATCGGACCCGAGCGGCTGCCTGAAGCACTGCGCACTCTGGGCCTGTGGTTCGGCCGTATGCGCCGCAGTTTCACCGCGGTAAAGGCTGAAATCGAAAAAGAGATCGGCATGGACGAGGTGAAGCGCCAGCTTCACAACGAAGCCATCATGGATGAAATGAAGCGGATCGAGTCGGAAGTCCGCAGTACCGCGACCAGTGCCAAGAAGAGTATAGGCACTTCCCTGGACAGTGTCGGTTCATCCATCGACGCAGCCCGCAAACCGCCAGCCCGGTCAGGCAGCGATACCGCGCATCAGGACGCGGCGGAAGCGGATACGGACGCTGCCTTGCCGCCAGCGGAGACCCCGGTATCCGACGAGCAAGTCAACGCCACAGGCCCCGGCAGCGGGAATTCCATCCAACCTCCCGGCGACAGCAGCAAAGTCAATCGTGGCTGATTCAGGACTGCCGAAAACTACATCGCGGGAAGAGACCCCCAGCGAGACGAAGTCCGCTCACGATGAACTGGTGGACAGCCGCGAGCAGCCATTCCTCGATCATGTGATCGAGCTGCGCTCCCGCATCCTGCGCACCCTCATGGTGATGCTGGTGCTGTTTTTTCCCATCTACTACTTCGCGAACGACCTGTATTCCTTCGTTGCCGCGCCGCTGATGGCGCACCTGCCGATCGATTCGAGCATGATCGCCACGGAAGTCGCATCCCCCTTTCTGACCCCTTTCAAGCTCGCGATATTCGCAGCGATCTTCGTCGCCATGCCTTACCTGCTGCATCAGATGTGGGGGTTCGTGTCACCGGGCCTGTACCTGCATGAAAAGCGTTTCGCGATGCCGCTGCTGCTCTCCAGCATCGTGCTCTTCTATGTCGGCGTTGCCTTCGCGTATTTCATCGTGTTTCCGCTGATCTTCCAGTTTCTGGCAGGGATCACGCCAACTGGCGTGACCATGATGACCGACATCAACCGCTACCTGGATTTCGTGCTGAAAATGTTCTTCGCCTTCGGTTTCGCTTTCGAGATACCGGTCGCTGTGATGCTCCTGTCTCTTACCGGCATCCTCAGCGCGCAGAGCATGGCGGCCAAGCGGCCCTATGTTATTGTCGGCTGCTTTGTCGTCGGCATGCTGCTCACGCCACCGGATGTGATCTCACAGCTGCTGCTGGCGATTCCGATGTGGATACTGTTCGAGGTAGGCGTTTTCTTCGCCGGATTCGTGGAGCGCAACCGTAAAGAAGTGATGTAACGCGCGGCAGTCCGCAATTGCCTGCGGCCCGCACTGCTCAGCGCTCGAGCAGAAAGGTCACCGGTCCATCGTTGACCAGCGATACCTGCATGTCGGCCCCGAACCTGCCTGTCTGAACATCCGGCCAGCGCGTGATCAGCGCGTCAACGAACGCAGCAAACAGCGGCTCGGCCACTTCCGGAGGCGCTGCGGTAGAGAAGCCGGGGCGCCTGCCGCGACTGAGATCCGCCGCCAGGGTGAACTGGGAGACCACCAGCAGGGATCCCTGCACGTCCATGACACTGCGGTTCATCGTTTTGCCGGTACCGCCGGCGGCACTGGACCCGGCAGCAGCCGAGTCCTGTACGGCGGCCGTATCCGGGAATATCCGCAGGCCGACAATCCTGTCTGCAAGCCAGTCGATCTGTGGCGCACCGTCACCGGGGAAAATACCGGCCAGCACCACCAGCCCGGTGCCGATCTGAGCGATCGTCTCGCCCTCCACGCTGACACTCGCCCCGCTGACTCTCTGCAGCACGACCCGCATCGAATATTGGCCGTCAGCTCGCCATGCGTCCGGACTCAGCCCGGCGGCGGTCGTTTTCGCGCAGCAGGAACTTACGGATGCGGATGGTCTCCGGAGTGACTTCCACGAGTTCGTCGTCGTCTATGAATTCCAGCGCCTGCTCCAGTGTCAGCCGCAGCGGCGACGTGAGCAGGATGTTCTCATCGCTGCCGGAGGCGCGGACGTTGGTGAGCTTCTTTTCTTTCAGGGGATTCACCGGCAGGTCGTTGTCCCGGCTGTGTATGCCGACCACCATGCCTTCGTAGATCAGATCATTCGGACCGACCATGAGCCGGCCGCGATTCTGCAGATTGAACAGCGCATAGGCGACCGCCTTGCCCTCCGCCATGGACACCAGCACGCCGTTGCTGCGCTGGCCGACCTCCGCATCACAGCGTGCACCGTAACCGGCGCTGCCGAAAGTGAGGATTCCGGTACCCGAGGTGAGTGACAGGAACACCGGCCGGTATCCCATCAGTCCGCGGGTCGGAATACGGAAACGCAGTCGCACCCGGCCACGACCGTCCGGGAGCACGTCTTCCAGTTCCCCGCGTCGCTCGCCGAGGCTTTCCATGATGCGGCCCTGGTGCGCCTCTTCCACATCCGCGGTCACCAGTTCATAGGGCTCGAGAATTTCACCGTCGATCTCCCTGGTGATCACCTGGGGCCGGGTCACCGCCAGCTCATAACCTTCCCTGCGCATGGTTTCGATCAGTACGGACAGATGCAGCTCGCCGCGACCGGAAACTTCGAAGCGATCCGGGTCTTCGGTCTCTTTAACATTCAGGGCAACGTTGTGTGATGCTTCCCGCAGCAGTCGTTCGCGCAACTGCCTGCTGGTGAGAAAGGTGCCTTCCTTACCGGCAAAAGGTGAGGTGTTCACACAGAACATCATCGTCAGGGTCGGCTCATCCACGGTCAGTCGGCGCAGTGGTTCAATCTTTTCAGGCGCGCAGAGGGTGTCGGAAATACTGATACCGTCCACACCGGTGACACACACGATGTCACCGGCACCCGCGGTTTCGAGTTCGATTCGATCCAGACCGCGATAGCCGAGTATGGTCTGGACCCGGGATTTACGGGGTTTGCCGTCCCGGTCCACCACCACAACCGGCATATTGCGCTTCACCGTACCCCGCTTGATCCTGCCTATGCCCATCACACCCACATAGCTCGAGTAGCCGAGCGAGCTGATCTGCATCTGCAGCGGACCTGCCTCATCCACGGCGGGCGGCGGCACTCTATCGATGATGAGGTCGAGCAGCGGGGTCATATCCTCTGCCAGGGCATCCGGTTCCATACCCGCTTTGCCGAGCAGAGCCGAGGCGTAGATGATCGGAAAATCGAGCTGGGTGTCGTTGGCACCGAGATTGTCGAACAGATCGAAGACCTCATCGATCACCCGATAGGGCTCCGCACCCGGGCGATCGACCTTGTTCACCACAAGAATGGGGTTGAGTCCTGCCGCAAAGGCTTTCTGGGTGACAAAGCGGGTCTGGGGCATGGGACCTTCCACTGCGTCCACCAGCAGCAGCACCGAATCCACCATGGACAGGATACGCTCGACTTCTCCGCCGAAGTCCGCATGACCCGGGGTGTCGACGACGTTGACCCGGTAGCCGCGATATTCGATGGCGGTGTTTTTGGCAAGAATGGTGATCCCGCGCTCACGTTCGAGATCGTTGCTGTCCATCACCCGCTCTACTTTCGCATTGGCCGCAGACAGACCGCCGGTCTGCTGGAGCAGACGATCTACGAGGGTAGTCTTGCCATGGTCGACGTGCGCAATGATGGCGACATTGCGAAGCTCAGTGTGGGACACGAGGGAAACCTCTGGCGAATTGCCTTATCAAAGGAGGGCGCTACATGAGAAGCTTTGAGCGGGAGGAAGCTGTCGATCGGTGGTCATCTGCGATCGAAGGCTTCCTGGATTGTTGCTCGGCGGTTCTCTAGACTGCCCGGCCGGAAAAAATGGTGCGCAATTATGCCCAAACAGCACAAGGCTGTCGCGTTGATTTCCGGAGGCCTGGATTCAATGCTGGCTGCCCGGGTGATCATGGATCAGGGCATCCACGTGGAAGGGGTGAACTTCTTCACCGGCTTCTGTGTGGAAGGTCACACCCACGCCATACGGGAAAAGCAGCGCGCTACCCCCAGACGCAACAACGCCCTGTGGGTAGCGGAGCAGCTGGGTATCAAGCTGCACATCATCGACGTGATCGAGCCCTATAAGGACGTTCTCCTCAACCCTAAACACGGCTATGGCGCCAATCTGAACCCCTGTCTCGACTGCAAGGTGTTTATGGTGAAAAAGGCCGTCGAGCTGTGCCTGACCGGCATCGACGGATACCTGGACAGCCACGATTTCGACTTCATCATCACCGGTGAGGTGGTCGGTCAGAGGCCGAAGAGTCAGCGCAAGCAGACTATGCCCCTCATCGCCAGGGAGTCCGGCGCCGAGGACCTCCTGTTGAGGCCGCTGTGTGCAAAACTCCTGCCGGAAACCCTGCCCGAACGCGAGGGCTGGGTGGATCGGGAAGCCCTGTTCGCTTTCAACGGCCGCAGCCGCAAACCCCAGATCGAGCTGGCGGAAAGCCTCGGGTTCACCGACTGGTCCCAGCCGGCGGGCGGCTGCTGCTTCCTCACTGACGCCAGCTATTCCTCAAAACTCACCGACCTGTGGCGCGCCCGGGGCAGCCGGGAGTACGAACTCGACGATGTGATGCTGCTGAAAGTAGGCCGCCACCTGCGGCCAGCGCCGCACTTCAAGCTCATCATCGGCAGGGAAGATGGAGAAAACCGTTATCTGGAGGGCTACAGAAACCGCTTCGTGTCGCTGCAGAGCACCAGTCACAACGGACCACTGTGCCTGGTGGACGGCACGCCCGGTTCTGCCGATCTCATGCAGGCCGCAGAGATCCTGGCGCGCTATGGCCAGGGCCGCGAGGAAGCCGCAGTTACGGTGCAGGTTCGCACGCCCGAAGGGGTCTGCAGTGACCTCCAGGTCACGCCTGCCGCCCCGGAGGCCATCGAGCCGGACTGGCACATCGGTGCTTGAAACATTGGATACGAGAGGGTTACTGTGCCCGCTGCCCGTCATCCGGACACAGGATAGAATTCGCAACCTGGCGCCCGGTGCCCTGCTGGAGGTCATAGCGACCGATGCAGGCACACTGCAGGATATTCCTGCCTGGTGCCGGGTCCACGGCCACAAGCTGGAAAAAACACAGGCCGAGGAAGATACCGCCGGGGGAGCGAGGACCTACAGGTTCCAGATCCGTGTCGTTCGCTAGTGCACCAGCACAGTGCGCGGACGCCTGTGATCCCATCGGATGACGTCCTTGACTGATTTGCACCGTTTTGGTGCGAAATCAGCGCAAGGTGGGGGTTGGAGCCCGCAATTGCACCAGAAAAGGGCGCAAGCGAGCGGGTACTAACCGAGACATCCACGGAACCTCTCAAAATCCCCGTGGCACATTTATTGCGTTCTCCCATAGCCAGTGTGGAGACGCAGGGTGAAGGTGCACCCACCCGATTCAAGGGGCACGCGCACGCAAATCACGCGCGCAATCGACCGTTCGAGACTTTTCGGGTCTCCACTTAAAAACAACTACTCACACATCCGATGCGAAGGAGCTGGACCAGGAAATGGCTGCAAATACACTGAAAATGATCAAAGACCACGACGTGAAGTGGGTCGATCTGCGATTCACCGATCCGAAAGGGAAAGAGCAGCACACGACGGTACCTGCCGAACGTGTGGATGCCGACGCGATGAGCGACGGCTTCATGTTCGACGGTTCGTCGATCTCCGGTTGGAAGACCATCAACGAATCCGACATGATTCTCATGCCGGATGACGACACCCCGGTGATGGACCCTTTCCGCGACGACAACACCCTCATCCTGCGCTGCGACATCGTCGAGCCCAGCACCATGCAGCCCTACGACCGGGATCCGCGCTCCATCGCCAAGCGCGCAGAAGCCTATCTGGCTTCCACGGGCATCGGTGATACCGCCTATTTCGGCCCGGAAAACGAGTTCTTCGTGTTCGACGACGTCCGCTGGAAAGTCGCGATGAGCGGGGCCTCCTACGCGATCAGCGCAGAAGAGGCTGCCTGGGAATCCCATTCCGAATTCGAAGGTGGCAACCTCGGCCACCGCCCCACCATCAAGGGCGGCTACTTCCCGGTTCCACCCGTGGATTCACACGCGGATCTGCGCAGCGCAATGTGCAACGCCATGACCGCCATGGGTCTGAGTGTGGAAGTGCATCACCACGAAGTCGCCACAGCCGGACAGAATGAGATCGGCGTGCGCTTCAACACCCTGGTGAAGAAGGCGGACGAGGTCCAGATCTACAAATACTGCGTGCACAACGTGGCGGACGCCTATGGCAAAACGGCCACCTTCATGCCCAAGCCCATCGTCGGTGATAACGGCAGCGGCATGCATGTGCATCAGTCGATCGCCAAGGGCAAAAAGAACATCTTCGCTGGCGATGCCTATGCGGGTCTTTCCGAAACAGCGCTGTTCTACATCGGCGGTGTCATCAAGCACGCCCGGGCAATCAACGCCTTCTCCAATGGCAGCACCAACTCCTACAAGCGTCTGGTGCCCGGCTTCGAAGCCCCCGTGCTGCTCGCCTACTCGGCCCGTAACCGCTCCGCGTCGATCCGGGTGCCCTACATCCAGGGCGGCGACCCGCGCGCCTACCGGATCGAAGTCCGTTTCCCGGACAGCACCGGCAATCCCTACCTGACCTTTGCCGCACTGCTGATGGCTGGCCTGGACGGTATCAAGAACCAGATCCACCCCGGCGATTCCTTCGACAAGGATCTCTATGACCTGCCGCCGGAAGAGCTGCAGGGTGTACCCACCGTCTGTCATTCCCTCGAGCAGGCGCTGGATGCCCTCGACCAGGATCGCGATTTCCTGCGCGCGGGCGACGTATTCAGCGATGCCATGATCGACAGCTACATCACTCTGAAGCGTCGGGATGTGGAATACCTCAACATGACCACCCACCCGGCCGAGTTTGAGATGTACTACAGCCTCTGAGCGCAACAGCGCCGGGCGCCGGATCCGCTTCCGGTGCCCGTTAACAGGGTCAAAATCCCCGAAACGCTTACGAATCGACTCAAATCGTTTGCGAATCGGGGCTTTTTTTTGCCCATTCGCTGTCACAATGTCTGTTGCGAACCGGCTTTCCGGGTGCACTGGTCGATGTCAGACCGGTATCCGGGTCGGACAGACGGAGTGCGGAACCCATGCAGAACCATAGTTTTACCCTGATCCTGCCGCTGGTCTGCGTTGCAGCTCTGCTGGGGCTGGCGGGCGGTGCCCTGGCGGAATCGAAGATCTATCGGACCGTGGACGAACAGGGCAACGTCGTCTTTACAGATATCGCGCCCAGAATCGATCAGCCGGCGGAGACCGTGGAACTTCCGAGCACCAACTCCTTCGGTGTCGAGGAATCACTCGGCGAACGCCAGGAATGGGTGGTGGAAGGTGCTGGAGATGCAGCGGCCGGCGATCCCAATGAGGCTTCCAGTTACGGTTCCCTGGTCATTGTGTCGCCATCCAACGATGCAACCATCCGCGAAAACACCGGCAATATCAGCATTCAGGCCCGGCTGACACCAGAAATCCGGCCGGGCCATCGCATGCGTCTGCTCCTCGACGGTGCTGTGGCAAGTGAGAGTGCAGGCGGCACATTCGCTCTGCAGAATGTGGATCGCGGTACCCATTCGGTGGTGACGGAAGTGCTTGACCAGTCCGGAAATGTCCTCATCCGCAGCCCGGCCACGACCTTTCACCTGATGCGCTACGCTCAGCCACCACCGCCTCCGCCGAAGCCCGCACCCCGCTCCGGATAAGCCGTCCCGAACGGGCTGCACCGCCAATCCTGTACCGTCGCACCAATTTGGTGCATCATTTCGGCGCCTCCATAGCCACTGTCTGCCAGCGGGCTCACAAAGAGAATGCTCTCCTGAGTAAGTGATCGCTTACTTTATTGTCAATGGCAGTCAACCGCAGTTGGACCGGATCTTGCCGGGTAAAGGAGTGAAGTCGGGGAAAATTCCCGGCCAGGTACAGGAACACCGCGGCCATGACACGTGCACCAGAACAGATGGATGTCAGCTCAGGGGATCTGCTCGATACCCTGAGCACGGCCATCCTGGTCATGGACCGCCGGCTGCGCATCCGCTATCTGAACTCCGCCGCCGAAAGTCTGTTCGGGATCAGCTGCGCGCGCGCCCGCGGCACAGCGGCGGGTGAACTGTTCCAGGACGGTGTGGCCATCATCGAGCGGCTCAGCGTCCTGCCGGAAGCGGAGCAGTCGGTAACAGAGCGCGCCGCAGAATTCGAAACCCGCAGTGGCCAGCACGTGGTCGCGGACACCACCATCACTTTCGACTCGGAAACCGGCCAGCTGGTGGCCGAACTTCAGCCCCTGAACCGCCTCCATCGCATCAACCGGAACGACCAGTCGCTGCATTCACTGCGGACCTCGCGGGAACTGATCCGCGGCCTCGCCCACGAAATCAAAAATCCACTCGGCGGTCTTCGCGGTGCCGCCCAGCTGCTGGAACGGGAGCTCGACGACTCTGAGCTCACCGAGTACACGAGCATCATCATTGACGAGGCCGACCGCCTGACCCGTCTGGTCGACCGCATGCTCGGGCCTTCACAACAGCCCCAACTGAGCTGGTTCAACATTCACCGGGTACTGGAGCACGTGATACGCCTGCTCGACGCGGAAAAGCCTGGTGCAGTCGATTTCCTGCGCGACTACGACCCCAGCCTCCCGGAAGTTTTCGGGGATGAATCCCAGATCATCCAGGCTGTGCTCAATATCGCCCGCAACGCCTGCCAGGCGCTCGAGGATGCCGGAACCCGCCTGCCAACCATTACGATTCGTACCAGGGTGGTCCGCACTTTCACGATCTCTTCGACCGTACACAGGATCGCGGCACAGGTGGATATCATGGACAACGGACCCGGCATCGGTGCGGACATCATCGACAGAATCTTCTATCCGATGATCAGTGGACGCGCCGCCGGTTCCGGACTCGGACTTGCGATCGCTCAATCCATCATCGGTCAGCACCGGGGGGCGATCGAATGCGAAAGCCATCCCGGCAGGACCTGTTTTTCCATTTTCCTTCCGCTGGAAGCACAGCCAGGAGGTGTCGTGAAACCGGAGCAGAACCAGTCATGACCAGCCCGGTATGGGTCGTCGACGACGACCGCTCAATAAGATGGGTGCTCGAGCGTGCCATGACCCAGGCCGGACTCAGCATCAAGGCATTCGCTTCCGCGGACAGCGCCATGCACCATCTGGACGACGAAAGACCCAGCGCGGTGATCACCGACATACGCATGCCGGGGACCGACGGACTGGACTTCATCGGTCACATTCACAAAGCCTATCCGGATCTGCCGGTCATCATCATGACCGCACATTCAGACCTCGACAGTGCCATCAGCGCCTATCAGAGCGGCGCCTTCGAGTACCTGCCGAAACCCTTTGATGTGGACGAAGCGCTGGCTATCGTGCAGCGCGCCATCGCCGCGAGCGAGGCGGCGCATCCCATCACACCCGAACCCGCCGCCGCAGAACCCACTCAGGAGATCATCGGTCGTGCGCCGGCGATGCAGGAGGTATTCCGTGCGATCGGCCGCCTCGCCAATTCCAACGTCACCGTGCTCATCCGCGGTGCGTCCGGATCCGGTAAGGAACTGGTCGCGCGTGCACTGCACCGTCACAGTCCACGTGCCAGCGGTACCTTCGTGGCGCTCAACATGGCCGCGATCCCGAGAGAGCTGGTGGAGTCCGAGCTGTTCGGTCACGAGAAAGGCGCCTTCACCGGCGCCAACAACCGCCGTATCGGCAGATTCGAGCAGGCCAACAGCGGCACCCTGTTTCTCGATGAGATCGGCGACATGCCGGCGGAAACACAGACACGCCTGCTGCGCGTACTGGCCGACGGAGAGTTTTACCGGGTCGGTGGACACTCCCCGATCAAGGTCGACGTGCGCATCATTGCCGCCACCCACCAGGATCTGGAGATCCGGGTACGGGAGGGCGGCTTCAGAGAAGATCTGTTTCACCGCCTCAACGTGATCAGTGTGCATGTGCCGACACTCTCGGAACGCCGCGCAGATATCCCCGTGCTCGCCCGACACTTCCTCACGCTGGCCGCCCGGGAGCTCAACGAGGACCCCAAGATCCTGCGCCCGGAAACCAGCGAATATCTCTGTTCGCTGCCCTGGCCGGGAAACGTCCGCCAGCTGGAAAACACCTGCCGCTGGCTGACGGTGATGGCCTCAGGCCGGGAAATCCACATCAGCGACCTGCCACCGGAACTGAGATCCGACAACGCGCCGGAGCACCCGATCCATGTGGGCTGGCAGCAGTCTCTGGAACTCTGGGCTGCCCGGGCCGCTGCGGAAAACCCTGCGAAACCGCTGCTCGACGTCGCCATGCCCCAGTTCGAGGAGACCATGATCCGGGTGGCTCTGCGTCAGACCGGAGGCAGAAAACAGGATGCTGCAAAACTGCTGGGCTGGGGTCGCAATACCCTCACCCGGAAGATGACAGAGCTGAAGCTGACGGATCTGTAAAGCCCGGTGCCGGCTCACCCTGCACAGCGGATCACAAGCCGACCCGGGAAGATCAGGGCGACTCGCGCCAGAATATGATGCGGTCGTGACCCCTGAAACGTCCGAAGGTGGCCAGACCCGAAGGATCCTGGTTGCCCGCGCCTGACCAGTCGAATTCAAGCCAGTCCGGCACATCCGCGCTGAGCATCAGGACACCGGCGGCACCGCCGGCCGGTGCCATCAGATTCAGATTGAAATCACCGCCCAGTGGTATCGCGCGGTACTGATCCGCAGCCGCACCCGCACTGCTGCAGGCGAATGCGCCGCTGGCACCGGCCGCATCCCAGATGCAGGTGTCCCCCGGCAGGAGGGTGTCTGTGGTGTCGGCGTCCGCGATCGCAACCGTGCTGATGCTGGTACACAGGTCTGCGGCGTTGTCCTGAAAACGGGTGGTGGGGCCGGCAAAGTACTCGATACGCATCGGTACCGGCAGGGTCTGCAACTCGGATCCGAAGGCATTGGCAATGCGCACCCGGCCATAGCGGATCGGCACACCGCTAGGTGAAAGCGTCTGCGGTAAGCCGATCGCCGTTGTGCCGTCTTCGGTATCGGTAACCGCCATGATCTCGCGGGACACATCGCTGACGAACTCGCCAACCAGGCTGTTCGGGTCCCGTGCGTAGGTGAAGGTATCGCCACTCAGGTTCAGCAGCAGCGTGCCATCTGAGTTGTCCGTCAGATTGCCGGAGCCCATGACATGACTGATCCCGACCGGTGTTACACCATCTGCACCTGGCGTGCCCGCATCGGCGCTCAGGCTGGAAAGTACGATTTCAGACACCGAAAGCTTGTTGTAAGCGCCGGTGTAGTTGCGGGTGATCGCGCCACTGGCCGCTCTGGCGGAAATCAGGATCGCCGGATCCGTCGCATAGCCTATGGCGGTGCCGGCATAGCTGAACCCGCTGCAGGTATTGTCGAGCGCACCGTGATCAGGCACCACCACTTCGAACCGGCCTGGAATGAATCGCCCCACCCAGGGGGAAGCCACAGGGTTCGCAAAATCGCACCCGATGAGACCGCTTCCATCCGCCACATTGGCTACGCTGCCGGGGATACAGTCACCCGACTGATCGACCGCGGTAAAGGTCGAATCGCGTATGGCTTCCGGCAGAAACCGGAAACTGCCGACTTCGCTGTAACTGAAACCGTTTCCGGTCGCGACACCCGAAGCGATATCCGCAGCGCTGAATCCCCCGCCCAGTGTCCCGACTGCGACAGCTCCCGCATGCGCCTGGAGCGGATCGGCTGCAATGGTCGGGGTGCCGCCATAGCCGGGTGTGGACGACACAGAAAGCTCAAAGGCAGCCTCGACTTCGTGAGCTGGAGCGCCCGACGACCCCGCATTGTTCAGCGCAGGGGTTTGCAGCGTGAAGGCGGCGGGTCGCACCGAAAACCTGTCTGTGGAACAGCCGACCACGGCAGGGGTTTCATTGTTGTCCGTAACCCTGCAGCCCAGAGACGGGTATGCGCGGGCAAGACTGAAGCCAGCGCTGGACTTGCGACCGGCGTCCGCAGCCTGAAACAGGACCGATTGGGAAGCCGGTGGCGACAGTGCGGGCAGCGCCTGGCAGGATCCAGCGGCGGAGGTATCCACCAGCTCCACACTCACAACACGATCTTCCACCTCGGCAAAGCGGGGTTCTATCGCGTCGGCGACATTGTCATTGTCGCTGTCCTGCAGCGCCACCACGTCGAAAACGAAGGATGAGCCGACCAGTCGGGTCGGCAGCCGGCCATTGATCGCGTCGGCACCGGGGGCTACGCAGTTGAAGGCGAATGCAGGCTGGTTCGGATCTTCGTAGGATGCACAGATGTGGGTTTCGTTCCGCAGGGCGGCGAGCTCGACACCGCTCAAGGGACGCTGAAATATGGTGACTTCGTCGATCTCACCATCGAAGCGCCATCGCGGCACCCCCTCGGAGGTGCCGTCGACTTCTCCACCGACACTCGCAGGACCCGGATCCGTTCCCCAGGAACCTGTATAGGTCGCCTGGGCCACCGGAGTCGTACCGCCATCCACATAGATGCTGCGGGTTCTGTTGACCACATCGTGGACGACGGCTACGAACTGCCAGGCACCGGCTGTGATGACCGGCGGACTGTCCAGGCTCACCGGGGATACCCGACGCGAGAAGAATCTCAATCGACCCGCACCACCATCTCCGAGACTGAATGCGTAACCACCGCTGTTGTTGCGATCATCGGCGAATATCCGCTGATCGCCGGTTAATCGATTCGGGCGTATCCAGGCGGCGATGGTGAAACTGCCGGTGAGATCCGGCAGAGTCGGAAAACTCAGATAGTCGTCCTGCCCGTCGAATACACCGTAGCGGCAGGTGCCGGGGGAATTCGGCACGATCGGATCATCGAAACTGGTGACCGGGCCATTCGCTGCCGCCCCCATGTAGCCATTACCCGAGCTGTCATTGACGTTGTCCCAGCTGGTCTCATCCAGATGCCACACCGCCAGGGCTTCGCAGGTCAGCGAGGTTTCCAGTCCGATTTCCGCAGCACCCGTGTAGGTGTCACCGAAATTGTCGGTCGTGTGCAGGCGGAACAGACGCGCAGTAGCCGGCGTGAAATTCCAGCTCTGGGATGCGACCCCCTGAGCGGCGGAGAACAGATAGGACGGTCCCACAGGATCTCCCAGTACCTCGAACTCGCGGGCACCGATGTAAGAGCTGTCACCGTGATTGTTGAGCGTACGCACCCTGACCGCCACGACACCGCTGACCACATCTTCCGGATCGAGCACGAAGGTCTGCCGTACCGACGAGTCGGCTGCCTCGAAGGTGTGGGACGGGGATACGGAAGCGCCGAGCAGGCGCAGCTCCCGGATTCCCGTATAGGTGTCGCCGTAATTGCTGATGGTCTGCAATCGAACCGCCGTTACCCCGGTCGGCCGATCGGCTGGATCGATGACAAACACCTGCTCCGCCGACCCCTGTGTGGCTTCGAAGGTTGTACTGCGGGTAACGCTGGCACCCAGCACCTTGAACTCGCGTGCGCCGGTGTAACTGCTGTCGCCATAGTTGTTGATCGCTCGCAGCCGCACAGCCGTCACCTGAACCGGCTGCGCAGCCGGTGGGAGGTTGACGATCTGTTCTGCCGCGCTCTGGGCGGCGGTGAAGGTATGACTCGGGCCCCGGGCATCTCCAACCACCTCCAGCTCGCGAACGCCCGTGTAGGTATCGCCGTAGTTGCTGAGCGTACGGAACCGGACGCCTGAAACATTGCCTGGCACCGCGACAGACCAGCTCTGTACCGCACTGTCCTGAGCAGCGTTGAACACGGTGCCGCCCCCTGGTGCTGTAACTGCCTGCCACACTCCACCACCCCGGCGCACATCGATCTCGAAGGTTGCTACCGAGCGGCTGCTGCCGTAGTTCTGCATGCGCAGGGTGGCGAAGTCCACTCCATCACCCGTAGTGCCATCCAGCCTGGTGTCGAAGGCGAATTCCAGAGTATTGGTCTGCCGATCACTCAGCCAGATCGAGTTGGGGCTGCCGTCGTGGATGTTGGCTGCTGCCCAGCTGGTGCTGTTGAGTTCGCGATTGATGGCGGTCAGCCGACCGCCCTCATGCACTGACAGGAAATTGAATCCCGGGTCGCCGGAGCCGCTGCCGGGCACAGTCAGTTTCGTCCACACCGGCACTGCCGCAGTCATCACTTCGACCTGGTAGTCTCTGATCGATCTGGCGCTGCCATAGTTTTCCAGCGCAAAACTTTCGAACCTGAAGCGATCCCCGGCGCCGCCCGTGCTTCCGTCACCGTCGGTATCGAAAACGAAATCGAGGCGGTTGTTGGCCTGGCTGCTGAGCCAGATGGTCTGGCTGGAACCATCATGAACATTGGCCGCCGCCCAGCTCGTGCCGTTCAGCTGGCTGTCGATCACATCCAGTCGGCCACCCTGGTGCGACAGCAGAAAATTGAAATCCGCTGATCCCGGGACACTGCCCGGCACCGGAATGGCTTTCCAGGCGGGCTCCATCGCCGTCTGAACCAGCACCTGAAAGTGACGTACCGAACGGCTGCCGCCATAGTTTTCAATGGCAATGCGCTCCAGCGTGAAATAGTCGTCCGCGTCGCCATTTAATCCGGTCGTGCCGTCGCCGTCCGGGTCGAAGGAAAAATCCAGATTGTTGTTGGTGCGATCACTGAGCCAGATACTCTGGCTGGTGCCATCATGAATGTTTGCAGCCGCCCAGCTTGTCGCATTGAGCTCCCTGTTGATGACGTCGATCGCGCCACCTTCGTGTGTCAGCGCAAAATTGAAATCTGCCTGACCACCGCCACTGCCCGGAACTTCGAGGCGCTGCCAGGTAGTACCGTCCTGACTCACTTCGACCTGAAACCGCGCGATAGAACGCGTACCACCGTAGTTGTGCAGAGCCAGCTCGCGCACATTGATCGCATCCCCCGTGGCGCCGTTCCAGTCAGTATCGAAGGCGAATTCCAGTGTGTTGTTACCACGGTCGCTCAACCAGAAATCGCCGAGGTTGCCGTTGTTGATATGCGCGGCCGCCCAGCTGGTGCTGTTGAGTTCACGATTGATGGCCGTCAACCGACCACCCTGTCCCCAATGCAGATGATTGACGAGTCCGCTCGGGGTCTGATCGGCAACGATAGGCGTCCAGCCGTTCGTGCCGGTATCCGCACTCAGCGATGCATCCATCGTGTGCAGCAGCATGAACTCCCGGATCGATCGATTGCCACCATAGTTCTGCAGTCTGAACTCGCCGAAGCAGCGCGCTGCCATGGCCGGGTTGAAGGCGAAAATCAGATCATTGTCACGCCGATCGGAAAGCCAGCGGGTCGAGCCGTTGTCATCCAGCAGATTCGCCGCCGCCCAGGTGCTGTTGTTCAGTTGTCGATCGGCCAGCGTGATGAAGGCCGGATACGTCGGATCCAGGAGATCGTAGGCCTGAACCTGACCCGCCAGCAGCAGGCCGAGCAGACAACGGCACAGAGTTCTGCTCATGGTTTGGCCCTCACCAGTACGCGGCGCTGAGCCACATAGCCACCCAGATCGCAACGGCCATCGCTCTGCACCGTGTAGTAGGGCACGCTGTCGACCACTTCACTTCGACACTGCACCGCTGCCTGACACGCGCGCAGCCCGATGGTCTCAAAGGTGAAGGTCCAGCCGGCACAAACGCCACTGCCGGAAGGTGCGAATATCCGGTTCAGACCGAGCTGGGATCCGGACTCGGCAGCCAGGAACGCCCGGTAGTTGAGCACATTCTGTGCAAACTCATCTCCGGATGTCCGCACCATGGACGTGATGGCGACCACCAGCAGGCCCACCACCACGATCAGGAAGATGGCTGACACCAGGCCGATACCCGTCTGCTTAAGGTACATTGCGCACCTGCACGAGGTCATCGATTCGCACGCTGTCGGTGCCGCGAACGAACTCCATTTCTATTTTCACCACCGCATTGCGGGTGAGGCTGGCCACAGCGATGGTGAAGGGCGCAGGATTTGCCACGCTCTCGGCGATCAGCGCGCGGTCTGGTCGGCCGGCGGGGAGATCGACGGCCACCGGCTGGGCGGGGAGAAACCCATAGTTCTGATAACGCCACAGGCGTCCGCCATCCACGCAGTAGCTGATCGGCGCGTCTACGAGGAATACCCGTTCGCTCGGAGACTCCAAGCTGAACTGATGCGGCGCCGCCATGGTCACCGTCACTTCATTGTTGGCATCCGCAGCCGAAACGCTGACCGGCCCGCTGATGACTCCGGGTGAACTCATCGAGTACAGACTCGCACCCGGATACACCACAGAACGCAGCCCCGCAGGAACCGGGAGCGGGTCAAACGGCACCGCCAGGAAGCTGCTGGCCGCAGCCGCAACCGGGAGCGTACGGTAGCTGGAAGCCGCCACAACCGGCACAAACTCTATGCAGGAGCCCGCAACCCGTACCGAATTGGGCAGCGCATCCCGCAGACTCCGGCTGATCCGTTCGACAGCGAACAGCGTATCGCCGGCAAGTTCGGAGCGGGAAATGGTGGAGGCCAGACCGGAAGTGGAGTCCGTGATGAAACGTACTGTGCCGATGGACAGAATGCCCAGCACCATGATCACAGTGATCAGCTCGACCAGCGTGAATCCCTGCTGTTCCCGCCCACCCATCAGAAATTCGTCCGCAGCACGGGGAAGCTCATCGTCGACCCGCCGGGAGGAATCACGGAAACCAGTACGAGCTTGGCGTCGGTCGCATCATCGAGGTTGAGCGCACCGATCTGTCCGGCATTCATGTATTCGACCGAGATCAGCACCCGATAACCTTCATATCCCGGGCGCGCACTACCCTGGGCATCCCGGGGCGGGGATTCATTCAGACCGTCATAGTCATCGACATCGTCGAACAGTGCGCGTGACTCTCCTTCAGGACCCGGTGCTGTGCAGGCCGTGGTCGAAGCGGAACAGGGGGGTACCCCACCCACCGGAGTCATCTCATCAAATCGACGGGCACTGATTTCTTCGATGTACGACTGTGCCAGTGCGATACTCTTCACCTGCCACAGCCCGTCGCTCTGGTGACTGAAGGCAAAGCTCAGCGCATAGCTGATACCGAGTACGGCCACACTGATCAGCATCATGGTGACGATCAGCTCCACCAGCGTGAAGCCGCCCATGGCTTTGAGATCAGATGCAGGCGGCACTGGCCGAGTACCCGGACGGGTGGATACAGACCTGGCGGTCGCTGTCACCGGCAACGAGGAGATCGACACCCAACGTGGCATCACCCACCGTTGTGCCAATGAGCACAGCACTGAGATCACCGGATTGTGAGTAGCCGACAGACAGGGCCGTCGCCGCAGTGATGAAAGCACTCGCACCGCCGCTGGTTGCCTGTATTCGGGAGTTGTCCGCATCCACCAGCTCAGTGCGAAGGACGCCATCGACGTCGGTGCTGACCTGCATGCGCCAGTCACCACCCTGCCGGTCCAGCCGCAGTGAGACTCTGGCATCGGCCCGGGACACTGCCAGCTGCTGAGCGATCCGACTCTCGGCGACGAGCTTCTGGCCGACGATACCCGGCACGAAGGCACTGGGCTGAACAAACCTGGCCATGGCGACCATGCTCAGAATCCCGAGCAGAATGATGACCGTGACCAGCTCGACGATGGTGAATCCACCTGCAGCGGATACCGGCGCGCCCCGGTCAGTGCCGGGGTGCAGATCATTGATTGCCGGAACCTCCATCACAGGCACACCCGCGAGTCGGCGGAATCATTACAGCGTGGCGGTAGTCGCCGTCACGATACCGGTCGTTGAGTCGTAAACCAGCATCGGGATGACGTCTCCAGCCCTGTTGCCCTGGGCCGTGTAGTAGTAGTTGCAGTTCGGGGCCACCTGTACCGCTGTGAAGTCTGTGGTGCGGCCGATGACAGCAGCTGCTGTAGCTGCGGCGGAAATTGAAGGGCCGCCCTGCAGAACGCCCCGGAAGACCTCCATGCAGTCGGCCGACGTCGTGACGTTGCTGGTCCCCGCACTGCGGTTCGCCTGACCATAGGGATAGCCGGCAGCATTGGTTCTCAGGTTCCCGTACTCGGCGACCCGGGTGTTCGCACTGGGTGCGCCATTGGCGATCCATTGCGCGTGAAACAGGGAAACACCCGTCTGCAGACCGCCGGTTACGCCCTGCACAGCGGCAGCATGGGCGTCGTCGTCCACATCGATGAATCTCGGCAGCGCGGTTGCGGCGAGGATCCCCAGAAGGATGATCACCACAACCAGCTCCACGATGGTAAATCCGGTTGAAATGCGTTGCATGAAAAGCTCCTTGCGTTCTATAGCGACTCAGTCAGAGGCGTACCCACGGGGAATACCCGAAGACTGGCTCGACTCTGACTTAAGCGTAGAAGAGATCTGGAAACTTGCGCGGCGATGATCGACCGATACTGGAAAGCCTCAACGCCTCGTCGCGACCGATGACAGATCCCACAGCGGCAGGAAGACTCCCAGTGCCAGTATCAGCACCATGATGCCGATCGCGATGATGAGTATCGGTTCCACCGCGTCGGTAAGTGACTTCAGTTCGTAATCCACTTCCTCTTCATAGAAACTGGCCGCCTGTTCCAGCAGTTCATCCATGGAGCCGGTCTCTTCGCCTACCGCGATCATCTGCAGAACCACGGGTGTGAACATGCCGCTCTCTCTGGCAGTCTGGGACACACTCGAGCCACGCTCTATCCCCTGGCGCATGCCGGTCACCCGATCGGCCATGTATTCATTGCCGATCGCTTTGGCGACCACAAACAGGCCCTGGGTGATGGGCACACCCGCGCGCAGCACCATGGCGAACGTCTGGCAGAACCGGCTCAGATTGATCCTTTCGAATATGCTGCCGAGAATCGGCAGACGCAGCTTGATCCGGTCCCAGTGAAATCGACCTTCCGGTGTCTGCAGATAGCGCAGCACCGCATAAGCTGAAGCGGCAGCGCCCGCCAGCAGGAACATCCAGTAGTCCACAAAAAAATCCGACAGCCCGATGATGGCCCGGGTCTGCCAGGGCAGCTCGGCATTGAATTTGGCAAATACCTGTGCAAAGGCCGGGATCACAAAGATATTCAGAATCACAATTGCGATGGCGATCGTTGCGAGCACAAAGGACGGGTACCGGGTTGCGGCCTTGATGCGCTTTCTGGTTTCCCGCTCAATCTCGAGATAGCGGGCGATCTGACGAAAGGCCGTATCGAGTCGACCGGTGTTCTCGCCGACATGAATCACGCTGGCATAGAGCTCTGAAAATACCCGCGGGTGACGACGGAAGCTTGTTGCCAGGTCGATGCCGGACTCCAGGTTGGTGCCGATATCCGCAAGTACTTCCGAAAAGTAGGGATTCTTCTGCGATTCGGACAGTCCTCTCGCTGCACGCACGATGGAGATACCCGCCTTGGTCAGGCTGTGCATCTGTCGGCTGAACAGAATGACCTCATCGATCGACACCTTCGGTGCAAAGAGAGGAATGCTCGAGACACTGTGATCCTCGACGATTTCCTGCTCGACAATAGACAACGGAATGGCGCCGGCACCGCTCAACTCCCGGGCGAGTACTCCGGCGGAGGGCGCCTCGCGATGACCGGAAACCGTCTGACCATCCGGCTCCCGCGCTGTAAAATTGAATTTCGGCATCTGTCAACCCACGGCTAGTGCCGCGGACCTGCCTCTCCCGGATGGATCGATCCCGGATGAATAGATGCCTCCTGCGTCATGCCACGGAAACCGGGCGCACCTTCGATCTGCAGATCTTCGACCTGCCCCGAAAGCGCCAGCACTTCGCTGATGGCCGTGTGTCCTTCTATTGCGTAGTCGAGGGCACTCAGCACCAGCGGTCTGTAGCCGGGCTGCTGCCTGGCCCGGGTAGCGAAGCCCACTGCATCATCCGCTCGCAGAGCGTTGGCGAGATCCTCATTGAGCTCCAGCAGCTCGAACACCCCGATGCGTCCACGATAGCCGGTCTGATTGCAGTGGTTACATCCCCGACCTCGAAAGAATGTCAGCGAATGCGCGCGCTCGTCACCGACAATGGCATCCAGCCAGGCATACTGCTGATCATCGAGCACGGCGGGCTCATTGCATCGCTCACAGAGCCGGCGTACCAGCCGCTGTGCGATCACCCCCCGCAGGGAACTCGCCGCAAGATAGCCTTCGACACCGATATCAAGCAGTCGTGTGGCGCTGGAGATGGCATCGTTGGTATGCAGCGTGGACAGCACCAGGTGCCCGGTCATGGACGCGCGCAGCGCGATCTCCGCTGTTTCCCGGTCGCGGATCTCGCCAACCAGCAGAATGTCCGGATCCTGGCGCAGGGTCGCCCGCAGCACGGCAGCGAAGGTCAGGCCGATCTTCGGATTCACCTGGACCTGGTTGATCCGCTGCAACTGATATTCCACGGGATCTTCCACCGTGATGATCTTTTTTTCCGGCGAGTTGAGTTCGTTCAGTGCGCCGTAGAGCGTGGTCGTCTTACCACTGCCGGTCGGCCCGGTCACCAGCACCAGGCCGTTGGGTCGTGTGATGAGAAAGCGGAATCGCTTCAGCATGGCGTCGGACATACCCAGCTGCTCGAGACGTCCGGCTGCACTCGAATGGTCTGCCAGCCGCATAACTACGGATTCACCGTGACTCACCGGCATGGTCGACAGGCGGACATCGATGCCGCGGTCCTTGACCCGGATCTCGAAGCGGCCATCCTGGGGCAGGCGCTTTTCAGAAATATCCAGACCGGCCATCAGCTTCAGCCGGGAAACCAGCGCCGATGCGATTCTGGTTTCCTTCACTGTCTGTTCCTGCAGCACACCGTCGACCCGCTGACGGATTCTGAGCACGCTTTCGTCGGGTTCGATGTGTACATCGGAAGCGCGGATCTGTACCGCATCTTCCATGATCGAATGCAGCAGCCGGGCAACCGGAGTGCTGGCGTCGTCCTCGCCTGCTTCATAGCTCAAGGTGAACTGATCGGCGGACAGTTCACCTTCGAGTTCGCTGGCAAAACTGACGATGTCGCTGGTGCGGCGATAGGCCATGTCGAGCATCGCCAGCAGCTCGCTCTCCCGTACCACGGCCACGCTGATCGGCTGACCGAGCTGTCGTGACAGCTCGTCGTAGGCGAATATGTCCATGGGATCGACCATGCCCACGATCAGTTCACCCTCCTTCTCTTCGAGTACCAGTGCCCGATATCGCCGCGCATAGGTTTCCGGCAGCCGGGATACCACTTTCAGATCGAAGTTGAAGGCCTTGAGGTCGTAAAAAGGTGCTCCGAGCTGCTCGGAAAGAAACATCAGGAAGCGGTCTTCCTCGACGAAGTCCCGGTCCACCAGGATCCGGCCGAGTTTCAGCCCCGACTTCTTCTGCTCCGCGAGTGCTTCCTGAAGCTGAGCCTCGGTAATCTCGCCCTTGCTGACGAGCAGATCACCGATGCGAACCTTGTGTCGGGCACTCGACATCAGGTCACACCAGGTGCTGTATCGAGTCGATCCAGGGCCAGTCGCTGCAGATCACTGCCTTCCTCGGTGAGGCGTACCACTTCTTCGTAGATGGCGGTGGCATCCGCGCCCAGACGTTCCTGGCACACCGCGAGCCCCATCCACCAGCGCGAATCCAGCCGGTCCAGCTTGATGAGTTTCTCGTAAACCAGCAGCGCTTCCCTTGGCAGCCGCTGCTCCAGAGCAGCTACTGCCAGCAGAGCCAGATACTCTTTGTCGTTACCGGCTACCCGCACGTTCCGCATCAGCACCCGGAAGGCCCGACCACTGTCACCGCCGTTGAGCGCCTTGCGGGCTTCACGCCGCAGTGCAACGACTTCCTCGCTCACACGAGGGGTAGAGTTCGAGACAGCTCGCTTCTCCATTGATGCTTCCGGCACCGCCCCTGACACTGGCGCTCGCTCGCTCGATGTCTCATCAGGCCGTGCATTGACTTCCCGGTCACTCGAGCGTTCTGCACTCTTTACTGTCGCGATTCCGGACACCGCATGTCCGGCCACTGGGGCGGAGGACCTCCGGACTTCTGACAGTGGAGGCGACACAGCCTTGTCCACCGACTCACGCCCGGGCTGCCAGCGTCCGGCCATTACTTCGCTCTCGCTCAGCGCGGCATCGAGATCGACCCTGAATTCACTGTCGGTAACGAGTGATGGCACCGATGCCAGGGGTTCAAATGCGATGGGAAGTACAGACACAAGGGCAGCATCGGCTCGATAGAAGCCGCCGGTGAAGAAGAGGATCCCGAGGCTCCACACGAGAAGATAGGCCGGGTACTGCAGGGCGCCGGCTGTTCGTTCACCTTTCATGCCGCCTCCTTAACTAACCATTCGAATTCAGTACGGAACGAAGGGTCTTGAGGTTTTTCAGACTGTCGTTGAGCGCTTCGACCTGGACTTTCTCATCCACGATCATGGGCTTGAGCAGAATCACCAGTTCGCTCTTCGTGCTGCTCATCGCTTTCTGTTTGAACAGATTTCCGACACCGGGGATATTTTTGAAAAACGGCACCCCGGCGCCGTCGTCAAACGCTATGTTCTGCATCAGTCCACCGATCACGATAATCTGCCCGTTCTTCGCCCGGACGATGCTGTCCGACTCCCGAATGGTGCTCATTGCCAGCGGAATGATCTTTCCGGCGATGTTCTTCTGCTGTTCTTTGACTTCGCTGATCGTCGGATGGATGTGCAGGATCACGTCTCCCAGGTCGCTGATCTGGGGCGTGACATCGAGCGCGATTCCGGAGAAAAACGGGGTCAGTTCCGGCGAGTCGTTGGTGTTGATCGAACTGCCCGCTGTGATCGTATTCGACGAGATATCGGTCACGAAGAACTCGTCTTCGCCGACCTTGATGACCGCCTTCTGGTTGTTCACGGTCGATATCCGCGGACTGGAAAGCACCTGCACAGACCCCTGGGTTTCGAGCAGATCGATCGTGATCTCGAAGTCGGAGAAACTCGCATAGAAGGTAAAGGCCGAGCCCAGGGGATTGAAGAACTCAGCCGCTCCGGGTACCAGTTCCGCGCCCAGATCCTTGCTGCTTCCGGGCCGCACCACAGTGTTGCCGTTGGCATCAACCGTAGACGTCGGATAGAAAGTGCCGCCGGACTCCTTACCGAAGTTATTCCAGTCGATGCCCGCCTCGAAGCCTTCCTTGAGTGTCACTTCGAGAATCTTCGCTTCGATGATCACCTGACGGTGCAGGGTGTTTTCCACCTGGGAAAGATAGGAGCGCACGGCATACAGCGAATCCGGCTTGGCCCGGACCACGGCCAGCCCCACCTGGGGCGTCACCACGATCGACGAGCCTTCGTCACCGGCAATGATGGTCTGCAGTGTCGACTGCAGTTCCGCCCAGAAATTCGTCTGCGCATCGGTATTGACCTTGGTACCTACAACGGTGCCGCCACGATTGGTGCTGGTGGCATAGACGCCGCTGGCGGAAAGTCCGGAGTAGCCTTCCTCGATGCTCCCCGACCCTCTGGTATCCGATACCCGCCCCGCACTTACCTGCATTTCCGAGCTGCCCTTGCGCTCCACGTTCAGATAGTCGATCTGAAACACCTCGGTGCGCAGCACATTCGGATAAACCCGGTAGAGGTTACCGCTGCGTTCGTAGTCATAGCTGTAGACGTCGCGCATGATTTCCATGACTTCCGCCACGGTCACATCCTTCAGATCGAGGCTGACCTGACCATTCACATCCGGATGCACTACCATGTTGTAAGGGGTATCGCGCACCAGCCCCCGGAAGAACTCCTGTGACAGAATGCCGTTCACCGACAGGTCGAAGCGCGGATCCGCATCCAGCGCTTCGGCATCCGGCTCCGGAGTCAGCGCATCGAGCATCGCCCGGGAAACCGCCCGGGATTCCGCCGCCAGGCCCTCGTTCACCGCCACACCTTCTTCGATCGCGGCAATCTGCTTGTCAGCGCTGTCTGAGTCCCGAGCAACCGTTGGACCAATCGTTGCGCATCCGGACAGCAGCAGCAGAGTGCCCAGGCCGAACAGTCGTAGATTCATGATGTAGTCGTTCACCGGTTTTCCTTGATCACATTCGCCCTGTCCAGACGCACAGTCACAGGAGCACTGTCATTGAGGGTCAGTACCACCCGATCCGATTCCACCTTCCACAGCTTCATGCCCGCGCGCATTTCACCTTCCGCCATCACCCGGCCATCGAGCACTGCAAGCTTCCGTCCGCTTCCGAGCAGTACCGAACTCAAGGTCGGCAACTCCATGGTTGCCTGGGGCTGTACTGCACTCCAGCGCTCCGGCCGGGTCGGATCACCGCGCCCTGCGCGCAGGTCCCGGACCGAATCGCCGGTTGCGACACTCGAGATCAGACATACCATCAGCGCAATCGAACCCGGCACCGTGCGGAGCGAAATTCGGCAGTCGGATTTTTCAGGCTTAAACACCAATCCACCCTTTCTCTCGACTGAGCGTTTCTATCTCCACTGCAACTGCGGCACGGGGATATTCCTCCACCAGATAATCGAGTTCGCGCCAGCCAAGCTGCCACTCGCTGCTCTCCAGTTCCGTGAGATAGGCGAGTACCTGAAAGTACTCACCTTCAAATTCGAGACGCATTGAATGCCGATAGATGGCCAGCGGTGGCTCGGATTCCGCTTCCGGATCCGCATTCATGGATATGGCTTCGACGGGCAGCTTGGAAATCTTTTTCAGCTTCAGCCCATCGTGATGTCGGATCACATCCCTGAGCAGCGCCGGCATCTGCTCCGGTGGCACGAAACGATCCAGGACGCCGCCGAGTTTCACACTGAGCAGCTTCAGCTCCCGGTCGATCGCCTGGCGTTCCTGCTTGAGCGCCGCATCCGGGTCATGCAGACGCGCCTGCTGCAGCCGGGTCTGCTCTGCGACTTCTGACTGCAGCTGTATGTAGACTTCATTACTGCTGGCGCTGATTTCAGCCTTGGACCGCTCGAGAAATCCACCCACCGTGATGCTCCAGATCATCCAGGTAGCGGAAAGCACGGCCAGGCTGACAAGTACCCGTTCCCGCAGCGAATACGACCTGTACCGTTCCCGAAGTCCGGTGCCATTCAGACTGATCTTTCGGGTTGAGGATTCACTCATTCAGCCATCCCCTTCCGGCCCGTTGATCACAAACTCCAGCAGACCCGTTTCGATCTCCTGTAGCGCGAAGCCATCAAAACGATGTCCGTTGAAGCTGTGCCCTTCCGACAGTGCCACCAGGAACTGGGGCACGTGCCTGGGATCCGTTGTGAGACCTTTGAGCTGTATGCGCCGGCCACCCTGATCGAAGCGGATCTGTGACAGCCACATGCCCTTCACCTGGTGGTCGGCGAGGTCGTTGAGATATCCCGAGAAACCGTTTGCCTGATCCGACTGGTAATCCTTGAGCAGCAGTACCAGCTGCTGCTGCTCGGCCCTTGCGGTCCGCAGCGCTTCCACCTCATGGCGCAGGCCACTGTCGGTGCGGGACTCGTTCTCCTGCTTGAGTTGTTCGTTGGATGCATCGATCAGCTCCCACTGGGCCCGGGTTTCGGTGAGCTGCGATGCCATCCGCCAGATTCCGATACCCTGCCAGCCGCTGAACAGCGCCAGCACCACACCCAGAAATGCCCAGGCGGCGAGAAGATGACCGAGGCCGAGCGGTTCTCTTCGCGGGAGCAGATCATCGCTGAGCAGATTCACCTGCTGTTTCATGCCGCAGCCTCCAGTGCGCCGCTGCTGCGATCCCGCAGTCGTCGCAACAGCCCGCCGAGTGCGGGCAGTGCGGCACTCAATGCGTTGCGCTGGGCTACCGAGATCTGGTCCCAGTCAATTTGAACCGGTTCCGGATTATGCAGACGGATGTCGAACAGGTTGCGCAGTTCATCCCGGATCGGACGTATCGGAACCGGCAGCATTTCGCCCAGGTAATCGCACACCGGGTCCTGCCAGCCGTGGGTGGCCGCAACCAGGCAGCCGTTGCAGGGAGGCTGGGACATTGCACTTTCGTAATAGTCGATCGATCGCTGCACCTGCAGCAGCAGTTTTTCGCGCAGGCCGTCCCAGACGGCGGCATCGTATTGCGATGGCAGCGTGGAGACGCGCCGTGAGAGAAACAGCTCATCGCCCCGGGAGATGTTGATCACCCCGCTCGCCGCGGTCAGCCGCAACAGCGCGACACCCTGATCCGCTTCCGGAAACAGACCGTGCACGATGTTGCGCAACGCCAGTTCCGAAATATCGACACTGCTGACTTCGATACCGGCTTCATGAACCTTGGAGAGCAGCACCTTCAGAAACTCGGTCTGCATGGCCACCACGAACACCATGGGTCGGGTCCGGGAGGCGGAATCCGGCAGCGGGAAGACATCGAGAGTCGCCTGCTCCACCGGGAAGTCGACGTTCTCCTGTACCTGCCAGCGCACGGCATCTTTGAGGTCGGCTTCCGCCACCTGGGGTTTTTCCACCAGAGACACGCTGTAGAATTCGGGTGCGAGCACCAGGTTGCAGGCGGTATTGCGCAGGCCGACATCCTCACTCTGGCGTTTGAGCATGTCCCGGGACTCGGCCAGTGCTTCGATCGGATCCGCCCGAAGTTCCACCTCAAAGCGGCCATCACGGTAAACGCCCTTCGCCACCGCCACCCCGGAACCGGAAATATAGACGGCCGCCGGTGGACGGGCGTCCGCCGGAGCCAGATTCAGCCAACGTGGAAGCCAGCGTTCGAGCGCTCGCAATCCGGTACTCCTTTTCCTACTCTGTCATTGAGTATAGGAACGGATTCCATAACTGCCGGGTTTCGAAAAGAGACACCGTTCAAGGATTCATTCCCGATGCCGTTTCACATCGTCCTCTACCAGCCGGAGATTCCCCCGAATACCGGCAACATCATCCGTCTGTGTGCCAACACAGGCGCCAGCCTGCATCTGGTGCAGCCGCTGGGGTTCACTCTGGACGACAGCAGACTCAGGCGTGCCGGACTCGACTATCACGAGTGGGCACGGGTGCAGGTACACGATTCTCTGGAGAAAGCACTGGGGGTGACCGGCGTCGACCGGGTGTGGGCCTTCAGCACCCGGGGTTCGCGTCAATTTAATGACGCGGTATTCAGTCTGAACGACGTACTGCTGTTCGGCCCTGAGACGTCGGGACTGCCTGCTGAACTGCTGGAGAGCCTGCCTGCAGACCAGGTGCTGCGTGTGCCGATGCGCGAACATTCGCGCAGTCTCAATCTTGCGAATACGGTTTCGGTTGCGGCCTATGAAGCGTGGCGGCAGCTCGGCTATCCGGGCGGTCAATGAGGCTGGCTACTGGCCTTTGACTGCCTGAGGGCTTCTTCGTACGCGGCCTCGAAATTCATGGGCGCCAGGTTCAGCGGCGGAAAACCGCCCCGCACCGTGAGTGAGTCCACCGCCTCCCGCACGTAGGGGAACAGGGTGCCCGGGCAGAGGGTGCCCAGGGTCCGGTGCAGCTGGGCGCTGTCCAGACCGCGGATCAGAAACAGGGCCGCCTGCTGCACTTCGACTATGAAGGCCGTCTTGCCCGCTGTCTCCGCCCTGGCAGTCACGGTGAGCACCACCTCGTAATGTTCCTCACCGATCTTCTGGGAGCGGGTGTTTATCTCCAGCCCGATGTCGGGTTTCCAGGTTTCCTGAAAAACCGTGGGCGCATTCGGGGATTCAAAGGAAGCATCCTTCAGGTAGATGCGTTCAAGACGCATCTGGCTGCGGGCATCGCTCACGTCTTCACCACCGGGAGATTCTGATTCCGCCACTCGGCGATACCCCCGGTCAGTCGGCTGACGTTAACGAAGCCCTTTTTGCGCAACAGGGTCCCCGCAGCACCGGAGTGCTGGCCCATGCGGCAGGCCACCACAATCGGTCGCTCGCGGTACCTGGCGAGCTCATCCAGGCGGGCCTCAAGGGCGCCGTAGGGAATATTGACTGCGTCCACTATGTGGCCGGCTTCAAACTCTTTCTTATCCCGCACATCGAGAACCAGGGCGTTTTCCCGATTAACCATGTCCACCAGCTTCTGCACCGAAACGGACTGGCCGCCGCGGCGGGTCTCATTGCGGATGAAGAGGGTGAGCAGGATGATGAAGGTGCCGATCAGGAACGGATGATTGGTCACGAATTCGATGAACTGGTCCATGCGATTGGGGCAGCACGCTTTTTCAAGAGGGCGCGATTATACACAGCTGCCCCCGGGTGCCGAATCGCGTTGCTGTTTGGCCGGTGGCTCCCTAGAATCCCCGGTCCCAGCCACCGGCCGGCGCAATCCTTCCAGCAGTGCCGGCGACAGGGACACTGATGAAGAACACTACCGTGCTCGTGGTACTGGACGGCTTCGGCCACAGCGACAGCCCCGAAGACAATGCCATCTTTCATGCCCGCACCCCCAACTGGGACCGCTACTGGGCAGAAAACCCCCATAGCCTGATCTCCGGATCCGGTACCGATGTCGGCCTGCCGGATGGGCAGATGGGCAATTCCGAAGTCGGGCATATGAACCTGGGGGCAGGCCGGGTCGTCTACCAGGAGCTCACCCGCATCAACCTCGCGCTCGAACGGGGTGAGTTTGCCCGCAACCCGGCCCTGAACCGAACGTTTGATCGGGTCCAGAAAGCGGCAGGCACACTGCATGTCATGGGCCTGCTGTCCCCGGGCGGCGTGCACAGCCACGAAGATCAGATTTTCGGCCTGTTACGCATCGCGGCAGCCGCCGGAGTCGAGCGGGTGCTCCTCCATGCCTTCCTGGACGGCCGGGATACGCCACCCCGCAGCGCGCGGGACTCCCTCGAACACGCACAGGCTCTGCTGGCAGAGCTGGGCAATGGCCACATCGCTTCAATCTGCGGTCGCTATTTCGCCATGGACCGGGACCGGCGCTGGGATCGGGTGATGCGCGCCTACAATCTGCTGGTGCGGGGGGAAGCCCCTTTCCACGCGACCAGTGCGGTTGAAGGACTGGACGCAGCCTATGCCCGGGACGAAGGGGATGAATTCGTGCAGCCTACGGCCATCCATGCGGCGGGCGAAATCCCGGCGCGCATGCACGACGGCGACGCCGTGATCTACATGAATTTCCGGGCAGATCGCGCCCGACAGCTCACCCGGGCGCTGATCGACCCCGGCTTCAGTGACTTTGAGCGACGCAGCGTCGTGGCGCTGAGCGATTTTCTGATGCTGACCCGCTATGCCGACGACATCGATGCCTCCTGTGCCTTCGAACCGGCGACCCTGACCAACACTCTCGGCGAGTATCTGGCCCACCAGGGGAAAACCCAGCTGCGTCTGGCAGAGACCGAAAAGTACGCTCATGTGACCTTTTTCTTCTCCGGAGGCAGAGAGGATCCCTTTGAAGGAGAGCGCCGGATTCTGATTCCGTCACCGAAAGTGAGCACTTACGATCTGTGTCCGGAGATGAGCGCTAAAAAGGTGACGGACGAACTGGTCGGTGCAATCCGCTCCGGAGACTATGACTTTATCGTCTGCAACTATGCCAACGGCGACATGGTCGGCCACACCGGTGTGTTCGCAGCGGCGGTATCCGCCGTGGAAACCCTGGATGGCTGCCTTGGCCGCATAGAAAAAGCGCTCATTGAGACCGGCGGCCAGATGCTCATCACCGCCGACCACGGCAACGTGGAAAAGATGCGCGACCACGGCACCGGCCAGGCACACACCGCCCATACCAGTGAGCCGGTGCCCCTCGTCTATATCGGTCCCCAGGAAGTCGAGTTCGCAGAAGGCGGTTTACTTTCCGATGTGGCCCCCACCCTGCTGGACCTGATGCATCTCGACAAGCCCATCGAGATGACCGGACAGTCTCTGGTCAGCATGGCCAGGCGTGCTCTGGTCAACGACGCCGCCCCGTAAAGCGCTTGAAAGCCCGCCCCGGTCTTTGCCAGTCCCTGCTGATACTGACGCTCGCCGCCGTCGCTGCGCCGGCGGCCGGTGCGGCTCCGGCCACCAGCATCGAAGACCCGGCCGCGGCCCGGAAAGCCCTGGACGGTGTCGCGAAGCGACTCAACGCCCTGGATGAGTGGTTTTCCGACGCGGGCAGGCAGCGGGTGCGCTGGGAGAAAGATCTCCAGACTAAAGACAACGAAGTTGCCAAGGTCGCCCGGGAGGTCGAAGAGGCAGCCGGCGCTCTGCGGGCGGTGGAGCAGGACCTGCGCCGGCTGACCAGCGAGCAGCAGGAGCTGGAAAAACAGCGGGCCACCCAGGCCCAGCACATCGCCGACCATCTGGCTGCCGCGTACCGGATGAGCGGCGAAGATTTTGTAAAACTGCTGCTCAATCAGCAATCGCCGGACACCGTCGATCGTATGGTCCGCTACCACCGCTACTTCACCGAAGCGCGGCTGGAGGCTCTCGAAGCCTATCAGCAGACCCTTGATGCCCTGGCCGAGAACCGCTTCCAGCTGGAAACCCGGGCGGCCGCTGAGCAGGAAAAACGGGACGCACTGGCGACCCGTCAGCGCGCCCTGATCCGGGAGCGGGAAGAGCGAAAGGCGCACATCGCCGAACTCAATGTCGAGATGGAAGACAAGACCGCCGAGCGCAAACGCCTGGAGGCTGACCGGGCACGACTGGAACAGCTGTTTGCGGAACTGAAGAGCCGGGCAAGCAAACTCGACGGCACCGGCTTCAAGGAACGTAAGCGCGCCCTGCCCTGGCCCCTGACCGGCAAGGTCGCCCATGGCTTCGGCCAGCCGCGGGCGGACGGGCGGCTGGTGTGGCATGGCATGGTGATCAATGCCGAAGAAGGCACACCGGTGCAGGCCGTGTTCCGCGGGCGTGTCGTCTTTGCCAACTGGCTGCGCGGGTTCGGGCTGCTCACCATTCTGGATCATGGCGGCGGTTATATGACCCTCTACGGACATGCGGACGTGCTCACCAAAACCGTCGGGGAATCGGTGGAGAGCGGCGAGACCATCGCCCGGGCTGGCCGCAGCGGCGGCCAGCAGACCAGCGGCCTGTATTTTGAAGTACGTCAAGAAGGTGTCGCTCAGGATCCGATAGCATGGTTACAGAAGCGCTGACCCGACCCACCCGCGCTTCTGACCGCTGAGCAGGCTCGACAACGGGCGGATCGAAACATGCCCGGCGCTGGCTCCCTCACAGACAACCTGAGACACTCACGCCATGCAGCTACGACCGCTCACCCTGATTGGCATCGTGATCAGCATGGTCACCGGTATCACTCTGGGCATCGTCAGCTACCACGCCTGGCTCGAGCAGCACTGGGAGAGTGCCGAAGCACGCACCTTCGACGAAGTCCTCCATCAGGTTCAGTCCAGCTACGTGGACGAAGTGGCCCGCGCCGAACTCATGAACAACGCCCTGCGCGGCATGCTCGATCATCTCGACGATCACTCCAATTTTCTTGACGCGAGAGAACTGCATGAACTCCAGGAGGAAACCACCGGTCGCTTCGGTGGCATCGGCATCGAACTCGGACTGGTCGATGATCTCTTCACGGTAATCAGCCCGCTGGATCACACACCCGCCAGCCACGCAGGGCTGCAACCCGGAGACCGCATTCTCGAACTCGATCACCAGTCCCTGCTGGGCAGAACGCTCATGGAGGTGGTGGATGCGCTGCGTGGCGAACCCGGCTCCGAAATTCATCTGCGGATACGACGCGACAAACGGGATTTCGACGTACAGATCGAACGTGCCGTGATCGAAGTCGCCAGTGTCACCGGTCGACTGCTCGAGCCCGGCTTCGGCCTGGTGCGGATCAGCCAGTTCCAGAACGCCACCGGTGAGGAATTCGACAAAGCCCTGCAAAGCCTGGTAGAGGACAACGGCGCCCCGCTCGAAGGCCTTGTGCTCGACCTGCGCAACAATCCGGGCGGTGTACTGCAGGCTTCCGTGGACGTGACTGATGCTTTTCTCAAGGAAGGCCTCATCGTCTATACAGAAGGCCGACTGCCCTCCAGTCATCTGAAATACCGTGCGTCGGGCAGGGATCTGCTCGACGGCGCACCGGTTGTGGTGCTGATCAACGAAGGCTCCGCCTCGGCTGCGGAAATCGTTGCCGGCGCGCTGCAGGATCATGCCAGAGCGCAGCTGCTCGGCAGCCGCAGCTATGGGAAAGGATCCGTGCAATCGGTGATGCCGATCAGTGGGGACAACGCCCTCAAGCTCACCACCGCCTACTACTACACACCACGCGGCCGCTCCATTCACAAGACGGGGATCGAACCCGATGTACTGGCCCAGGCAGGGGATATACCGGAAGAAGCAGAAAGCCGGCTCCTCGAACAGGCGCTGTCGATGCTCAAGGCCGCACAGCCTGCCTCATCGGGCGCACTGCACGCCCGACTCTAGGCAGACTTCCCGTCACTGAAGATCGATCCGCCGACTGCGCGGATCGAGACCCGGCGCACAGAAAAGCTGGCTTTTCTCAACACCGCTCCGTAACCTCCTGCTCTTAACGGACGACGCGTGCGAATCCATTGCCCAGGCACCCGGTCAGACTACCCGGCCCAGTCTTTCTCTCCCTGGCGCTGTATTGCGCCCTCCTCGCGACTCCGGCCTCCCGGGCCGATGATTCACTCCCCGCCAGCCACTCGAAGACCGCCTATCTGGTGATCGTGATGGACGATCTCGGCTACAACCTGCAACGCGCCGAACAGATTCTCGACCTGCCACATCCGATCACATTCGGTGTACTGCCCCATGCACCACACAGCGCACAGATCTCTGCACGCGCAGCCGGGCATGGCAGGGAAGTGATCCTGCATCAGCCGATGGAGCCGGAAATTTTTTCCCACGCGAGGGTGGAACGCGGCACACTCGAAACCGGCATGACGGCCGAAAAGTTCGACAGCCAACTCAGCGCCGCGCTGGCCCAGGTGCCCGAGGCAGTCGGAGTCAACAATCACACCGGCAGTCGGCTGACCGCGCATCAGGCATCCATGGATCTGCTCATGCCGCTGATCCGCACCCGCGGACTGTTTTTTCTCGACAGCCGCACCACACCCAACACCGTCGCGGAAAATACTGCCCGGGCGTGGCACGTGCCGACGCTGCGGCGCGATGTCTTCCTCGATCATGTGCTGACCCCGGAAGCACTGACAGAGGAATTCGCCCGGGCTCTGGCAGTGGCGCGCCGGCAGGGACATGCGGTGGTGATCGCCCATCCCCACCCACTCACACTGAACTTCCTCGAGCAGCACCTGCAGGCACTGCCTTCCGGCATTGCGCTGACATCACTGCAGGCGCTTGTTGACGGAATCTACGGACGCGCGATTACGCCGCGCGATCGAGCAACGCTTGCCCGGCGCGAAAATCCAGGGTTCCCGAATAGATCGCTCGGCCAGTAATCGCGCCGAACAGTTTTTTCTCCGAGCCTGCAAAGGCTTCCAGCAGCTGGCTCAGGTCTTCGAGACTGGTTACCCCACCCGATGCGATCACCGGAACATCCGTGCTGGACGCCAGCGCCAGGGTCGCCGCCACGTTGACACCACTGAGCATGCCGTCACGAGCAATGTCTGTGTAGACGATGGCAGCGAGATCCAGGCCGGCAACGGCCTGTGCGAAATCGATCGCCTTCACCGTCGAGGAAGCCTCCCATCCCGCAACCGCCAGCAGGCCATCCCGGGCATCGAGGCCGAGGATCAGTCTGCCCGGAAACGCCGCCGCGGCTTCGTTGAGAAATCCCGGGTCTTCCACCGCACGGGTACCGATGATGGCCTGAGCGACGCCGGCGTCCAGATAACCGCGGATCGTCTCGAGATCCCGGATGCCGCCTCCAACCTGCACCGGCACCTCGCCCAGCGCGGCAACTATGCCTTCGATGATGTCCCGGTTACGCGGCGCGCCAGCCACAGCACCGTCGAGATCGACCAGGTGCAGCCGGCGGCAGCCCTGTTCCAGCCAGTGCCGGGCCATGGCGATCGGGTCGTCGGAGAACACGGTCACCTCGTCCATGCGGCCCTGCTTGAGTCGCACACAGCGGCCGTCTTTGAGATCAATCGCGGGAATGAGCAGCACCTGGGGTCAGAGGCTCCCTTTGCTGGAAGGCACCTTCCCGCTCATCCGCGCATCCCGGGTCAGCGCCATGCGCAGCGCCCGGCCGAACGCCTTGAAGATGGTCTCCGCCTGATGGTGGGCATTGTCCCCGCGCAGATTATCGATGTGCACGGTCACCTGAGCGTGATTGACGAACCCCTGGAAGAATTCCCGCAGCAGATCGACATCGAAGTCAGCAATCCGGCCGCGCACATAGTCCACCTTGTAGGTCAGCCCGGGCCTGCCGGAGAGATCCACCACCACCCGGGACAGCGCCTCGTCCAGCGGCACATAGGCATGTCCGTAGCGGGAAATGCCCCGTTTATCGCCGACCGCCCGGGTCAGAGCCTGGCCCAGCACGATGCCGACATCTTCCACCGTGTGATGGGCGTCGACTTCGAGATCGCCGGTGGCTTCTATTTCCAGGTCGATCAGACCGTGGCGCGAGATCTGGGTGAGCATGTGTTCGAAAAAGGGCAGCCCGGTGCTCAGACTGGCCTCGCCACTGCCATCCAGGTTCACCGCCACGGTAATCCTGGTTTCCTGGGTATCGCGACTTACCCTGGCTCTGCGCGGGGCCGCGCGCTCATCAGTCATCATCTATGGCTCTAATGGGGGAGGAAAAAATGCGGCGCAAGTATACTCCAGCGACACCTTAAAAATTTCCGATCTGACGACGTTCTCAGCCATGCCCTGGTCCGGGGAGAGAATCAGAGCCGGTCCAGCAGATTGCCATGGGGCAGATACCGGTTGTCGGAATTCGACCGGATCCAGCGGGTGAGATCCTTCGGGTAGGCGTTCCGGGCCTTCAGTTCCACCGCCAGCGGCACCACGGGGGAGTTCGCGCCCGACTCCCAGCCGGGCAGTTTCTCACCCAGGGTAAAGAGGCGGATCAGCGCCTCGATCCCGGCGTTGTCGAGTCCGCGGGCCGCGGCCTCCCAGTCGGCCCTGCCCTGCCGCACGGCGGGCGCCAGTCGGGCGACCGCCAGCCGATCGAGGCCGAACATCGGTTCATCCAGACGGCCCGCAGCCCGGAGCAATTCCGCCAGCACGGCACCTTCCAGGACTATGGTGTCCCTGGATGGATCAAAAGATTCAACACTCATCGCCGGTATTCCACTCCTTAGGGCTTTCGATCCTACATTCTTATACATAAACGTCCTCATTGTGTGGTGCAATATGCGCGCGGGACTCTGCCAGGAAGGCGGGTATCTCAGGCTAACGGACAGCGATCACGTGGACATTCAGCAGTTATGGACTCCCAGCGCATTTATCAGGGCGAAGACGGTCAATGGTATTTCGGTGTGCGTGGCAATCAGGTGAAAGGACCTTTCCCCACTGAGCACAACGCATCAGTCGCCCTCGACGCCCACATTCGGCAGTGCCGCCGGCACCTCGATACACCGCTCTGGCCGAGCAACTGGAGCCTCTTCAAGCCCCGGCGCAGCGCGACCTCAACACCGAATCACTCATAAGGTGCAGCGGGTATAAGGTTCAGCGGGCTTATCTTCGGCGGATTCAGCTGACCGTCAGCTGCGGGCATCTATAATGCGCCCACTCTTACTCCCCGGTGGACGCTCATGCTCCGTTTTCTTCTGCGTACGATACTCACCCTCGGCATCCTTCTGGCCATCCTCGTGGGGGCCGGTCTGTACTTCCTGCAGGATCCCAACCGCTTCAAGCCCGAGATAGAGGCCCAGATCGAGGCCCAGACCGGGGTGCCGGTGAAAATCGGCGGGGATATTTCCTGGAAGCTCCTGCCACCGATCTCACTCGCCGTGGCGGATGTCAGCGCCCGGCACGAAGGCGCCGACTACAGCCTGGCCACCCTCAAGCTCGATGCGAATCTGCTCAGCGTGATCCGCACCCGGGACATCAATCAGTGGCAGATCGACGCCCTGGTGATCGATGACCTCATCCTGCGTCAGAGCGGCGATATCACCCACATTCACCAGGCCCGGCTCACCGATTTCAGTCCGGGCAGGGCATCGCCCTTCGAGGCGAAACTGACCTTCACCGCCGCGGCCCCGGACGCCGCCGGCGAAGATGCTCGAGCATCCGGCGGCGGCGACGGCACCATTCCTCTGACCGTGAAGGGCAATGTCGCCTACGACCTGGATGAAAGCCGCCTGTCGCTCACCGATACCCGCTTCGACACCGCCTATGACACAACCGAAGCCGCCGGACTCTGTGATCTCGACCTGGTGATGAAGCCTGGCGTGCTGCCCCCGGACGCGGCGGACGCCATCATTCCCCTGACGGTGTGGCGGGGATTCGACTGGACGGGCAGCTGTCTGCTCGACCGGCTGAAGGTTGACGACGAAACCTTCCGCAACGTAGCCGTTACCCTCAAAAACACCGGCGGCAACAGCACCACGGCGCTCAACGCGCCGGAGTTCTTCGGCGGCAGCGCCGGCATCACCATCGACATCAACGCCGCCAGAACACCGGTTGCCTGGAAGATCGTGCCCGATCTGCAGCGGGCGGACAGCCAGGCACTCATGGGCTGGCTCGATCAGCGGCTGAAGTGGATTGCACCGCTGGCCTACAGCGGCGCCATCACCATGACCGGCAACACGGAAGCAGAACTGGTGAATTCGGTGAGCGGCAAGACAACCTTCGATGGCGGCAAGGGGCGCATCGACATCTCCCAGATGAAGCAGCCGGTACTGAATCTCGCCCGGATGCTCAACGACACCCAGCGCGTGGAGCAGTGGCCGGACATGTGGCCTTACGAACGGCTGATCGGCGAGTGGGTGGTCAACGGCAAGACGCACGCCATTGATCTGGCCCTGGACAATCTCACGGCAAAACTGAATGGCGACTACGATCCGCTCACCGACGCGCTGGATATGACAGCCCGGGTGCAGTTTTCCACCCTGCCGGATATCCGCGGCTTCGATGTGAATCCGCTGCTGCGGGATCTGCCCATCCCGGTGAACTGCCGGGGTACCCTGGAAGTACCGGATTGCGCGATCGATCCGAAAGCCTCCCGGGAAATCGTCGCCAGTGTGCTGGCCGGCGAAAAGGGCGACGAAGCGCGGGCCGAGATCAACCGCCAGATCGATGAGAAGGTGCCGGAAGAGTACCGGGAGACCGCCCGCGGATTGCTGGACCTGCTCGGCGGCGGGAAACGCAAGGACCCTCAGGAGTAAGCTTCGAGCGGCTCAGAAGAACGGGATTCCAGTACGCATGGACTCTTTTGCTGCAGATCTGCTCGACTGGTTCGACCAGCACGGACCGCGCGATCTGCCCTGGCAGCGGGAGATCTCGCCCTACCGGGTGTGGATCTCCGAGATCATGCTGCAGCAGACCCAGGTCGCCACGGTGATTCCCTACTTCGAAAAATTCATGACGCGTTTTCCCGATGTGGCCGCACTGGCGGCAGCGCCACTGGACGAGGTACTCCATCACTGGACCGGCCTCGGCTACTACGCCCGTGCGCGTAATCTGCATCGCGCAGCCCGGCAGTTGGTCGCCGAATCCGGCGGCCGCTTCCCGGAGTCTCCCGAGGCACTCGAAACTCTGCCGGGCATCGGTCGCTCCACTGCCGGTGCTATCGCGGCCATCGCCTGGGGAGTGCGTGCCCCCATCCTCGACGGCAATGTGAAGCGCGTGCTCGCCCGCTGTCACGCCATCGACGGTTATCCCGGTGAGGCCGCAACCGCAAAACGTCTCTGGGCCGAGGCGGAAGCGCACACACCCCAGACACGGGTGGGCGATTACACCCAGGCGATCATGGATCTGGGTGCAACGGTGTGTACACGCAGGCGCCCGGCCTGCGACCGCTGCCCGTTCGAGGCGCGCTGCAGGGCACGGAAAAGCGATCGGATCGCTGACTATCCAGGCCGCAGGCAGACAAAGACCAGACCGGTACGCCGGGCGCGGATGTTCCTCTTTCATGACAGCGCCGGTGGCTGCCTGCTCGAACGCCGACCACCCCAGGGCATCTGGGGTGGCTTGTGGACACCTCCGGAGCGGGCAGTCGAGGTATCAGGCGCCGACACGGCGGCGCTGCTCGGCTATGCGCCCTACGAGATCCACGGAGAACGCGCGGCGCCGACCTTTCGCCACACCTTCACCCATTTTCACCTCGATATCGAACCGGTGTATGTCGAGGTCCCCGGACCACCTGCCGCCTGCAGGGACGCAGACCATCTGCGCTGGTATGCGAGAGGCAGCAACGAAGCCATTGGCCTGTCCGCCCCAGCCGTTAAACTGCTCGCCACACTCAAGTCCGCAGCATCTACATGACCCGCACCGTGCATTGCCGTAAATACGGCACCGAACTCGAAGGCCTCAGCGCCCCACCGCTGCCCGGACCACGCGGCCAGGAAATCTACGAAAAGGTTTCGAAAAAGGCCTGGCTCGAATGGCAGGCGCTGCAGACCATGCTCATTAACGAGAAGGCACTCAATCTGCGGGATGCGGACGCACGGAAATACCTGACTACCCAGATGGAGCGCTTCTTCGATAACGAGCCCACCGATCACGCGGTGGGATACGTGCCACCGAAACGTTGATTTATCAATGAGCGTGCAGGTCAGCGCAGGGAAACCCGAGGCCGAAGTCGCCATAGACCTCAATCTGGTGCGCGCGCTGATCGAGGATCAGGCACCCCGGTTCGCCGACCTGCCAATCACACCGCTGACGGAGGGCTGGGACAATCTCATTTATCGGCTCGGAACGGAACTCAGCATCCGCCTGCCGCGCCGCAGGCTCGGCGCTGAATTTATCCGCCACGAACAGCGCTGGCTGCCGCACCTCGCCGCACAGCTGCCCATCCCCGTTTCCGCGCCTGTCCACATCGGCGTACCGGGCCGGGGTTACCCCTGGCACTGGAGCATATTGCCTTGGTTCGACGGGGTCTGCGCCGACGAGCAACCGCCCGCCGCCACCGAGGCCCCCGCATTCGCCCGCTTCCTTAAGGCACTGCATCAACCTGCGCCACCCGATGCTCCGGTCAACGTTTATCGGGGAGTGCCGATCAGCGACCGCTACGAATCGACTGTGGAGAGACTGGAGCGCCTGGGGACTGACCCCGCAGCAACCAGCAGACCACTGCTGCGTTGCTGGGAAGCGGCGCTGGCTGCCGAGCCAGGTCGGGAGTCCCGCTGGCTGCACGGCGATCTGCACGCCCAGAATGTGCTGATCCGGGACGGCCGCATCAGTGCGGTGATCGACTGGGGCGATATCACCGGCGGTGACGTGGCCACCGATCTGGCCGGCATCTGGAGTCTGTTTCCCGAGCGCGAGGCGCGACGTCAGGTACTCGAACTGTACGCGCCCGACCCGGCAACCCTGGCCAGGGCTCAAGGCTGGGCCTTCGTGTTCGGGGTGGTGCTGGTGGATTCCGGTCTGATCAACAGCCCGCGGCATGCAAACCAGGGCCGGCAACTGCTGAAAAGACTGGCTGAGGACGTGAAATGAGTAGTCCTGGACTTAGCGGCCCTTTCGGCTTGCAGTTTGCCCGGCAGGTCGGATAATACGCACCCTTCGCGGGTTGGGACTTCTACCTCAAATAGATCGAGCGTAGAGCGGCACCTCACACCCTTCGATTCCGGCCAGGTAGCTCAGTCGGTAGAGCAGCGGACTGAAAATCCGCGTGTCGGCAGTTCGATTCTGCCCCTGGCCACCAATCAAAACAACGACTTGCGTGGTTCTCGCTTTTAGTCCGGCTCTACCCGATTAATGGGGGATGGGCCGTTGTTCACTAAACCCGGTTGATGATGCCATCCCAGCCGCAGTGGGTTAAGACCCGCAGCCGGTAGTTCTCAAAGTTTCTGAACCCGTAGGCTCTTCTCGACATCATTTCCATCTTGGTGTGGAAGCCCTCGGTGATGCCGTTGCTGCGCGTGAATCGCCACATGGCGACGATGGGTGCAAGCCATGAGGTGAGTGTTTTTGCGAGCCGGTGGAGCGGACTGACGTGGAGCTGCTCAATCAGCGTAAGGAACTCGGGCAACGTGCTTCTGGCTTTCCTGGCGTTCAGTGCTTTCAGCAGCAGGAGGCGGTTCAGCCGCTGCTTGGCATCGTACAGCGCCTTGAGCACGGGCCATTCTCCGAGATAGCTTCTGAGGTTGTCGCGCTGCTCATCGGACAGATACCACTCGTGCCGACGCATCAGACTCAGTAATCCGCGGTTGCTTCGACCCTCGGGATCCTGTTGTTGCCAGACCTTGAGAAAGTGCTGGTTTACCAGCCGGATTACATGGAAGCGATCGGCGACGATCGTGGCCTGGGGGAAGTACCGGCGGGCAATGCTGCGGTAGGTCTCGGACAGATCCATGACGATGACCTTTACCTGATCCCGGCCCGGTAAACGCCTCAGATAGCGTCTTAAGCTCGGTTCAGAGCGTCCGAGTGCCACGTCGAAGACTTTGTGGTTCTTCAGATCCACAAAGCTTGTTGCATACCCTCGTCGGCGGGTGAAGAAGTGTTCATCGATACCCAATACCCGTGGACAGGGGCGGTTCGACATCTCAGAGCACCGTTGCCGACAATGGCTCTGATACCAGCGCTCGACGGTTGCCGCACTGATGCCGTGGGTGCGCGTGATCTTGCGCTGAGTGACGCCGCCATCATGCGCTTCGAACACCTCGAGCCGAAACGCTTCCGACGCTCTGAAGCGCGGCCGAACGCCCTTGAACCGGTGGCAGAAATAGCGCCCGCACTGTGGGCAGTGGTACTTGGGCGACTTCAGGTGCAAGGTCATCACCTGGTTACCCTGACGCGTGTGCTTGAGGGTTCGTTGACGGGTCGCCTTGATCCTCACCCCCTCGTGCTCGCAATGAATGCACGAGGGGCGTCTGGTAGGCCGGGCATAGACCTTGATGCCCTGGTCCCGATCAACCTTCTCGATCTCAAGGTCAGATATGCCTAATATGACTCCTGCGTGGGACATCGGTGGTATCTCCATTAAACGATCTTCGCAAAATCAGTTTAATGAACACCGGTGTCCCCCATTAACGATGAAGAGCCTTTAGTCCGCGTGTCGCTCGGTACACTTTCGGAACACTTGGGTTCCGGATCACGCAGTGGCGACTATCCGCAAAACACCTTCAGCAACCTGGAAAGCCGTGGTGCGCAAGCGCGGCTGGCCGGCAGTCATCAAGACGTTCCGCACCAAACGCGATGCACAGGATTGGGCGCGACGCACCGAGGATGAGATGGTGCACGGGGTCTATATTGATCGCGCCAGCTCAGAGCGGATGCTGCTCAAATCCGCACTGAAGAGATACGCGGCCGAGGTGATCCCCACCAAGCGCCTATCGACAGCCCGACGCGAGAAACCAGCGAGAGACAATCTCAACGCTGTGCTGGGGCACTACAGTCTCGCCGCGCTCTCACCCGACATTGTCGCCGGCTACCGGGATCGGCGCTTGGCTGACGGTCTCTCAGCCAGTACCGTACGACTCGAACTTGCGCTGCTCTCGCACCTGTTCACCGTGGCAATTAAGGAATGGCGTATCGAGCTCGTTTACAACCCGGTAGCCAACATCCGAAAGCCTGCACCGCACCGCGGCCGTGATCGGCGCCTCGGCGCCGAGGAGGAAAAGAAACTACTGGCTGCCTGCGACAAGCACTCCAATCCCATGCTCGGGCAGATTGTGCGGGTTGCTCTCCACACCGGGATGCGCGCAGGTGAGATCCACTCGCTGCGGCGCAGCCAGATTAACCTGCTCAAACGTGTCGTCACGTTGACTGAATCCAAGAATGGATCGACGCGCACCGTACCGCTATCAAATGCAGCCTTAGCGGCGCTTCGAACTGCTCTCGCCAACCCCATACGACCCATCGACACCGACCTGGTGTTCTTCGGTGAACCGGGCCGCGACGGCCAACGTCGTCCATTCGAGTTTCGCCCCGCCTGGTATCGCGCGCTGACTTCGGCGGAAATCTCAGGTTTACGATTCCATGATCTGCGGCATGAGGCCGTATCACGACTTGTGGAGGCTGGGCTCGCCGATCAGGAAGTGGCCGCAATCTCCGGCCACAAATCTATGCAGATGTTGCGTCGATACACACACCTTCGCGCCGAAGATCTTGTGCACCGATTGGATCAATTGGGGGTGCGTTAGCCAGGACTACGGGTGGGAAACCCAGCATAGGATTGTTCGGGTTAATCATGGCTCAGTGATGATTCGATGGGTTCTCCTATGGCTGCACGTACCAGAACCATTAAGGAGATCCTATGCAAGTCACGACAAGTCCAGCGCAAGTCGACCTGGCGACCCAACTCACTGAGCGGTTCGGTCCGCTGCTCACCCAAACGCAGCTGGCCGAACTGCTTGGCCGCTCACCCGGCGGATTGCGCTACAGCCTGTGTTGTCCGAGCGATGCGCGTACGCGGGCGCTCAAGGCGAGCGGTCGCAAAGTCGGCCGTCGCGTGTACTACCCAGCCATAGAGGTGGCGTCCATCATCAGTGGTGGTGATACACAATGATCTGAGCTGTTTTCTTCCACTGATCACACGGTGATCACTCAGAAACGATCAAATTCTGAGCACTACTTCGCCGTGACCATTCGGGCCACCACATCCCTGATGGCAATGCATTCTTCTACAGCACGACCGATTACGTACGGGACTGGCGTATCGTCTGCCCGTGTCACTACCGGCGCAGCGGGTAGTGACGCGGGCGCCAATCCCAGGAACCACGGCGGATTTCGAAGGATTTTCGAAGTGACGGCCGGGTGATGGAGGTAATACGCTCCTACCCACAGACGATTCATCCGCTCGCCACGGCGGTTAACGTGGCAAGGCGTCTCGGATCGTGAAAGACGCTGCGACTTCCCAGTCGCCGATCTATTTTCTGCCCCACGGCCTTCGGCCGATCTTAAGTGGCCTGATGGCTGCGATAACTGCGTCCGCTGCTAGCGCTACCAAACTCGGGCTTTTCTAAACCACGCGAACCTGAGTTCGCACCGACAACCAAGGAGGTCTCTCTACGTTCAACTCAGACCCATCGGGGTCTGCTGGCCTGCGCCGGACAGCTCCCAACAGGGGACCACCGGTGTTGCCTACATCCAGGCACTTTCAGGTTGATGGGAGTCGTGTCCCGTGATCCGCACTGCTCTGCAGGCTGGATTGGCTATGGCCATCCAGTGGATCAAAAACACTTACCGATTGATGAAACACGAAGAAATCTGAACCACCAGCATGAGTAACACAGCGCCACCCAAGAGCAGGGCAGCTCGAATCAATCGCTTGCCTGCAACTTGCGGGAAGCAACCGGCCGTGCACTACCGCACCGCTTCACGCCGCATTGAGTTTCTATGTTTCGGGGAGTTCTGAGCGCAGCATTTCCCAGAGTGCGTTCTCACGCTTATGGGCATCGGAGGCAAGCGCGGCCTCCCCTTCACTCAACTGGGTTAGAAAGGTATAGCCCGTGGTGCATGCCTTCGTTGTCTCTTCTGGGACGATCTTCTCAGCCCTGTTCACGAGATCATTTAGATCTGACCAGTCGAATGAACTGCCATCTTCAAATTTCCCGATCAGCCTTGCAGGGTCGAAGGAGTCTCCCGATTGCCAGACCTTCAGGACAACCAGCCGCCGAATGAGCGCCTGATTGAGCGGCCTCGTTGCGAAGACGCCCAGGTCATAGATGTCGCGCGCCTTATCCCGCTGGTAACACGCCCTGATTTTCTCCGCGATGACTTCTTCCAGGGCGAGACTTGTGATCTCCCTCGGTACAAATGGGAGCTGCGGGAAATAGCTCTGCTCACATTGCGCCAGTGACTGCGTCTCCAAGGTTGGCACCTCCCGCATGCTGACTTGCAGCTTTATCTCGCTGTTACCGCTGGGGTTCCAATCATGTTTGTAGACCGGGGTGATACCCCAGGACAGGTTATCCTGAGTCGTGTAATAGGCGTCATCTTCGAGAGCAAAGGTAATGCCATGAAACGGTTCTTCAAACGCGCTCATCATTTCGAGGATGATGTCGTCTGGCTCATGCTCCCGTATGGCCGTGAAGTCCAGGTCGGTGGAGAAACGCCCCTGACTGCCAAGATGCAACTTTCTTAGACAGGTCCCACCTTTGAACGCCAGTAGGTCGAGTATTCCTTTTTCGCCGAAAAGTTGGAGCACGTAGGTAAGAATGACTTCCTGCTCGGCAATCGTGATGTTGCGCAGGCCGGACTGGCTGGCGTAACGCTGCAATTGGGGCAGCGTGAGCATAGTCAGCGCTCCCTGCTTACTTTGTGACGCTTTGCCAAGCCTGCGCTGTCCGCCAGATCCCTTTCGGAGATGTTCACCCTCAGCTTCCATGCGCTTTGAGTCCCCAGCGTATCCTTCGCCGGAGCCTTCGGCCCGAGTGTAGTAGTGCTACGCCCTTTGCCCGCCGTATCCAGCAACATTGCCCTCAGCTCCGGGGGTATGTCCGCACCGGTGTGATCCACAAGCCAGCCAAATTTGCGAACAAGTGCGATCGAGCCGATCTGGTCCAGATATCCAGCAACTTTTTCCCAATCCATATTCCTGCAAGCACGCGCAAGAATGTAAGCCGCTTCGCTGATGCCACCAGCGAGGTCGGGTCGGTCGATGCAGTCGAGTGCCGTCTTCTCGCGGTCGGACATCATCACCTGATACCCCAGCACGTTGACTGCAGAGAAGCCGAAGAACTTTTTCCGACTCAGATTGACGATGCGCACCTCTGTGTTGAGCAACCGCCGATCTCGTAGATGGAGAGGGGTCACCAGCCAGATCACATTGCGGTGCTGGGTTGTCATCCCATAGTGGCTCGCCGCAGATCCGTATCCGACGTAATACGGGTCCGCTATCTGGCTCGCGAGCGCGAACACATTGCTTTCCCCGAGGGCTTCTGGCCCCTGATCGGGGGGGATAAGCAAATATTTACCCCAGCTCGCCCGCTCCAGCCATCCCTTCTTCCTAAGCGACCGGATAACGTGGTCGGCAGCTTCCGGACTGACCTTCAGGAGATCGATGATGTCTCTCCGCGTGATCTCGCGCGTATTCTGTTCCGCGAGGACCAGGACAACTCGGCTTTCCAGCGCGGATAAGGAACGTATGGGGAATTCTGCGGCTTCCATTGCACGAAACCTATCAAATACCTTTCTTTCGCGAGAAGAATGGATCTATTTCGCTGTTCTTGTCAATCTTCAATTCGCACAAAACAAAGGTTTTCTCTTTGTTTCGTGCAAACCAGCGACAGGAGTAGTGCTGCCGAATTAGTGCGGGGACGCTTGGAGGCAGTGCTTTTTTGAATTGCTCGCCCGCTTATCCTCGCAATTCTAGAGCGTCACTCCACAAATGCACGAATGCTTCCTCGCCCCCTCCAGCCTGCGCTCACCGCCGCCCTGACCGAAAACCCGGCAGAAGCGCTGCTTGGGCCGCGTCAGGTCGGCAAGACCACGCTGGCCCTGAAGGTGGCAGAATGATGGCCGGCCATCTATCTGGACCTCGAATCCGAGGCGGACCGCGCCAAACTGACCGAGCCTGAGCCCAATCTCTCACTGCGCGCGGACCAGCTCGTGATCATCGACGAGATCCAGCGCGCGCCGCCGAGGGAAACTGGATAGCCCCGTCGTCTCTGAATCACCCTAAAGCAGAATTCGATAGCGCCTGTTGTCCGCGTCCGAAGACTTAAGAATGCGGTACTCCATCCCACTAGCAACAGCGATCTGCTGAGCAAAGTCACTCTTGGCCTGCACGACAACGTCCTCGATCTGGTTGTCGGCCTTAACCTCGACGATTACGTACTTCAGGCTACCGTCCGGCTCTTCCCTTTGGAAAATGAAGTCCGGATAGTAGCTGCGCACTGTGCGTGAATCCGGGTCTATGTACTGGATAAAGAAATCGGATTGGCCGTGAGTCAACATCCCGGTGAAGTAGAGCTTCTTCACGCGTTGTTCGCGTAGCAGATCCCAGAACAGCCAGTTTTCTGATCCTGAGTCGAAGCAGTAGGTGTCGAGATGGAAACTCTTGGCACGCTCCTCGTCCTCAATCTGCGCGTCGGCCATCCGGACGATCTTGTCCTTGGCCGCTGTGACCTCGTAGTAGCCGTTCGGTGGCAGCTTGATGAGATCGACCTCGTGCTCCTCAGTCTGTTGCAACTCATCCAGATCGTACAGCTTGCGAAACAAGCGAGGAATGATCTCGCCGTAGAGCACCTCATTGAACTCGTTCGAGGCTGCAATCAACTCGCCAAGACCTTCTTTAGTAGACTCGAGAATCTGCTCAATCTCCAAAGGCGGGCGGTTCAGGTATCTAGATACCTCGGCCACGAATGTAATTGGTGAAAACTGTCTCTTTGTTCGTACATGTGTACGTTCTTCGGTTCGAGAAAGAGCCCCGTCCGCGACCAATCCCGTTTGCACAGTCTCAATCAGCCGATATTTTTCAACCAAAGCCGACCACTTTTCTGGGTCGTAACGATCAATGCCAAGCGCTTCTCCAGGTAAGAGCTGCCTTTCACGCATCTGATACTGCTTGCGCACCCGTACCAGCTTGATTTTTACCGGAGGCTCGACCACACGTACTTCTACTCGCTCTTTGTCACTACCTGTTTTTTGAAGTTCGTCGGCGGTGATGCGAAAGTTTTGCTGCAACTCGTCGTTCAGAGTGTTCAGGTTGTCGTCAGAAAGAAAGACATGGGCCGTGTGCTGAGCTTCGCCGACGGCGCGCAGGCAGCGCATTGTGGATTGAAGCACAAACACCTTTGACTTCGGTTCGCGGAACAAACCCACACCAAACAACGAGCGACAGTTCCAGCCCTCACGACCTTTGTTGACCAGTAGAATGAACTGCTTCTCGGAACCTTCGGTGTCGAGCCGATTGAACTCCCGGATGTCGTCGTTGGTCGTCAACTTATTGTCGCCGACGTTAATCAGGATGCGCGAGGTCGGGATGCCGTGCTTGAGCAGTGCCCGCTCGACTGCCGGTCTCAGCTCGCCGGTCAATTCATCGATTGTGGCGGCAAAAAACGCCAGCTTGGGCAACATACCTTCCGGGCGTAGTTCGCCCGACTTCTCCAGAAAGTTCCCGATAGCCATGCTCACAAACTCATCAGTGCGGGTGTTAGCGTAACCGTGCAGCACCACCTTCTTGAGATAGGCCTTGTCGATTGCCTCCTTCAGGCCGTAGCCGTATACCACCTCAGGCAGCACCTCGCGTCCGACGTAAGGCGTACCGGTGTAGTTGTAGCAAGCCACCACCCGCGTTCCTGCCGCGTTTAGATTGGCCGCAAGGATGTCGATGGTAGTCCGAAGGCTGGTGTCAGCTGTCTTTGCACCGACACCCATGTCCTTGGCGAGCGCCTTACCGAACGCATGGTGGGCCTCGTCCACGTAGATACCCAATTGTTCCAGACGGCGTAGCTTCTCGAAGCGCTGGTTGGTGGTCAGTTCGCCTTCCTCTTCCGGCTGATCGAAGTTATAGAGATCGGCGGCTTCGGCGTATACCCCGCCAGCCGAGTGGACTTCTCCCGTAGCACCGAAGAGTTTATCGACGGAATTCTGCTCCTTCCGCTTTCGTTTGAGGATGATCTTCTGTGTGTTGGAGACGATAATGTTAAAACGCGAGCGATCCAGCGTATCCAAAGAGGTACCCGCTTCTTCAAGGTAGTGGAAGCGCAAGTGCGTGGTCAGAAAATTGACGTACTCAGGCGGTACAACCCGTGTCAGGTCAAAGGACTCGATTTCTCTCAGCGATTGAAGCACTGTCTTGTCCGGTGCAAACACCAGTGCATTGTGGCAATAGAGTGCGTCTTTCTCGAATTTGTTGCCCAACAGAAACTCGTAGAAGATGCAGGTCGCCATCAGAATTGTTTTCCCGGTACCCATCGTCAGCGCGAATATGTAGTTCGGATAGGCTCGCGAGTTCTTACGCATCTTCTCGAACAGAAATTTGTACGAGTTAAGCTCCAGCTCGTCGCTTTCCCCGAACTCAAACATTTCCTGTCCAGCCGTACCAAGGAAGGAGCCAAACTTGCGCCCTTCGAACCGGCCACTTCGCTGATACCAAGCCTTGAAGACTTCCTCGACTTTGTCATTCGCGAGGAACTCCTTCAGGAAGACGTAAATTTCCAACGCTTCGAACTGCGGCTGCCGAAGGAAGGCCTTTGGATTCTTATCCGGATTGTTGAAGTCGAGGAACTTTCGAGTCAGCTCCTTGTAGTTCTGCCGGATCGCGCCTCTGTTGTGCTGATAGAACTGCCAGAGAAACCGAAAGAAGGCGAAGTCAAGCGTTACACTCGACGGACTGGCCGTTTTCGCTCTGGCGTCGGGTCTGGTAGACGTGCGCCTACGTTTAGTCGTCACTACCAATGCTCCCTTCCCAGGATTCCGAGAGCAGGTCAGTTATCTTCACACGAATCGTGCCCGCATCACGGGGCACACTGTATTCTCCTTTTACAAAATCCTCCTTTCCTGGGATGTCCACCATAGTCGGCTGGAACACAGCACCGTCATAATTCCAATCGATCATTACGCTTTCGGTCAGCCCTTTCCAGTCTTCGACCGATTCTTTCTGGAGGGAAAGTTTTTGCAGCAGGTTCATCGGGTAGAACCTCTCGATGACCAGCTTTCCTTCGCTGAACGCCACTTTAGCCTGAGAATCTCGTCTAAACTCCAAGTCTGCCTTGTCACGCAAAATGTCCACAACCTCAACATCGATCTTGAAGGGTTTCGCGGTCAGTACTAGGTGCGCAGCTAAATCCGGTTCATGCCCCATACAGATGAGAGAGATCTTCTCGACCGGGCGGTTCTGATTTTCGCTCTGTTTACGCTCCCATGCCTTGTAATCAAAGCCTGCTATCAGGTCGTTCAGATCAGCTCGAGACGCGATGCGGTTAATGGGCATAATCTTTACCATGCGCCCGTCCTTCTCTCCGTCGAACACTGTGTTGAACTCCAACTTCTGTACCTCCAGCGCTTCAATCAGGAGCTCTTTCGCCTGAATCGGATTGCGAAAGATCTCGTAGTGATTGACGTTGTGAACCTCGAACCCTGTGTAGTAGATTTTTTCACCTTCTACCGATACTCGACGTAGTTCATTGGCAACCCCATTCAGCCGCTTCGTTGTTGTCTGGACCGCACCAAGATTTATGTCTGCACCGATGAATCGTCTACCGTGTTTCATAGCGACAGATTGCGTAGTTCCCGAACCCATAAAGCAGTCGAAGATTAGCGAGTTAGGATTCGAGGAGGCTAAAAGGATTCTTTCAACAAGATGCTCGGGCTTCTGCGTGGGGTAAGAGAGATTCTCAGTCTTATCTGCTGGTTGAAGCATTGATAAGCGCCATACATTGTCGATCACGCGCGTATCGCTCATCCGATACATTACATTGCCATCCGCGTCCCTGGCATTGACCATCTTCCCACCAACCTTTTTTCTTACTAGTTGCTTGACCGGCTCCGGACGTTTCTCAGTAAGCGGGTTAAAGATCGCTTTTGACTTATCTTTTGCGTACCACAGAATCGTGTCTGTTGCGCGAGGGAACATACCTTTTCGAGAATCCGGCATTTTGTTGTAGTAGTACCAGTACAACTCATTCCGGAAGTTCCCTGACCCGAATATTTCATCAAGCAAACAGCGAAGGTGATGGCTTTTATTCCAATCACAATGCAGATATATACTCCCCGAGTCACTCAATAATTCGCGCATAAGAATCAGGCGCTCGAACATAAACTGTAGATACTCATCATTCGTCCAGATGTCTCCGTACTGCTTTTCCTCAAAGCTGGAAAAGTAGCCTTCGGAAACGTGATCCTTAATTTGGATTTTTTTCTTATAGTTAGCCTTTGAGTCAAATGGTGGGTCGATGTAGATTAAGTCAACTTGGCATCTAAACTGTTTGAGTAGATGGCTCATCACCTGAAGGTTGTCGCCCCAGAATATCTTATTCCGCCAGCCATCCACCTCTTCTCCGTGTATTTCCTTCAGCTGCGCGGGGTAATATTGCGTCGAAGTGAACGGACGTTTACCCCGCCAGTTCAGCATCGGGAAGCCCTTAATCGGTTCGAACTCATATTTATCGACGTCGATGGTACCGCCATCGGGCGTGGCCAATTGCAGGCCTTCCTGTCCTGGCGTTGTGCTTTTAATCATTCTTCGATCTTCCTGAAATTCCAATTTTTACTATCGCAATAGGCACGCATGTCACAGTTCTGGCAAAGCTTGGCTGGGCGCGCCACGATCTGATAATCCTGCCTCTCAATGCGCGCCACTACCTCGTCAAACTGCTCTATGGTCTTACCGATGGCGCGATTATCCTTGGTGAAGGACACATATGGGTTCTCGCCATCCTCGCCAGTGTAATAAAGGTGCATCCGGCTCACCTTCTGGCCGGTTCTCTCTTCGACCAGGTGAGCATAAACCTCGAGCTGGTGTTGATATTGACGAAGACGACCGCGATCCTTTTCCATGTCGGGCTTTCTCTCCGACTTAAAGTCTATGATCTCTACCGTGTCGTGTTCACCCCTTATGAGGTCAACGCTACCCTTGAGGATGTACTGATCCTTGACCAGAGAGATCTCGACTTCGGCTTCCTTGATCCGATCCCAGTTCCCATCCTCTCGTCTGTAGTAGCCTAAAACGTGGTTTTCCACCGCTTTGAGGGTTTGCGGGGCAAGGTACTGCCTTTCCCTTTTTGAAAGAAACTGGTAGTTGATACCGAGCCAGTCTTGAATCCGCTCCGGCGTGAGCTTCGCCTCTTCGCCCCGCAGCACCGCTTTGTGTATGTCTTCGATAGTCTGGTGTACGAGTGTACCGAAGAGCTGGGCACCGGCGCGTGTTGGATTGAACTCAAGTTCCTTGAAGAAGCGGTACTGCTCGGCACAGGATTCGAACACCGTGATGTGCGAGGTGAAGGAGTACTCGCGCTTGAGGTTGATCTGCTTAACCGCGTCGTAGCTGAGCAACGCAATATCGACGTCGCGCCAGCTGGGTAGCTCGTAGAACAACCGTTCGAAATACTTAGACGGGGATTTACCTTGCCCTTGCTTTTCCTGAGCGGCCAGCACCAGGAGATTCTGCGCGCGAGAGTAAGCGGTGTAGAAAAGCCGCCAGAAATCAAAGTGTTTGATGCGGTCGAGCGGTTCAAAGCGTTCCTTCGAGAGATAGCCGCCGTCCTCCAGTAACACATCCAGCGCACTGTATTGCTTGCGGGGCACCGCCTCCAACGAACCACAGACAACAACCGGGAACTCCAGACCCTTGGACTGGTGAATGGTAAGGAAAGACACGCAGCCTCGCGGCGCATACTCCGCCTCGTCTTCGTACTCGCCGATGCCGCCGTCGATCAAAAAACGCAGGAACTGGTTGAACAGATCACGGATGTTTTTTTCCAGCCACTCCGGATTAAGCACGCTGACGAAATGCAGGTACTCGAACTTGGTGAGCAGCTTGGAGAAGGTGCCGAGATTTCGTGCTGCACGGCCCTTGTCCACGCCCCGTACGGTGTCCTCTGAGAGGAAGCGCGAAAACAAGGGGAACTGGAGTAGTTGGTAGAACAGACCGGAGAACGAATAGTCGGTGTTCCGGGTTAACACAACATGGCGCTTAGCCAGAGGGCGCGCCCAATCCAGCAAGGGCTTGTTTTCTGACTTTCGTAGCTCCGCGGTGAAAGCCGCGAAACACTGCCGGTCGTAATAGTCCCAGATCGGCAGCGTGGCGCCTTCAGCCCACGCCCGCACCTTGGGGAACTGCGGAAACAGAAAGATGAGCGCACCGATCATCAGACGGATTTCCTCACGCTCGAAAAACATGTTCGAGCGCGGTGAGAATACTGGAATACCCTCGGAATCGAGGAATCGCGCCAGAGCGACTACTTTCTGGCTTTTAACTGAGCGGAACAGAAAGGCAACCTGATTCCAGTCCGACAACTGACCTGATGACTTCAAGCCATTGAGAAACGCCAGCACTTCGCTATGCCAGTTGGTGGTTTCGCCCTTGCTGTCGGTGGCGGCAAGCCGTAACGCCGTGGACACGTTTGGAAAGTCTTCTTCGCGCGGGACGATCTGCTTGGCGAAGCGGAAGACTCTCTTGCCCTCTTCCCACGATTGCTCGCGCATCCACTCGTTGTAAAAGCGGATGATGTCGGGGTGCGAACGGTAATTGATGGAAAGAGTAACCCGCTTGCACTGACCCTTGTCGAACAGCGTGGGAAACTCCAGGATGTTGCGGATAGTGGCTCCACGAAATCGGTACAAGCCTTGATCGTCGTCTCCTACGACACAAAGATTGCGTTTCTCACCCGCCAGCAGCAGAAGGATACGCTCCTGAATGGTGTTAGTGTCCTGGTACTCGTCTACCATAAGGTAAGTCAAATTCTCGCGCAGTTGAACCAGCACCTCGGGGCGATTCTCCAAAAGTTGCAGCGCCTCGTATTGGATGCCGGAGAAGTCGAGTGAGTTGTGCTCATGCAAAAGCTCCTGATACTTGGAAAAGCAGGCGGCCAGTGCTCGGATTTCCACTTCGGGAGCAGCTGCCAGCACAGTGGGGTCCAGAGCTTCCTCGCTGACTTTATTGAGCCACTTGAGAAGGTTCTCAGATTGCCCCCATCGACCTGACTGGTCGTCACCCATAACAAGCTGTGAATCGGTCAGTTCGCGGAACACCTTGAGGCGCTGATACAGGAAGTATTGCTGGTCAAACTGGTCGAACAGCGTGAAGCTTCGCTTGAGTCGCGTGAACTCCTGAAAGTCTCTCAGGATGCGCAGGCAAATCGAATGGAAGGTCCCAAGGTACATTTCATTCAGATTGAATTTGATGCCGAGTTCGGCCAAACGATTGGATATACGAGTGGTCAGCTCACGCGCAGCCTTGTCCGTGAACGTGACTACAAACAGCGATTCAGGTTTAACGCCTTTGTGTGTGATGAGATAGACGATGCGCTCAACGAGTGTGAACGTCTTCCCGGAGCCCGGTCCAGCGATGATCAGCACCGGGCCGTCTGTGGCGAGAATCGCTTCCATCTGCTGTGGATTTGCTTTGCTTGCTAGGAGTGGAGCAGCGCTCGTCATGATTGGCCTTGGTCTTGTTCAGTACTAGCCCTACCGATACTGCTGGAAAGCCAACGCTCCGGCTCACCACGACCGGATTGCCAAGTGCCGCCGGATTGGAAAGTCGGGACCCGGTGAATCGTGGCAAATCGGTCAGCCGAGCGCTCATCTACCTCAAAGTAGGGGGCAACTTCATCAATGGCAGTGTTTTCATCTAGCCATTCGCGCATCCGATCACCTTTTTCATCCGCTGCTCGGATAGTCTACCGACGCAGCCTGTCATACGATGGCACGACAGCACAGAATCGGGCAAACGTGGCATCGGACAAAATGCCATAAAACAGCATTCAGGAGGGGCTGTGGCATCCAATTACGAAGCCATTTTCGGAGAAAATCGCCAGCGATATGGTACTGACATCGCCAGAATTGGCCCGATGTTGCTCGCAGAACGCTACGACGACCGGACACACTTCATCTTCGAATTGCTCCAGAACGCAGAGGACGCACTCAGCCGGCGCGGTAGTTGGAGCGGGCCTCGACGAGTCACGTTCGAGCTGACTGCAATCCGTCTAGCACTGTCTCACTTCGGCAGGCCATTCGACGAGGCTGATGTCCGGGGTATTTGCGGCATCGCGGAGAGTACCAAGGACAAGCTCTCCATCGGCCGATTCGGAATTGGATTCAAGTCCGTCTATACCTTCACCGACCGCCCTGAGATTCATTCTGGGGAGGAAGATTTCGTCGTCGAGAACTATGTGCTGCCAAAACGAGCGGATCGCAAGGACCGTGATGCAGAAGAGACGCTAATCATCCTCCCTTTGAAGTCAGAAGACGTAACCGCCAAACAGGAGATTTCTAAAGGACTCCAACGTCTAGGACCCAACGCATTGCTCTTCTTGCGGCACATCGACGAGATCAGTTGGAGTGTCCGAGGTGGCCCATCAGGGGTCTACCTCCGCAGCATACCTGAGCCGCTTGGCCCCAACGTCGAACGAATAACCGTGATAGGTCTGGAAAGCGGACAACCTGAGGTCGATCAGAACTGGTTGGTCTTCCACCGAGACGTCTCTTCCAACGATGGGGAGAGAATCGGACGAATAGAGGTTGCTTTCTCTGTTCACCCGGTGGAGGACGAACCTGGTCGCTGGTCGGTGCAACCAGTGGCTACTTCGCCTCTAGTGGTCTTCTTCCCGACGATTGTGTCGACCAATCTTGGATTTCTTGTTCAGGGACCCTACCGGACGACGCCGAGTCGAGACAACATCCCGAGAGGAGAGCCTTGGAATCAGTTTCTGGTCATGGAAACAAGCAGTTTACTGGTGCAGGCAATGCGATGGCTTCGTGACAAAGCGATGCTGGACACTGCTGCCCTACACTGTTTGCCCCTGGACCGCGCGCAGTTTCCAGAAGGTTCTATGTTCGAGCCGCTCTTCGATGCCGTCCGCTCTGCGCTCCTCCAAGAGGAACTGCTTCCCCGTTTTGATGGCGGTTATGTTGCTGCCACACAGGCGAAGCTGGCACGAACTCAAGAGCTCCGTGAATTGTTCAGTCCCAAACAGGTTGCAGCTCTGTTCAACTCGGAAATTTCCGCTTGGTTGTCTAGCGACATTACCCAAGATCGAGCACCTGAGATTCGACAGTATCTGATGCGCGAGCTCGGCATCGCGGAACTGACGCCAGCGAACCTAATCCCCGTTCTCAATCAGGAGTTCCTTGAGGCGCAGTCGGACGAATGGGTCTTACGGCTGTACGAATTCCTGAGTGGCCAGGAAGCAGCATCACGCCGACACCTCGATACAATTCCGCTCATCCGCCTAACAGATGGCTCACACGTCGTCGCTGTCGAAAGCGGCAAGCCCAATGCGTTTCTGCCAAGTTCCATCGAAACGAGCTTCCCCACGGTGCGCAGCGCTGTCTGCTCCACGGCAGAGGTACGCGTCTTTCTGACCTCACTCGGCATCACGGTGCCAGACCCTGTTGATGACGTCATTTGGAATGTCTTGCCGAAGTACAGGCGAGAGGAAGTCGAGATAGGCGATGATGCTTACGCCGCTGACATCGAGCGCATTCGCTCAGCATTTAACGTCGATTCGAGAAACCAGCGGGAAAAGCTGCTTTCAGAGCTGCGCGAAGTCAATTTTGTGATGGTGATCGACACCGGCGACGACAAAGAATATGTCGCGAAGCCCGAAAGCATCTACATCGCTACCGATCGCTTGAAGCAGCTCTTCGCGGGCGTTCCCGACGTTCTCATTGTTGACGACAAGTACGATTGTCTGCGCGGCGAGGGCATACGCGATTTGTTGGAAGCGTGTGGTGCTCTGCGATGTCCCCGTCCTGTGGAAGCACCGGAGGCGCTCACGAAGGAAGAGCGTCGAGAACTTCGACGGCAAACGGGACACGAAATAACTTCAGGGAAAAATGACCGGATCGTCGACTGGTCTCTCCATGGATTCGAGGCACTGATTGCACTGCTGCCGACGCTTGCACCTGAGCAACGCACCGAGCGCGCTCGCCTGATATGGGAAAGTTTGGGAGACCTCGAAGAGCGCCGCGGTCGCGGCACATTCGACGGCTCGTACAGTTGGTCGTATTACGGCGAACGCCGAACCCCTCCTTTTCCAGCCGCCTTTTTGCGCCAGCTCAATAGGGTGGCCTGGGTACCGAACTCTGAGGGCGAACTTTTGCCACCAGGTCTTGTGGTTTTCGACACTCTTGGCTGGAAGCCCAACCCATTCCTTCTGACAAAGTTAATCTTCAAGCCACCGATCATTGACCAACTAGCCAGAGAGGCTGGCATCGATCCAGCCGCCCTTGATCTGCTGCGCAAACTCGGCATCACCAGCGTAGCCGACCTGACTTCACGACTTGGCATTATCAACTCTCCCCTTGAGGCTGAATCGGAAGCGGAACCGGAAACCACGTCCGATATGGAGACCAACCCAGAAGATTCATCCGGCGGTGATGTCTATGACGAAGCGAAGGATCTGTATGGCGATGATATGCCAGAGATTCCACCCGGGCAGCCAGATCCGGATGGTGGCAAACTGGATGCGGGTCGCGCCGATCGAACAGGCCAAAGACGTACCAACTCCGATGGACCACACGGACAAGGCCGGGGTAATGGCGGAAGCGCACACGGAGGTTCAGGCGGCCACAACACCGCACTCGGCAGCAAAGCTGGTGGAGACCATCGCAAGCGGTCCCCTGGTCAAGTCGGGGGGCGACCGTTCATTTCATACGTGGGGATTCATCCTGACAACGAGGAGGCCGATCCAGATGGCCTCGATCAAGTGGAACGGATGCAAATCGAAGATCGGGCCATCGAAGTGGTCACCGGTCTTGAGCCAATGCTGCGCCGCTCACCAGAAGGTAACCCCGGTTTCGACCTTTACGAAGTGGACGGTAGCGGAAAGCAGATTCGCTGGATTGAAGTTAAGTCGATGACGAGCAGCCTAGAAGACCGGCCAGTGGGACTATCCCGCGCGCAATTCGACTGTGCCAGGGAACGTGGTGCCGGTTATTGGTTGTACGTTGTCGAATTCGCGACCGACCCGTCGGAGGCCCGGGTGCTCCGGATTCAAGACCCGGTTGCACACGCCCGAACGTTCACTTTCGACCGAGGCTGGAGCCAGATTGCTCAAACTGATCCTCCCAGTTGATCGACGCCACGATCAGATCTCTGAATGCACTCCCTCATTCGCGGCCACCAATCGCCATGCCTTAGCGCACAGTATCTGCGGCGAGTGCTGGATTCGGATTCTGTGAATGAAGATTGTTCATGCGAATTTCCGGTACACCTGCGGAACACTGCCAAAATTCCGTTTTCCGCGCGTGGCTAACTTAACCTATTGATTCAGCTTGTTTTTCACTAACTGTTCCGCAGATAGCCCACTCCAGAAAAATCAGTAAGTTATTGATTTTAAAGGCACTGAAAATCCGCGTGTCGGCCCGTTACGGCCGTCGATTCTGCTCCCGACCGGAACGGTCGGCGACCACCATACGAAGCAATCAGCTATGCAATTCGCATAGCGAATTGCCGACGTCACCGACCCAGACCTCATTCGCAAGATCCTCGACCATGTTCAGCAGCGCGCACCACCACGGCTACCGCCACGACAGGCCTGCGATCTCCGAGCAATCCCGATCGATCTGCAGCACCTGAACGGACACAGCCCGCGACGCCGACTGCTTCCATACTGCTGGCAACACACGAAAAGACCCGCTATCTGACGATAAAACCGCACCAGCTGCGGACCAACTTTCATTTCGTGACAAAGCGGCGCAACTGCTGCGAATATGCATGCCATAACAAACTCGGGAAAACGCCATGAACGACATACCAGAAGTCAGAGTGGCCATGCCCGAAGAAAAAGCCAGGCTCATCAGCACCCTGGTACTGGGTTTCGCCAGTGATCCCCTCGCCCGCTGGGTGGTCGGCCAGGCCCACGACTATCTCACCGCGATAGCGGAATTCTTCGAGTTGTTTGGTGGCAAAGCCTTCGAACACGATTCTGCTTATGTGGCCAACGACGGTCAGGCCGTCGCGCTCTGGTTACCCCCTGGTGTGGAACCAGATGGCGAATCTATGGCTGCCCTAATGACGCGAACCACATCACCGGACAGGCTTGATGACCTGTTCTCGATCTTCGCAGGCATGGACTCATATCACCCGCATGAAGACTGCTGGTATCTGCCGCTGATCGCAGCCGATCCCAACAACCTGGGCCTTGGTCTGGGTAGCGCTCTCATGAAACATGCTCTGGCACGCTGCGACGCAGAAGGGCTGCCGGCTTACCTGGAATCTTCGAACGAGCGCAACGTCTCGCTGTATGAGAAGTTCGGATTCGAAGTGATGGGCGAGATTCAACATGGCACCTCGCCCGTTGTTCGACCGATGTATCGCGAAAGGCGATAGTTTCCAATCCGGGAAAGGGCCTCCTGCAGGCGCCATGGTGCGCGGCTTCACAGGCTGCCAATACCTATCGCAGGAGCATGGATGTTTCGATTAATCCTGGGCGAACGCGGTCAGATTGGCATTAATGGCGGTCGATCCCCGTTTTCCTTCGATCCTTGCAATTCTGGAGCAACATTCCATAATTGCACAGATGATTTCGCGCCGACTCCTGCCCGCGCTAACCGCCGCACTGGCCGAGGCCCCGGCCGTCGCGCTGCTCGGGCCACGTCAGGTCGGCAAGACCACGCTGGCGCTCGAGGTGGCCGAGTCCCAGCCGTCCGTCTATCTCGACCTCGAATCGGAGGCGGACCGCGCCAAACTGTCCGAGCCTGAGTTGTACCTCTCGCAGCACACGGACAAGCTGGTGATCCTCGACGAGATTCAGCGCACGCCACAGCTCTTCCAGAGCCTGCGCGGGCTGATCGACGCCGGACGGCGGCGCGGGCAGGGCCAGGGTCGCGGCAAGGGCAACGGCCGTTTCCTCGTGCTGGGTTCAGCGTCCATCGACCTGCTTAAGCAATCCAGTGAAACGCTCGCCGGGCGCATCCGCTATCTGGAACTGTCATCGGTCGACGCCGGCGAGGTTGGCCGCGATCGTCTGGATGCCCTCTGGCTGCGGGGCGGCTTTCCGGACAGCCTGCTGGCTGACTCCGATGCGGCGAGCCTGCGCTGGCGCGGCGACTTCATCCGTACCTACCTGGAACGGGACATCCCGCAACTCGGGCCACGTATTGCGGCCGAGACCCTGCGCCGGTTCTGGACCATGCTGTCACACCAGCAGGGCGCTCTGCTCAATGCCGCAGTACTGGCCCGTGCGCTTGCGGTGGATGGCAAGACGGTGGCGGCCTACCTGGACCTGCTCGTGGACCTGCTGCTTGTCCGCCGACTTGCTCCCTGGCACGGCAACGTCAAGAAGCGCCTGGTCAAGTCGCCCAAGGTCTACGTCCGCGACAGCGGCCTCGTGCATGCACTGCTCGGCATCGGCGACCACGAGGCCCTTTTTGCCCATCCGGTGGCCGGCGGAAGCTGGGAGGGCCTCGCGATCGAGTCACTGATCGGTGCTGCCCCTCCCGGCACGGAAGCGTACTTTTTTCGGACCGCGGCCGGCGCGGAGATCGATCTGCTGCTCAAGCGCCCCGGCGAGCGCAAGCCCTGGGCCATCGAGATCAAGCGCGGTCTCGCGCCGAAGCTCGAGCGCGGCTTTCATCTGGCCTGCGATACCGTCAAACCGCTGCATCGTCGTGTGGTGTACGGTGGTGTCGAGCGATTCCCGATCTCGGCGGACGTGGAAGCGATCTCGCTGCCCAGCCTTTGCGAGGAGCTTGGCGATACTTGAATGCAAGGCAGTACGATGAACCTGACCCCGTACCACGCCAAGTACTTCGCCCACGAGCTCACGCGCCGAGCGACCAGCTCTGCCTCGAGCGCCTTTCAACTAATGCGGCCGGCCAGGTGGTCTATCAACTCAAGAACCCGTTCCGCGACGGCACCACACACATGCTGTTCAGTCCGGAAGACTTTATCGCCCGCCTCGCCGCGTTGGTGCCACGCCCGCGGGTCAATCTCACCCGCTACCACGGCGTCTTCGCCCCAAGCTCGGCCATGCGCCGCGCGATCGTGCCGACGCCAGCGAATGCTCGCCGGCGCAGAAAGCTCAAAGATTCAGCCGCTGTGCCGGCAACCTGGCAGTGCTCTCCCACACAATCACGCAGCGACTGCAATGATCCGCCCGCCGCACCGCTGACCTGGGCGCAGCGATTGAAGCGAGTCTTTGTCCGATCGCATCACGATCGACATCGACAGTCACGCTCTGCCCGCTCTGCGGCGGACAGCTGCGGATCATAGCGGACATTACCGATCCCGGCCTGATTCGCAAGATCCTCGACCACATTAACAGCCGAGCACCCCCGCACCTGCCGCCTCGGCGCGCCGAGCCGCACCAGAACCCACCTGATCTGTTCGCCGAACGCTGAAAATACCTCGGCAACAGCCCCGCCTGCGCACAGGATTTCCAAAATTCCCTTTTCTCCCGACGATCTGTACGCCCACAATTCCGACAGTCGTAAGAAGTCAGACCGCTCTCCATCGTCCGGTTGAACCTCGCCAACGTCGACCTCCCCTGACCTCCGCGTCAGTACCCCAAGCAATCGAGGAAAGGCCACGTTATCCTCCCTATCCTCTTACTCCAACTCCTTGCTGGACAAATCGAGCAGGCGCTCACTGCGCCAGACCCGCACGACACGCACGTGCTTCGGATCACGACGGTAGACGATGCGAAATGGGGGCCGGATCAGTTCGCGCAGAAAGGACTGGTCGAACTCCGGGACGACCCGGCCCATGTCCGGATGATCGGCCAGCGCTTCGATACTCGCGACGATTTCCCCGATCAGGCGCTCGCCGACATCGGGCACACCCTGTTCGGCGTACCAGGCCCGTATCGATTCCAGATCGGTCAGCGCGGATTCGGCGAACCGGATGACAACCTTCGCCATGCGATTACTTCAAGCCCAGGCGTGCCTTGGCCTCTGCGAGGGACAATTCTTGTCCGGCCTCGAGGTCGGCAAGACCGCCGACGACAGCCCGCATGAACGACCGCTCCTCCTCGGCGGCCTCGTAGTCGGTCAGCGCTTGAACCACCGCCACACCGCGTCCGCGGCTGGTGAGCAGCACAGGACGGTGAGCGTCTGTCGCATGCTTGACGACACGGCCCGGGTTCACCTTCAGGTCGGTCAGCGGGATGACGTCCTCGGAAAACTTGATGCTCATGCTCGGATCTTCAGTCCCTATTAACAGGTCAGAGAGTAGCACCTGTTAACGGACCTCTCCAACAGGAGGCTCCGGCGGTTGGCCCCGACGCGCCGAGGGGAAGGCGCCACTTTTACTCAAGTGGCCAGGGAGAAGATGCCGGCATTGGCCGGCGTTGTCAGTCCTCGTTCGGCAGCCCGCGCGTCCGCCAAAATCCCCCATCCGAGTGAGCAGGTCGCTCAATTCGTCAGTTCACATCCAAGTCCAGCTCAGTGCTGATGGGACACCTTCGACGGCAATGCAGACTACCTCCGCAACAAAGCCCCGTTGAATTTCCTATCCTCTCGCCGGTGCTGAACTTTAGAGTACCCAGGCGATAGAGGTCTCGCGCGATGTCGGATGAGGGTGCAAACCTTGCGCGATCCATTGCCAGCGCTTCCTCAAACGCAGCTTCGGCCTGCTCGAACTGTGCCTGCTCACGCAAGACTTCGCCACGCTCAACCAGCATTGTCGCGCGGCGGGCATCGTCGCCGACTGCAGCCATAGACGCCGCTTTGTCCAGCAACACCGTCGCGTCGTCGAATTCGCCCTTCATCCGCGCGAGCCGCGCGCGCACTATCATGGCATCGAGTCGGGCCTCATGGTCGGATATAGACGCGTACAATTCGTCGGCCTGTTCTGCCAGTAGCTGTGCCTCGTCATAGCTGCCAAGCTGACCGTATGTGTTAGCCAGCAACAACAGCATTTCCGCGCGGGTTTCCGGTTGTCCTCGAAGCTCTTCATTAACGCGACTGGCACCAAGATCGACCAACTGTCGCGCTGTGAGTCGGTCGCCAAGGCTTTTATCAGGATTCGCGAATTCGAACAGACTGGTCACAAAGTCCCGCGTCTCATTGGCTCTCGCCGCTTCGAGGCGTGCCAGCGCGGCAGCCGTTTTTGCCTGGTTGGATTGGTGCAGTGCAAAACTGGTACTGAGCAGCAGGCAAATGACGCCAACGGCGCTCAGTGGCACACCTACCGGATGACGCGTTACAAACTTTCTGACGCGGTACCAGGTCGTGTCAGCGCGCGCCAGAACCGGCAGGCCGGCAAGGTATCGCCGCAGGTCCGCGGCAAGCGCATCCGCGGTCGTGTATCGACGTTCCGGTTCGGCGCGTAATGCTTTCAGCGCAATGTTCTCCAGATCGCCGGAAATTGCTCGTAGCAACCGGCCTTTTCCGAGTCTGCGGGAAGCAGCGGCCTGTTCAAGATCGACCGGATCCACGGTTGCCAGAAATTGGGCAAAGGTCTGTGCACCGCGCTCGCGCACGGCTCGCTCAACCTCGAGCGCTGATCCGCCCACGTCGCCGAACGGCCTTCGACCTGTCAACAGCTCGTAGAGCAAGCCGCCCAGCGCGTAGACATCGACAGCGGTCGTAATTTGAGCGCCAACAAACTGTTCCGGTGCTGCGTAATCCGGCGTCAGCGCGCGAAGGCTCGTTTGCGTTCGGTCAGTCGTTCGGTCAGACAATAGCTTTGCGATGCCGAAGTCGAGCAGCTTCGGCAATCCGTTGTCGTCGACGAGGATGTTGCTCGGTTTGAGGTCGCGGTTAACGATAAGATTCCCGTGGGCGTAGTTGACTGCATCACAAACCGGCAGGAACAACCGGATCCGCTGGTTAATCGACAGACGATTCCGGTCGCAGTAAGTCGTGATCGGCAATCCATTGACAAACTCCATTGCGAAATAGGGCTCTGGGGCTTCGGTCAGGCCCCCGTCAAGAAGTGCGGCGATATTGGGATGTTGCAGCGATGCGAGAATCTGTCTTTACTGCAGGAAACGAGCCTCCCAGTGTTCAGTTCGTCGGGATGGCAGGATCAATTTGAGTGCGACCGTCTGCTGGGAATCCTGATCCGCGCGTTCCGCTTTGAAGACGGTCGCCATCCCGCCCTGATCGATCATCTCAACGATGCGATATCGGCCAATGCGTTCAGGAGCCGATATCGTGCTGGTGAACCGTTCATCCGCGATGTCGTCGAGCATGCCGGACTTCCGATCATCCGCGGCAAACATCTTCAATACCTTTCGAAGTACTACGTCATCCTCACAGTTTTCGCTGAGATAGCTGTTGCGTTCGTTCGCGGGCACATCGAGCATCTTCTCGAACAGGTCCAGTGCTTGCCGGTCTGTCGGTTTGCCTTCAGTCATCCACGTCCATCTCGGCATAAAGAAACGCACGCGACTTGCGCCACGCAGTTTTCACTGTGCCTTCGGAGATCTCCAGAAGCTCGGCGATTTCATCGATCGTGCAACCTCCGAAAAACTTGAGCTCCACGACCTGATGCCCCCGCTGATCCACCAGCCCGAGTTTTTGCATTGCTTCCTCCAGGGCGAGCACCTGATCCGAGAGTTTCGCCGCCGGGAGTTCACCATCATCAAGGTCAAGCCTTACCCAGTCGCCACCGCGCTTTTCCGAACTTCGCCTGCGGGCATGATCGACGAGGATATGCCGCATCGCCTGCGCCGCGGTTGCGATCAGGTGCCGGCGGTTCTCGAGTCCGCCGAGATGTTCGGCGCCTATAATCTTAAGAGAAGCCTCGTTGACGAGTTCGGTTGTGCAGATCGTGCTGCCACGATTCGCGTTCAACTGCGAACGTGCGAGTTTCTTGAGCACCGGATATATTTTCTCGAACAAATCGCCGTTCGCAACCGGGTCACCGGCAGCGGCGCGCTGAAGCAATGTCGTTAGCGTCGTCATCGTGATCACCCGCTGTCCTTTACTTGTCTGGCGCTCTTGTCATCAGATATTCCGACAACTTCATCTGCACGGATCGGAGAACGGCGCGTGGCCCGCACCCCAATCGACACTCGAAACTCGCTCGCTGAAAACAGGCAGCGGCGTTCGAAACCATCCTTCCTGCGCCCACTCTATGCGTGGTTGTGGAAAAGGCGCTGATTTTAACCGATTTTCTACCGAGTTCGGTCGGGTCGCGGCCGGGAAAAAGCATCATCTCGGACATCGCACTGCTGATTCCTGGCGGGCTTAGGAAATCTCTCCTGACAGGAATCATGATCAGCGCGGCTTGTGAGTGAACTGCAGAAAAAAATGGTCGGGGGAGCGGTTTTCGCCAGCACTGCCTCGACGTCAGCACCGGTGACTCCCATGTCTCTCCTGTGGGACGGCCTGGTGCTGAAACGCGACTCAGATTTCGACATTGAACCCGATTAGCTGTCGCCGTGACTCATCAGTACCACAAACCGACGGACAACCAACATGCGAATTATAACTGTGCTTACCCTGATCCTGGTTACAGCATGCGCAATGGCAGAGCCACACGGGTACCTGAAAATCCCTGATATCGACGGTGAAGCCCCGCAGAGTCAGTTCCCGGTCGAACCCCGTCGGGCTCAGGGGTCTCAGGGCCCCCTTTATCCGGCTGGCTGGGAGCAGCTGGTGAACGGCGATGAAGGCGGCAGCCGCATCGGAACGCTGCAGCCCGCTGAGACGCAAAATCGCGAGACCTACCACTCTATCGACCAGTCGTCTCCCTACTACGCCTGGTAACTGGCGGCCGGGCGATTGTCCGAGCCGCTTTCCAGAAGAAGGCCGTACGCCCGAGGTGCAGTATGCCTTCTGTACAGCCGCCCGGCTCGCCGAGATTGATTATCGCGGAAGCCTCTACTACTAATTCAAACCACCACTCAGCCTGCCTGATTGAGCGTCCCGGCCAGTTCCTCGAACTCAGCCTCGTCACCCTCGCAACCGCTTCGCTCGCCAGTGGAAAGTTTTCCTCTGCCCGGTGTGAAACAACAGTGGAGCGACATCTACAACGAGATACTGATTGAAACTGAAGCGTTCTTCGTCAGGCAGCTTGAGTGGCGTGTTGATCCTTCAATTGCCGTCGGCTATCTCGTTGACGTTTGTTCCGGAAGCCGCATTCGTGATCATCACTGACCTCTCTACCCATTTGACACTTATGTTCATTTTCAATAGTGCCTGCTGCACTCGCAAAGATTCGGGAGTTCTTCTGCCAGGTCGCAGGCGGCACGCCATACTCCCGCTTGAACGCCCGATTGAACGCCGACTCGAATTCATACCCGCAATCGAAGGCGTTCCGAGTAAAGGCCGATTGCGACAAGCCCACCCTGTGCCGCCACAGCGTGCCGAGTCCCTCCGGACCCTTACCGACCTGTTCCACGGGCACTGAAAGGCCCCCGGCATGAGGCTCTGGATACCACATTCCCGACTTCGCGATTCCCCCAGCCTTCACCCGTCAGAATCCTCCATCCGAGCGAGCAATCCCTTCGACCCGCCGCTTCACGACAATAATCATCAAAGTACAGCTTGCGCACCTGCAACAACACTACAGACCGCCTGCCTGGATAAGTCCCGTTGGATTTCCTGTCTGCACGCAGCGAGCTCATGTTCGCTGACGTTGAGCTCAGCCAGGCACTGTATTGAGAGAGCTGCTTCCGCTGACAGATCGAACGCGATCTTCAGATTTCTGAAACCATACTGTTGTTCATACTCTTTTCTGGTCTGGATGTTGCAGGTCGCGTTGACGCCTGTTGGCGTATGCCAGGGATCTCCGCAATCATCGATCTGCGGTCCAACCTCTCCTGGATCAGCTACTGCAGGTAATTTCGCAAGAGATTTTGATCTGGATCAAAGACAAACCGCGCATTCTAGTTAGCGTCAGGCTACGGCCTTCCGAATGGATTTTACCCTCTGCGAACTGGAGAACGGCATGTCAGCAACAGTCGAACAAAGCCTGACCATCCCGGACAAACTGACCAGGCTTGCCAGGGAAAAAGAATGGCCGCTCGAGAAACTCGAAAGGATGCTGCAGGTGTTCTCACCTTTCCAGGTGCAGATTCTTCTCGACCGAAACATGACGGCCGCTCAGGCCGAGCGGTTGCTTGCCGGTGAACGGCCCGACGAGAACGCGCCTCTCTATACACCTGATCAGGAGGAATACATCGACAGGCTCAAGGCTGGCAAGTATGACCTTCGATGGCTGAAGGATCAGGAGCCGCGCTGGGGAGTCCGTTCTTCGTTGAGTGCCCGGGGTCTGACCCTGATGGATATCAATAAAGCCTACGCAGGCGAACCTGAGGATGTTGCTCCCACCGACAGCATGGCACCGCGGGGCGCGCTTCTGGAAGATCAGTACCCTGGTATGGGTTACACGATGAACTCGAAATATCAGATGTGGGCAGACAACGTCGCGCCTTTGTACGAGGAAGCCGTTTCCCGCCAATGGAGCGTCACCCGTGACATTCCCTGGCAGGATCTGAAGCCATTGCCGGAGGATCTCGAGCGTGCCCAGTGTGAATTCTGCACATTTCTTACCGAGGTAGAGATGATCGCCAGCGACTTCCCGGCGAAGTGGCTGTGGCGCATGAACCAGCACTACCATGAGGTCAAGATGTTCCTCTGCACGCAGGCCATGGACGAGGCGAGGCACCTGGAAGTCTTTCGTAAACGTGCCCTCGCCAATGGCGGCGGACTGCTCCATGCGCGTGCAGAAACCGAACTGGGGCTGGCCAACATTCTTCATGCCCCTACCTATGTACAGGGCTCGTTTCTGATGCATGTGGTGGGTGAGGGCCTGGTACTGGACATCTTCCGTGCCGGTGAATTTCTGGCCCAGAACAAGGTTGAGAAAGAAATGTACCGATTGTGCATGCAGGACGAGGCGCGCCACGTCTCCTATGGCACGATGCATCTCAAGTATTTTCTGGAAAATCATCCGGATCGTGAAAACGCAGAGCGTGAGCTGCACGCAGTAGCAGAGATCGCCGAGCGCGGGTTCACCAGCTTCCTCTGCAATTCCTTCATCATCGAGCCGCTCGCGGTGCTGGCAGGTGGCGGCATCAAGCACATCGACAAGGGTATGGAAGCAGTCAAGGTAGTCTGGAAACGGATCACAGACGAGTATCTGAACCGCTGTGATCTGGCGGGTCTCGATCGACGTTCCCGCATCTTACTCCCGGCAGAAGCACCGTACTGAAAATATGCCACAACGGAATCAGCCGGATCGAAAAGGAGGAAATACAGTGAAGTTTCCATCAATTCAATGGTTCGAAGCCATTCAGCAGGAGGCCAAGGCCGAAGCGGATACATTCCGTCGAATGGGTTTCTGTGATGCGAAAGTCCTGTTCGAGTCCCGTTCGAGTAAAACAAACCGCCGTTTCCTGCTTTCCTTCGAGGACTATGGCATGACATCGGTGCGTGAACTCGGTACGGACGAGAAAGCCGATGCTGACTTCAGCCTCACAGCTGATGAAACAGTCTGGCAGGAAATGATCGAGAACATCCATTCAAACGGCGAAGCTGATCTTGGACACACCCTGAATCGACTGCAGTTGCCCGGCGCAGTACAGCTCGTGGCGGAGGATCAACAGAGGGCAGATCTGTTTTATCGATACAATCAGACCTTTCAGGAATTCTTCAACCTTTCTTCCAGGGTCGAGAGCGAGTTTGCAGGATCCGCCTAGCATGGAAAGCAACTCACACAGCGCGGGCGCTGACGAATCCGGCATCCGGAGTAACCGTGAGAAACACGTCATCAGCAACGACTGCGTCAGCTGCGGTGTCTGTGAGTACATGTGCCCGCTCGGGGCGATCGTCGAGACCAGGAACCAGTTCAGTATTCTCAAGCGTGTCTGCGATGGTTGTGCGATTTGTGTGCCGTACTGTCCGGTACGTGCGATCGTTCCCAAGACTGGGATCAGAGACCGGCAGGACAACAATGTAGCCGTCAATCTGCGTCGCGCCCTGGACGATGGGAAGTAGCCTCAAGGATCGCCTGCAGTAGTTTCCTCCTCAGTTTGATTTCCTGATCGTTGCACAACTCTCACGGGTGCTCTGCGATGACCTCTCATGTCACGGCAGATCCGAAGTTCAGCGCCTTTGCCTCGCCAGTTACGTTCGCTGGCCCTAAACGCATCACTCAGCCCGCAATTGAGCCTGAAGCTCTGCCACCGATCCATGCCGTCGTTATATCCCATGATCACTATGACCATCTGGATAGCGCGTCGATAAAACGGTTAGGAAATGGCCCTATGTACTTCGTGCCATTGGGCATCAAGCGCTGGTTGATCGAAAAAGCATAGATTCTGTGTGTATTGCTGAATCGCGGCATCGGAGCAAAACAGTCGATAGGCACTCACCGGGTTACGTTTGTTCCCTCCGGTGAAGGAGCACTCACCCCACCGAAGGAACTCGCCAGCACCCGTGCAACGTACGGGATGTCGCGAGCTGAATTCGATATTTTCGCTGTCGGCGAGACACGATACTTCCAGGGCTGACAGGTGTAAGTGCACATCGACATCACACGAATTACCGTTGCGAATTGCAGCCACACCTGCATGCGTGATTGCTTTTCGGCAATCTGCTGAGCTGTGGCTGCAAATGATGTGGGTCGCAACCGGCCTGGTTTATTTGAACTCGTAGACGAGGTTTACCGTGGTCATGGTATCGGTGCTCTTGAAACTGCTCGGCGGGTCCGTGTTGTGTCGCACCGTATAGCCGAGCGCGAGTGCGAGCTTCGCGTTCATTTTGACCTTCAGCGCAAGACCATTTTCCAGATAGGTATTGTTCGAGCCCGCCTCGACGATGAAGTTATTGATCACACTGGTCGATTCGTTGAACGCATGCTCGAAATCTGCGGTACCGCGAAATATTGCTTCATTGTCCGTGTCGCCTTCTTCCAGCAGCGCACCCAGGTCATCAAAAGTGTCCCGCGTTTCAAAGAACTTGTAACCGACACCGGCGGTAGCAGTTAGTTTCGTCTGATCAGTTCGGATCAGCTTCCGGCCCAGGCCGCTCGATAGAGTAGCCTGATACTTGAAACCGCTGAACTTGTCCCGTTCATAGCGACCCGCACCGAAGGCGAACGTCTTCTCGCTGATGTTGTAGTCACTCTGTCCGAACAGCTGCCAGCGCTGGGCAGTCTTGTCACCCTCATTGGACGCATAAAGTCCTTCCAGCCCAAGGCTGTGCTTCCAGTCACTGACTTCGGTGCTGAACTTCAGTTTCGCGTTCGCCGATTCAGTTTCGGTGTTTCCATCAGACATCAACAGACCGGCCTCTCCGATTCCGGTCCAGTCAGCCTGGGCTGATATTACAACGCTCGACAGAACGCCGAGTAACAGGTACCTGATCACTACGATCTCCCTCCATGGTTTTGGCGCAGGTGTGCTCTGCACACCAGCAGGTTTTTAATATGGAAGCGCCCGGGATCCGGGCGCGGGCAGAGTATAAAGCTTACCTATACTGTGCGTCACTATTTTCAGGAGGCGGCTCCACGCGGCACAGGATGCAACAGCGCAGTCAGAGGAATGCTGATGATGACTACGAGCACCATCGCCCGGAAATTGTCGAAACAACCGGCTATCAGGAGCTGCTGATTTCAGCGTTCGCGCACTCACGCTCCGAGGCTTCAGTTGCTGTAAAGTAGTCCTGATATTTGGCGGTTACTACGGGGTTGGCAATGTACGGGGACGTGTTCGGTGGGTGGGGAGTAAATCGAGTTTCTCGACTTTGGGCGAGCCTGATCATGTTTCTCTTTGTCCTGCTGTCCTCCTGCGGAGGTGGCGGTGGCCGACAAGCCAACGTGCCGGTCCTGCCACCTGGGAATGCGCCTTCCCCCCCTCCTGCTGGGGCAGACGCGAACCTCGCGAACCTCGAGGCCACACCGGGTTCTTTGGATCAGTTGTTCCAGCCATCATTACGCAGCTACACGATGCAGGTAGGATTTCTGACCTCGTCAATTCGGGTGGTAGCAGCTGTATCGGATCCAGCCGCGGACCTGACATTGAATACCGCTCCACTCAGCAGTGGCGTACCGAGTGGTCCCATCCCGCTGGTCGAGGGACTCAATACCATCAATCTGGAGGTGACCGGCGCTGATGGAATGACCCGACAGAGCTACGAACTCGGAGTAACGAGACGCCCGCTCTCGTCATTTTCGCAGCGCGCGTATCTCAAGTCATCTGCGTCCGACAGTGAGGACTACTTCGGAACCTCGATGGATGGACATGCTGACACTCTGGCTGTCGGTGTACCGAGCGAGGACAGTGGTATTGCGGGCGACCCGGGGGACAACAGTCTGCTGGACTCCGGCGCGGTTTTCGTTTTCGTGCGCAGCTCAACCGGAGACTGGCATCAGCAGGACTATCTCAAGCCCGACACGTTCGATTCGGGTGATCGGTTCGGCTCAAGCGTAGCCGTTCATGGAGATCTTCTTGCTGTGGGTGCGCTTGGCGAAGACAGCAGCGCCACCGGTGTGGGTGGTGACGAAACAGACAATGGTCATCCGGACTCTGGTGCTGTGTATGTCTTCGCACGAGACTCTACAGGGAACTGGGCGCAGGAGGCTTTTCTTAAGGCTTCCAATTCCGGGGACGGAGAACGGTTCGGTGAGACCCTGACGCTGCAAAACAACACTCTCATCATCGGGAGCACGCGATTCGCGAACCTGGTCGGCAGGGTGTGGGTATTCGAGCGTGATTCCGCGGGTATCTGGACTGAAGTCGATCAGTTTCAGGCATCGGACGGGACATCAGATTCGGCTTTCGGTTTCGATCTTGATCTTCAGGATGACACTCTTGCAGTCGGCGCCCCCTATCATGGTGGTATAGGAAATTTTTATGGTGCCGTCTACGTCTTCAACCGCAATACATCCGGTCTCTGGCAGGAAACGGCGATGTTCAGAGGTCCCAATACGGACCGTCTGGACAGTTTTGGACAGAGCGTCGCTCTCACTGAAAACATGCTTGCAGTAGCTGCTGGTGGTGAATCGAGTGCGGCAACTGGAATCGACGGAGATCAGCTGGACAACAACGCCGCCTATAGTGGTGCGGTGTATCTGTTCGTTAAGGATTCAAACAACGACTGGCTACCCGAAACCTATTTTAAGGCATCGAATACCGATAGCGGAGATTTCTTCGGCAGTCAACTGGCTTTTAATGGGGACCGGCTGCTCGTCAGCGCGAGCGCAGAGGACAGCGCCAGTACTGGAGTTGGTGGAGATCAGGGAGACAACGGTCTCGCGGACGCCGGAGCAGTTTACGGTTTTTCGCGTGATAGCAATGGTACCTGGACCCAGGATATGTACGTGAAATCGTCCTCCACTGGCGCTAACGATGTTTTCGGAAGGCAACTCGTGCTGACGGAGATATTCATGGCAGTCGGCGCACCCTTCGAAGACAGCCGGGCGGACGGTATTAATGGTGACGATAGCGATAACGCCGGCCAACAGAGTGGAGCGGTGTATGTGTTCGAATGACCATCCTTACTCACATCTTCGCAGCTGAAGTGGATAAGCCCTGGGTAGTCCTTTCTGAGCAAAGACAGGCGATCTCAGCGTCTATGGCGCCCGCGTATTCTTACAGGTGCTGCTACTGCACGCTGCCAGAGCGTCTCTCTTCAATCTGCTTCAGCCATTTCACTTTGCCCTTTGTCGCATAGTGATCCGGCCCAAATATATCCAGAAACTTATCATGCGACCGCCGGATCATCTCCTCAGCCTGGCTGTAGTCGCCCAGCAGCATGTGGCAATAGCCGATCGCTCCTTCAATGTCGGGAATGTTCCAGTTGTCTGGTGGATAAACCGCACGAGCAGATATGAGCGCATGCTGCAGCGCCTCGATACCTGGCTGCATACCATTCGACGCGCACAGGGCGTAGCCCAGCTTTGCCTCGAAGTAGGAAACCCGGGGGTCTTTCAGACTCATGCGTTCGCGAACATAGTCCCGCCAGGGCAACATAACCTGCACCGCCTGAGCAGCTTCACCGCGGGCGTGTAGTGCACGGCCACGATTCGCCACCAGCTCGACGACTGCAGGATGCTCTCTGCCAAAGGTGCGCTCCAGACCCGAGAGAGTCATCTGGAAGGCGGTATCGGCTTCACTATGACGGCCGGCCCAATCCAGATAGTCGACGCGGTTGGCCTGAATTGTCAAACCAAGTGAAGAGTTCAGGAAACCGAACTGCTCAGCAATTGAAAGCGCATCCGCATTGTGCTGGATCGCCTTTTCACGCTCATCCCGGTTTGCATAAACGTTAGATACTCCGTGATGGGCTGACGCGAGATCAAGGGGGAACAGAGGGTAATCCTGATTCAGCCTGATCACCGCGTTGAACTGTTCGACAGCTTCATCGCCACGACCCAGCAATGCCAGCGCACTGGCACGACTGTTGAGTCCGCTTATTCGATAACGCCACAAAGGCTGGTCAAAACCCAGTGGCGTGACAAAGGCTTTATCGACAGCCGCAAGGCTCTGGTCGAACTCACCGAGATTGAGTAATGTGGCTGCCAGCTGTTGCCAGATCAGCTCTTCATTCTCAAAGTCCTTGTCAGCTTCAAGCAATGCCTGTGACTGCGCAATGTATGTCGACGCCAGATCTCTCTCGGCTCGCCCGGCATGGATGTTGGCAAGATTAGACAGAATGAAAATCCGAGTCTCCGGTGTAACTTCCATTTCATACATGGGGTTGTTGATCGAGTTCGCGACGCTCGCTAGCGCGTCGCGAATCGAATCTGTAGCGACCGCAGACATGGGATTGTCTGCCTGCAGTACATCAGAAAGGAACTTGAGGGCGGATTGCGAGGTTGCTGTTTGGCGCTCAGCGAGCGCGCGCTGGTCATTCGCTTCCTGCAAGGCAATCAACGCCGCGATCAGCGCAGAAACTACGGCCGCGCCAGCGAAAGCCACGATACCAACCAGAACTCGATTCCGCGCAAAGAACCTCCTCAGCACGTACAGCAGGTCGTCCTTGCGGGCAACAATCGGCCGACGTTCCAGCAGACGTGTTATATCCTCTGCCATGGCGATCGCAGAGTAGTAACGTCGTTCCGGGTCGAGGTGCATCGCCGTGGCGACGATCTGGTCAAGATCAGCGTGACCGCTGTCCAGGCTTGCGGGGGATGAACTGCGTACAACCTGTGCTGCCTTGATGGGAGAAAGCCCCGCAACTTCAAACGGTCGCCGCCCTGCAAGTACTTCGAACAGTAAAACACCCAGAGAATAGACATCACTGCGGACGGTAGACGGCTCACCTTCCAGGCATTCGGGGGCGGTGTAGCTGGGCGTCATGGGCAACCCGCCATCTACTGTCAGGTCGATAGCTGAACCCGTTGAGTGTTCATTCAACTCATGCAGCAGCTTGGCAATACCAAAATCCAGAAGTTTGGGCTCACCAGCGCTGTCAATCATCACATTGGAAGGCTTGATATCGCGATGCAGAATCAGTCGACTGTGGGCGTGACCAACCGCTGCACACACCTTGATGAACCTGCGCAGCTGTCTGTTTCTTGATACGCCCGGATCGTGAGTGAACGGCGATCCATCGATGTACTCCATGACAAGATACGAGATATCGCCATCTACACCACCATCCAGCAAAGTCGTGATGTTCGGGTGGCGAAGCTGTGCCATCAAGTGTCGTTCAACATCGAAACGCTCGCGCGCACCCTTAGTCAGAGCCGAGGCACCAAGCAGCTTGATTGCCACAGTCCTTTCAAAGGCACCATCCATGCGTTCGGCCCGATAAACGCTGCCCATACCACCTTGCCCGATCAGATTCAGCAGACGGTATGGGCCCAGTTTTACCGGTGGAGACCGCGCCGGCAGACTTGTCGGGAGTTCCAGACTGTCCAGCGGCTCATCACCCGCGTGATCCCAGGTGAGCAGTTTTGTAACCCGGGCAAGGAGAGCATCGTTTCCTGCGCAGCGACCGCGCACGTAGTCCAGCCTTGAATCAGGCTCCTGCTCGAGCGCCGCCATCAGCAGATCAAGTGCTGCGCGTTCCAGTTCAATGTTTCCGGACATTATTGATCTGCGATCCAGGTGGCTAACTCATTAGCTCAAGTATGGCAGCTGGCAGGACGAATGCACTCAACGACTCCCGGTGATCCGGTCAGGCAGGTGGTCGGCCTGTCTCCGACCACCCTAAGGTACCGCCGCTCAATCTGTCTGCGGGAAAAACGGGTAGACACTGGCGTGGATTCGACCGGTTACTCGGTCCGTCAGAATCACGATCGCTGGCGCGGGGAAAGCGCCACTACGGTGGACAATCGGGAATCCGTTGCCCAGCACAACCTGGGAACAGTCGTTCACCTGGTCGAAAAAACAGCCTCGCAATACCTGGTTGGACCTGGTCTGCTGAGTACCTTCCAGGCTTCCCGCAGCGGCTTCCGCAGCGGCCTGATCAAGCTCAGCCAGCTCCTGGAAACTGGTTGGGACCTCGAAATCCGTCGCGAAATCCAGCCAGGCCTGATATCTGTCAGGGCCAATGAGTTTAATGTTGAAAGCCCGACCGTCACGACTCAGGTCAGTAGCTTCAATGATCGAATTTCCAGCCCTGAAGACATGAAAGCTCTGCGATGCACCGCTGATGATCGCAACCAGCGGAGTCACCTCATGCTCCTGTTGAAGCGCATCGAATTCAGACAATACACCTGCGGTAGAGATCAGGCGCGTGACATAGGGTACGTACAGATTCTTGATCAGATCGGTGCGTATTGCCGTCGCCGTCATCATGCCACCCAGGGTAAAAAACGTCGGCTGAGATTCCGCATAGAACGCACTGACGGACGCAATAGCGTGACCACTGGACGGCCCCGCGTCTGCAAGCAGTCCGTCTGTCACCAACAGCCCAATGATGCGAGTCAGGTCATCACGCAGCAGTTTCGGCAGCAGGTGGGACAGCAGAACGTAGCTTTCAGTATTGAAATAGCTTTGCGCGCCAACTGACAGCGGAGTAGCCAGCAGACTGCTGAATGCGCTTTCCAGCTGCTGATTGAGAAAACGCGCCCGCACATCGTCATTACGTGACGCGCTGGCATTCAACTGAACAAGAAATCGCTGACTTTCATTAATGGCATTTTCGACCTGCCGGAAAGCCGCAACACCTGCCGCCAGTTCACTGAAACCCGCGGGGAATCCCGCACCTGCCGCCTGTGTTCGATTGGGCAGAAAACCTGTTTCCGGCGCAAAGGGGTTGCGTTCGGCCAGCAGCTCAAGGTCAATACCATCGCGCAGTTCAACAAGCACGGCACCCAAAGATTCAACGGTCAGCAGATCATTGCCGCTCAGCGCCTGGGATATCGCGTTAATCAATCCGGGCACCTGCTCTACCGTTGACGCAAAATCCGCAACCGCCTCGTAGTAACTGCCGGCGGTCAGGCCACCACGCACGATGAAAGGCAGTGTTCGGCTGCCAAAAATCCCAGCATTGACCTGAAGCTCGTAAGCTCCTCTGGTGTCGGCAAAGGTCGTGGCCCCGAACGCGTCAGCCATCGGCGGTGTACCAGCCGCACCGGGCAGAGCGACTACAGAGACAGTCACCGCAGGTTGCGGCGCGGCAGGCTCGCCCTGATTATCAAATGCATTCACGCTGAGCGTCGCCACATTACCCGCGCCTATAATGACGTCCGCAAGTCCCGCTTTGAGAGAAGGTCCAGATGAAACGGTTAACGGGACAGCCTCGCCGAGGCCCGCCAGCACGCCTGGTGCACGGCCTTGCGAAGTCACGATTCCGGGAAACACGCTGTCGCTGTTAACCCGCGTTATGCTGCCCGCCGACAGGCCAACCGCCTCCAATGCCGCGGTCGCAGTCGACAGATTCAGTCCAGCAAGATCGGGCACAAAGATAGGCTGCGGGCCCAGGGAGATGACATAGTCAACTGCTGCACCCGCGCCACTTTCACTGCCACCTGCCAGGCTCTGGGAAATCACCTGGCCGGCTGGAACGGTCAGACTGAAAGCCTGCGTCACAGAGCCGATGGTAAGGCCTGCACCAGTGAGGTCCGCCATGGCATCGCCATCGTCACTGCCCAGGATATCGGGCACGCTAACAGCTGGAACGACATTCACCTGGAAGTCCTGACTGTCGGTGTTGCCGTCGCTGTCCGTAACCAGCAGCTGTATGCGAACGACGTCGCCGAGATCGGTTGTTTCCGGGGTCCAGGAAACGATCCCAAATAGGTCCACACTCATACCTGCCGGTGCATCGACAAGAGACCAGGTGAGCGTATCGCCAAAATCAGCATCCGTGGCTAACGCTGGATAGCTGTACTCAAAATCCGGCGACGCACCCAGTGGTGGCTTCGATACGATTTCCGGGGCGTTCACCGTTGCGATAGTGATGCGCACACTGGCTTCGTTGGAACTGGCGCTTCCATCGGCGGCCGTGTAGCGGAACTGATCCAGACTGGTGGCCGTTTCGCCCGGGACCACAGGAGCTGCGTTGTACTTATTCAAGCCGGGGATGAGCCAGTGGGGTCTGACCGATCGCGGTATGGTGCCATCGTCATTGACCTGGGTCGGATGATAAAAGCCCTGGTTGCGAATCTGGCGTGCGGGCGGATACGGATTTCCAGCGGTGCCTTCAAATACGCGAATCAGATCGCGATCAAACTCTGTGGGCGAAGCATCCTGGGCAAGAATCTCCGCGGCACCATCACCGTCGACATCGGCAACCGTCAGCGAGTGATACTGATGATCTCCGGAGAGTTCCAGCCACGGTTGAGAGCTGATGACGCTGCCGTCAGCGCCGTTGAGAATGTACAGCCCATTGGGCGTCAGACTTCCGTTGGAGCCACCAAAATACCAGACCAGCTCATCAATACCGTCACGGTCGAAATCGAACGCGACCGGCACCGTTGACCAGGCGTGGGTGGAGGAGGCCATTTCGAACGGCGTGCCATCATGAGTCCACAGCACACTGCCGTCCGAATCGTATGCGACGAGCCGATGAAAGCCTTCGCCGGAGGGCAGCTCGATCATCAGATATTCCGGAGCGCTATCGGCATCCAGCTGAGCGATCGTGATTTCATGATTCGCGAGGCCGCTGCGCAGAATCTGCCATTTCAGCGCGCCGGTATGCTCAAACATCCGATGCGCATCAGGATCGACAGTCAGAATTTCAGCGTACGGATCGTTGTCGAAATTCGCGATGGCGATTTTTTTGTGTTTGGGCGTGCCTGTTCCAGCCGGCAACAGAAATTCTAATGCCCCGGTATGCGAAACCACATTGTTGCCGAAGAGAATTTCGACCGTCCCATCCAGATCTATATCGGCGATCGCCCAGTGCGAGCCGCTGCGCCCGTTGGCGGTTGCTTCCAGGGGCCCCGTGTATTCCCAGAGAATCGCACCCGTTTGACCGTTGTAGGCCGTTATGTGAGCTCGACCCGTGGCACCGTTGGTACCCGGCGCACCGGTGCTGGCGACAAGAAGTTCGGGCAGACCGTCACCGTCCAGGTCCACGGCACTGGGGCCGACGCTGGAGAGTGCGTTAGCAGCAATTGTGGCGGTGGAGATCAGTTCCGACACACCTGCAGCATTCCACACCGGGGTACCGTCAATGTTGTGCGCCATCAGTCGATACTGAGTATTCGTGTTGGGCAGCTGGGCACTGCCGTCCAGGTAAGGCACGACGATTTCCAACTCGGGATCGGCATCCAGATTGACGAGGGTGAGCGCAGGGCTGACTACGGGGCGGCCAAACTGGGTGCTCAACGTGACACGGCTTTCGAGCGCACAGGTGGCAGCGTCATAGACGGAGATCGTTCGAAAAGACCAGGACACCATTTCCAGGGCGCCATCCGCATCCACATCGGCAACAGCGATACTCTGCACGCGGAAGTTGCCACCGGCTGAAACCGTCCGACACTGTTCAACGAGACCGATTTCGATCGGTGGAATCGGCGGAGGAGTATAGGTAAAGGATCCGTTACCCTGAAACGAATCCAATGAACCAAGAACGGGCAGGCTGGAACCCGCTGCAGTCAGCACGTCGCTGTTTGCATCAACATCGTTGTCAAGGACACCCGGCGCAACCACCATGAGCTGCTCCCGATGGCCGATCGTGTAGGCGTCGTCGAACGCCACGGGGGCGACTGGCGGCTCTACTACCGTGATCACAAAATTGGTCGTCGCTGTATCACCGGCCGAATCGGCAACGGTTGCGATCAGACTCACAGCACCCGCATCGTCAACATCTGGTGTCCAGGTCAGTACACCACTACGCGAATCGAATCTCAGGTCCGCCGGTGCACCGGAGAGCGTCAGCGTCAGTATGTCATTGGCGTCGGTATCATGTGCCGTGACTGTCAGCGTGATGGTCGACAGAGCGTCGACAGTCTGATCTGCAACCGGATCGATGGTTGGCGCATTGTTGACCTGTTCAGACAGGACGGTAACCATGAAACTGGTCTGTGCCTGCTGGCCACCCGGATCGGTCGCCGTCACCGTCGCACCAGCAGTGCCCACCTGAGCGACGCCGGGTGTCCACTGTATTGCGCCGGTCGTGGTATTTATCGACAGACCCGCAGGTCCGGTCGCAACACCGTAGCGAAGCGTTTCCCCTTCCGGGTCCAGCCCTATAGCGTTCAACACCAGCGTCGCACCAGTGACCGTAAACTGATTTCCAATTGGCTGCAGGGTCGGCGGTAGATCTCCCGGGCCGTTGTTCACGCTGACAAGGTAGATCTGCCGGCCGGTTCGGCCCGTAAGATCTGTGACCTGCACGTCGACGTCGGCAGGTCCCGTTGCATCAGGCACCCAGCCGATGATCCCGGTGCTGGAATTGATGGTCATTCCGGCAGGCGCCGTCAACAGAGCATAGGTCAGGGCGTCACCGGCATCGGCATCCGTTGCGGTGACATCGTAGGTGTAGTTCTGGCCTGTGCTGGCAGTCACTACCGGGGATGAGGTTATGACCGGTGGATTGCTGCCGTCGAAAGTCACGGTCACCGTCATCGTGTCAGGCAGAGAGTTCAACAACCCGTCGTTAACCGTCAGTGTGACTGTATAGATGCCCGCGACGTCTGCGGTAAATGTTGGTGAGACCGCGGCGGCGCCGTTCAGGACCGAGCTGCTGCCCGCCGGGCTGGACAGTGACCACGCATAGGTCAGAGCATCACCTTCAGCATCCGACGAAGCTGCTCCGCTCAGAGTAACAGTCTGGCCAACATTCGCAGTCTGATCGACGCCCGCACTCGCAGTAGGCGCGGTATTCGTGGGAGCTGGCTCGTCCGCTGTAAAGGTCCAGGTCAGGTCGGCAGGATTGAACAGATATCGGCGATCCTGCCGGAACTGAAAGGTGTCCGCGCTCTGGATCGAACCTGGCCCGACATTCCCGAGACTGACTGTGCCGTCCAGAATCACGGTGTTCGGTGAGCTGGATGTTACCGTGGCGACAGCGTTTTCGAGCGGGCCACCAGCATTACTGATCGAAATGGTATACGTGAAATCATATGCGCTTCGGCCGGAGCGTTGCTGGCTGACCAGTTGCTGGTCCATGACCGCAAGATCCTCAACGCTCGCGAATACCTGGCCAGCCGGGAGCACGCAGACGAGCGCAATGAGTGCCGCGCCTGATTTCGGGACCGCCATAGCGGGTTGTCGCATGAATACCAGAGAGAAAAGGCCTAATCCGAGCAGGATCAGAGACGAGGGTTCAGGCACCGCGCGCGGAGCGGCTTCGGTGAAGCCAGAACTGGTGGCAGTAAAGGAGAGGGGGTCGATGATCTCAAAATACTGCGCTGCCGGGGAGCCTGATCCCAGCCAGTCAAAGGTGACAGCGAAACCGCCGAGGATTTCACCTGGCAGGATTGCGAGTCCAAAGGTAAGCCAGTCTGCAAAACCTTCATGGGGCAGCTGGGGATCCGGCTGAGCAGCAAATCCATCCCAATCAGAACCTGGCGATGCTGAAATGCTCAGATTCTCGTAAAGCCCAAGATCAAAAAAGATCGTAAATTCTTCGATCGGGTCCGCGGTCAGATTGTTGACTGTATAGAAATACGTCCACTGGTTGCCGGCGACATTTTCTGCTTCATAGTAAATCGGATTTCCCCAGGCACCCGCCGCCCAGAAAAGCATGAGAACCGCCGGAAACGCTATACGCTGAACCAAGACTTTCTCCAGAAAACTATTTCCTGGCCATAACAACGACAAATTCACTGCAACCGGGTCACTTGCCGGCCAACATGAACAAAATCATTACATTCAGCCTAAGTTTATGAGGAAGCTTGCTCGTAGCTTTAGATGGGTCGCCTCCGCACACTAGCGGCTCACAGGAAGGCGATCTGCCCGGTTCAAGCGATTTCGCAACAGGAGAACTTTGAGCGAACCAACTCAACTACTGCGTCGATGGCAGACCGGAGACCAGGCCGCGCTGATTGAACTGATGGAGGTTGTCTACAAGGATCTGCGAACTCGTGCAGGCAAGATCCTGTCCGGTCAGAGTGCAATACGCCTCCAGCCCACCGAACTGGTCAACGAGTCGTTCATCAAGCTTGCCACAATAGAGGGGGCGGACTGGCAGGATCGCGCGCATTTTCTAGCTGTAGCAGCCAAGGCGATGCGTCAGGTATTGCTGGATCAGGTCAAATATGACCACGCCGCGAAGCGGGCGCGAAAAGATGTGACGCTCGTGACACACCATCTGGAACAGGTCGCGCCCGCTGATTTTTGCGATCTGGACGACGCGCTACGCAGGCTATCGGAAATCGATGAAGGGCTGGCTCAAATCGTGGAACTGAAGTTCTTTTCCGGAATGAGCAATCCGGAGATTGCGGCCTACACCCGGACCTCTGAAAGTACGGTTAAGCGCCAATGGAGAGCCGCCCGGGCCTGGCTGCTTGATGAGTTGTCCGTGCAACCAGAAGGTTGATGTACTGGCAGCGTCAGCCTCGATACTGCAATCTGCCCGCAGGTACCGAACGACGCGCAAACTGCAACCTGCTACGCTGCGACGGGACATCGCCGGTTTCCGCTGAAGCCGAGCTGAGATCTTCCGCTGAAGACGCGGACAGATCTTCAGCGGAAGATACTGAACGGGCTTCCGCCGAAGATTCGGTCCCTCGGCCCTCAATCGGCCGCCCGTCGGGCCGCGCGAAGTAGTAGCCCTCGGCCGTTGCCCGCAGCCTGAACCCGCCTTCATGCATCTGCCTGTGGTGATGGCTGCAGAGCAGGATCAGATTATCGAGGGAGGTTTCTCCGCCGTCGCACCAGTGCCGGATGTGGTGGGCGTCCAGCCAGCGGCTGTGATGACAGCCGGGAAACCGGCAGCTTCGGTCCCGGGCCGCCAGGGCCCGGCGGATGGCGAGGGGTACGGTGCGCTGTTTGCGGCCCACATCCAGTACTTTCTGGCCGTCCTTGAGGATCGGCACCAGAGACCCTTCACAGCACAGACGCCGGATGGTCGGTAAGGGCAGGTCCGCTTCGCCGCCGGCGCCGGATAATGCCTGCGCATCCACATGCACCAGGACCTGATAGTCGGCGGCCGTCGAGTCAGCGGCCGGGGTTGAACCGCCATCCGCCGCCCTCCCCCGCGCAACCAGTTCCATAAACGCATCCGCCCGGGCGGCTGCGGTACCTCGAGCAGGATCTTCCGGCAGCGTCTCCACCATCTGCGTCAGTACCTGTTCTACCAGAGCAAAAGCCTCGGCCGGCAGTTTCACCAGGATCTCCCCCGAATGGGGATACAGCGCCACCGACCGGGCCTCATGATCCCGCCGCGCGATCTGACCAGCCGTGCGCTCATCCCCATGGCGCAACCGTTTACAGCACTGCTCCAGCTGCTCCGCCGTCGAGGTCCGGGCATAGGCCAGCAGGTCGGCTTCGTTCGTCTCATCGGCGACGCGCGTGAGCGCCCGGACCTGGGAGTAGGACAGTTCACCCGATTGGAACGCCGCATCGATCAGAGGCACGAACCACAGCGCTTTCGCGACTCTCAATTTCTCTAAAGCCGTCGTCCGCGACAGCTTGAGTTTGAAGTCGAGCCACTGGGCACAGTCGGTGCAGCCATAGGCCTGCCAGCCCCGGCGCAGATCGAACTCGCGCAGCAGGCTCAGGAAGCGATGGGTGGCCCGGGACACATCGAGCCAGCTCGACTCCAGGGCGGATTCCAGATCATCGATGGGACCGAGGCGGACGATGGGCGACAGGCGATCGGTGTTGGCGAGAAACTCGGCACTGGGCAGCGGGGTGTAGTGAGACATGGGCGGCTCCGGCTGAAACAGATACTGTATGTACGTACAGTATTCTACGCCTGAAAGCGCGAAAACCCAATAAATACGCTGGTAAAACCGTGTCGGTACTACATCCAATCGGGCTGATTTCCGACCACAACTCCGATCAACCCCAGGAAAAAACGGGACCTGAAGCCCCGCTACCGCTTTCCATCCTGATACAGACATCCTGCGCGCTCGCACAGACAACCGCGCATCGGAACTCAAAAGATACAATTCGAACGTCGCGTACTACGCTATGCCAATGCCTGTAGACGAATCCGAATCGCACGTCACATATGCAACCCGTTAAACGTCTGCTGGAGAGAGTGGGCTTTCTTAACTCCTGGATTTCGGAGCTACCTGATGATTCGACTACTTATCTGGGCTCTTGTCCTGTTCTATCTGTTTACCGGCCTGTACATCGCCATTCTTCCTCACGACTTCTACCTGAACGCTCCAGGGGCACAGGAAACCGGTCCATACAACATGCATTTTATCCGCGACGTTGGTTTTGCATTCCTGACCAGTTCCCTGGCCATCGGCTACGGGATCTACTCCGGCATCAAGCCCCTCATGGTGTTTGGCGCGCTGTGGCTGCTGGTACATGGTCTCTTCCATCTCAGCCTCTGGGCCGTCCACGGCATGCACTTCGACAGCGCGGCCGCTATCGACATGGTTGTCGTCTCCATACCGGCTGTTGCAGCATTCGTTCTATGTGCGCGTTACAAGGCAGCGTGAAGCTGGGGAGGGTCCTGCAGATGATTTCGAGAAGAATCGCCCTCCTCATTACCGTATTCACCACCTCAGCCGTTACACGAGTTTAAACCCCGCTTCACTCAGCGGCATCGATCGAATGCGCACACCAGTGGCAGCATATATCGCGTTTGTCACGGCCGGTGCCAGGGGAGGCAGTGCGGGCTCGCCCAGGCCTGTGGAGGGGTTGTCACTCTGAATGAAGTGCACGTCGATCTGCGGTGTTGCAGCGATCCGCATGACAGGGTACTGATGAAAGTTGTCCTGCTGGATCACGCCAGCTTTCATGGTGATCTGCTGCAGGGCCATGGTGCTCAGCCCGTCGACAACGGATCCCTGAACCTGACTGATCGCACCGCTCATGTTGATGATCGGACCGACGTCCACAGCCACTGTCACTTTATCCACACTGAAATTCCGATCTGCATCCACGGACACTTCCACAATCTCGGCGATGTGCGCCGCATGACAGAAGTAGAAGGCCATTCCCTGGGCTGAGCCTTGCGGCATCTGCTTACCCCAGTCCGCTTTCCGGGCCGCGAGTTCTATGACGTCGATGGCCCGGCCCGTGTTGAGCGCATTCACATTGCCTTCGCTGACCCAGCGCCTGGGCAGCATGAGCTCCCGCAGGAACTCCACGTGATCGCGCCCGGCGAGCACGGCCAGTTCGTGGATAAAGCTCTGCTCAACAAAGGCATTGGTATTGGATCCCGGGGCACGCCAGGCCCCGCAGGGTGTGGCGATGTCCATCATGGTCTGGCGGACGCGCGCGTTGCTCAGTGCAGCCATCGAAAATTCATTGCCCGCCAGGCCGGATCCGATTACCGGCCTCGAACCTTTCCTGAACCCGATGTAATGCTGATCCCATGCAACCAGCTTTCCTTCCGGATTGACGGCCGCCTTCATGTGCTCAAAACCACCGGCCCTGAAGAAGTCGTTATGAATGTCATCGGTCCGGGTCCAGGTGAGCTTTACCGGAACGCCACCGCGGTGCGAGATCGCCATCGCTTCGGCGGCGAAGTCGTGAACGGCACGGCGGCCGAAACCGCCGCCCAGGCGTTTCAGATTCACCTTCACGTTGGCTGGATCGACTCCGAGCATGTTCTGCGCGATCTCTTTCACCTGGGCAGGAAACTGACTGCCCATCCAGATCTCCAGAGTATCCGGCGCACCATTGGTTCCTTGGCGGTAATCGGCCGTGCAGTTCATGGGCTCCATGCAGACGTGGGCCACAAAGGGGAACTGGTAGAAGGCTTCCAGCTGCCGATTTCCGGCTTTTGTCAGCTGCTCGTCCACGTCTGATCCGGCCTTGCGGATATCACCACCGCCTTCACGCGCAATCTGCTGAGCACGCTCAATCATGCTCGACCAGTCATCCTCAGATGCGGACGATTCATCCCACTCAACCTCGAGTCTGGTTTTTGCATCCAGCACAGACCAGGTGTCGTCTCCGATGATCGCAACCCCGCCGCGCAGCGAAGCCAGCCCCTCCAGAAACTCCATCGAGGCTTTGCCGGAACGCTCGTCAGGCTGAAGAATGAAGGCGTCAGTGATCCCCGGCAGTTTGCGGATCTCTGCTTCATTGAAGCTGACAGCGGTGCCGCCGATCCTCGGGCAGCGCGTATAGCTGGCGTATTTCATTCCGGGAATATCGACGTCGATGCCGAAGTCGGATCGGCCGGTTGCGATCACCAGATTGTCCACACCCCCGACGGATGTCCCGATAATCGTGTAGGAACGCGGATCCTTGAACGAGAGGGTTTCCGGATCCGGGACGGGCTGTTCGGCAGCAAGTGCTGCGAGCTGGCCGAAAGTTCGACGCTCGCCGGATGCGTGGATCACCTGGCTGTCTTTTGCTTCGAGGTCTTCCCGATCCACTTCCATGAGCAATGCAGCTGCACCGATCAGCATTTCCCGGGCCGAAGCACCCATGCGGCGCATCGTGCCGATATCTCTGGGAATCGACGTGGAACCACCGGCACCCTGGAGCCCGTATTTCTGCTGGTCGACCGGCGCCTGGATGACCCGCACATCCTCCCATTTCGCGCCCATCTCTTCGGCGATGATCATGGGGAGCGCCGTGGTCACCCCCTGTCCCATCTCCGGCAGGCTGGAATAGATGGTGATTTCACCGTCGGAGGCGATCTGCACGAAGACGTTCAGTTCCTTCGAATCGATGATCGTGCTGGCTTCCGCCGCCAGTGCAGATCCGGGTAGGCTCAGCTCGAGCATCAGCCCGCCGCCGGCCAGTGCCGATACCTTGAGCAGGTTCCGTCTATTCATCCGTATGGCACTCATCCCTGGACTCTCCTGTCCGAGTGGTGGTCGACGCTGTAGTAGCCGGCTGCCGTGTGCACGGCCTGTCGAATCCGGATGTAGGTGCCGCATCGGCAGTAGTTGCCGGACATTGCCGCATCGATGTCCGCATCGCTGGGTCTGGCGTTCGTTGCCAGCAGCGCCGCCGCCGTCATGATCTGCCCGGCCTGACAGTACCCGCACTGGGGGACATCGTGTTCGATCCACGCGGCCTGCAGCGGGTGCAGATCACCGCTATCTTCGAGCCCCTCGATCGTCGTAATCGGGCCCTGCACGGCTGAAACGGGCAGCACGCAGGAGCGGACGGCCGTGCCGTTCACATGAACGGTGCATGCGCCGCACTGGGCGATACCACAGCCGTATTTGGTTCCCGTCAGTTTCAGTTTGTCGCGCAGCACCCACATGAGCGGCATATCAGGACTGACGTCAACCTCATGCACTACTCCGTTCACCGTCAGTTTGAACTTACTCATCCGTGTCTCCTCATCGATGAAGCCTGTCAGATCCGATCCAGCCGGAACACAGAGATCTGTCCCTGCGCCTCCTCGATCGATGGGAAACCGGCGACGATGTCCGGGTAATCGGGCCGATACTTCTCCACATAGGCGTTCAGCACAGGCTGCCAGCCCTCGGTGACCGGCGTAGCCCGAAGCGAGTAGGTTGTATCACCCAGGCGCATCTCGACCGGACCGCCACTTCCCAGCATCCTGACCCAGCCGCTGTCGCTGGCGCCGACAATGTGCAGATCACCGGCGTGTTCTATGACCCATATGATTACGACACGGGGCAGAGCGCCTGGAACTTTGAGTCGGATCTCATGAACGGATGAAGTGTCCGGCCATTGTGCAGGCACTTCGGCGGAGGTTCCGCCAATGAAGACGCCGGGCAACGGACCTATGGGTGCGGCAATCACCACCACGACCAGAATAGCCGCAATGGCGAGCAGCGCGATCTTCAGTACTTTCATAAATTTTTCTACATTGAAAACCAACAGACTAAAGATCCGGCGTTCAGAACTCTACCCTCGCTCGAGCTCTCCAGCCTTCAGCGCCGCGATCATCTCTTCCTTCAACCCGCGCTTGTTGATCTTTCCGGAAGCGATGCGCGGTAACTGCTCGCTGACGATGTGAATGATGTCCGGCACTTTGAATCTGGCGAGATGTTCGAGCGCGTGCGCCCGCAGTTCCGCTGCGTTCGGATTCGTTCCCGGTCGATGCATGACGATGGCGGCCACGGTCTCGCCGAGCCGCTCGTCCGGCACACCGAACACCGCGGCTTCGGAGACGGCGGGGTGATCGCACAGCACGGCTTCCACCTCCTGACAGCCGATGTTCTCACCACCGCGGATGATCATGTCCTTGGCGCGATCGGTGATGAACACGAAGTCCTGCTCGTCCATATGGCCGATATCGCCGGAGTGAACCCAGCCATCGGAGAGTGTCTCCGCGGTTGCCTTGGGATTGTTCCAGTATCCCCGGAAGTTCATCGCGCCCTTGAACCAGATTTCCCCGGTCTGCCCCCGGGGGACCTCGTTGCCGGCAGGATCGACGACCCTGATGGTGACGACCGGTGGGATCGGGCGGCCCGCACTGCGCGGCCGTTCCAGCAGATCGGTGCCGGAGATCGATGTACCGAGGCCGTTGGTTTCGGTCATTCCGTAGCCGGTACCCGCGACCCCGCCGTTGGGCGTAAGACGTCTGTTGATCTGCCGCGAGTGCTCAGGCGCCATGGCGGCCCCGCCACCACCAGCCGATTTCAGGCTGCGCAGGTCGTATTTATCGAAGTCAGGCGACTGCACCAGTTCCCAGGACATGGTCGGCACCCCGTTGAAACCGGTGATGCGTTCGTCCTGTATCAGGCGTAATGCTGCTTCCGGATCCCACTTGTACATGCCGACCAGCTTCCGGCCGCCGCGAAAAGAAGACATGAACTGGACGTTCAGCCCCGCAACATGAAACAGCGGCACAGCCAGCATCATGGCCGGGTGAAACTCAGGAGACGGGTCTGCCAGTTCGGGTGAGAGTTCCACTGCGATGGCTGCACCGCACTCCCAGCCGAGCACCGCGTGGATGATGCTGCGATGGGTCGCGAGCACGCCCTTCGGATGCGCGGTGGATCCGGAGGTATAGAGAATGGTCGCGTTGGCATCCGGATGCACATCGGGCTCCGGCATGACGTTCGACGCGCCTGCGATGAAGGCTTCGAATGAACGCACCTTCGAGTCCGCCGGGTCGTGCGGGGTGCGCATCGTCACTATATCTACCGGATGGGTGTCGGACAGGGGTCGCAATCGTTCGAGTCGCTCGCTGTCGGCAAAGACCAGCCGGGTACCGCTGTCCGTCAGTCCATAGGCCAGTTCCTCAGTGGTCCACCAGGCATTCATGCACACCGCAGTAGCACCGATGGAAGTGATGCCCATGAATGCGAAGATCCACTCGGGATAGTTGCGCGCCGCGATGGCGATGCGATCGCCGGGCTGCACACCTTCGCGCAGCAGTGCATTGGCCACTTCGGCCGCACGCTCCCAGGTCTGCGCAAACGTCCACCGCTGTTCCAGAAACACATAGAAGTCGCGTTGTGCATGCTCAAGACTGGAACGGAACAGTTCCCGCAGATTGACAGGTGCATGTCTGAATACGTCGAAGGTCACACCGTCGATGACCTCAGGCCCCATCTCATAGGGCTGGCCTTCGCCGGTCAGCCTGGCTGTGGCGCGTCTGATGTCGCGGATGTCCATGGGGGTCCTTAGAGATTGGCCGGTCGATGATTCTGGCATGGACACCCGCACCCGGCTACTTACGCGTTACTCCTCTTCCGGCTGCTGCACCAGCCGGGCGATGCGCACCGCTTTAGATTGCTAACATGACGCAGATTCCTTCCAACTCGGAGCACCACATGCCCACTACCCGCAAGCTGGAATTCCCAAATACCCGGGGCGAATCCCTCGCTGGCGCCCTGAACCTGCCGGATCGCGAGCCAAGGGCCTGGGTGCTGTTCGCCCACTGCTTCACCTGCGACCGCAACAGCGTGGCCGCCGCCCGCATCGCCCGGGGGCTGGCTGCGCATGGCTACGCCGTGCTGCGCTTCGATTTCACCGGTCTCGGGAGTTCGAGCGGTGAATTCGCCAACACCAGCTTCTCTTCCAACGTGGAGGATCTCGTCGCGGCGGCCGATTACCTGCGACGCGAGTATCAGGCTCCCGCACTGCTGATCGGTCACAGCCTCGGCGGCACTGCTGTGCTTTCAGCAGCCGGTCAGATTGACGAATGCCGGGCAGTGGTCACCATCGGCGCTCCGGCGACACCGGAGCACGTTGAAAAGCAGTTCGGCGCCAGTCGGGCGCAGATCGAGCGCGAGGGCGAAGCCGAGGTTTCCCTCGCCGGGCGAAAATTCCGCATCCGGCGCGCATTCCTGGAAGATCTCAAGCAGCATCCGCTGGCCGACCAGGTCGCGCGCCTGCGTCGCGCGCTGCTGGTGTTTCATGCGCCGCTCGACGAGGTGGTATCCATTGATGAAGCCGGTCGTATTTTCATGGCGGCCCGTCATCCCAAGAGTTTCGTGTCACTCGACGGTGCGGATCATCTGCTGACCCGTCTGGCGGATGCACAGTATGTTGCCGACACAATTGCCGCATGGGTGAGTCGTTATCTGTCCCAGGAGGAACCCGTGCGGCCGCCCGTGCAGGGCGGTGAGGTGCTGGTAGCGGAGGTCAATCAGCGCTTTACCCGGGAGATCACTACGGACGATCACGCCTGGCTCGGAGACGAACCCAAGTCCGCCGGTGGCGACAATCTGGGCCCGGATCCCTATGAACATCTGCTGGCAGCACTCGGTGCCTGCACCTCCATGACCCTGCGCATGTACGCAAATCGCAAGGCCTGGCCACTGGACGACGTGGAGGTGCGGGTAACCCACGAGCGCCGACACATCGAAGACTGTCAGAACTGCGAAAGCGAAGACGGAAAAGTCGAGGTGCTGAGCCGCCACATCATCCTGCAGGGTTCGTTATCTCAGGAACAGCGCAGCCGACTCATGGAGATCGCCGATCGCTGTCCCGTGCACCGCACACTGGAGGCGGACCTGCGGATCGAGACGCAGCTGACTGCGGATCGCCAGTCGAGGCGCTGACGATCCAGGGCTTGTCCCTGCACTGAAGCTGCCGCCAGGCGAGGCAATTCACCAGACCCACAGGACCAATCCATCATGCGAATCCTTCTCACCAACGACGACAGTCATGATTCACCGCTGTTTCTCCTCGCCATCACGATCCTGAAGGAATTCGGTGATCTGTCGATCGTGGTGCCCGCCCAGGAGCAGAGCTGGAAGGGTAAATCCATGACCCGTTTCAGCGAACTCTACGTCGACCGCATCGATCTGCACGGCACACCGGCCTGGTCGGTCACAGGGACACCGGCCGACTGCGTCAATCTGGCAATCTACAACCTGATGGACGAACCTCCGGACCTGGTGGTGTCGGGTATCAACATCGGGATCAACTCCGGCCTCGGGTTTTTCATGGCTTCCGGCACTCTGGGTGCCTGTTTCGAGGCAAACATCGCCCGCATTCCTGCCATTGCCCTGTCCCAGGCGCTGACACGGGAAGATTTCGGCGCCTGGTACAACACCCGCAGCTTTCCGGAAGCGTCACTCGCGCGCATGCAGGCAGCGACCCGGGAACTGCTGCCGGTCATCTGGAAAGCGTACGTGCTCGAGCTGAACGAACCGGTCACCTGGAGTTTCAACATTCCGGACCCGCCGCTGCATCCGGAGATCGTGCGTGCACGCCTGGGACGGACTTACTACCGCCGCTGCTTTTCCCGGCGCGGAGACCAGTTCTACCACGATCTGCAGCCCTTTGAGATCGACAGCGAACCCGACACGGATCAGGCGGTGGTAGCCGGTGGCAATGTCAGCGCCACCCGGATCGATCTCAGTGAAATCGGCCAGCGGCTCTGATACGCATCCTGAAGTCATGCCATCAGGCAACCATCACGCCCAACGCCAAGGCAAACATCACAGTGGTCACAGGGCCCCACAGCCGGCGCTCGGCGCCTGATGGTGTGATCCAGTTCAGCAGCATCGAAACCGCCTGTACACCGAGCGCACCCCAGGCCGCCCAGCGCGGCCAGTTCGGCCATCCACCAGCTCCTGAGAGCACCGCTCCTGCCATCATCATCAGCAGCAGAATCGAGATTGCCGCGATAACCCTGCCCCGCAGCGGCAGCACACCCGTGTGGCCACCACCCTGGGTGAGATGACCCCAGGGGGCGCCGGCGATCAGACAGATCTGAAACAGGATCACGCCTGCGCACAGTACTGCATAAATGAACGCTGCCGACTGCACCGGTTACTGCGCCTCTGCCCGGTCCGCCCGCTCGAAACTGCGAAAGAAGCCATCGTAAGACTCCTCTGTGAACCGGGACGCTGACCTGCCGTCTGCATCAAAGCGCACACGCAGCGTATCCGAGCTTTCCAGGTAGAAGAGTACTGGTGACGCAGCCACCAGCGCTTCCGCCATCCGCTCTCCGCGCCGATACCACAACCGGCCATCCTCGAAGGAAATGGTGCGATCGCCATAGTGGCCGGTCAGTGTCTCAAGCGCGCTCACCGCAACCGGCGACTGCGCTGCGCGCAGGTAGTCGAGCGCCCATTCCAGTTGCTGCTGCGCCAGCTCATCCTCGTTTCGGGCAAGTTCTGCGCCAAGGGCCAGTTCATGGGCCTGCCTTAACGCGGAGGATTCGCTGACATCCACATGGGGCTCAACGCCGCTACCCTCCCAGTTGCTGCCCGTGATGGGGTTGATCGCCTTGCCGGTAGAAACGAAAACCGACCAGCCTCCACCGAGATCCATATCCTGGCCTGGATTCGCCGCACCATAAGTCGTCCGGCCAACCAGCGTTCCTCGCTCCAGTGCGCGCAGGTTGTAGGCAAATTCCTCCGCCGCCGAGCCGGTTCGTGCACCAATCAGAACATAAACCGGCTTGTCGATCAGCCGCGCACCCGGCACCACCGGCAATGTCCAGAACTGACTGGTCTGATTCGAGGGTCGCCAGTAAAGGCTGTTGAGCAGCACCCCGGGCTCGATCAGATAACTGCAGAGCAGCTGCACCATCGCAGGATCGCCGCCACCGTTGCGTCGCAGATCGAAGATCAGCGCATGCGCGTTTGCGACGAACTGCATGGCACCCGCTGCGGTGGGTCCGGCAGCTTCAGCTGCAGCAAACTCCCGCAGGTCGATGTAGCCGATGTTGCCCCGCAGAATCTCCACCTGTTGAAATCCGTAGTTGCGGCGGCGGATCGCGCCCGCGTAGTCCACAGCACCGGCTTCTGCTTCGATCACGGCCGGACCCGGCGGTCTGAAGCGAACCGAGAAGTGCCCGTCGAATGGCTTGAGGAGCTCCGTGAACCGGCTCGCCAGGCGGGATTCGTCTCGTGCTGCCCAGGTGCCCTCCCGCAGCAGTGCCGCGATTTCCCGTCCTGTGTCGGGTTCGACATAGTTGTCTTCGATCACCTGCGCGAGTCGCTCGGCGATCAGGCTGCCGCTCTCCCGATCAATGGCATACAGGCCCGGTGCGACGCACAGTACGGCGGCACAGATAATGATTCTCAACATGATGTATCCCCGCTCCGAATCGAAGGCTGCACTGCATCGCAGCCGACCCGCTATGGGAACATATCACCTTCAGGGGCTGACCCGCCGCGCTCAGACTGGCAGAATCCCGGAGCGGCAACAGTGGAGGTTCAGGTGCACAGACAACGGGCTCGAAGATCGGCTCCCGCGCACCATCGGCTCATCCCGCTGCTGCTGGGCTGGATGGTCACACTGGAAGCGCAGGCGGCAACGCCAATCCAGGCTGAACTGAGCGGCCCATTTCACGAGGTGGTGCAGGAAGAGGTCAGTGTCAGCGGGACCGTGGTAGTGGGCGTCGCCGCCGCCGGTGCGCTGTCCGGACCGGCAACCCTCGCGGGACTGATCATGCCCACCTCCGCCGGCCAGATCTGTCTCACCGTGCTTTCCAGAGACGGCGTCTACTACTCCCGGAATTCCTACAATGTGCCGGAAGGCAGTCCGACCGAGGGCGACATCCTGGTACAGCTGCCATTCGAAGGCACCCGGCGCCGCGAGCTCCTGGCCGGGTATGCGGAAGGCGAACTCGCAGTTCTGGCGACACCGGGCGCCTGCGATGCTGCCACCACAACCTATCTGGTTGCGGGCGGACCCACGGAGGTCAAAGCAGTCGACATTCTGATCAACAGTTTCGGCGCCAACACCGTGTACTATCGGACCGCAGAAGGTTTCGAAGCGGACTGCACCGAGTTCACCGAAGGTCGCCGTACGAGTTTCGACTACCGCTGTGAAATTCCAGCTGCAGCACTGGGCAGTGGCCGCCAGGCGCTGACCATTGAGCGGGAACGTTATGGGCGACCGCTTGGGCAGGTAGCAATCGAACTGCAGCTGCGCACCGGCTCATGATCGAACGGCTGAGCCTGCTCGGGGAAGCCGGAAGTCTGCTCTGGAATCTTTTTCTGCTGACGATCCGCAGGCTGCAGCCACTGCTCGTGATCACCATGGCCGGCCTGGTCGCCTGGGCAATGCTGTCCCGGGAACCCTGGCCCTACTCGATCGACGCCGAATCCGAACACGTGACATTGAGCCTATCTCAGGACACGGAAACGAACTGGCGCATCGACGCAGCTCAGCTCTGTGTGAGATCCGCCCTCGAGCCATTCGATCTTCCGCAAGTCAGTGGTTCGACGCCGTGTCCCAGCCGGCGCTGGCGTGCGCACGATCTGGCAGGGATCGCCGAAGCCGTCCTGCGCATTCCCAGTGCCACGGACGATGTCGGTCACTACACCGTCCGCATCGATGTCAATGTCGACGGTTCTCTATCGGTGCAGTTCGAGCCGGACCAGAGCGCCACGGGACTGCTGCTCTTCGCAGATAACCTAGGGCCACTGCCGCTGGGCAAGGAGGTGCTCCTGCATTTTCCCGTACCCGCAGAAGGCAGCCCGCCCAGCCGCCTGCTGTTGCCATTCGTTGGCGCAGGCACCCTGGGTAAGGATGTTTCCTGGCGGGAGCCGACCCTGCTGCGCAGTGGCGTGATCACCCTGTACACCCGATCCGACGAAGCCGCAGGTGGCAGAGAGCTGGTCGCCACTACCGAACTGATCGCGGGTGATCGCATCGATCTCAGCCAGGGTGATGCAGCCGCCGGTCAGCTTGCGAAAGGTTTCGTGCACTTCGATCTTGATGCAACACTGGACGATCCGCCGGTGATGCGTGTGGTCGCATTCGGTGAGGCGGATTCGGTACGCATTGTCAGGTTCGGCGAGCAGGGTTTCAGTTTTTCCCCGGGCCCGCTGGCAAGACTGTCACGTCACAGCGCCATTTCGACCTGGGCCGTGCTGCTGTTTTCCCTGCTGGGACTGATGGCGGTATACAAAGAGGGTTCCGAGATCGGTGAAGGCTCATTCGCCGAGGGACGCAGCGAGTTGCGGATCCGCTGGCGCAGGCTGTGGCGTCGCAGCATATGAGCCCGGAAACGGGCACACGCTGGATACTGGCGGTCATGGCTCTGCTGCTGTCATATCCTGCCGCCGCGCAGCAGGCAGTGGTGCGCTCATACGATCAGCCGGAACTGGAAGTCGGTCAGGCCTGGCTGGTCAGCAGCGGTGGTCGGTGCCTGGGTGTTCTGCCCTATCACGTGGCGACCGAAACCACCGTACCCTCACTGCTGAAGGAGGGCAGCGGCAGCCTGCGCGGGGAGGCACAGTCGGTGGTGGATCTCGGCGACGATGCAGCCTTCGCCTTCATGACAGGCGCGATCACCCGGGATTGCGGATTGAGTCTCGGCAGTATCAGTCGCGCCACGGATCGGAATCTGCGAGGTGGCGGCCTCGGCGCACTGCGCTTTATCAATGGGGACGGCACCGTCGGTCGCCTCGCGGTGACCGTGGTGGATGACGATGGACAGCAACTGCTTCGCGTGCAGACCACAGACCCGGATGAGCGAATCCGTAAAGGCCAGAGCGGCAGTTTGCTCATGGTCAATGATCAGTCTGTGGGGATGCTGCTCTCTGTTAACGCACGTTCAGGCATCGGCACCGTGATGCGGACAGACGCGCTGCTGCGCAAGGTTGAAGACTACCTGCGTAATCCGATATCACAGCCACAGGCTGCATCCCAGACACAGGCCACGATATCCGCCCCGACTGCGGAACTGAAGAACCAGGACGCATGGTCAGTGGCCGCCTGGAATGTTGATCCGGTGAGTTCTGAACACACCGCGGCCAGACTGACCGCGGAAGGCAATGAAGGATTCTGGTCTGCAAGGATGGGCAATCCACCAGCGGCCCTGGAATTCAGTGGTCCGGGTTCGATCAGGGTGGTGAATGGCATAACTTTCCATGCCGGATCCGAGGTGCCACAGGCACAACTGCCCGCCCGGGTGCAGATACTCACGTCCGTGAACGCCGATCGACCCGCCTGGCGGGTCAGCGGCTCCGGTACCCTGACATTCGAAGCGGACCGCGCAACGCTCAGCTTCATGCCGGTCCGTGCGCGCTATCTGCGCATCGAACTGTTCGATACCCGGGGTGGCGCTGATGAGATCTCTTTGTCACGCATCCGCATTCTGGAAGCACCACCACCACCCAGGTAGCGGTTCCTGCCCGTCAGCGGATGGGTGCTGAGGCCTTGAACTGATGGTTGCCGCCATAGCTGTAATAGACCGTGCCGGCGAGCGTGTTGTCGTCCTGCAGGTGCAGTTCACCGGTGTGGTAGCCGTAGTCGAATGTGAGAACGAGCCCGCTGATATTTCCGGTGCGATTGCTGTTGCCGGGCAGATGGAAGTAGCCGCGGGCTACGTCCACGGATTTGGTGTCGATCTTCAGCACGAAGCTGGACCCGGTCTTCTCCAGATAGGCGCGTGATTTCTCCTGCACTTCCTTCGGCGCGCCCGGATCCAGAATCAGGCTGAGGTTAAGCTGTTCAAGCGAGAGAACCGCATACTTGAGGGCGAGTCCGCGCAGTACCTGATCCGTGCTGGCAATTCCCGCATCGAGCGCGAGCTCACGCATGAGTGGATCGCCGCTGTCCACCATGGCCTCGAAGGCGGCGAGCCGCACATTCTGATCCGGATCATTGAGTACCTGTTTAATCTCGTCGAGTTGGCGGGCCCGTTCCCGGGCCTGTTCGACGATCTGCGCTGCGCTCGTCTGGGCAAGTGCGCTGAAACTGAGTGAAGCAATACAGATGATCAGGAATAATCTGACGCAGGCAGTGGTCATTTCCGGTTCCATCAAAAAGCTTGGGGTTGATTAAACGGTGATCGGGAATCGATTGGAAGCCCCAGGTCCACCTTCCCGGCAGAACCGCGCGCAATGCCGGCAGCCGGACGGATCCTTGTCCGGATAGCGGGGTTCGGCGAGTATCAGTGCCAGATTTGACCCACCAGTGGTGTGCGGCATGAACCGACCTCTATATCCATTTCTTGCGGTGTTGGCCCTCCTTGGTGAAAGCGCAATTGCGCTCGATCCTGGCGAAAGCGCCTCCGCTGTCGACGCCGTCGATGGGTTTCCTGTGATTGAGACCCGGCAGCTGTTCATTCACCGTTGCGAACGGGAGCTGCTGGCGCACCATCCGGAGGCGGCATCCTGGGCCCCTGCTCAGTGCCGGAGCAGATGGCAGGCCGCCCGTGCCGCCGGACCCATGGCGGAAGCTCTGCTCACCCTCGCTCAGTCCGAACCCGAGTCTTTCCGCTCCACAAACGACGTCCGCAACGCACTCTCCTCCGTGCAGTGGTCGTCGGACAGGGAAGGCACGCTGGGAGATCTGGCGGTGGTACTGCGCGGAGACTCCGCTCCCGGCATCAGCTTCGCCTGGTACGAGATCGGCGCCTACGGGCGCTACAACGTCATTGACGCCCTGCGCAGCCGCGGCGCAACACTGCAGACCCTCGGCTGCCCGCAATACCCGGGCGCGTCCATGGGTCAGGAGAAAGTCATGCGGGTCGATACTGAAAACGCTGCAGCTTTTACGATCAGCGTTTACAGCCGCGGGGCACCGACTGCCATCGAGCCCGGTATCTACGAAGTCAACGCTCAGTTCGGTGGAGCAATTCCCTCGCACGATGCACTCCAGTCCGGCAATTACCCGGGTGGCGGTGGACGCGCATTCGCGGTGGACGCAACTGGCTGGATCTTTGAGTGCGCAGATCCCGAGTGACTGGCGCATCTCAGGAGACCGGCCGAGGCACACCGATTCCGTGAGCAGATTCCGCGCCAGCCCCTGAAACAGCGGGTACAGACCGCCGGATCCAGTCCCTTGTTATGATATCGGCATGGCCAGCGACACCGACAAGCGTCCGCAAGAGCAGAAGCGCGAGGGGCGTCTGGCCCGCCACCGCCGCATCGCCGGAGAGATCTATGCACAACCTCGCACCCTCGGCGGTCACCTCCGCGACGGCCTGCTGTCTGTCTGGGTCGCCCGTGGCGCCGGATTTTACGGTCTGGGCTGGATCATCACCTTCCTGGTGCTCGAGGTCACCATGTTCAGCAATGAACTGGCAGAGAGTGCGGGTGTGACCGAATTCATCGGCAGTCAACTGATCGAATACGTATTCCGAATGGGTTTTCTCTCCCTGGTGAACAGCCTGCTGGCTGCGATCTGGCCCGTTTATCTGCTGCAGTGGCTATCCGGCTATGGAATTCTGGTGTTCGTCGGCGGCTACTTTGCATTCGAGAAGCTGCTGAGACCGGTTGTGGAAGGACGTTTCCCCGAACTGAGGGCCGCCCGCGAAGCCAAAGCCGCCCGGCAACGGGAGAAAGAGGCACGAAAGCGAGTGAAGAAGAAACCATCCGGCTAGTACCGACCAACTGACCGGCCCGCTTCACCTCGCGGTCGTTTTTTGAACAACTCTCCTGGTCAGCCAATCAATCACTCAGCCGCTCAACTGCCCGGCTCTACATTCAAACGTGCAACTTTCGCCATCACCCGCAGCGCCTGCTCATTACCGGTGATGGTCAGTCCGGTGATCCCACAGTCTTCCCAGGCTTTGAACCGCCTGCTGATACGCTGCTCATCGCCGATCAGCGCCCCCTGATCGACAAATTCATCGGGTACCGCCGCGATTGCTTCGTCTTTCCGTTTGGCGAGATACAGTTCCTGAATCCGTTCCGCGGCTTCAGCGAAGCCACGACGGATCATCATCTCCTTGTGGAAGTTCTTGTTCCTGTGGCCCATGCCGCCAACATACAGCGCGATACCCGGCTTCTGCCGGTCGAGGCCCGCCTGCACATCGTCGGTGACATTGACATGGGTCATGGCCTGGCGTTCGAAGCTCTCGAGTTTCTTTCCCGCCTTCGCAAGACCGGCTTCGATCCAGGGTCTGTAGGTCTGGTAGTTTTCCGGCACCAGACCCAGGGGCAGCCAGCCATCGGCAATTTCCGCTGTCAGCTTCACGGTGGATTCCATACCGGTACCGAGCCAGATGGGTATGTCCGGATTCATATGGAGGATGGACTTCAGCGGCTTACCGACACCCATGGCACCTTCACCCACATAGGGCAGGGAAATCTCCTGCCCTTCATGCACCACAGGCTCTTCCCGGCGCAGAATCTTCTTCATGATGCTGACGTAGTCTTTGATCCGGTAGTAGGGCCTGCCCCAGGGCTGGCCATACCAGCCTTCGACGATCTGCGGACCGGACACACCGATGCCGCAGATCACCCGGTTACCTCCGGCGAGGGCGTCGATGGTGGCGATGGTCATTGCCGCGTTTGCGGGTGTGCGTGCCGCAAGCTGGATGATGGCGGTACCCAGACGGATGCGTTCGGTTTTCCCTGCCAGATAGGCCAGCGGGGACAGCGCGTCAGAGCCATAGGCTTCCGCCGTCCACACCGTGTCGTAGCCCAGGCGTTCAGCCAGCTGCACCAGTTCTACCGGCAGCTTCAGCTCCCCGCCCGAGTATCCCAGCATCAGTCCCAGCTTCATTTATGCTTCTCCTTTACGCCGGTTACACGGTCGAAAAACCGTCCGATACTCGCCAGCGCGTCGCCGGATTCCGGCAGACCGGGCATGGCCTGGAATACATGAAAGGCTTCTTCGTAGATTTCCAGCTCGGCAGTTACCCCCTGAGCCACCGCGCGCTCGGCGAGTCGGGTCGAGTCGTCGAGCAGCACTTCGTGATCGCCAACCTGAATCAGCAGTGGTGGCAGCCCCGTCAGGTCACCAAATAAGGGCGAGACCCCCGGATCCGCTGGATCGGTATCGCCAATATAGAGCTTCGCGGTGGGCAGGAGGTTTTCAGCACTGATCATCGGATCGAGTGCCGCCCGGCTGCGCGAACTCTCACCGCTGCCGGTGAGATCCGTCCAGGGGGAAAGGAGCACAGCCCCAGCCGGCTGTGGCTTTCCCTGCGCTTTCAGGGCCAGCAGACAGGCCAGTGTCAGACCGCCACCGGCGGAATCACCGGCGATGACGACCTGATCGGGTCGGATGCCATTGGCGAGCAGTCTGTCGTAGCTGGCAACTGCATCCTCAACCGCCGCCGGATAGGGGTTCTCAGGAGCCAGGCGGTAGTCGACACCAAGCACCGGTGCGCGGCAGGCTTCAGCCAGTCGCCCCATCAGCTCAGCGTGTGTATCCAGAGAGCCGAGCATGTAGCCGCCACCATGCAGATAAAGGAGGCCTCTGTCCTCACGTACACCGGCGACGGTGATATGGCACAACGGGATGCCATCGACATTGAAGTCCTTCCGGGTGACATGGTCTGCCATGGGCGCGGTCATCGACACCATGTTCTCACGCATCTCGGCGACATTGATTTCAGACCCGCTGAAAAGCCCCGACTCGCGCAGCATGTCCGCCATCGCGCGCATTTCTTCACTCGCCATTGCACTCCCCCATAAGCTTTAGAGGGCCGAGTATACCGGGGACCCGGAAATCCGTCCGTCTGTCTGTCTGTCGCCCGGATCAGTCGACCGTGCGTCCGGTTGCCCGGGCCAGTTCTTCTTCGGTTCGCGACAGGGCGGTCGCGGTAGTCACGGCGCCGGTGGTGATCAGTTCATGAATTCCGGTCGCGAGCGTCTGATGGTCCACGGCTGAATTCCGACGCAGCACATTGCTCATCAGAGCGATCATGTAGTGATGTTTTCTGGCCCCGGCAGGAGACTCGACGATCGCGACCGAGTTCATCAGGTTCTTGACGTTGCCGTGATATTTCAGACACCTGAATCCCGCTTCGGGTTCGCACTGGTACAGAGATCCTGATTTGAAGTAGACGGCGGCCTGGTTGAGCGCCGGTGCAGACGCATAGCGAATCCGCCGTTCCGTCGAATACAGCAGTCGCTTCAGCTCCCTGCTGGAGAACTCATCCACCAGCCGCCCCTGCTCCATGCGCAGCAGAAACTCGATCAGTGTGCGCGGTGTGGCATAACTCTTTGTTCCAGGCACTCTGCGATTACCGGTCGCCGTGAAGAAACTGCCCTGACGGATTTCGTCGAGATTGAATCCGGCTGCGGTCACTGGCAGCTGCAGCGTGCGGATAAGCAGACTTCCCAGCTCTGCGCGGGAAGTCTCGGCAAAGAACCGCATCCCCACGTCGTGGGTAACCGGGTACTCGTCGCCGAATTTGCGCATGAGCATCGTTTCGCGGATCAGCGACGATGCCGCCGAATTGGAACTCGCGGACATCATCCAGTCCAGGTACTCCCAAATCGAGCCGACATCGCCAGGTTGCAGCGGGCGTCTGGTGAGAACCTCCAGGACCGGGTCCCACTGCCGCACCGTGTGGTGATCCGTGAGTACGAATTCATCGGCAACGATGCGCGTGTTCTTCAGCAGCGCCCGACGTTCATCCACCGCTTCCGGACGGAGGTCAGCAAGCGCCTGAAACAGTGCCAGCCCGACCAGCAGTTTTCCCACGCTGCCCACATTGGCCCTGTAATTTTCACCGTGCTCCGCATATCTGGGCCGCGCCGGATCGGACAGGTCCAATAGCGCAAACTGATAGTCATCTTTCCGATCTCCGAGCAATTCGATGACCGAAGCGGACAGCGCCGCGTCCGGTTCCGGCAGCTGCAGGTCCTGCCGATCGAGCAGGCGCAGATCGACCTCGGAGAGACTCAACAGACCACCAGGCGGTTGTTTGCTGCCATACATCTCTCCCGCCTGTACCCGCCGCGCCACCTCCAGACGGCCGATGCCCGTCTCCTCGTAGCCATCAATTGGATAGGCGGCGATCTGCGCTGCCGGCACCAGCAGGCTGACTGCCGCCAGCGCAACCAACGACCCCGTCACTCTCAAACTCTTCATTGGACTCCTTCTGTTAGTGGACGGTCGCTGAGGTCCACCCGGATCGGGCCGGTATCAACCAGTTGCCGGTCCAGATTCGCGAGATATTCATGGTTACGCATCCTCGTGCTCTCGAGAAATGGCCGGATCTGGAAGAGGCGCAGTTCACCCCCCAGAAAGCCAAACTCGATATCCGCCGGAGCCGGCTCTCCCTGTTCATCGGTAATCGGAGGAAACTGCTGCGGCAGAGTTTCTGCCAGGCGGATCAGCTGAGCAATCTCCTCCGCCTGCAGAATGACACTGGATCCGGAAACCGGTATCCGCACGATCCCGCCCGTTGCAGGGGTTATACGTTTCCACGGAGCAGCCGCCTGAGCCAGAAGACGCACCCTGCCGGTGCTGATTTCCACACGCAGAGACTCAGCCGCCTGACCGTCCACCGCACCGCCCACGCCTTCGTTTGCCGCAATCGACAGCCAGCGATCGTCGCCGCTGTCGATGTCCCGGGTAACCATCACACCTGACTTATCCACCGGCACGGTGAGCTGCAGCAGCACGGCCGGATAGACGTGTTGAGGCGCAGGCATGAAGTTCTGTCGCCAGGCAAACGCCCGGGCGCTGAAGGGCGATGCCCACACCCGGCTGACGGCTTCGATCACCGCATCGAAACCCACCACATTCGGCACGGTGAGATTCAATCCTGCCCCGGTGAATCCGGGCAGATCTTCGACATTGGTGTCACTGCGCACAAACACACCATAGCTGCCCTCCTCGCCGAACGTCTCCTCCATTGCTTTCCGCAGCCGCTCGCGGAACTCGTCTCCCGGATCCGCGTGCAGGATCCAGGCTTCCAGAACCTGTCGAAAGCTCTGGGTCTGTGCTTCGCGCTGCGGGGAGTTCACCGGCAGTGTGGCAAGGTGCTCATACTGCTCCACCATCCATTCAAACACGGTGCCTGTGGTACCCGTCTTGGGTTGCTCGAGCAGGGCGCGGAACTCCCCAAAGGGGACGACGATGCCATTGGCGACCGCTTCCGGAAAATGATGACGCAGCTCGGCGAGTTTCGCCGCCTTGGGTCCCACGATCCGGCCTGAATCGGCTGCCCGCAGACTGTCCAGTGTCGGAATTTCTCGAAAGCCGAGTTCGATTTTTGCCATGTCCGGAACGATCCGCACCGCTGGCTGACCGGTTTCCTCCCCGGCATCCTCCAGCGCCTCAGGATCCACACCACGAATCTCTACCGAACCTGTCTGGCCAACTGCCAGGACCACCGTCTCGCCGGCGTGTCTGCGTAATCGCTCCATGAGCTGCTCACTGATCGCAACATTCGGAATTCCCAGATTGCGGGCGAGAAGCTGGACATGAGAAAGCGGATTGCCTTCACCGGCCGTGATGATTCCGGCTACAGGCGGGAGATCCGCAATGGTTTCATGCAGTACATAGATACCATTCCGATCGAACTCGGTGGTCTCGTCCACCGTCAGTGCAAAGCGCAACACACCCCGTGCGAAGCCGGGATTCAGGGATCGCATACCACTGATACGCTCGCCGAACAGCTCATTGCGCACACCGGCCAGTTGTTCCGCGTCGCGCTGCAGCACATCGAGGGCCTGCGCAAAGAAGAACAGTGCACTCCCGCGCAGCTGGTCCTGAATGAAGAGGAGGCTCAACGGCTCGATGGCGGCGAAACGCTGCATCGCTTCACCGAAATACAGAGACAGAGATGAGGTACCCCAACCCGGCACCCGGGCTAGAAAACCAAGAGCGTCCCGGTATTCGGTCAGACTGACCTCCGGACTCCGCAATCGCTGCATTTCCCCTTCAATGGCCGCTCGCTGCCGCTCGGAGATCAGACCGGCACCATAGAGGGCGGAAGAGTTCGTCAGGAGCCAGTCGATGATCCTGCTGCGCGATGCGCTGTGCAGTTCATCGCGCAGCTCTGTCCCGGCAGCAAAATGCTCTGCCTCGAGTTTCAGGGTTGCATTGACGAGCGCCAGGCGTCGGTCGGGGCTGTTCGGAACCAGCAGCTGATCGCGCAGCACTCTGAGCAGCTCAGCTGTGTAGATGAAGCGGGCTTCCACGTTCTCAGCAGTCGCAATTCGGGTCGCTGCGGCTCTCAGAATCTCACTCAGCTCCCCCGAGCCCTGCAGACGCACTGCGAGCTTATCAAGGTACTCAACGAGGGTAGACGGCTGGTAGGCTGAGCGTATGGTGCTGGCCAGCAGCTCATAGTCCGCCAGATGTTCGGAGTCGGGATGGGCCGCAGCGTATGCAAACACAGCGTCCGCGTCCGTCGCGTCCGGCCTTACGTGGATCTTGTTGCGCAGAAGCTGAAAAGCGGCGTCCCGCCGGGCAAGATCGGTGCTCAGCTGCCGGATCTGGGTGATCTGATCGGTCTCCGAGCCATGAGGGATAAAGCGGGCGGCGGTGCGCAGCATCACATAACGGGTCCGCAGCCATTCACGGTCTTCGGCCATCTTGAACAGCAGGCGCCGGGCACCCCGACGTTCGCCCTCTTCCTGCAGGGCACCCCGATAGTAGCGGGCGTGGCGCAGAATCCAGCCATCGTCGATCGCAAGCAGAAACTGCTCCAGTACAATCTGAGCCAGCCTGTCACGATGATTCGGCTCCGTCAGGAAGTCTTCGACTTTCAGGTTGGACAGGATGTTCGCTATGAAATAGCCGTCTGCGCGCATGGCCTTGACCTGATCTGTCCATTCCCCATGCTGCGCGCCGCCCCCGTGTCCATCACACGCCCTCGGTGTGGGCGGCCAGTCTGTGCCATCGTTACAGAACCAGCGCACCCGGGAAAACGGCCCGCGCGGAGCCTCCTTCATCTGCACTATCCAGTCCCGGTACTGAGCGGGCTCCGCCTGCAGATCCTGGCTCATCACGAGCACCGCCACCAGGAACAGGACAACCGACCGGTAACTGAACAGAGTCCGGATTTCCACGCGCCTGATCGCAGGGCAAATAAAGGCAGCCCTCATCATTTCCTCATAATCCACACACCTGAATTCATCGACTTCTGCCAGGGACGTTGATACTTATCCTGAGACTGCCTAGTGTAGTGCGCCATTCCAGACCCGGGCATGACCGCCGACCTGGGTGCGTAATGTGCGCGCGATATGCGCGCCCACGAGCTCAACTGAGACGATCAGACAATGACAGCGACCCGCGAGACGATTTCACTGATTCAGCCCGACGACTGGCACCTCCACCTCCGGGACGGCCAGGGCATGAAAGACGTGGTCGCCCACAGCGCCCGACAGTTCGCACGGGCCATTGTCATGCCCAATCTGAAACCGCCGATCGTGGACACCGCCCAGGCCGGTGCCTATCGCCAGCGTATCCTCGACGCGCTGCCGGCGGGATCGGATTTTGAACCACTCATGACACTATATCTGACCGATCACACCAGGCCCGCAGAAATAGATCGCGCCCGCCAGAGCGGTTTCATTCCGGCATTGAAGCTCTATCCGGCTGGTGCCACCACCAATTCCGACTCGGGTGTCACCGATCTGAAGAAGACTTACCCCGCACTCGAAGCCATGCAGAGGCTCGGTATGGTGCTGTGTATCCACGGCGAAGTGACAGATCCCGCAATCGATCTCTTCGATCGCGAAAAGGCATTCATCGACGATCAGCTCATCCCTTTGGGGAGGGATTTCCCTGAGTTGAAGATCGTTTTTGAGCATATCACCACCACAGACGCCGCAGACTATGTCATCGAGGCGGGCCCGAACGTGGCGGCGACGATCACCGCACACCACCTGCTCTACAATCGCAATGCGCTGTTTCTCGGCGGCATCCGTCCTCACTACTACTGTCTGCCTGTGCTGAAACGGGAGATCCACCGTCAGGCCCTGGTACAGGCTGCAACCTCGGGGAATCCGAAATTTTTCCTCGGCACCGATTCCGCACCACACCCGCAGGAGGAGAAGGAGTCCGACTGCGGCTGCGCCGGCTGCTACACCGCACTGCATGCCATGGAACTGTACGCACAGGCCTTCGACCAGGCCGGGCGCATGGACGCACTGGAGGGATTCGCGAGCCTGTTCGGACCGGCGTTTTACGGACTGCCAGCCAACCAGCGCAGGATCACACTGGAGCGCAAAGCCTGGACCGTGCCTCGGACATTGAAATTTGCTGCTGGTCAGCTGGTACCGCTGGCTGCGGCCGAATCTCTTGACTGGCGCCTGATCGATTGCTGACTCCATAGAAGATGGATCCTGTTACACAGGGCGTGCTCGGCGCTACGCTGGCACAGGCGACAGCGGACCACCGGCGCCTGCGTGCCTGTGCGATCGCAGGTCTGGCCGGCGGTCTGGCACCCGACCTCGATATCTTCATCCGCTCTGCAACGGATCCACTGCTCTACCTGGAGTTCCATCGGCAGTTCACCCACGCACTGGTTTTCATTCCCATCGGTGCGGGCCTGTGCGCGCTGCTGTTGCAGCCGTTCCTGCACAGGCACCTGAGCTGGCGGGATACCTATCTGAGCTGTCTTCTCGGATACGCCACCCACGGTCTGCTGGACGCCTGCACGAGCTATGGCACGCAGCTGTTCTGGCCGATGTCGACACTGCGGGTCAGCTGGAACTGGATCTCGGTCGTTGATCCCCTCTTTACCCTGCCGCTGCTCATCCTGCTGGGAATCGGCTTGCTCCGCCGTCGGCCCATGTTCGCGAAAGCCGGCCTGATCTGGGCAGCGCTGTACATGTGCATCGGTTTCGCTCAGCACGAACGGGCAGTGGCAGCAGCCGAGCGGCTGGCGCACACACGCGGTCACCAGATCGAGCGGCTCAACGTGAAACCGGGCTTCGCCAATCTGCTGCTGTGGAAAGCCGTCTACCGGCACGATGGCCGCTACTACGTCGCGGGTCTGCGTATCGCCGCCGACACCAGTCATTGCGGTGGTGCAGACATCGAAGCGCTCGACACAGACAGGGCACTGCCCTGGCTGGTGCCGGACAGTCAGCAGGCGAGAGACCTGGAGCGTTTCCGCTGGTATTCGGATGGCTGGCTGGCCCTGGATCCCGAGGAGCCTCTGTATATCGTTGATGTGCGTTATTCGTCGCTGCCGAACACCATCGATGCGCTCTGGGGACTGAAACTGGACACAGAGGCAGGCCCGGACCGTCACGCCACATACCATGTGGTGCAATCAAGACGCACAGAGGCGATGGACAAACTGCTCGATCTGCTCCGTGGCAGCGCCTGCCGTAACCTTCCACCGGCGTGACGCTGAGCGGACGTCGAAGTTTCAGAGTTTCCCCTGCAACCACTGCACCGCATCGGCCGTGTACCCGGCGGGCAGTGAATGCCCGCTGTCGTAGAAGCGAATTGTTTTCACATCGCCAGGCACGGCATCGAACAGAGCCATGGCCTCATCGACGCTGTAGAACTGGTCGTTTTTCGCCATCAGCAGCAGCAGCGGGTCGGCACCCATATCCCGGGCAAAGGCTGCGGCTGCCATCGGCATGCCCGCCGAATGGGGCACCACACAGGCCACCGTCGCCTGGATTCTCTCCTCCACTGCGCCGAGGATGAACGCCATGTGTCCTCCCATGCTGTAACCCACCAGCCCGATGCGCGAGGAATCGATGTCGTCCCGGGTAGCCAGGTAATCGATCGCACGCCGGTAATCAACGACGGACTGGGTCAGCATGTTTGCATACCGCACACCCCAGCCTCGTTTGAAGACCATTTCTCCCGCGTCGATATGGTCGTTGTAGACCGCGCGATCGCCATGATACTGAGCATCCAGCGCCAGCACGGCATAGCCCTGCTGCAGCAGAGCCGCTGACAGCTCACCCCCATGGGTGAAGTCGTCCTCCAGCCACTGGGATTTGTTGCCGGTGAGACCATGCAGCAGCAGTACAACGGGGAACGGACCTTCGCCCTCGGGCGGCAGCGCCAGCAATCCCGGCACCCTGCCGTCGTGGAAGCTGTCGAAGACCAGCTTCTCAAAGGTGGCAGCGCCGTGGGTGAAGGTTCCGACGATTCGAGCATTGAGTGGATAGCTCTGGTCGTAAGAGTAGATGGACTTCAGCAGACCATAGGCCTGGGGATTCAGAGCCTCGGCAGAGGCTGTTCCACACAGGCCACACAGCAGAATCGCAATCAGACATTTGCTCATGGTGCTCACCCTGGATCGATCGAAGGGTGCATCGTACCCGCGTCGGCAGTTCATCGCTCCCGATACTGCTCTTCACCAAACAGTATCGAGCGGTGTGCATCATCAAAGCCCTGCAGCCCGCCCTGGATGATCTCCGGCCGCACTTTTTCATCGAAGGCCACCAGACCGCGACGCACCGCGGGTCGTTCCCGCAAACCCCGGGCCCAGGCCTGCAGGTGCGGGCGTTCACCCGGGGACGCATCGAGGCGGCCTGCCACCCAGGGCAGCACACAGATGTCCGCGATGGTATAGGTCTCATCGACAAAATAAGTGCGTGTGGCCAGGTGCTGGTCCATCACCCGCATCAGGCGCTCAGTCTCGCGTTTGTAACGATCGATGGCGTAGGGGTGTTTGTCCTTCGCGTAATAGTAGAAGTGCGCAAACTGACCGAACATTGGACCCACACCGGCCATCTGGAACATGATCCACTGCATCATCATGTGGCGTCCGGTCGCCGTCGGTGGCAGAAAAAGGCCCGTCTTCTCCGCCAGATAGATCAGGATGGCGCCACTCTCCCAAAGGGTGATGGGTGCTCCGTCCGGCCCTTCGGAGTCCCGCAGAACCGGAAACTTGTTGTTCGGGTTCAGCGCCAGAAACTCGGGCCTGAACTGATCCCCGGCCAGCATATCGACATACTCCCAGCGCCAGTCGAGTCCCGACTCTTCGAGGAAGATCGAAATTTTCCGTGCGTTCGGTGTCGGTCCACCCCAGAGTTCGATCATGATTAGCCTTCCCTGTACCCATCATTTCAGCCTGACAGGAGACAGCATGCCTATCCCAACCCTGCGAAATCAACGCGTTGTGGTGATCGGAGGCACTTCCGGCATCGGTTTCGCGGTTGCGCGAAGCGCTCTCGCCGAAGGCGCCGATGTCATCGTCGGTTCGAGCAGTGCAGCCAGAGTCACGGACGCGGTAAAAAGGCTGGGCGGCACCGCCAGCGGTGCTGCCGTCGATGTCAGGGATGAAGCCAGCGTGGCCGAGTTCTTCAAGCCCATCGGCAGCTTCGATCACCTGGCCTACACCGCAGGAGACTGGGGTCCGAATCGTGGCGGCGGAACGGTTGCCCAGATGGATCTTGCAGGCGCAAACCCGACCTTCAGGGTTCGATTCTGGGGTGCGTTGATCGCCATCAGACATGCCCAGCCCCATCTGTGCACCCGGGGTTCGATCACCCTCACAAACGGCATGATCGCCCATCGACCGCGCAAGGAGGCCGCGCTGAGCAGTGCCATGGCGGGCGCCATCGAGCACCTGACCCGGGCGCTGGCGGTCGACCTCGCGCCACTGCGGGTGAACGCAGTCTGTCCCGGTTACGTGCTGACCGAAGTCTGGGACAGCATCCCGGCGGATCGGCGGGAAGCACAGCTGCAGCGGATGACCGCGCGCCAGCCCCTGGCCCGGGCGGGAGATCCGGATGAGGTCGCCCAGGCCTATCTCTATCTGATGCGCGGCGGCTTTACGACCGGACAGGTACTGGTCGTCGACGGCGGGATGGCCCTGGTCTAGTGGTGCGCTGCAGGCGCGTAACCCGAACATTCAAAGTAGTTTGCAAGCTAAGCATTTTCGCTTAAGGTCAGATTCCAACACTTCCGGAGGACGATCTTATGGCCAACTGGCAGCGGCAGTTTGTTTCCATGGCTTCACCCACCGGTGCGCGCAACGGCGCCGGTTTCTACCCCTGCCAGGGGCTCTACTACAGTCCCGAGGGCAAGCGGCCGAAGACGGCGCTCATCGCCACCCATTACAACGTGGACTTCAGCGAACACTATCTCGGCGAGTTCATGGCAAAGCGGGGTGTCGGCTTTCTCGGCTGGAATACCCGCTTCCGCGGTAACGAAGCTTTTTTCCTGCTCGAACACGCTCTGGTCGATATCGGCGCAGGCGTACGCTGGCTGAAGGAAACCGCGGGGGTGGAGCAGGTAGTGATCCTGGGAAATTCCGGAGGTGGTTCACTGATGGGTGCTTATCAGTCCCAGGCCCTCGGGGTGACCATGACCCCCACCCCAGGACTCAAGCTGCCGGATGCGCTGCAGGACCTGATTCCGGCGGATCTGTACATCTCGCTGTGTGCACACCTCGGCCGCCCCGAGGTGCTCACCGCCTGGTTCGATCCATCCATCACGGATGAAACCGACCCAGCCAGCATCGACCCCGCACTCAACATGTTCGACCCGGCCAATGGACCGCCGTACTCCCCGTCCTTCATCGCGAAATATCGGGCTGCCCAGGAAGCGCGCAATGATCGGATCACCGCCTGGTGTCACAGCGAGCTGGCGCGGCTGCAGAAACTCGGCATGACCGACCGGGCGTTCAATCTGTACCGCACCTGGGCCGATCTGCGGCTTATGGATGGCACCATCGATCCCTCGGAACGGCAGGTCGGTCGCTGCTACGCGGGAGATCCGAAGACGGCGAATTTCGCACCGCGCGGCATCGGCCTCACCAATACACTGCGAACCTGGCTGTCGATGTGGAGCCTCAAGGAGTCCCACTGTCGGGGGGCCCCGCATCTCAACCGTATTACCCAGCCCGCGCTGGTCGTGCAGAGCACGGGGGATACCGGCGTCTTCCCGAGCGACGCGAAATCCATTTACGAAGAGCTGGCCAGCACGGACAAAACTCTTGAGATGATACCGGGCGATCACTATCTGGAAAGCCCGGACAACGCCCGCGACGATGTTGCAGATCTGATCGTCGACTGGCTGAAGCGCTATGGCGCCTGAGCACAACTTCGCAATCTGGGAGAAGACACTGTGATCAACCTGCCTGTTCTACCAGCGTCGCTCGTTGGCAGCTACGCACAGCCTTCCTGGCTGATCGACCGGCAACGTCTGAACGAACGGCTGCCACCCAGAGTTCTGCTCAACGCGCTCTGGCAGATCCCTCCGGAGCGGCTTGCCGAGGCGCAGAACGATGCGACTGTGCTCGCCCTGGAGGATCAGCACCGGGCCGGACTGGACATCGTGACCGACGGTGAGATGCGTCGCGAAAGTTATTCCAACCGATTCGCCAATGCCCTCAACGGGGTGGATATCGATCACCCCGGGGAAGCGGTTGATCGCACGGGAAAAACCGTCCCGGTGCCGCGTGTCGTCGGCGAGGTTTCCCGCCGCGAACCTGTGGAAGCACCTTTCATAGCCTTGCTCAAGCAGCACACGGACAAACCGATAAAAATCACACTTCCAGGGCCATTCACCATGGCTCAACAGGCGCAGAACGACTACTACCCGGACATCGGTACGCTGGCGATGGCCTATGCGGCAGCGGTCAACGAGGAGCTGCGCGATCTGTTTGCCGCGGGTGTCGACATTGTGCAGCTGGATGAACCCTATGTGCAGGCACGACCGGAAGCGGCTCGTGAATATGCGGTCGCAGCCATCGACCGCGCTCTGGCAGGTGCGACCGGGCCAACCGTGCTGCACGTGTGCTTCGGATACGGCAAACATGTGGCTGACAAGCCGGCAGGCTACGCCTTTCTCGGCGAACTCGACAGCTGCAGTGCGGATGAAATTTCCATCGAGTGTGCCCAGCCGAGATTGAAGATGGATCTGCTCCAGGCACTGCCGCACAAGAAAGTACATGTCGGAGTGATCGATCTCCGCGACCTCACGCCGGAAACTCCCGAAGTGGTGGCCGAGCGTATCCGCGCGGCGCTCGAGTTTCTGCCTGCGGAACGGATGGTCATCGCGCCGGATTGCGGGATGAAATACCTGCCAAGGGATGTCGCCTACACGAAACTCACAAACATGGTGCTGGGTCGCAACATCGTGCGCGACTCTCTGACCGGATGATGCAGATGAGCGAAGACAAACGACACATCGTGATCGTCACCTTTGTGACAGAGCCGGACACTCAGGATGAGGCACTGGAGAAGATCGGCGCCTATGTCGGCAGCTTTCTGAGCAGGCAGCCCGGCTTCGTCGAGAGTTTCCTGCACAAAGGGCTGGACGGTACCAGCATCGTGCACTACGCAAAGTGGCAGTCGGAGGCGGACTTCAAGGCTGCCGGAGAGAAAGCACGGGCGCATCCCGATCTGCCCGCTCTGCTGGTCTACCAGCCGAAGGGCCTGGGCTACCGGGTCTGGTCCACCTACTGAGCAGCCCGTTCCGCAAGCGCATCTTGCTCCGCAAGCGCATCTTGCTCCGCAAGCGCATCTTGCTCCGCAAGCGCATCTTGCTCCGCAAGCGCATCTTGCTCCGCAAGCTGGGCGCGGATCGCAGCAAGGCTGCGCCAGAGAATGAGCCCACCCAGCGGACAGAGTATGGCCGCGCACAGGGCTATGGATTTACCGATGGCTTCGTCGTAGCCGAACACATAGTCGGTGGTCGCTGCCACCAGTGTCGGCCCCAGTCCAAGCCCGATCAGATTCGATACCAGCATGTACAGGGCGATCACCTGACCGCGCATCCGGTTCGGCGCCATCAACTGCAGAGTGCCACCACTGACACCGCCCTGAAATGCGGAGAAGAACACCGCGAGGGCCATCAGCAGGATGGCCGCCAGATCATTACTCGTGAATCCGAGGGCGACTGTGCAGGGAGTGATGCAGACGATACTGACCAGAATGGTCCGCACGTAAGCATCTCGGGTTCCGCGCAACATCCAGGCATCCGCAATCGTGCCCGCCAGGAGCAGACCGGCAGTCCCGGCACCGATCATGATCAGACCGAACGTCCAGCCTGCCTGCGCCGGGCTGTAAGCAAAGGTGCGGATGAAATAGGTGGGCCCCCAGAGATTCAGGGCATACACAACCATGATGAAAAGTGAGACACCGAAGATGTGGCCGCCGAAAGCCGCCTTCCGCTGCCAGAGATAGCCGACTACTTCAGGCAGCGGGATTGCCGCGGTATCTGTACCCGCCAGCCCGCGCCGTGGAGGCTCGCGGATCGTGAGAAAGACCAGCAGGGCGACCAGCAGACCCGGCAGCCCGACAATGAAGAACGTCAGCTGCCAGCCTTCCACCGGGCCGAGCACGGGCAACACCACCTGACCCATGCTCGTCACATAGGCAACCACCGCCCCGCCGAGCATGTAGGCAAAGCCGGAGCCCAGCGTCACACCGATCATGTAAACCGAGAGCGCTCTGCCAAGAACCGTCTTCGGGAAGTAGTCGGTGATCATGGAATAGGCACCCGGCGCGAGCGTCGCTTCGCCGACACCCACTCCGACACGGGCAATGAACAGGGTCCAGAATCCACGTGCCAGTCCGCACAGCGCAGTCATCGCACACCAGACCGCAATACCTGCGGCGATCAGATTACGCCGGTTCCGGCTGTCTGCGATGCGCGCCAGCGGAAGACCCATGATCGCGTAGAAGAGGGAGAACGCCAGACCAGCCAGCAGACTGTACTGGGTGTCGGAGATCTGGAAGCTCTCGCGGATGGGCCCCACGAGCAGGCCCATGATCATGCGATCGAGGAAGGAAAACGCCTGGGCAAGCAGGAGTACGGCTACCACATACCAGGCGTATCCGAGGCTGGCACTTTTCAATTCATACCAGCCTCTGGCTCAAACGCACCCGTGCCGAACTCGTTCCCTCTACTTCTGGTATGCGAGCGTCAGGCCATAGGTCCGCGGCAGACCCCAGAAATGCTGGTTGAAAAACTGGGCGGTGGGTGTGAGCCCGCTAGTGTAGTGCTTGTCTGTGCAGTTCTTGCACCAGGCCTGCACGCGCCATTTGTCATCCGGGCTGGTCCAGCCGGTGCTGGCATCCATCAGCCAGAAATCGCCCGTATCACCTTTCGGATTGTTGCTGGTACCACCGGCGGAGTATTTGCTCTCGTAGTCGGTCGCGGCGCGTACATGGAATCCCCCCATACTCGTGTTCCAGTCGTACTGGGCGGAGAGGTAGATCTGGGTCTTCGGCGCGCGGGTAAGTTCCAGATCGGTATGATCCCGGTCCACCAGCCAGGTACCATTCGGCAGCGCAACCACTACCCCACCACAGTCAGAAACCGGATTGGTCTCCACTGCCGGTCCATCGAGGTCGGCACAGAAATCATCGTACTCCGAATGCAGCAGGCCCAGCACACCCTGCAGGGTCAGACCATCGATCGGAACAGCGGTAAGCTCCAGCTCCAGGCCGTAGACGGTTGCTTCGCCGATATTCTGTGACGCTGTTTCCTGGCCGGTCGGGTTGTTGGGCGACGGGAAGAAGACTTCGAAGGCCAGCTCTTTGTAGTTCGTGTAAAACGCGGTGGCATTGGCGCGCAGGCGGCCATCCAGGAGATCACTCTTGACACCGACTTCAAAGGCGTCGGAAGTCTCGTCGTCGGTCGGACCCGCGGTGAGATCCGAGCCTGCTCTGGCACCGAATTCACCCGCCTTGTAGCCCTGGGAATAGGTCGCGAAGCCCATCACGTAGTCGGTGAACTGATAGTCGACACCGACCTTGATCGTGGTCCGGTCGCTGTCGAGTTCGCCATTGACCGTCATCGGCTGCCGCGACATCTCGTCGATACTGGGCCGGGAAGAAGGATTGGTCGCGGAGATCTGAGTCCCGAAGAGGGTGCCCGGATTGCGTTCGAAATCCTTATGCTCATCCGTGTAGCGCACGCCGAACAGGAAATTCAGCCGGTCGTTGATTGCGTAGATCGCCTGACCAAAGATCGCCTTGCTTTCACCCTTCTGGTGGGCGTAGTCGGCAGACGACGGATTACCCAGGGTCGGGAAAGACTGCACGATTTCATGCTTCTGTTCGAAGTAGAACAGACCCCCTACCAGTTCGAGGTTACCGAGGAAACCGTCCATGTCCGAGAAATCGGTCTGCACCCGGATTTCCTGGCTGAACTGACTGTGTTCCTGATCTCTGAAAGTCGGGAAGAAGGGCAGCTCGGTCTGATCGAAATCCGCCGCCGCGAAATCGTCTGTCGAGATGTAGCCGGTGATCGAAGTCAGCGTGTAGTTACCGACATCCCAGTTCATGATCCCGGTCCAGCTGTCCTGATCGGTGTCGTAGAAGTCCAGCGCATCACGCCCAACTGTGAAGTCACCGTCGTCGGGTTCGCCGTTCCAGAAGAAGGGTGCACCGGCGAAGAAGATGTTGATCAGCTGATTGGGATCGGAATCGTCGTCCCCACCGGGGGCCTGGCTGCGTTCTTTCAGCCAGCCATAGATCAGAGTGGCATCAAAATTCTCGGTCGGGGTCCAGGAAAGGGTCCCACGGATCGAATCCACATCCTCGCCATTCAGATGACCGCCGTTCGCCCGGTTCTTATAGTGGCCGTCATAATTCTGGGCCAGGCCGGAAATTCGAGCAGACAGCTTGTCTTCGATAATGGGGAACTGAACCGCGCCACGGAAATCGAGGCGGTCGTAGTTGCCGCCTGTCACTTCGGCCCTGTAGTCGACTGTGCCGTCCGGCTTGATCGTGTCCACCGCTACCGCACCGGAAAGGGAATTCTTACCGAATGTGGTGCCCTGGGGTCCGCGCAATACCTGCACCGTGTCCACATCGAAGAAATCGATCAGGGTGGCCACCGGTCGCGATATGTACACGCCGTTGACCGATACACCGTTTCTCAGCTCGTTGGTGGACTCGATGGTAAGCGCGCCCATTCCGCGGATGTGGATGGCCGAAGAATTCGGCGCGAAGGTATTGGGCTGAATATGCACGTTTGGAGACTGGGGGCCTACATCGCGCAGATCCAGGGCAGTAATCTCCTGAAGCATGGACTGGTTGAATGCCGTTATGGCAACCGGCGTCTCCTGGGCTGTCTCTTCCCGATAACGCGCGGTAACGACGACTTCTTCGATGGCGCCCTTTGATTCCTCGGCACCAATCACTACAGGTGACCAGACTGCGGTACTCAACGAGGCACAGAACAGAACTACTCGACTATGGAATACTTGCATGACTCTCTCCTTTCACACAGTTAGTATCAGTTGGGCGGGTCCGATCGGGCCCGCATCAGATTTCGTCCGTTGGTTTGCGGAGCTGGAAAGCCTCGCCGTCTACCGGCGTCTGCTCAGTCGACGCTGACAGGCTCACTGTTCACGTCCCGCTGATCGAGCTCCCGAGTCCAGGCTGCGAACTCCAGCAGGATCCCGTCCGGATCCTTGAAGTAGATCGAGCGCACAAAGGTCGATTCGGTGAGTGTCGGACTTGCCTGGGTTTCAGAGTCGTCATGATTGACCACGGGAGTGACCTCTACGCCGGCCGCCTCCAGCTTGCGCTGGTATTCATCGATCTTGTCCAGCGGAACATCGAAGGCAACGTGGTTCATCGACGCGTGAGCAGATGTGATATCCCCCTGCCCGACCAGTGCCGCGGCATGAGAAACCCCGGGTTCACTCTTACGGGCGTTGGGAAACCAGAAAAACGCCAGCGAATCCCCCTTGCCGATGTCGAAGAAAAAATGCTGACCCATACCGCCGGGCAGATCGATGGTTTTGGTAAGCGGCATGCCGAGAACGCCGGAATAGAAATCCACGGTCGCCTTCATGTCACGGCACACCAGTGCCAGGTGATTGATTCCTCTGATCTCAAATTTCTGATTGGTCGGCATTGGCCTCTCCTCCGTTGCGCGGGTCAATATCGTTGACTAAGTACAAGTCTGTCAATAGCATCATTGCAGTTCATGCGTTGAAATAGTGCCCGCGCAGTCTCAACACTCGTGTTGGCGGCGGCCTTTCAACTTCGCTTCCGCAATCGAGGGAGAATGCAATGCCGAGACTACGACAGGTACCTAGAAGCAAGGCCGGACAGAATGTCCTCAAGTACTATCAGGCGCTGTTCGGCGATCGGGATCCGGTGGCCGAACCCGGGACTGCCACCGGCACACCCGGCAACTGGTGGACGGTCTTCGCGCTGGTACCCTACATCTTCGATCACGCGACCAGTCATTTCGGCATGTTCGGCATGTTTGCGGATAAAAGTATCAGCCAGCTCGACAATAAGGTTCGCGAGCTGGGCATCATGCGGGCCGGATACACACAGGGAAGCCAGTTTGTTTTCTCCCAGCACTGTAAAGCAGCCAGACGCTTCGGTATCACGGATGCACAGATCGCAGCGATTCCACACTGGGAGGTATCCGACGAGTTCGATGCTAAAGAGCGGGCGGTGCTGGCCTGGGCGGACGCTCTGATTCTGCATGGCGGGCGCGCATCCGATGAACTGTTCAATGTCCTGCATTCGCACCTGAGTGATGAAGACATCCTCGAGCTCACATATCACGTCATGGGGTACAACCTTCATGCGGTATGCTGCAAGGCACTGCGTCTGGAGTTCGACGATGTCCCTGAACGCATTCGGGAAGTACCGGTTCCCGGTGCAGGTGAACCTGCGGATTGGGCAGGCGGAGCATGGAAGAAGGAGAACTGAGTAATGCCGGCGAATCAACCCATTGAATACGGCAGCCCGATTACCGGCGCGTGAATCCCGGAAAAAAGTCTGCCGCACCATCCGCCGGTTCCGGAGATCACGTGCTCCTGCGGGATCTGGTGCATGCCACCTACTGGATCGATGACGGCCTGCAGGCCTACATGAAACAACACGCGGGAATGTCTCTACCCCGCGCGCAGTCGATGATGATGGTCTACCTTTCCGAAGGTATCGACCGACCTGCCGATCTCGCAAAGCGCCTGCGCATCAGCAAACAGGCGGTACGGCAGGGACTGAAAGAACTCATGACCAAGGAAATGGTCACCCTGGAGCCCGATCCGACCAACGGCAGGCAGAAGATCGTGCGATTCACCCCGCGTGGCCGGGAACTGCGCGACATCGCCAAGGAGGGGCTGGGGGATCTGGAGCGCCTGCTGGTGCGGCGCATCGGCAGGTCCCGGGTCGATGGGCTTCGCGACGCTCTGCACCAGAACTGGGGCTCCGCTCCGGAATCAGACAGCTAGGGAGGACTCCGCGATGAACGAGTCAGCGTTGACAGTCGCCGGCCGGCTGTTCGCATGCATTGAAGCCGGCAATCCGGCCGGTGTCGACGCGCTCTACGCCACCGATGTTGAGGTCTGGCATAACTTCTCGAACTCAGTACAGAGCAAAAGCGAGAACCTGAGGACACTGGAAGGCCTGATCAGCAGTGTCGCGGCCATCGAATATGAAGTGAAGGAGCGTGTGGCGCTGGACGATAACCGAATTCTCCAGCGCCACGACCTGCACTGCACAACGGCGGGCGGGGAGCGTCACACCATTCCCGCCTGCATCTTCATTACCGTGAAGAATGGCAGGATCGTCCGTATCGACGAGTACCTGGATAGCGTCCAGGCCAACGTCCTGCGGGCTGCGACGGGCAGGGAAAAGATCAGCGACAGTTAATCCGCCGGATCCACAGGCATGCCGCGTTCACCAGGACAGGATTACAGGTCTGCCTCGACGAGATTCGCATAAACAGTTGCCAGCAGCTGTTTCAGCTTCTTCTGATCGGCGGCAGAAACCCCGCGTACCGCCACATCGTTCACTTCTGCAACATAGGGCATCAGCTTCGCCTGCAGTCTTTTCGCCTTCGGCGTCAGCTTGATCCGGACTTTCCGCTTGTCTTCCGGATCACTGCGTCTGGTGACGAATCCGTCCCGGACCAGGCTGCGGATCATGAGCACCGTGGTCGCCTCAGTCGCCCCGACCCGATCGCTTAATTCACGTTGAGTGATGTCGTCCTCTGCCCAGAGCACCCGCAATGAGCGCCACTGACCACTGCTCACGCCGTGGGCGGCGATGCGCTTTTCCAGTTCCCGGGCAAACAGCCTGAAGTTGATCCGGCACAGGAAGCCGATGCTCTGCATGGGATCATCGAAGCGGTGCATTAATCTGCGAGCCGACCCAGAAATCCCGAGAGCGCTTCTCCTACCCGCTGTACCATGGCCTGGCCGGTCGCATCCTTCAGCGCACCGCCGTCGTCAAAACTTTCCGGCTTCGCACCGGGAACACCCCAGTGCTCTGGAATCACCGTCACCCCGATACCACTGAGTATCTGGCGCAGATGCGCCTGAGCACGGATTCCACCCATCGGCCCCAGCGATGCAGACAGGAGCGCGGCGATTTTACCGTTGAAACAGGCCAGATGGGGTTCATCGGGCACCGGCCGGGTTACCCAGTCGATGGCGTTTTTCAGAACACCGCTGATGGACGTGTTGTATTCCGGCGTAGCGATCAGCAGCCCCCGATGCGCCTTGAACAGGCGCTTCAGTTTCAGCGCGTTCTCCGGAACGCCTTCCGCAGCCTCCTGATCGCCGTCGTAAATCGGCAGAGGAAAGTCCCGCAGGTCGATCACCGTCACTTCCGCGTCATCGCGGCGGGCCGCCTCTGAAGCGATGGCCAGAACCTTCTTGTTCACCGATGCGGATCGGGTGCTGCCTGCAAAGGCCAGTATGGATTTACTTCCACTCAAGTCGATAACTCCTTGCTGCCGATAAAAGAAAAAGCTGCAGGCAGATTAACCGGACAGGACGGCATCTTGCCACAGCGGAACGATTCGGACACAGGTGAATACCGGCTTCTCATACCGGCTTCTCATACCGGCTTCTCATACCGGCTTCTCATACCGGCATGGAAACCGGCATATCCAGCAGCACGCGTCCGTACTGTTCAGAACTGATGTCCAGATCGAACACCGTGTGACAGGAGAGCGTGTGCATGTCCCGCAGCATGCGCTGGAGAGGATTGTCGAGAAAATGCGCGTGTGCGCCGCTGGCTTCCACCACATCACGCACCACGTCCCGGGATTTCCGGACGACGTCTCCGATCCGTACGCGAAGCCTGGCACGCTCGGCGTCCGGACAGACGATTCCGCTGCGACCCCATTCTTCGGTCTCCCGGGCGAGCTGCATCAGAAGTATTTCCGCGTTCTCAGCCGCGACCGCAATCTGACCCAGCCGGTGCTGTGTTACCGGCTTCTCACCCTGGGCAGTGGTCGTGCCATAGACCATGCGCTCCTTGAGTCGCGCGCGAAACAGTTTCACCGCCTTCCTCGCGCAGCCAACCGCGGGTGCCGCTGCGGTGAGGCCGAGCACGGCCATCATCGGCATCTTGTACAGATGGGAATCGAGCCACTTCGACCCTTCTGTTTCGCCCGAGCGCATACTGGTAACGCTGGCCACCCGGTGTTCGGGTACAAATATATCCCTCACCGCTACATCGTTGCTGCCGGTTCCTGCCATGCCGGCGATGTTCCAGGTATCGATGATCTCCACGTCGGAAATCGGCACTGCAAACATGCACAGATCCATTTTGTCCGTCCCGGCTATCGGCGTCAGTGCACCCAGCAGCGCCCAGTCGGCGTGCATGACGCCGGTACCCCACTCCCAGCGCCCGGTTACCCGATAGCCACCTTCCACGGGCGTCGCTTTCCCCTTCGGCGCAAGCGTACCGGGTGCGATGATGTACGGCTGTCGGCCGAAGATGTCTTCCTGGGCTTTGCGGTTGTAAAGCGCCAGCAGCCAGTTGTGCTCGATACAGAAGGTGGTGACCCAGGCGGTCGACACGCAACCCTCACCGAGGGCGAGCCCGATCTTCATGAAGGTTTCCATACCGAATTCATAACCATCGAAGCGCTTCGGCACGAAGTAACGATAAACGCCGGTCTCTTCGATGGCGCGCATCACCGAATCCACCGGTTTGCGGCCCGCCTCCGCCTCCGCGGCATGGGCCTCGAGCATGGGCACGAGTTCTTCAATCCGCGCGAGCAGCGTTTCTTCCTGCATTTTTCTTCTCTCCCCGGCCCCTGGCAGTAGTTGATTCGCCTTCTGCGAGCGTTGCTTAGTGTGTTAGCGGCGTCAAATGATTTTACACAATTAACGTCCCGCCTCAAGGCTCAGGGCAGCACGGTGACCGGGGCAGAACGGACCTTCAGTGTAAAACCATTTGACCTAGGCAGCGGAGTCCGGTTACATAAAGACGGCTTAAGTACTTAGCTGCCTAAGGTTTGACCGGGAGAGATCAAAATGCAGGTTAATGGTTTAAGTCCGCTGCGCCATGCAGTCGGAATTCTGACAATGCTGGGTCTTGCGGCTCCGCTGTTCGCAAGTACCAGCGATACCGTACTCGAAGAAATCGTTGTGACGGCCACCAAACGTACCGAGAGCCTCCAGGATGTACCGATTTCGATCGGCGTTGTCACTGGAGAGACCATCGAGCAGTACGGCATCTTCAATCTGCAGGATCTGCAGAGTTTCGTTCCCAATCTCACTGTCCAGCGTACCTTCGGTAACTGGGCCGTGCGTATTCGCGGTCTCGGATCAGGCGTGACCAACCTCGCCTTCGATTCCTCGGTGAGCATATTCAGCGACGGCATCTATTGCGGACGCTCGCGCTGTCTGGAAACCGCCTACCTCGACCCGGGCCGGGTGGAAGTCGCCCGGGGACCCCAGGGCGCACTGTTCGGCAAGAGCACCATTGCCGGTGCGCTGGGTGTGTTCTCGGCGCGACCCACGGACACATTCGAAAGCTTCGTGAAAGGCGGCTACGAATTCGAAAACGGCGGTTACACCACCTCGGCCATGGTCTCCGGTCCGATCGCGGACAACGTGCGCGGCAGGCTCGCTGGAGAATACCGGGACGTGGACGGATGGATGTCCAACCCCTACGGCCACGACGATGCGCCCTCCACCAAAGCCTACGCCGTGCGGGGCAGCATCGAGTGGGACATCAATGAGGACTCCATGCTTTACCTGAAGGCGGAAACCTTCAGCACGGACATGGACGGGCGCAGCAATCAGCTGGTCAGCCCCGGTCTGTTCGGCGGACTCACGGCAGATCCCAATCCGGAGTACGACCGCGACAGTACCCGCAGGGTAAGCACCGGCACCAGCAAGGATGAATTCGACAACTCCGATTCCTTCGGCTTCACCGCGCAATTCGACACCATGCTCGGCGAGCACTCCCTGGCGGTCATCGCCGGGTACTGGGATCTGGATTACGACAACTACCTCGATGTGGACGGGGTGCCCGAGAATTTTCTGAACACAACCCTCTCCGAGGACTACGACCAGCAGTCTCTGGAAGTCCGCCTGCTCTCGCCGGTCGGTAACAGATTCGAGTACATCGCCGGCGTGCTCTACCACACCAGTGACACGAAGACCCGGCAGCATTCACCCTTCGGTTTCTTTCCCGCCTTTCTGGCTCCGGTACCGGTCGGCGGTGACCGCAACTTCAAGCGGGACAGCGACACCTGGTCGGTCTATGCCCAGACCACCTGGCACATCACAGACCAGTGGCGTGTCATCGTCGATGCCCGCTACACAGACGAGAAGCAGAAAGCCGAAGGCCACTCCTTCCCGGTTTCGTACCCTGATCTGATCAATCCGGTCTACACACCAGCCGCCTTCAACCAGCCGCCCGAGTATCTGTTCAAGGAAACGTACAACGACGACAGCTTCGACCCGTCGATCCGTATTCAGTACGACTGGACGGATTCCCTGATGGTTTATGCCGCGATTTCAACGGGCTCCAAGCCCGGCGGTCTGAAGGCAAACGACGGCAACCTCGGCACCCAGCTGCTGGCAAAGAACGATACCGCCTACTACCAGCGCTATGTCGGACAGCCGACAGTAACGACCGCAGATCTGCTCGCGGGGGTTACCCTCGACCAGGGTAATGGGGTCTTCGATTTCAAAGGCGAAGATGCCACCAACTACGAACTCGGTCTCAAGGCTCTGTTCGCCGACGGACGTGCCTCGCTGAATGCTGCGGTATTCACGATGCAGTTCGACGACCTCCAGACGTCCTCCTACGACGGCACCCAGTTCATCATCCAGAACGCAGCATCCGCTGATGTGACGGGCTTCGAACTGGAGGGGATGTTTCTCGCCACCCCGGACGTGCAGCTGCACGGATCACTGGGCTATGTCGATGCGACCTACGACGAGTTCATGGGCGCACAGTGCATCGTTGCCGATGTAAGCGGCGCTTTCGAGGACCCGACCTGCGTTAACGGATTCGAAGATCTGAGCGGCAAGCGACTCGAGCGCAGTCCGAAGTGGGAAGTCAATCTGGGTGTCGACTGGCAGAAGCAGATCAACAACGATTTCATCCTGTCCTCCAGTCTGTCGATGTACTACTCCGGGAACTACTATGTTCGCCAGGATTTTCATCCTTACGGAGAACAGGACGATTTCACCAAGTGGGATGCGCGGATCGCACTGGCGACGCCGGACGACACCTGGGAAGTAGCGCTGATCGGCCGGAATCTGACCGACAAGCGCATCATTCAGCACGCCTACGAGGTGGCCGGCTCGAACTTCGTCGCAGAAGGTGTGGGCAGAACGCTGACACTTCAGGCTCAATACCGGTTCCACTAGCCTCTGCGAACCCGAACACACCCTGGCTGTTAACAGCCAGGGTGTGTGTCGACGGCATGACATCGACGGATGGTCATGCCGGAATCTGCAGAGACAGTCGAGGCCAAGCCCATGCTGGAGATACCCGAACCCACCTCTTTAGAATTCCGGCACAACGCGATCGAAATCTACCAGCGCCTGCTCCGGGAGCAGCCTGTCCTGCCTCTGTCCGAGGGACGCTACCTCATCTGCCGCCACGCCGATGTACGCTGGGCACTGCGTGACCACGATAAGGTTGCCCGCCCCACCACATGGTCCAGCGCGAGGAAGCCACCCGGCCCGTTCCGCGAATTCGGCAACAACAACATGATCGCGATGAATCCACCGGATCACACCCGTTTCCGGAAGGCCATCATGCGCGCCTTTTCACCTCAGAAGGTCACCGCGCTCACTGACTTCGTGACCACTACCTGCGACTCTCTGATTGACCGAATGGCGCAACAAAAGCGCGGCGATTTCATTGATGACTTCGCCTACCCTCTGCCGGTGGCCGTGATCTGCGCGATGCTCGGAATCCCTGCCACCAACCACGAAGTGCTGCGTGAGGGTTCCGCGGCCATGCTCGCGGGGCTGGAGCTCTCCGCTTCACCCGAAGAGCTGGCACACGCCGGGGACGCCGCTCAGCGTCTGTTCGATTTTCTGCGGGCACTCGTCGAGGAGCGCAGAAGCGACCTGGGAGACGATCTGCTCAGTCTCCTGCTGCGCCACCAGCAGGAAGACCACCTGAGTTCCGATGAAGTGGTCTGGGCGGCGATCACCCTGCTGCTCGCCGGGCACGAAACAACCACCCATCTGCTGGGTAACGGCCTGCTGGCTCTGATGCATGCACCAGGTGATTTCGACCGCCTCTTCCGGCAGCCGCAGCTGATAGGGAATGCCGTCGAAGAATTCCTGCGCTTCGACCCGTCTCTCTACGTCCTCTTCCGTCAGACCACCGAGCCGGTGGAACTGGACGGGGTCGCAATCCCGGCAGGCGCGATCCTGATCCTGTCTCTGGCCGCCGCAAACCGTGACCCGCGGCTTTTCGAAGAACCGGACCGGCTGGATGTCAGCAGAAAGAATGCGGACCAGCACCTGACCTTCGCTGCCGGCAGGCATCTGTGTGCAGGACAGGCGGTCGCCCGCCTGGAAGGCCGGATCGCCTTCGAACGACTGGTCAGGCGTCTGCACGACTTCGAGCTCGACGGTGATCCAGTGCCGCGCAACGGCCTCATGTTCAAGGGGTATCATGCGCTTCCCGTACGCTACAGCCCGCGGTAACAGGAAGTCATGAAAAAGCCCTCACCCAGGCAGTCGCTGGTCGCAGACAGTACACCCGGGCGACCGGTCACAGCCAGAATCATGGCTGGACTGACCCAGGCTATGGACTGGTTCGACAACAGCCTGCAGAACGTGGTGGCTTCACAAGGTTATCAGCCGTTTCACCGCACCCAGTCCATGATCATCATGCACGTTGCCCTGGGCATCGATAATCCTGCGGACATCGCCAGGGAAATGGGTCTGACCCGACAGAACGTGCATCACATGGCCAAAGGTCTGATCGAGGGCGGCATCATGGAGACGACGCCGGATGCCCGGGATCCCCGCCGCAGCCTCTATCGCCTGGCGGATGCCGCCAGCGAACTGCGCAACCTTGCACTCACCACCATGACCGACCTCGAACGGGTGCTGGAGCAGCGCATCGGTGCTGCCCGGGTAAAAGCCATGCGGGCGGCACTCGACGCGGACTGGGGGCCCGACATCTCCAGCGCCGCTGAGCTGCAGGAAATACTGGGCAATGGGACAAAGCAATCCAAGGGGTCCGCCCATGAGCCGGGTCCTGCTGCAACGTGAGATCGGATGACCAGCCCCGACTGAGTCGATCGCAACTCGTACTGTTCGGACTTCCGGAGTTTGCCGTTTATCTGGCAGTGATTCCGATCTCGCTCTATCTGCCCTTCTTCTACTCCCGGGATCTGGGTTTGAGCCTCACGGATATCGGGCTGCTGCTGATGGTGGCCCGTATCAGCGATGTAGTTACAGACCCCCTGATAGGCGCACTGAGTGACCGAACCAGATCGCGTTTCGGCAAGCGGAAGGTGTGGATGCTCGCCGGTACGCCGATGATGATGCTGGCCGCCTTCCAGCTGTTCTCCCCCTCCGGCCCGGTGAGCAACACCTATCTGCTGGTCTGGTCGATGCTGCTGTGGTTCGGCTGGACCATGATCAACATTCCCTACTACGCCTGGGGGGCAGAGCTTTCAGACGACTTTGATGAACGCACCCGGATCACCGGCTGGCGACAGGCCTTCGGCTTCTCAGGCAACATCAGCGTGCTGCTGGTACCTGTGGCTGCGTCCCAGCTGTTCGGCTACGGTGGCGTCGCCAGCGAAGCGCTGACGGTCATCGGTGGCATGGTACTGGTGCTGCTGCCGCTGCTGATCGGACTGACTGTCTGGAAGCTTCCGGAGCGGGTCAGGGTTCTGCCCGCGCACCAGCCCGTGCTCCGCAATCTGAGATCGATGCTGTCGAACGGCTACTTCCTGGTACTGTTCCTCGGCTTCACCCTGATGTCTCTGGGCACCACGATGATCGGCACACTGTTCATGCTGTTCACCACTTACGCAATGGAACTGGAGAGACAGGCCCAGCCGATTCTGCTGGCGTATTTCGCGGTGAACATCATCGGACTGCCCTTCTGGGTCTGGTTGTCGCACCGGATCGGCAAGCGGGAAGCCTGGATGTCAGGCACTCTGATCATGGCGTTTGTCACCCCTGCCTATCTGCTGCTGTCCCCCGGTCAGATCGTGCCCTTTGTGCTCATCACGGCAGTCATCGGTTTTGCCGGCGGAAATTTCGTGGCGCTGTCCCTGTCGATGAAGGCGGACGTGATCGAGATTGCCACCCGCCGGCGGCGTGAAACCGTTGCCGGTTCGTACATGGCGGTATGGTCGCTGGGTTCGAAGACGACCCAGGCACTGGCGGTCGGTATCTCCCTGCCTCTGCTCGGGCTGTTCGGCTTCGATCCGCGCACGGAAAACGGACCCGAACAGATTGATGCCCTGCGCTATGCCATCGGGCTGCTGCCGTCGGCCTGCTATATCGGCGCGATACTCATCATTTTCCGCTACCGGATCTCGAGGGGTCGACTCGACCGGCTGCGCCAGGCGTTCGGTCGCAGGGACAGGCGGCTTGCGAATACAGCGTCCGGTCGCTGAAGTCTCCAGGCGACGCCTGATCAGATTCCCGTCGACTGCCAGGCGAGCAGTTCGAAGGTGCCGCTTTCATGCTTCCAGACACTCAGAAAGCGGCTGCTGAGATTTTTCGCCACAGCGTTTCTGCTCGCGCTGCCCTGGAGGGTGCCGTGGCAGAGAAAAATAGCGCCATGAGCCGACACGCGCACATCGGTCACCTCCAGCGCTGTGTAGACGACCGCGCGCGAGCCGATCGCCTCCAGCAAGGCGCTTTTCGAATCTGATTTTCCTGAGGAATGTGTCCAGATCAGGTCATCACTGAGCAATCTGTCGAGTACAGAGACGTCGCCTGCAATCATGGCCGCTCGTCGCTGTGCGTCTGCTTCCAGCAGTGCTACTTCAAGCTTCATGGGTTTTCCCCTTTTTCCTGTACTGATCCTCGAGTGCTTTGATCAGGCCCGTCAGCGTCGCATTCACCGGTGCCTGGAGTCCGACCTTCTCAGCTTCCCGCGGAATCGCACCGTTGATCACACCGACCTCGCTGACCCGACCCGCCTCCAGATCGAGAAGCACGGAGGGTTTCGCATCGGGCATGCGCGCCGCAAAGGCACGAACATGAGCGATGGGATCATCGAACCCGAGTGAGATTCCCCGGGCGAGCGCCACAGCATAGGCTTCCGCGGCGGCGGCACGGCTCACCGGCCCCACATCCGCGTGGTCCATGGCTTCTCCGATCGTCATCCCCGTCAACCCGCAGGGTGCACTGTAGGCAACGTTGCAGATCAGCTTCTCCCACTGCATCGCTGCGATATCTGTTACCGGCTCGGCGTCGAATCCTGCCTCACGCCAGACACCCGCCACCCGTGCTACCTCCGCATGCGGCAGCCCCGCATAGGCACCCATGCGGATCGCCTTCATATCATTGTGGTGGGCGTGTCCCGGTTCCGGCAACGATGCACCGAAGCCCTGGGCTACCCCCACGATCAGCCGATCCGGATCGACCACGGCCGCCACAGCCTCGGAACTGCCCAGGCCATTCTGGATGGTCAGAATAAGCGTTTCCGCTCCGATCAGTGTACGCGCCGATTGTGCAGCAGCGGTGACGTGGGCGGCTTTTACGGCGATGATCAGCAGATCGACCTCGGCACCAGGCTGAGCGCCCGGAGGCCGGCTGTACGCGCGCATCACGACCCGCCGGTCCCCGCTGGCTCCGGAGACTCGCAGACCCCGGGCGTTGATGGCATCGACATGGGCCTGATTGGTGTCGATGGCGAGCACACTGTGTCCGGCGGAGCCGAGCAACCCGGCATAGATGGACCCCATGGCACCGCAACCCACCACGGCTATCCGCATTTCACTGCACTCCTCTGCCTGCTTTCAGCGGGCATCTCAGACCAGCGCCGCCAGATGCGGGCGCAGTTGCGGCTTCTGCTCGAGACCGAAACCCGGCGCATCGCCGGGCCATACCTGCCCGTTCTCGATTCGACACTCGGGCGAATAGCCACCGAAAGGCTGAAAGACCCCGGGATACGCTTCACAGCCACCGAGACCGAGGCCCACGGCGATGTGCAGATTGATGAGGTGGCCGCCGTGCGGGTAACACTGCTTTCTATCAAACCCTGCTGCCTCCAGCGTCGCCAGGATCTGCCCGTATTCGGTCAGACCGTAGCTGATACCCGGATCCATCTGAAAGACATCCTTACCCGCGCGCATGCCGGCGTAGCGGATGAGGTTGCGTGAATCCGCAAGGCTGAAGAGATTCTCGCCCGTCGCAAGCGCGCCGTCATAAGCCTGGGTGAGGGTGCAATTGAGTTCGTAATCCAGGGGATCGCCGGGCTCTTCGTACCAGCGCAGATTCAGCGACTGAATCGCACGCCCGCAGGCCAGTGCTTCTTCGAGTCCAAAGCGGCCGTTCGCGTCAACCGCAAGCCGCGAGCCGGCACCGCAAATCTGCAGGGCTGCCTCTATCCGCGCCATGTCCTGTGTCAGGGGGGCACCGCCAATCTTGATTTTGAAAGCGTCGAAACCGAGCGCCTGGTAGCCCTTCAGCTCCTCGCGCAGGCGCAACAGGGAATCCTGGGGGTAGTAGTAGCCGCCCGCTGCATAGACCGACACACCCCGCCGCTCCAGGGAACGTCCGGCATGGCGTGCGATGTTCACATAGGCAGGTTCATCATTGAGTTTCGCGTTCAGATCCCACACCGCAAGTTCTACAGCCCCCGCAGCACCGGCACGATCACCATGACCACCAGGTTTTTCATTGCGCATCGAGGCTGCGGCGACTTTCGCCGGATCGAATTGCCCGCCATCCTCAGCGAGCAACGACTGCGGATCAGCACCCAGCAGCCGCGGAAACAGGCGCTCCCTGAGAATGCCACCCTGTGCAAACCGGCCGATGGAATTGAAGCCATAGCCCACCACAGGCCGTCCACCGCGCTGCTGATCGGTGATCAGTGCCACGAGCGAAACCGTGTGATCCGCAAAACTCACCATCGCGTTGGCAATGGCTCCTTCCAGCCCCACCGTACGTTCCCTCGCAGCGACTATCCGCATCGGCGACTAATCGAAATGGCAGGAAATCGCACCCAGCTCACCATAGTCCGCATGGAAAGTATCGCCGGGCAGGATGGCAACAGGTCGGGTAAAGGAGCCGGCCAGAATCACCTGGCCGGCCTCGAGTCCGATGTCGTGAGCGGCAAGACGCCGGGCCAGCCAGACGATGCCGTTGGCCGGGTGATTCAACACCCCGGCGGCAACACCGGTCTCTTCAATCACCCCGTTGCGATACAACAGTGCGCTGACTCTGCGCAGATCCACATCCATGGGTCGGATGGGTCGTCCTCCGAGAATTACACCGGCTGCAGCGGCATTGTCGGCGATCGTATCCAGCACTGTGCGGGTGCGCCCGCTCTGCGGATCCACCCGGAAACTGCGCGCGGCGATCAGCTCCAGTGCAGGCACAACGAAATCCGTGGCCTTGAGAACTTCCCAGGGTGTGAGCCGGTCACCCTGCAATCGGGTGTTCAATACAAAAGCCAGCTCCACTTCGATCCGGGGATCGGTAAATCGTGCCGCTTCAAGGCTGGCACCGTCATCGAAGAGCATGCTGTCGGTAAGGGTGCCGTAGTCCGGTTCGTCGATCTTCATTGCGACCTGCATGGCACGGGAGGTCAATCCGATCTTGCGTCCACGCAGGCTTTCGCCCGCAGCGTACTTCAGACCCATCCAGGCATCCTGGATCGCGTAGGAATCCGCCATTGTCATATCGGGAAAATCCGCAGAGACGGGTCTGATCTGGTGGCGTTCACGTTCGGCCGCTTCAAGAGCTTCAGCGGCATTTCTGATCTGGTCTGCGGTCAACATCGAGGTTTCCTAAAGCGGGTACACGATGGTGTTGGGTACCAGCACCGAATCGTAAACCACACGCTTTTCCGCAAATTCCATGCTGCCTTCCGCGTTTCTAACCACCACATCGAGATAGCGGCCGACACTGAGAATTTTCGGCAGCTCATCGTGCAGGACTTCGAACACCACATAGTTTGCTGTGACATCGATCTCACCGCTGGAGCGCACCGAGCTGGCGATGTTCGTAATCTGATGCCGCAGGTAGCGGGGTTCGTGCATGATGGTTTCCTGCACCGAGCGCACCCGGTCTTGCAACATCCCTCGACTCTCACAACGCATGATTGCCAGCGGCAGGCCCTGGTCGAAATTATCCCTTGGAATAATCAGATACATGCAGGCCTCGCTGAACAGTTCCGGCCACTGCTCCAGGGGACCATCATCGAGCAGCCCGGCATAGCGGAAGTACAGGTCTTCCAGTTCCCGCTGCGCACCCGGATCCAGATTCACAGTTCCATCACCCTGCGATAGTGATCATAGAATGCACGCACAGCAGTTTCTGTGACCATATGGCTTTCGTCCGCCCGCCCGGTGCCACCCATCAGCAGCACACCCCGATCATCGGAATACTGGGTGACGCCGTCCTGGGCGAGCTTGATCACCTCGCTGTCGTCTGCGGACACGAGGCCGGCAGAACTCATGAGATTGGCCTGACGCAGTCGCCGCGTAATCATGGCTTCGTCATCATCCGCATAGCCGAAGAACGTCCAGGCCAGCTCGAACGCACCCGGGTGTCGCGGACGGATCTGGCGCATCGCCAGAGTATTGGACTGCTGCTGCACGATGAGATTCGGCCACAGGGTCTGCATGACCACAGTGGCGTTGTCCGGAAACTCCTTGACCGGATCTAGCAGCCTCGGATCACTGAGTACGAAGTCTTCGCGAAGATTGGCAATGTCTTTTGTGGCACTGGTCCTGCGCTGCTCTCCACGGCGGGAGATAAGCAGTGCGTGCCCTCCGCTGTCATCCATGGCGACCTGTGAATCCTGATCTGCGCGGAACAGGCCAAAGGTCACCAGAAACACGTGCAGCAGAGACGCATGGTATGGGTCCTTGATGTTCTCGAACATCAGCTTCCAGTTGCCGGGTATGAGCTGACGTGAGTAACCCAGCAGCCGCAGCTCGCGGCCGTCGAACACACGATTGAAATAGGCGAGATTGGTTTTACCCAGATAGTCTTCAAACGGCGGCGGATTCTGGTTGAAAGACGCGAAAATCACACCGTTGTGCACGGTGATCGCGAGCCGCGGCAGACTATGCGCCGCCCGGTCGAAGTCCGCAGGCATACCGCCTTTGCCACTGACGCCCTTTATGAACGGCACACCCCGCAAACCGCCCTGGGCATCGTAGGACCACTGATGATAGGGACAGACAAAAAAGCGTGTATTGCCTTTGCTCTGGCGACAGATCTTGACACCACGGTGGGCGCAGCGGTTCGCAAAACCGCTGATCTGACCATCCTGACCACGGGTGATCACGACCGAGCGTTGACCGATCTGGCTGACCAGATAATCGCCGATCTCCGGGATCTCGACGCTCAGACCCACATAGGCCCAGCCCTCTCCACAGAAGATCCGCGCCATCTCCCGCTCAAAAATCTCCTGATCGGAATATATCCGATAGGGCACTTCGGTAATGCCACCTGGCGGCCAGATCAACTTGGATTGGTCGTTCATCGTCTTCCGGTGCCGGATTGTTGACGAACAGAATAATACTTTGGTATCAAAGGATATTGAAACCCCCGTAGACCCGCAGCCATGGCAGACAGAGCAGATCCCAGGCCGATTCTCCTGAATATTTCCAGTCAGTGCGACGGGATCGGTGATCCTTCGAAAGCCAAACCCGCAAAGGACTGGCCACCGGTCACCATCACGAAAGAAATGATGGACACCCAGATCGAGATGCTGGCCGATCTGCCACGGCCTGCGAATGGCCGACGGCAGACGATGTTCATCCATCCCAGTGCGCCTACACCGGGTAGAGGACTCACACCGGGCGTGCGGGTAACCCTGGATGTTCTGAAGCCGGGTGAGGAAACCGTGCCCGTAAGACACAATTCGACCCAGGTGAATTTCTGCATACGCGGCAGCGGTCGAGCCGTGGTCGGAGACAGGACGATCGCCTTCCAGCAGTACGATGCCTGGAATCATCCCTCCTACGCCACCTACCGGCACATCAATGATGGCAGTGATCTGCAGGTCCGGCTGACCTACTCGAACGCGGCACTGCTCGAAATGATGCGCGTGCATCTTGTGGAAGAGGACCCGAAGCCGATTACTCAGACGGACGAAGCAGAACGTATCGACTCCGCTCCACTGCCTACTTTTACAATCGGGGAAGACGGCGCCGCACTGATGCCGTATGAAACACTGATCAGCCCACGCGCTGTGCCTTCAAATTGCCTGCACTGGCCGTGGAAGACCGTAAAAGAGCAACTCGACAAGCTGGCCGCACTGGGCGATACCTACCAGGGGCGTCGCCTGTATCTGCTCTTCAATCCGCGTACCGACAGGTTCAATGGCACCACCCCAAATTTCTTTTCCACAATCACCATCCGACCGCCAGGCATTGTCGACAAACCTCACCGGCACGTCTCCTCCGCCATCAACTACTACTTCCATGGCTCCGGATACAGCCGGGTTGAAGGGAAGCGCTACGAATGGAAAGCCGGCGACCTCATGGTGTCGGCTCCCGGCTGGGCGGTGCACAACCATGCGTCCTACGATGAACCCGTGTACGAACTGACCATTCAGGATCAGCCACTCAACATTTACATGGAATCTCTGCTCTGGCAGGAAGACCTTGCCCGGCCGGCGCGCATACTGGGCACGGACGAAGGTTTTGCCACCAATCGTGCGAATGCCTGATGTTCTTTGACCCCCGGGAGAATGTGCGACCGGCGCCCCTCACACACAATCCACTCAACGCCCTGATCGCACCGCGGCCGATCGGCTGGATCTGCAGCCTGTCCGCTACCGGGCAGGTGAATCTTGCTCCATTCTCTTACTTCAACGCGGTGTCGGCCGATCCTCCGCTGGTCGTGTTTGCACCCAATGAAAAAACCGGTGGTGGTCCGAAGGATACACTGGCCAACGTCCGCTCCACGGGAGAGTTCACCGCCAGCATCGTTTCGGAATCCCTCGCCCGGGCGATGAACGAAACCTCCCGGGAAGTGGACCATGGTGTCAATGAATTCGAACTGGCAGGCCTGACGTCCGCGCCATCCCGGCTGGTGAACGCGCCCTTCGTTGCAGAGGCGCGAGCCGCACTCGAATGCGAAGTCTGGGACATCATTGCGCTGCCTTCGAAACCCGGTGGACGTGGCAGCCATCTGGTGATCGGCACCGTCGTCGGCATTCACATCAACGATTCGCTCATCAAGGACGGCCGCATCGATACCCCGGCACTCGCGCCGGTAGCCCGCCTCGGCTACTTCGATTACTGCGTGGTACGGGAACTGTTCGAGTTGAAACGACCTGACTGACCCGTCTTTCTGAACGGCCGGAAGAACTCCCGCTCCAGCCTTTCCTGTACATCTGCGGGTATCCAGCCAGAACAGCAGGCCGCCGGGTTCTCTCCCCTCCCGTCGCTTCTTCATTCTGACCATGCCATTAAACAGTCCCCCAGGAATTCTGCTGTCCCGCTGTTCATTTAAACGTTTTCTGCCGGTATGGTGCTGGGTATCCACTCACCCCAGGAGGCGTGGTGGCAGCTTCCCAACCCGAACTGAAGATTATCGAACTGGACTCAGTTATCGATACTCTGCTGTCCTCCAGTCAACCTTCCATCCGTTATAAGACCAGACTACACATCCTCGGCGAGTCGCCCACCAGCAGACCACTCAAGCGCCTTACGGCAGAGATCAGGCAATCCGCCCTTGCACGCTGCCTGCTGCAGAATCAGCAGGCGGACGGTCGCATCACTGCACCTTCTGGCGTCTACGCAAAGTGGCAGGGCGCACACTGGATTATGGCCGCCCTAGCCGATACCGGCTATCCGGGCGGTGATCGCAGCCTGCTTCCGATTCGAGACCAGTTGCAGGAGCAATGGTTGTCCGAGACCTACTTCGAAGAATTTGAAGCACCATCGAAGCCGATGGCATATCGACGAAACGGTGTACCCGTCATGCAGGGACGACATCGGCGCTGCGCCTCCCAACAGGCGAATGCACTCTGGTCGATCCTTCGGCTCGGCCTTGCCGGTAAAAAGACCCATGAGTTCGTCGAACGGCTTCTGCACTGGCAGTGGCCGGACGGCGGCTGGAACTGCGACAAGAACCCGGACGCCGCGCACTCCTCTTTCATGGAATCCATCCTGCCTCTGCGGGCGCTGGCGCTGTACGCTCAACTGTACAGCGACCGCCGCGCCGGAGATGCCGCCGGTCTCGCCAGCGAGATTTTTCTCAAACGTCATCTGTTCTCGAGGCAGACAGATGGTAGTGTGATGAAAGCCGAATTCACTCTGCTCCACTATCCCCTGTACTGGCACTACGATTTTCTGCACGGCCTCAAGGTGCTGGCAGAGTCAGGTTTCATTCAGGATCCCCGCTGTGTTCCGGCGCTCGTACTGCTCGCGGACAAGCAGTTACCCGGAGGTGGGTGGCCGGCGGAGAAAAAATATTACAGAACCTCCGGGAAAGTCGCGTTGGGCCACGACTTCGTCGACTGGGGTCCTACCGGTAGAAAGCGCATGAATCCCTGGGTGACTCTGGACGCGCTGATCGTGCTGCGAAGCGCCGGCCGCCTACCCGGTTAGCGCTACCCGGCCGTGCAGTCCCGCCTGTGATGGCGTTAGACTTCAGCCATAGATAAATCAGGGGAACGATCCGATGTCCGAGCACCAAGCATTTCGAGAGGAAACCCGGGCCTGGCTGGAATCCAACTGCCCGAAAGGCGCCCGGGGTCCTGGTCAGTTCGCGACCGGCAGCACCAAGGTGGAGCTCGAGCCCGATGTCGCCCTCTGGCTGTCCCGCATGGCCGAGCGTGGCTGGACTGCGCCAACCTGGCCCACCGAGTACGGCGGTGCCGGTCTGAAAGCCGCAGAAGCCCGCATACTCCAGGAGGAGATGGCAAAGATCGGCGCCCGTCCACCGCTCATGGGCATGGGTCTAAGCATGATCGGACCCACTCTGCTCGAATTCGGCACTGAGGATCAGAAGGCTCGTCACCTGCCCAGGATCGTGCGCGGCGAGGTGCAGTGGTGTCAGGGCTATTCCGAGCCAGGCGCCGGGTCAGACCTGGCCTCGCTGCGGACCCGCGCCGAGGATCAGGGCGACAACTTCCTGATCAATGGCCAGAAGATCTGGACCTCGGGTGGCATGACAGCCGACTGGATGTTCGCGCTGGTGCGCACCGATCCGGATGCGCCAAAACACGAAGGGATCAGCTTTGTGCTCTTCAGCATGGATCAACCCGGGGTCACCGTACGACCGATCCGCCTGATCAGCGGCAACTCGCCCTTCAGCGAAACCTTCCTGGACAACGTGATCGCCAGCAAGACCGATCTGGTGGGTCAGCTCAACAAGGGCTGGACCATCGGCAAACGCCTGCTCCAGTTCGAGCGCTCCGGTATCGGCGGCTTGAGCGGCGGACCGCGGCGCGACGTTGGACGCGAACTGGTAGACACGGCGCGCAAGTACATCGGCGAAGAAAAAGGTCGGATCACAGACACAGCAGCCCGGGACAAGGTGCTGCGCTACAACCTCGACATGGCAGCCTTCCGCCTCACAGTGAAGCGGGTCACCGAAGAGAACAAGTCGAGCCGCACACCCGGAGATGCCACTTCGATCTTCAAGCTGGTCGGGGCCACCCTGCAGCGGGATGGCGCGGACCTGAAACGCGATCTGATGGGTTTTCGCGGGGTGGGCTGGGACAAGGAAATTTACGAGCCGGATGAGCTGGAAGCCACCCGGGAGTGGTTGTGGAGTCGCACCACGACCATTTATGGCGGCACCAATGAGGTCCAGCGCAACATCATCGGCAAACGGGTGCTCGGCCTGCCCGACTGAGACGGCCGGCATCCCCAGGAAGCCATTTCGCTCCGGGGGTTCCTGGAGCGACTCTGAAGACGCAGCTATCTCTGCACGTCGCTCTGGAGCAGGCGATTCACCTCAGCCCCGGGGGCCGTGTTCCGGATCCAGCCGAAAGTGCCCTGGTCCAGCATTTCCCGACCCGCATCGAGCAGCGGTTTCACCGCAGCCCAGGTCAGCGCGCCGCCCACACTGACACGCTTCGCACCCGCCGCCGAAAAATCCTGCAGTGACGCATCGGGCATGAACACGCCGAGCACGTTGAACGGCCGCTGAATCGAGCCGGTGACCGTGCGCAGATCCTTCAGGGTGCGGATTCCCGGGGCGTAGAGCACATGCGCGCCGGCGGCCTGGTATGCGAGCAGCCGCTGTATGGTGTCATCGAGGTCATTTACCCCCCGCAGCAGATTCTCAGCTCGCGCGGTCAGCTGAAAGGCCAGACCTGAATTCTCGATCGCTTCAGCTGCAGCCTGCAGTCTCTCTACTGCCTGATTCCGGCCGAACAGCGTGCGCGTGCTGCGGCTGAAATCTTCGATGGAACCACCGGCGACGCCGGTTTCAAGGAGCCGCAGTACATTCGTGGCAACCGTTTCGGGATCGTCCGCAAAGCCATCTTCGAAGTCTGCGTTCACAGGAATATCGGTAGCAGAGGCCAGCGTCCGGCAATGTGCGAGCTTCTCTTCCAGTGTGGGTTTGCCGTCCGTTCGACCCAGCGAATACGCAAACCCTGCACTGGTCGTGGCCAGCGCCTTAAAGCCCAGTTCCTGCAGGATTTTCGCGGAGCCCGCATCCCAGGGGTTGGGGATGATGAAAGCATCCGCCTGGCTGTGCAGCGCCGCGAACTGATCACACTTTTCAGACTGGCTGGTCATATTCGATTCTCCTGTGAACGCTCTACTCACCGGTCCCGACGAATTCCACCAACGATTGGCGAAATCGGCCCGATCGCTCAGCCGCTGCGGCGCCAACCCGATGAATCCACACGGGTTTCTGATTGGCACGATGGTTGCTCGATCAAGCCCGGGTATCAGTATGTTCCTGATTCGAGAAACGGCAGTGTAAAGAAGATGAGCGCGAGAACGGGAGTAGCGGTGCATTTTGTTCAATCTGACCAGAACCCGGAGACAATCATGGTCCCAGCTCTGCTGAAGTATTCCTGCGCCGGTCTGGCGGGCGTTCTCATCTGCGCCATTCTGACCATTCTCATAGCCCAGCGAGTCTCTGACGGGCCGGTCGAATTTCTGCAGGGTGGACCTTTCAAAACTGGCGAGCACGTTGAAGAGACGGTCGCTTATCCTGGAAGGCATTTTCCATTACCCTGAGACCGTGATCGCCGCTCGGGGTGACTCGATCGGATACTCATGATTATCTGGAGCATCTCATGCAGAATCAGAGGCTGCCGACGACCACCCTCCTCCCATTCCTGTTGCTCTCTGCACTGACGCTCACCGGCTGTGGTGCTGACGATCCTGGGCCCACCCCGAATGTGGCACCCGACACCGCGGCCGCGCCGGCTGAAGACGCCGCTGCCACCGCAGTACCCATCGAAGAGACTCTGCTGCCCGGTATCAGAATGCACTTCGTCGATTCCAACGGTATCCGCTTGCGCGTCGCCGAAATGGGCGAAGGACCTGTTGTCCTGCTCGCACACGGCTGGCCCGAATCCTGGTATTCCTGGCGTCATCAGATACGCGCCCTGGCAGCTGCCGGTTATCGTGTGCTGGCGCCGGATATGCGCGGCTACGGGGCAAGTGACGCGCCCGGACCGGAAGAAGATTACAACCTGGTGACTCTGGCAGCGGACATGGTCGGGATACTGGATGCCTTTGCAGTCACCGAAGCAACCATGGTGGGCCACGACTGGGGTGCACCGGTCGCGACTCACAGCGTGCTGCTGCATCCGGAGCGGTTCAATGGACTCATCATCATGAGCGTCCCCTACGGCGGCCGCGCGCCGAATCCTCCGATGGCGGGCATGCGGTCCCGGGTCGGTGACAACTTTTTCTATATTCTCTACCACAATGAGCCCAACGGGGTTGCAGAAGCCGAGTACGATGCCGACCCGCGCGGCCTGCTGAGTCGCCTCTACCTCTCACCGGACTCCCCCCGAGAGGCACCGGAGGTAACCGACCCGAAGCGCGCCGCTGGTGGCTGGATTCCCCGTCTCGGTGCCGCGAAGGGTCTGCCCGACTGGCTGACTCAGCAGGATCTGGATTACTACGTGAGCCAGGTTGAAGACGCCGGTTTTCGCGGTGGCGTGAACTACTACCGGAACATCGGGCGGAACTGGGAGCTCACCGAAAACCTCGCAGGCGCCAGCGTCCGTGTGCCAACTCTGTTTATCGCCGGAGACAAGGACATCGTGATCGGAGGTGCGACGCAGGCAGATCTGGAAGGCATGATGAAGCCTGTAATCCCGGAACTGAAGGGCGTGCTGCTGATTCCCGGTATCGGACACTGGGTACAGCAGGAGGCGCCGGAACAGACCAGCGCAGCGATACTCGAATTTCTTGCAGACCTGCACGCACACCGCGAATAAACTGCAACAGTTGAGTAACTGGAACAGATCCGCAGCCACAGCAGGTCAACACCCACAATGGACCAGAAAGGAGGAACCGGGATGGCACAGGCCAGAGTCGTGGAAGTCATCAATGCACCCGTCGATCGGGTCTGGCAGCATCTGGGCAACTTTGCCGGTATAAGACCCGGCCCGGGCATCGATGCGGTCGAATACACAGGCGAGGGCGTCGGTATGACCCGTAACATGCGACTGAGCACCGGTACCGTCATCGAACAGCTCACTCATCACGATCCGGCGAAGAAGACCTTCAGCTACGCGATCATCAATGAAGATTCCCCGCTGCCTTTCAAAAACTACTCCGCCACCGTCCAGCTGCTGGCCAACGACGACGACTCAACGACAGTGGAGTGGACGGGGACATTCGAACCGGAAGGTATTGAAGAAGCCAAGGCGATAAGATTCGCAACAGGCATCTACACCAGCGCCATCAAGAACGCCAGAGCTGAGCTGAAGGCCGACTGAGCGATGGCCGCATCCCTCTCTCTCCCAGCAACCCGGCAACCTGAATGACCAGAGTTGCCGGCAAGGTAGCCATCATTACCGGAGCCGCCTCGGGGCTCGGCAAGGCAGACGCTTTCCGACTCGCCGAAGAAGGTGCTCAGCTGATGCTGACAGACATCAACGAAGAGGCGGGTAACGAAGTCGCGAAGGCCTGTGGCGGCCTGTTCTTTACCCAGGATGTGAGCAACGAAACCTCCTGGTCCGAACTCATCGAGCGAACCATCTCCAGCTTCGGGCGCCTGGACGTGCTCGTCAACAATGCCGGCATCGCTCCCACAGCCAATATCGAATCCACTTCCACAGAGCAATGGCACCTCACTCTGCGTGTCCACCTCGATGGTACTTTCTTCGGCTGCCGCGCGGCCATTCCGGTGATCGCAGAATCCGGTGGGGGTTCGATTATCAACATGTCTTCAACCGCCGCCCTGGTGGGACTGTCTCCCTATCTCGCCTATTCAGCGGCCAAAGGCGGGATCCGATCGATGACAAAATCGATTGCCAGCCACTGCCGTGAACAGAAGAACAACATTCGTTGCAACTCGATACATCCCGGCAGTATCTCCACACCGATGGTGCACAACGCGCTGGAAAGTCTTTCGGGATACCGGCTGATGGATCAGGAAGACCCGGAAGCGGCCCGCATAGCGCTCGGGATCGGTGAACCACTCGATGTCGCGAACATGGTTCTGTTCCTAGCATCGGACGAATCCAAACACATTAACGGGGCCGAAATCCTCATCGATGGCGGCTCCACCTTCGGAGCATCCAGATGAGTGTGACCGGCCAGGTCACCATGGCGGGTCACGCACCCACGCACGTCGCCTGCCTGATGGACCGGGATGGGACAATGCCGAAACTGGTCCCATAGCCCGGGACAGTGCAGACACTGATCCCGATGGTGTCATGACACCTCGCCCAGCCTTTGTGATTCCCCTTGCCACCAAAGGGCTTTCGCTCAGCCAGGTCGGCGGCAAAAGCCGATCGCTTTCTGTACTGGCCTGCGCCGGTCTGCCGGTACCCTCCGGTTTTCTGATCTCCACAGACGCCTACAGGCTGTTCGTCGCACACAACGATCTGGGGACACGCATTCGTACACTGCTGGCAGAGCTGGATAGCGGATCCATCGCATCACTGGAAAGTACCTCAGACCGGATACGCGGTCTCTTCGAAGCGCATGAACTGCCTGCCGAAGTCGAGTCTGCAGTGATCGAGTCATGGCGCGCTCTGGGAGAACGAGGCTTCTACGCTGTGCGTTCCTCTGCCACCGCAGAAGATCTGCCCGACTTCTCTTTCGCAGGACAGCACGACAGCTTTCTCGGAGTACAGGGTCGCGACGCTGTGCTCCACGCCATTCGACTCTGCTGGGCGTCGCTGTGGAGCGCGCGGGCGATCGGCTACCGCCAGCGAATGGCCATAGATGCTGACCGAGTCGCCATGGGTGTGATTGTGCAGGAGATGGCGGACGCACAGGTGTCCGGAATTCTGTTTACCGCAAACCCGGCCACCGGAGATCCTTCGGAGCTTGTGATCAATGCGGGATTCGGACTGGGAGAAGCGATCGTGGGTGGTCTGGTGACGCCGGATACCTTTCTGCTTTCCCGGGACGATCTGCGTGTGCGCAGAACCGTGATCGGTGCCAAAGCACAGATGATCGTCCCGGGTGAGGGATCCGATAGTCAGATCGCGAATACCCGCGTCGTGGATGTTCCGCCTGCGGATCGCCTGCGAGCCGCCCTCAGCACGGAAACACTCGGTGAAATCGCATCTCTCGGCCTGAAGATCGAAGCACTGTGTGATGGCCAGCCCCAGGACATCGAGTGGGCCATTGCTGACGGAAGGCTGTTGCTGCTGCAGTCCCGACCCATCACGAATCTGCCTGCCGGATCTCTCCCCGACATCCGCTGGGAACCACCCCGTCCCGGTTCAAGGCTCGTCCGGCGGCAGGTTGTCGAGAACATGCCCCAGCCGCTTTCGACCCTGTTTGAAGATCTGTATCTGAATGAAGGACTGGACCGGGGCCTCGACAATTTCACGTCAGTGATGAAACTGCCCTTCGATCTGGACGCGTTCATCACCCGCCCGATGTTCGTGACCGTGAACGGCTTCGGTTACTGCCGATACGATCTGCATTTATCCTGGCGTGTATTGTCCATCATTCCCAGGATGATCTACTGGTACATCCGCCATCTACCCCGGTTCATCAGACAGCTGATCCCGCTCTGGGAGTCTTCCGGGCTTCCCGAGTATCAGGCGACCATCGAGCGATGGCGTTCGCTTGACTGCAGCCTGGAATCTGATGCGCAGCTGCTGAGCGGCATCCGCGCACTGGCGCTTGCAGACGCCGTCTACTGGTTCTACATCACGCTGATGGTCGGCGCGGCGAAGATCACCGAAGAAATGCTGAGTCGCACCCTCAGATCAAAGTCCCTCCAGTCCCGATTTACCACCGGCATGTTCCTCAGTGGCTTCCCATCGAAGACGGACGAAGCGAAGAACGCACTGGCAGCAATCGCGAGCTCAATCACCCGGGACAGCACCCTGCGTCACTTTGTGCTGAGCACGCCTGCAGAAATTCTCGTTTCGACCCTTCTCGATGATCCCCGGGCTGCTGCTATCCGGGACCCCTTCGCTGAGTACCTGTACGAGTACGGCCACCAGGTTTACGACCTGGATTTCGTGGAGCCCACCCAGGGCGAGGATCCTCTACCGGTGGTGCTCAGTCTGCAGGCACTCGTCCGAAAACTGCAGATCCACGACAATCCGGCGGACGCACAGGGTGAATCATCATCAGTGGCCCAGGAACGACGCGACACATCGATCACCGCAGCACGCGCCGCCATGGGTCCCATCCGAAAAAGGTTTTTCAACGCTTTTCTGCGCTGGGCACTGAAGTTCGGCCCCTATCGGGAGCAGGCACTTTTCCATATGGGTGCAGCCTGGCCGACCTTGCGCAAGCTGGCCTTCGAACTTGGCGGACGCCTGACCGACGCTGGCATTCTCCACTCCGCCGGCGCCGTGTTTTTCCTCACCAGCGAAGAACTCCGTCAGGCATGCGACGCTCGGACGGAGTTCAGCGAGAACGGCAGGCTCAGAAAACCCGGTGAGTCCAGCGAAGCAGGCGGGTTCAGTGAACTCGCAGAGCAACGGCAGGCTCTGAGAGAAGCGCGCAAGCGCCTGCATCCGCCCCCGCGTGTTCCGCAGGACTTACGCTTCAAATTCGGACCCTTCGATTTCACCCGCTACTTCGAGGTCTGGGAAACCCAGATGCACAACGACCCCGCTTCTTCCACGTTGCACGGATTTCCCGTCAGCCCCGGCACGGTGACCGGAACGGTGAGTCTGATTCTCTCCCCGGCTGATTTCGCACAGATGAAACCCGACACCATTCTGGTGTGCCCCACAACCACCCCCGCCTGGACGCCGCTGTTCTCCCAGGCCATCGGTCTGATCACGGATATCGGCGGGGTGCTCGCTCATGGTTCCATCGTAGCGCGGGAGTATGGTATTCCCGCCGTACTCGGCACCGGCGACATCACCCGCCGTATCACCAGCGGTCAGCGGGTCACCCTGAACGGGGTGACAGGCACCGTGACGCTCATCGACTGATCATCTGCGCACAATCAAGGTCTTCGAAGGCCAGGAAGGCCCGCTCCAGATGCGGCCACCATATGCCGGCGGGGATGACGCTCGCGTAGACAACCACCTTCGTCAGCAGTCCGGCCACCATGAAGCGGTAGTCGTCCCAGACAGCTTTGAAGTCACAGTCGACTCCGAGCGATTGCAGAGCAGCCACATAGTCGGCAACCAGGGGCTTCTCGAAGCGCTGCCGGCGCTCGGGGAACCAGTGCAGGGCCATCATGTAGGCGAGATCAGCTGCACCGAAGTCCACACCCCAGAGTTGCCAGTCGATCAGGAGAGACACCCGGGACTCATCCTCCGGAATCAGAAAATTCCACAGGTGAGCGTCGCCATGCACAACGGTCTGCCGTCCGGATCCCGCAAGTCGGGACTCGTGCAGGTGCGGATAGACGTCCGCCAGCCGCTCGATGAGAGCGCGCCTGCCCGGCGACAGCGCGTCTCCCAGCCGATCAATCAGATTCTGCGCGGACGATCTGATTCTCAGATCGTCCGCTTCCCGCCCGGCCCCTCTCGTCGCCCGCTCTGCATCCACGCGCACATCTCCCCACCAGTGCGCGTGCACACCGGCAAGCGCCTGCACCACCCGTACACAGTCTCGCTGCTGAAACGGCACCGGCCAGTCAGATCCGATAAAGGGTCCTGCCATGTCTTTCATCAGCAGCACCGCCAACCGGGTCCCGTCATCAACCAGATTTCCATAGATTTCGACGAGTGCATCCGGATTCTGACGCCGATCCTGATTCGCGAACGCATAGAAGCTCGCTTCCGCTCGACCTGCACGGAATATCGGAGCTTCCGTGACCTTCATCAGAGCGCGCTCGGGGCGCTTACCCGTGCTGTCAGCGCTGTAGGTCAGGCGCAGGTCATAAATCTTCGATGTGAAAGCGGTATAACTGCTCGGCGTCTGCACAGCATTTTCCACAACACCACCGGTCAGCTGTCCCGACTCCAGCAGCATCCGGGTCAGCGTCTGTTCGTCCAGTGTGTTCATCTGTCGGGTTCCTTCGGTTGAATGCAGTTCGCGATTGTGTCGCTGAGATCTCTGTCTCGGCGATCGGGCACCGAGCTTAAGGGAATTGATCTGTCGATCGCAGACTGTTATAAATCCCGCACTTCGAAGACGGACGGAAGTGCGTCCTGGGCACCTTCGCTACCCCCCGCAGCTGATCCTCTCCCCGCCGCAACAGACAAACCACTGGACGAAATGTTGTGAGTTCGCACTCATTTCACCGGCTGGCTTGTTATGAAAGCCGGAGACGAGCAGTATCAGGAAGCCCTGTTTCGGGCGAATTCTTCTAAAGGGGGAGAAAAATGTTTAAAAAAACGCTGTTTCTAGCAGTAACCTGGTGTTTCGCCGCATCCGTAGTCGCCGACCCGGTCTCGGTCCGTTACGGCTTCAGTACCGATGGCCCACCTGCTGCGCTGATCGACTACATCAAGCAGGCCTCGGCTGTTCAGAACAAGCTCAATCCTGGGACCCAGCCAGAATTGTGGCTGAACACCTTCCACGGACCGAATACCTCCGGTGGCTCCGTCGTCGTCCAGTATCCGAGCATGGAGGCATTTGCCGCTGCGACGAAACGGAATCAGGAGAGTGCTGAATGGGCAGCCGCGCTGCAGAAAATGCCAGCCAGCGCCCAGCTGCGCTACACGGGTCTGAGCAACGTGCTCTGGCAGGAAGCAGACGCAAAGGTTGCTGCTGCTGGTGAAGTGATGATGATTTTCACTTTCGAAGTTCTGCAAGGCGGCACTGCTCCCCTGGTGGAGTTCGCCAAGAAAGCGGCGGCGACACAGGGAACGATCGGCGTGCAGAGCACTTTCAGAGTCGTCGCACCGACCCTGTCCGGGGACAACGTCGGTACGGCCACCGTGCTGGTACGGTATCCGAACCTGACAGCCTATGCCGAAGGGACGACCAAGCTTGCCGGCAACAAGACGTGGCAGGATCTTCTGGCCACTTTCCCTGCAGCAAACTACCGCATCAGCTACACGGCCCTGTCGACGGCGGCCGCTCTCTGATCTAATTTGTCCGGTGCTGGAGATCTGGCGGGTGCGTTGGCGACAGCGCACCCGCTTGCCGTTGGTGCGTGCACTTTATAAGCGACACGGTTTCACCGATTGCGGCCCCTTCGGCAACTACAAGCCAGACCCACACAGCCACTTCATGACCCGGGAAATCCAACAGCCTCTGAGGTGAACCATGCGATTCGTCGATCTCTCCGTCTCCATCGAAAACAACGAACACACCGACCACCCGGGTGGCAGCCCGAAAGTCACCTACCGCACCCACCAGGAAACTGCCGGGGGACTGGCGCACTTTTTCGAGGGTCTGCAGCCCACCGATCTGCCGGACAGCGAAGGCTGGGCGGTAGAGACCATCACGCTGTCGACCCACAACGGCACTCACATGGACGCGCCCTGGCACTTCCACTCCACTACCGACCATGGCGCACGACGTGCGCCCTCCATCGACGAGACCCCCCTCGAGTACTGCTTCAAACCCGGCGTGAAACTGGACTTCCGGCATTTCGCAGACGGCTATCTGGTTTCAGCAGCGGATGTGGAGGCCGAACTCGTTCGCATCGGGCACACACTGCAGCCCCTCGACATCGTGCTGGTGAACACCAGCGCTGGCGCATATTTCGGTAAACCGGGCTATGTGGATCGTGGCTGCGGCATGGGACGCGAAGCCACCCTCTATCTCACCGAGCGCGGAGTACGCGTAGTCGGCACAGATGGCTGGTCCTGGGATGCACCGTTCAAACACACCGCAGTGAAATGGCGCGAAAGCCATGATGCATCCATCATCTGGGAAGGGCATAAGGCAGGCCGGGAAATCCCCTACTGGCAGATGGAGAAACTGCACAACCTCGAAGCGCTGCCGGCTCATGGCTTCACCGTGGCCTGCTTCCCGGTGAAGATCGCCAGAGCGTCCGCCGGCTGGACACGGGCGGTGGCGATGTTCGAATCATAGCCCGATCAGCCCGGCTGGGAGTCTCCGCGCACCTGATTCATGGTGCTCATGGCAGTTGCAACCAGTGTGGCGACATCTCCGAGCTGGGCCGGCACGATCATGGTGTTATTGGTCTTGGCCAGCCGACCGAACTCTGTCACCCACTGCTCCGCCACCCGCAAGCTGACCGCATCCCGGCCACCCGGTTCGGATATGGCACTGGCGACCTCCCGCAGTCCGTGCGCTGTTGCCTCGGCAATGAGACGGATTTCCTGGGCCCGGCCTTCCGCCTCGTTGATCTGCCGCAGCTTTTCCGCTTCCGAAAGGTTGATTGTCTCCTGCTTCTCGCCTTCTGAGACGTTGATGCGCGCCTGACGCTCGCCCTCTGACTGCGCCACCACGGCGCGCCGCTCCCGCTCAGCACGCATCTGCTTTTCCAGTGCGTCGCGCACCGATTCCGGAGGCATGATGTCCTTGATCTCGTAACGGAGAATCTTCACGCCCCAGGGTTCCGCCGCCCGGTCTACCGCATTCACCACCTGGGCGTTGATGGTTTCCCGTTCTTCGAAGGAGCGATCGAGTTCAATCTTGCCGATCTCGGAGCGCAGTGTGGTCTGGGCAAGCTGGGAGGTTGCAAACAGGTAGTTCTCGATACCATAGCTGGCCGAGCGGGCGTCCACCACCTGCAGGTAGATCACCCCATCCACCGCCACCGCGATGTTGTCCTTGGTGATGCAGGTCTGGGAGGCCACATCGAAGGCCTGCTCCTTGAGGGTGTGCTTGTAGGCGACCCGGTCCACGAAGGGAATCAGGATATGAAAGCCGGCATCCAGAGTGCGTGAGAACTTGCCGAGGCGTTCGATCACGAACTGCTCCCGCTGGGGCACCACCCGGGCCGTTTTCGCCAGGGCAACGAGAACGACGACCGCAACACCAATACTCAGGATCAGGGAAATTTCCACGGTGATCGGCTCTCCTTCCGGTGATCTGGCAGCTCAAAGATCAGTGATGACAGGACTCAGTCGGCTACGGGCTCAATCTCCAGCAGCGAACCTTTACGATCCGAAATGCGCGCAACCGATCCCGGCGGAAACAGCGCTGATGTGCTCTTCGAATCCCAGCTCGCCCCCCGATAGTCCACCTTTCCGCGACCCGGGCTGGCCGCATCGAAGCCGCTCGCTATGCGGACCTCATGGCCGATGAAGTCATCGTCCACATCAGCGGAAATCGTAGTGCCGACAAACCACTCCTGAAAACGGCTGCGCAGCAGCAGCACGGAGCCCAGCGAGAGCGCGGCAAACATCAGATAGGGCAGTCCGTATGCGTCTGTCATGCCGGCCCACAGCAGCAGGCCGACACAGAGCGCGGCCAGGCCGAAAAAGACGACGATAAAACTGGTCAGCACGAATTCGGCGACGATCAGCACGAAGCCGACAAGTATCCAGATGAGGGCGATTTCCATGGCACAACGATAACCCCCGTCATCCGGGTTGCCAACCAGCCGGTGTGAAACTCACACTGGCACCACAATCCCGAAAAGCCCCGGAGGCCATCGCCATGCACAAACGCACCACAGGACTTTCAGCAGAAAGACCGCTGGCAAAAAGACTTCCGCCGGGAAAGCCATTCAGCCACCGGCTACTGTTCGCCGGCGCAGGCCTGCTCCTGTTCGCCCACCTGGCCGCGGCGGCCGAAGTCATACCGTTGTACTCAGGTCCCGCCCCTGGCTCCGAAGACTGGGACCACCAGGAATCGCAATACTATTCAGACATTTTCAGAACGGAAGTGGTCACCAACGTAAGCCACCCGACCCTGACCGCGTTTCTTCCCGACCCGGCCATCGCCAGCGGTACCGCGGTCATCATCGCCCCCGGCGGTGGATTCCATGCACTGTCGATCAACAGCGAAGGTAACGACGTCGCCCGCTGGCTGCAGCAACGCGGCGTGGCCGCCTTCGTACTCAGATATCGCCTGGTGCCCACCGGCAAAGACGGTGTGGCCGACATGGTCGCCAAAACTCCTGAGCAGACCCGCTCGGATATGGCCGCGATCGCACCACTGTCCGGCGCCGACGGTCTGGCAGCGATGCGGCTGGTCCGCACCCGACACAGTGCCTTCGGCATCTCCCCGGATCGAATCGGGTTCATGGGATTTTCTGCCGGGGGCGCGGTGGCAACCCTGGTTGCTTCCCGCTACGACGCAGCCACACGCCCGGATTTCGTCGCACCCATCTACGCGGGTATCGGCATGATCGGAGACACTCCGGTGCGCGAAGACGCACCACCGCTGTTCATCGTTGCAGCGACCGACGATCAACTCGATCTCGCCAGAGACAGTCTGACGCTTTACGGAAAATGGCTGGACGCGAAAAGGTCCGCCGAGCTGCACATCTATGCCAGCGGCGGACACGGCTTCGGCATGCGGCGCCAGGATCTGCCGACAGATCGCTGGATCGATCGCTTCGGAGACTGGCTGGCCGCGCAGGGTCTGATGGCGGTAGCCCAATGAGACGCCGGGAGTGCCGGGTCACCATCAGAGTGTGCGCAACCCTGCTCTTTGCAACCGGTGCAGCTGACACGATCCCGGAAGACGCTGGCTTCATCTGCCTTCCACCCGAAGCCATCGAGTATCAGACCGCGCCCGGCCCAGGGTGACGACTACAGAGATATCGCCACCCCAATGAGGTCGCGGGCCGCTAATCCGGTTCGAACTCAGCACACAGCGTGCTGTCGACAATGGCCTCCGCGAGCCCCAGACCATCCGCGATGCGCATGAGCACCTCCCGCTCTCTGGAGGTCGTGTGGCCTTCGGCCCGGGCCAGCAGACAGAGATCGCGCAGCACCTGCATTGCCTGAGACGGACTGGCCGTTTCCCGCACCTGGCGCATCCGTTCCGGCAGACTCTTTTCGAGGGTGGCCACATCGAGACCTTCCTTGAGCGAGCCCCTGCCAAAGAACTTCTCAAAGACTTCGACTTCTGCCTCGCTCGCCTGGCCATCCGCCAGTCCGATAAGAACCGCGCCTGCAAACAGCAGGCGACGCATGGCCTCATCTGCCTTGGTGCGACCCTGCATGTAGTTCGGATCCATGAGACCCATCACCCGCTGCACAGCCTGTTCAAGATCCTCGGCACTCACGCCGCCCGGCCGCGCAAACTCCGACTGGTCGAAGAGTTCGAGCGCCTTCACCCGCAGCGGACTGAAGGGATGGGTGGAAAACCAGTCTTCCTTCGGCGCCCCTTCCCCCGGCTTCTGATCGATGACCTGCATCTCGTCCACCTGGGCGAGAAAGTCGTCGAGATGGAAGTCGATCGTGGTGCCGGTGAGACCCGATGCCAGCTTGAAGAGTGCGCGGGAGACCGCCTTGATGTCCCTGGCACAGTGCGCACCGGCGCGGTCAGCCGAGATCTCCGCGTAGCGCGACCAGGTGAAAAGCGACAGCGCGAGTTTTGGATCCGGCCGGGCATTGCCCTGCAGTACCAGCCCGATGGGGATGTCGTGATGACGGTAGGCGTGATGACCCAGCTCATGGCCCACCACGAACTTCAGCTCGTTCTCATCGAAGCCCTCGATGAGACTGGAGGAGAACATCACATAGAGATGCTTCTCTTCGGGCTTGAAGCACATCGCGTTGAACTGCGGACTGGCGAAAACATAAAGCTCGGGCTCGATGTCTATCTCGAGGCGCTCCACACATTCCCGGGCCATTTCGTGCAGGTCGGGCGCCATACGGGCACTCAGGCGCACCGAGGTAGACAGAAGCCTGCGCCGCAGGCCACTCGGATTGTCTTCCTCATGGCGCGCGATCTGTTCGTTGACCCGCCGGATCAGGGGATCGGTGAGCAGGGACTCCGCCATTTTCCGATCATTGATGCAGCGGATGCTGGCGGCATTGAACTGGTCTGGCACGGCGGGGTCCGGTCGCTGAGTCAAAGTCCATGGTCGCCTCACCCCGGCGAAGTTGCAACGCGCGACGTCATTCCGCGGCGTCACCGATACAACAGGCTTGGGGTATAGTGGCGCGCTGAAATCGGCTTTCTACAGGAGAGGAACCCCAATGCGCGCACCACTTTTACTCACTGCTGCACTGACACTGCTGTTCGCCATGGCCCCCGCCGGCCAGCTCGCAGCCAGAGACATTCCCGCCACCGCACCGGAAAAGGTCGGTATGTCAACCGAACGGCTGGCGCGCATCACCGAGATCACCCGGAAGTATGTGGACGAAGGCAAGCTGGCCGGCGTCATCACCATGGTGGCGCGCCACGGCAAACTGGTGCATTTCGAAGTGGTCGGCCATCGAGGTGTCGATGACCCCGCTCCGCTGACCAGGGACGCGCTGTTCCGCATCTATTCGATGAGCAAACCGATCACTGCAGTCGCACTCATGCAGCTCTACGAGCAGGGGCTCTTCCAGCTGTCGGACCCCATCTCGAAGTTCGTTCCTGAACTGGCGGATCTCAAGGTCCTCAATGGCGGTGGTGAACTGGAAGCCGCCAAGGGTCCGATCACCATGCAGCAACTGCTGACCCACACTGCGGGTTTTTCCTACGGATTCGATCCCAACGATCCGGTCGACAAGCTCTACCGGGAATCCGCCGCACTGGGCGCTGAGAATCTGGATGAATTTGCAGCCACCCTCGCCACCCTGCCGCTGAAGTATCAGCCCGGTACCCGCTGGCATTACAGCGTGGCGGTGGATGTGACCGGACTCATCGTCCAGCGGATCAGCGGGCAACCCTTCGATGAATACCTGGACGAACACATCTTCAAACCCCTGAAAATGGTTGATACCTCCTTCTCCGTGCCGGACAGCAAATTCGGCCGTTTCCTGCCCAACCATCGCTGGGATGCAAAGGCCAACAAGCTCGTGGCCCTCGGGCCGGAATCCATCAGCAACTTCCAGAATGTCACTCTCTATTCGGGTGGCGGCGGTCTGGTCGGCACCGCCATGGATTACCTGCGATTCGCTGAAATGCTGCGCAACGGCGGCAGCCTCGACGGTGCGCGCATCCTCAGCCCGCGCACCATCGAGTTCATGACCATGAATCATCTGCCCGCCTCTGTTGCCGGCAGTGGCAGCGGTGAGTCGCCCACCCTTGCCGGAGCAGGCGCACTCAGAGGTTTCGGTTTCGGTCTCGGCTTCGGCCTGGTGACCGATGTCCCGGCCTCGGGCCAGATGGGCTCGGTGGGCGACTACTACTGGGGGGGCGCTGCCGGCACCATCTTCTGGGTAGACCCGGTGGAAGACTTTGTTGTGGTGTCGATGCTGCAGCTCATGGGCTCTCCCTGGCCGTTGCGCGCAGAGCTGAAGAACGCGGTAAACCAGGCCATCATCGGCGACTGAGGCAGGAGAAGCAGCGCATGACTACCCCGATCAGGGCCGACTATCTGGTGGTCGGCAGCGGCGCCATGGGGATGGCCTTCACCGATGTGCTGATGACAGAGACCGATGCCACGGTGGCGATGGTCGATCGCTATCATCAGCCAGGCGGTCACTGGAACATCGCTTACCCGTACGTGCACCTGCACCAGCCTTCGGCCTTTTACGGGGTGAATTCGCGCCCGCTGGGTTCCGACAGCATCGATCAGACCGGCTGGAACAAAGGTCTTTTCGAGCTCGCGACCAATTCCGAGGTCTGCGCCTACTTCGATCTGGTGATGCAGCAGCAGTTCCTGCCTTCGGGACGGGTCCAGTATTTTCCCCTGTGCGAGTATCAGGGTGAACGCCGATTCAGTTCCCTGGCCTCCGGTGAGAGCTTTGAAGTTTCGAGCGCCACCAGGCTGGTGGATGCCACCTATATGCATGTCACGGTGCCTGCGATGCGCGCACCAAACTTCGAAGTCGACGATCACGTGACCTGTGTACCACCCAACGCACTGGCCCACCTCGGCGAGCCCTGCGATCGCTATGTGGTCATCGGCGCGGGCAAGACCGGCATGGATGCCTGCCTGTGGCTGCTGAAAAACGGCGTGAACCCGGATGCCATCACCTGGATCATGCCCAGAGATTCCTGGCTGCTGGATCGCGCCAGGATCCAGCCTTCCCAGGGGCCTTCCCAGCAGCTGCTGACATTTTTCGCCGGCCAGCTCGAAGCCTCGGCCCAGGCGCAATCACTGGAAGATCTGTTCGAAAGACTCGAGAGCAGCGGTCAGCTTCTGCGACTGGACAGGAATCACTGGCCAACCATGTACCGCTGCGCCACGGTCACCAAGGCGGAACTCGACGAACTGCGCCGTATCCGCAACGTGATCCGCAAAGGTCGCGTCGAACGGATCGAAACCGGAAAGCTGCACCTCACCGAAGGCACCTGCGAGATCAGGGGTCGCGCACTCTACGTGGACTGCACGGCGGATGGTCTGGAGCGCCGGCCGGCGAAGCCGGTATTCGACGGCGATCTGATCACCCTGCAGTCGGTTCGCACCTGTCAGCAGGTTTTCAGCGCGGCCTTCATCGCCCATGTCGCTGCAAGCTACCCGGACGATGCCATCAGAAACGAACTCTGCACACCGGTTCCCCATCCGGACTCCCACCTGGACTGGCTGCGTACCACGCTGGCCAACGGCATGAATCAGGCCCGCTGGGCCCAGGAACCCGAGCTGCAGGAATGGCTGGCCGGATCGCGGCTGGATGGTTTCAAGGGTCTGGCCATGGCCGCCCGCAGCACCGATCCCGCTCTTCAGCAGCAGCTGCAGGCCATCGCCGCCAACGCAATGAGCGCTGCGTCCAGGCTCCAGGAGCTACTGGCCGGCGCGGAAGGTTGAACGGACTGATCAGGTCGTCAGTTCCCGCACCGATCGGTACGCCGCGTCAATGGCGCCATTCACGTAGGCGTACTGTTCGCTGTCGGAATTAGCGATCGCGATATTGCCGATCTGCTGTCTGCCGAGCACGTGCGGCCCGGCGCCACGACCCCAGCGCGCGTCGTCCCAGAGATCCATGTATTCATAGGCATAGCCGTGAGGCCAGCGATTGATGGTGATCGCTGCCAGGTGCTTCTCCACATCCAGACCATGACTGCCCCAGGCTAAGTCGAGCTGGGCGAGAATCGCCTGCTCCATCTCTTCGAACGAGGTCTCGTAGAGCTTCCGGCGTCCGGCGCGGAAGGCGGCTTTCGGATTTCCTCCCACCGGACCTTGCGCCGGTGCATGCCAGAACTGCAGCACCGCCGGGTCTTCAGGTTTTTCAGCGAATCTGTAACCGCCCATGCTCACCGGGAAGTCGAGGCCGCCGTAAGTGAGAAATCCACCGGGCGCATAGAAAGTGGATATCTTCGAATCTGCAAGCGCGCGCCAGTTCTTCACCGCTACATTCACCAGCGCAAAAGGCACTTTCTCCGGATACAGCAGCGCAGCCTTCTGTTCATCGCTCACCTCCGAAGCCAGGTGAGGAATCATGCGGTTGTAACAGGCAAGCACACAATGCGATGCGCGCACCCGTTCCACTGAGCCCTCCTGTGCCTGATCGCCACGCGCCGGGCCACTCTGCCAGGAAGGACTACCACGCACATAGGTGACTTCTGCACCACCCTGCGCATTGCGCACATCCACCGCCGTGCTGTTCAGCCGCATCCGGATCGGATGAGTCGGCCGATCGAGCCGGGAATAGTCTGCCCTGGCTGTCACCACATCTTCCATGCTGCTGCCACTGAGAAAATCCGGAATCAGAGAACGCACCAGCAGTCGTGCGATGCTGGCATTGCCGTCCGGAAAATGGCAGATGTAGGGTTCGTCTTCATCGCGCCCGTGAACAGGGTCGCCAGCCGAGGCGACCGTCTCATAGGCAGCTTCTGCCAGTCGTGCGCCGAGCGTGTAGTCGAACACAGTTTCCTGCACAGACAGGGCGTCAAGTCCGCAGCCCCAGAGCGGCCGGGAGATATCCCGCAGAAAGGCGAGGCCCTCTTCGTCGAATCCGAAAGCCGTCTGCAGAAAAATTTCACAGGGTGTCGAGCGTGCCGATCGCAACAGGGCCCGCGCCGGCTCACTGAATCGCAACGGCTCCACAAAAAGCGCACGCAGGGATCGTCGTGCGGTCTCACCCAGGGGATAGCTGTCGATGAGTGCTGCGGCTCTATCACCTCCAACATTCACGCCCCATCCCAGTACCGCTGGAAGCAGCCCACCACCACCCCGATTACCCGATGCGAACAGCACCCCATCACCCAGGCCAAAGCGGCTGTCGAACTTCTGATCGTAATAGATGCGGAACAGATCCGTGTCTACACCCAGATCCCGCAGCAGTCCCCGCGCGGCGATCGAATAGCGGCCGGGATTCTCCAGTGTCTGGGAACCGCCATAGCCGATCAGCCGCCGACCGCTCACCGGGAACTCATTGCGCCGGGCGTGACCACCGAAGTCATCGTGGTTGTCGAGGATCAGGATGCGCGCATCCGCACCCACCCGACTGCGGTAAAAGTGTGCGGCGGCAAGACCGGAGATCCCGGCACCCACCACGATCAGATCGTAATCCGCATCCTGCACCGCATCCGGCCTCTGCCAGCGTTGACCCTGCCAGGCCAGGGCGTGTGCCACTTCGAAAGCGCCGGCGTGGGATCCGCGCATACCGGTAAGCGCCGGGGGATAGTAGCCGGTATCTGATGCCGCGGCCGCCGGTGCCAGGCCGCCACCTCGAGCCAGCAGCGGTGTTCCTCCGATCAGAAGCGCCGAACCCTGCAGGAAGTCGCGACGGTTGATGTCCACTATTCAACCGCTGCAGCTGGTCTGTCCGCCGGTGTGTCCGCCGGTGTGTCCGCCGGTGTGTCCGCCGGTCCGTCCGCATACAGCGGCGAGAAGCTGAACACCCAGGGTGTGCGGGTATCCACATCCACCCGTACCGCACGCAGCTCGGGGGCCCCGTAAACCTGCAGCCGGGTGATATTTGCGTACTTCGGCGGCCGGCTTTCGCCCTGGGGCACCATGAACGGCCGGTCGATCTGAAACTGATGAAAATCGCCGTGGATCAGCAGCACAGGACGACCGAAGTCGTTCGCCAGATCCCGGATCGCCAGGGCTACCCAGTAATAGGGACCGTCAACACCCCCGCGCAGCTGTCTGCCGAACTCCGCATCACCCGCGGTATCAATGAACAAGGAGGCATGCAGCGCGATCACGACCGCCTTCGCATCCGCAGACTCCGCTGCGGCAAACGCCGCTTTCAGCCATTCGACGTTGGCTGCGTTGCGGGCCGAGGCCTCCGCAGCGCGGCGTGGATCATTGATCGGAAAGCCGTTCTGGCTGCCCGGCACACTGACCGTGGTAAACACGACCCCGCCCTGCTGCCAGCGCGCGTTCTCGCGGATGCCGCCTTTCTGCCCGAGGTCGGCCTGCAGCTGCAGAGGCAGCTTTACGGCACCCTGGCTCCGGGGCTGGCTGAAGAACACCCGACGGATCGTTGCGAGACTTTCCAGGGTATCCACATAACTCGTGGCAGCGAGGGCGCTGTCCAGTTGTCGCGCCGCGCCGAGCATGGCCATGTCCGCCGGGGTTCCCTTGCCTTCCATTACCCTGCCGTAAGCAGCCAGCAATTCCGGCTTACGGCAATCGGTCCATTCGTTATCCCCCGGCGTGTAGATGAGGGGGTGATCAAAGCGATCAAACCAGCCACGCACCCACAGATGGTTTTCCTCCGAACACTCCAGAACACCCCAGGTATCGCCGACATGGATCGAGAAAGCGGGAGCGCTGCGATTGATGGCTTCGATCAGGGTCGCGTAGATCGGCAGATCACGATCCAGGTTATAGGCAGTGTCACCCAGAGCTACAAAGTGGAATCGCGCATCCGCAGCGGATGCTGCGGGGGCCGGCAGTGTGCAGGACAGTACAAACAGAGCCAGCAGCAGGCGCGGAAAACTCATGACGGTATCTCCCCGGTTACCGGGATCCAACCTAGGGGAACTCTGATCAGGTAGCAACACCTCGGCGTGGTGCACCGCCATCCAGCAGCGCGCAGCAATCAGATCGAACGCTGGATCACATAAGCCAGGTAGGCCAGATAGGCGCCGATAAAGACAACCCCGTGGGCGCGCAGAATGCGACCGCTGCCGCTGGTCACCAGCGCCAGGATGACCATGGCGCTGGCCATGATGACCATCACCAGGTCGGTATTGCTCACCACTTCGAAAGGCAGTTCCACGATGGCTGCCGTGAATCCCAGTATCCAGAGCAGATTGAAGATGTTCGACCCCACCACATTGCCGACAGCAATGTCGGTCTGGCCCCGATAAGCGGCGACAGCGGATGCCACCAGTTCCGGTGCGGATGTGCCGATGGCGACAATGGTGAGTCCGATCAGCGCATCATCTACTCCCAGGTCCCGGGCGAGACCCACGGCACCGTCCACCGTCCACTGTCCGCCGAAGTAAAGGGCAACCACACCAGCTGCGATGTACAGCAGGCTGCGTGTGAGCGTCCGGGTCTCGATCCTCTGTACAGATTCAAGCCTGCCGTCTCTGGCCACACCGTAGACGTACAGCATGAACAGCAGGAAGAAGAACAGCAGAATGCCGCCATCCAGCCGGCTGATACTCAGCACACCGGGCATTGCAAACAGGGACGCATTCGCAAGGAATCCCACCAGCAGCGCGGCGGTGAGGGAAAAGGGTATCTCCGATACCACAGTGGAATCCCGAACCGGCAGCGGGCGGATGACCGCGGCGACGCCGAGCACCACCAGCACGTTGAAAATATTGCTGCCGATCACATTAGCGATGGCAAGGTCGGCGTTGTGACGCAGGCCGGAGGTGAGGGTGACCAGCATTTCCGGCAGCGAAGTACCGAAAGAAACGATGGTGAGTCCTACCACCAGCGGTGGCACGCCGAACCGGGCGGCAATGCTGGATGCGCCATCCACCAGCAGATCGGCACCTTTCACCAGCACGATCAGACCGACAAGCAGCAGCAGTACGTCAGTGAAAAGCAATCAGACTCAACCTTGCGCAGCAGGCTTTCTGTGTACCAAGTCCTCGCCCGGCCATCAACTCTGGCCTGCGGCGTTGACTTCAGCCGCCGTGCCATCTTCCTTCACCTGCACCGGCGCACGTGTCTTCACTGCTTCGTCGATGGCAACCGCCAGCTTGGCATGATCCCAGGCGGAGTTGACCTTCAGTACATTGGACATCAGCGTGATGAAGTACCTTGTGTCCGTGCCAGGCCATTCCACGATGGTTACCACATTCATGAAGTTCTTGGTGTTGCCCATGTACTTGCCGCAGCGGTAACCCTCCTCGGGTCGGCACTGATAGAGCGAGCCGCTCTTGAAGTACAGGGCAGCTTCCGCAAGTTCAGGTGCGTAAGCATAACGATAGCGACGCTTGGTCACGTAAAGATAGCGCTTCATTTCCAGACTCGACCAGGCATCGACGAGGCGACCCTGCTCCATTCTGAAGACGAACTGCGCCAGCGTGCGGGGGGTTGCGTAGCTGAGGATGCCGGGTACGTACTGTTTGCCGGCGCGGGTGAACATCGAACCCTGCTGCATGTCCGCAAGCCGGATGCCGGCAGCGGCAAGCGGTTCATTGACCACCTGCTGACTCAGTGCACCGAGCTGGCCTTTGGGTGTTGTCGAAAAGAAAGCACGGGATTCCTCTTCACTCACCGGATAGCGATTACCGAAGTGACGCAACAGCATCGCCTCGCGCCAGACTACAGAACCCGCAGCATTGGCCGAGGCGGACGTCATGTGATCCACCCATTCGGCGAGACTGTAGGACTCCTCCGGCTGGAGGATGCTGAAGGAGTTGATGCGGGTCTCGGGATCGAACTTCGGCACCACATGCTCATCGAGGAGCACCCAGTCGCCGCCGAGCACCCGGGTATCACGCAGGATACGGCGTCGATCTTCGATATCGGGGAAAGCGCGGGCGAGGGCGTCGAACAGTCCCACCAGCGGCAGCAGTTTTCCGACACTTCCCGGATTCTGCCGTACATCGGGACGCACGCCGGCCCACACCACCGCATCGGGTTGCGACATGTCCACGACCACAAAGCCGTTACTCGGATCCCGGTCTGCGAAAATGCTCTCCACGGCCTCCAGCAGCCGGGCATCCATCGGCCGGGTATCAAACATCGGCGCGTCTGCCTGTTCGGCGAGATTCAGATGGATGTCTGCCATCCCCAGCAGGCCACCTTTCGCGATCCTGGGTCCCTTCGCTGCCAGCTGTGCCTGCTGGTAGCCGATCAGACGATTGATGCCCGACGCCTGTGCACCGTCGAGTGGATAAGCAACAGGTGACTGGGGAGCGGCGCCGATGAGCATTCCACACAGCAGCAGATGCAGCCTACGCAGCGGGCGCAGCGGGCGCAGCGGGCGCAGCGGGCGCAGCCCAGACAAGGTGGACGGCGAGCGCAACAGCTGCCTCAGAATTCCGGGGCTCGACTTCATGGTGTCTGCTCCTCGCCGGATTTCACCGGACGTTCCTCCAGGTAAACCACCTCCGCGACCGGGGCCGACGGTCCCGCAATCTCCAGCATCGCCCTGTCGGCCCTGCGCTGGCCGCGTTCGATCAGCGGGCGGATCTGGAACAGTGTGAGTTCGCCGCTGACGAATCCGAACTCGATATCCCAGGGCAGTTCACGCCCTTCCGGATCCGTCATCGGCCTGTAAGCGTCAGTCACTTCACTGGCCAGCACACGGAGCACGGCCTTCTCCTGCGGCGTGAGCACAGCGCCCGAAGGCGCGCGCGCCCAGCCCACGCCACCGGCGTCCGCCAGATAACGCCGCAGCGGAGCCTTGGCCTCCGACAGCAGCCGCTCCTCACCACCCGGCAGCAGCACAATGGTTTCCGCCGCTTCACCGGCAACCGCACCACCCACACCCCAGGCTGTCGACACCGTGAGTCCCTCACCGCGCCCGGCAAGATCGGTTGTGACCAGCACACCTGACTTGTCTGCCGGCACGCTCTTCATCAGCAGCACCGAGGCAAATACGTCCGCCGGATTGGTCAGCAGATCGGAACGCCAGGCAATGGCCCGGGGGCTCAAAACCGAACCCCACACCCGGGGCACCACCGCGAGCTGAGCCTCGAGGCCACGCACATTGGGCACCGTTTCCGACAGTCCCGCACCGGTGAATCCGGGCAGGTCTTCCACATTGGTATCGGATCGTATGAACACACCGTAGCTGCCAGGCGGACCGAACTCCCGCTCCATCATCGGCAGCAGTTCTGACTTCGCACGTTCGCTCAAAGTCACCCGGGCAATCTGCTCCCGCACGCCGGCAAGCGCATCCGTCAGTTCCGACCCGGTGAGTCCACCCGCCCGGGCCCGGGCATAAATCTGTGCGAGCTGCGCGAGCGGCGAATCGTTGCCGGCCCCGACATGATCGGCAAACAGTCCGAAGGGCAGTGCGATCGCAGGCGCCACCCGGCCCGGGAAAGTACGGTTGAGCTCGCCGAGATTGGCCGCCTTGGGTCCGACCACCCTGCCGGAGAGAGTGCGGTTCAGATCAGCCAGTGGCAGTGGCGATCGCACACTGAGGTCGGGCAGCGGCACGGTAAGTTCCATCCGCTCAGCGGAACCGGCGGGCCGGCCGGCGGTCGCTGCGTTGGCAGCGGTCGCTGCAGGATCAGCAGTCGCTGTCCCATCTGCAACCAGCGGTCGGATCAGCACCGAACCATCACTCGCAGCGATGATCTCGATCTGAGCGCCTTCATGCACGGCGAGCTGACCGGCCTCCCGCTCACCCATGGCAATGTTGGGAATACCGAAATTCCGGGCCAGCAGCTGCACATGGGAGAGGAGGTTACCTTCGCCCCGGGTCAGCACCCCGGCAACGGGCGGCAGTTCTGCGCTGGTCTGGGTCAGCAGCACGATGTCCGTGCGGACGACGTCCGCAGGCACCGATTCGCTCTCCCCGATGATGCGCAGACGGCCCCGGGAATAACCCGGATTCAGCGCGATCAGTCCGGGTGCAGGACGTCCATCGATACTGCGCCGGACACCGCTGAGCTGTGCCACGTCGGCATACAGGGGTTGCAGCACATCGGCCAGCGACAGCAACACCGAACCGCGGAGCACATCGTCCATGACTCCGGCACTGGCCGGCTCCAGCACAACATAGCGGCTAAGCGCTTCCGCGAGACTGTGACGCAGCGTGCCGGCACCCCAGCCCATCGCCAGGGTAAGGCTGCCCAGCACTTCCTGATACACCGGCAGCGTGAGGTCCGCCTGACGGGTGCGATCGAGCTGGGTGTCCAGCGCCCGGCGCTCCCCCGCCGAGAGGAACCCGGTGCCATAAGAGGCGGCCACCAGCGCCCGCGCGGCCAGCAGATAATCACGACGTCGCAGATCCGGCTCCGCGAGCAGCTCAGCGGTCAGCAGCCGGGTCTCGAGTTCCAGATCCGGCATCAGATCCAGCAGTTCCAGCTTGTCTGCCGGGCGCAGGTCCCCCTCAACAAGGCCACGCATGGCGGCCAGGAGTTCGCCCAGCCGTCCCAGCCGCATGCCGACCTCCAGCACCTCGAGACCGGCAACCGCGCGCGCGACATCGGCCAGCGCCACCCGCCGCTGCAGCCGTGTGCGGGTTTCCACGAGCCGCGCGTGACGACCCGCCGCGTCATAGGACTCGACCAGCAAGCTGATCAGCGTCTGTGCATCCGTGATCACCTCGGGCTGGGCTTCGGCCTCGAGGACATAGCCGGTCAGCCACTCCTGTATCCGCCCGGCGGTGGAAAAAGACGGATTGGTGTGAACCTCTATCCGCCAGCGTTCGAAGCCGGGCGCGCGCTCGGCGATTACCTGGGCCAGTCTGCGGATCTCCCGGCTGCGATCGGTATCAAAGCCATGGGGTACGGCGCGCGCGGTTTCCCGGGTAAGAAGGTAGTTCTCCATTACCCACTCCCGCTGTTCGAGCAGGGCAAGCAGCAGCAGCCGGCCAGCGGCGGTTTCGTCCTCGATCTGAATATGGCCCCGGTAGTAGCGGGCTTCACGCATGACCCAGCCATCCTGGGTGTCGATCAGGAATCGCTCGATCGGCAGCTGACGCAGGCGGGACTGTCCACCTCCCGCATCCCAGAACTCTTCGAAGTCGAGCGCGGCGAAGACCGTGCCGACCGCCCAGCCGAGTTCGGCCAGTCGTTCCCGTTCACTGGAGTACTCCGCATGCTGCCGCCCACCTCCCAGTTCCCGGCAGGCATAAGGCCGGGGTGGCAGCACACTGCCGTCTTCACAGAACCAGCGGATCCGCCGGTAGGGTCCGCGCGAGCTGCGGATCATCCCCGCTACCAGTGCACGGGCTTCCTCGATCACCACCAGCTCCGGGGTGCGCATCGGATTGTCTGACCAGACCGGCTGTGCCGCGACACCCGTGAGTTCGGTTGTTGCTCCCAGCGAACTGCAGGGAAAAAACGCCAGCCAGACCACAAGAAACAGAATATACCCGGGAAATCCCGCCCGACAGGCGTTTCCCGGAGATTGCGGGGGCGGGGGACCTATGCTCAAATGCCTGCCGGCTTTTTCGCCGCTTTCACGGATTTCCGCCCGATTCACCATGTCGCTTCCAATGCGTGACGCACTTCTGATTCACACCGGCGCGGATCCTACAGTATCCGTCAATCGCTCTGTGGGCGTTTTTGTGCGCTGTGAGTAACCCTTCCCCACCCTTTACGGTCAGTCGGCTCGACCGGGTCCTGCGGCTGTTCGCACCCGTGGAAGGCCGGGAGGGCACAACCAGCCTGCTGCTGCTTGCCAACGTTTTTCTCGTGCTGATGGCCTACTACTTCATCAAGCCCGTGCGCGAAGGCTGGCTGTCGATATCGGACATCACCGGTCTGAGTAAACTCGAAGTCAAAGCCTACTCGGCGTTCGCCCAGAGTCTGCTGCTGATCATCATACTGCCGCTGTACGCGACCTTCGCCGCACGACTGCCGCGACGCAAACTCATCAACCGGGTGGGCGGTACCTTCGCCCTGCTGCTGTGCGTATTCTGGCTGCTGCAGCCGGACATGCTGGTACCTGTAAACGCCGTGGTCGGTGTCGCCTTCTACCTGTTCGTCGGCATCTTCGGCGTCACCCTGGTCGCCCAGTTCTGGTCTTTTGCCTCCGATGTGTACGGCGAGGAACGCGGTACACGCCTGTTCCCCCTGGTCGCCATCGGCGCCTCTGCAGGTGCCACCGTGGGCGCCTGGGCAGGTGAACGGCTCATCCGCAGCGACTGGCTGAATGCCGCAGACCTGGTGCTGCTGGCGACAGTTCCTCTTGCCGCGGCCATGCTGCTGGCCCGCATCGCCGATCGGCGTGGTGCCTCCGGGAAGCCTTCCTCGGCAACCGAGACGCGCTGGTCGGAACCGGCGGCCCCGGGCACAGAAACCGGCTTCCAGCTCATCACCCGGCACCACTATCTGACTGCCATCGCGCTGCTGACCCTGACCTTCAACTGGGTAGTGGCGAACGGCGACAACATACTCTTCGCGGCAGTGCAGCAGGCCCTGGCGGAACAGCATGCCGCTGCACAGGGCACTGCCGGCTACTCGACCCTGATCAACACGGCGACTACCGCCTTCTATGGCGACCTCTATTTCTGGGTGAATCTGCTCGGGCTGCTGCTGCAGGCCTTCGTGGTCTCGCGCCTGGTACGCATCGGCGGCATCTCAGCCGTGCTGCTCGTCACGCCGGTCGTGTCCTTCGTCGCCTACTTCAGCATGGCGCTGAGCCCGCTGATCGCCGTCCTGAAAGCCATGAAGATCGCGGAGAACGCCACCAACTACTCGCTGAACAATACAGCCAGGCACATGCTCTGGCTGCCTACCACCAAGACCATGCTCTACAAAGCCAAACCCGCCATCGATACCCTCTTCGTGCGCATTGGTGACGGTCTGGCAGCACTGACCGTGCTGCTGGGGACAAGGTTGTTTGAGATGCAGGTGGTGCAGTACTTCCAGCTCAATGTGGTGCTGGTGTGTCTGTGGGTGGCTCTAGCGTTCTATCTGGTAAGGGAAAACAGGCGCTGGGCGGGGCGTACCGACAGCGCAGTGGCCGCCCCCCAGGGCGCCTGAACAGGGCGCCGTCGGGCGCCAAGGAGCTTTTGATGCCGTCTGATCGTCGTTTCACCGCTCTGCTGTGCAGTTCCCTCCTGTGCAGCGCACTCTTCTGGTGCACCGGCGCTTGGGCCGAAGGTGACTGGGCTCCGCTCTATGAGCACGTCAATCCGGAGCTCCAGGAAAGTCTGGACGCGGTCATGGCCGGCAATCCCGGCTGGAGCAAACTGATACGCGACAAGCGCATGTCGATTGGCGTCGTCGATCTGTCCGGGCCGGAGCCGCGCTTCGCCCGGGTCAACGGCAACGAGATGATGTATGCGGCCAGCCTGCCGAAGATTGCCATTCTGCTGGCCGCCTATGTCTCCCTTGAAGCCGGCACACTGCCCGACACACCCGACGTCCGCAAAGACATGGCGGACATGATCCGGGTCTCGAGCAACTCCGCCGCCACCCGCATGATCGACCGGATCGGCATGGAGCGAATTGACGAAATCCTCATGGATCCCAAATACGATCTCTATGACGAGTCCCGGGGCGGCGGCTTGTGGGTGGGCAAGCGCTATGCCAAAGAAGGCCGGCGCCTGCCGGACCCGATGCACGGCATCTCTCATGGCGCCACGGCAACCCAGATCTGCCGTTTCTACTATCTGCTGGCCACCGAGAAGCTGGTTGGTCCGAAATGGACACAGCAGATGATGGACGATATGTCCGATCCCCATCTGAACCACAAGTTTGTCTATGCCATCAAGAAGCGGGCACCTGAGGCAACTCTGTATCGTAAATCCGGTACCTGGCGTACCTGGCATTCGGACTCGGTGTGGGTGAAGGGCAAGGGCTGGCGCAACTACATACTCACCGCCATGGTGGACAGCACGGATGGCGAACGCATCATCCGCGAACTGCTGCCGGCGATCGAACCCATCCTTCTCGAACCCATCGCACGGCGCGCCGTCAGATTGCCGAAAGCCATCGCCGACTCCGAACCACCCGCCGTGCAGACCGGCGACAGGAGCGCAACACCGACCCGGGAGAAAGATGTCTGAGTCCGGCTGGCCCAGTGCACCCTCATGACCTAGGATGGGCCTGAACCCGCTAAGGCAGGCAGGTATGCCAATTTCTCACAGGATCGACAGGGAACGTCGATACGTCTTCTTCAGAATCTGGGGTGAGTTCTCCACCGCAGAGATCATCGCAGCGATCACCCAGGCTCTGACCGACCCGGATTTCAAACCAGGATACAACGTGCTTTCTGATCACACGGGCGTCACACGGGTGATTCAGCGCGATCAGATCGAGGTGACAACCAGCGTGCTCAACAAATTCCGGACCGCCCTCGCCGGGGCCCGCTGGGCGATGGTGGTTGGCGATTCGGACTACCATTGGGGCATGCTGCGCATGCTCTCCGGGCTCTCTTCCGGTGTGCCGGTCGAGGCGCAGACTTTCCGTGAGGAAGCAGCCGCCGTCAGGTGGCTGGAAGAAGTCGTCTAGAACCTCTCAGCATCCGCAGACGAGGCCCAGGCCCTTTACACCGGATCGACATCCCGCTGCAGAATGACCTTCGCATCGCCGGGTGCGTAGTAGTCGTCCAGTCGCGCGACCTCCCGATACCCATTGGCCAGATAGAAGGCTCTGGTCGGCTCATAGTCCGCGCGGCCGCTGGTGTCCAGACAGATGCGGCCACCGCCGCTCAAGGCGATGCGCCGGTGCACCTCGTCCATGATCGTGCGGCCGATGCCCTTGCCCTGCCGGGAGGGGTCGACTGCGATCCAGTAGAGTTCCCAGGAGCTCTCGGTCATCTCGTTGAGTCCGTAGCAGGCGTAACCCACCACCGCCTGATCCATTTCGGCAAACAGGAAGTCGTAGCCGGAACTTGCGCCCTTCGCCATGCGGACATCGAGCAACTCGACAGCCACGGGAATTTCATTGGGATGAAAAACTCCGGTCGCAACGACCAGATCATGAATGATCGGACCATCACTGGCTCGCGCGACATCACGCAGTGTGACCGCCGCGGACATCAGGATTTTTTCGACGGCTTTTTCGGCGCCGACCCGGCTTTCTCTTTCACCCTGGCTTTCTCTTTCACTGCGATTTTCTCTCTGGCCTTCGGAGCTGAGCGCATGCCCCTGCCATCCTCGAAAAAGCCAGAGAAGAACCGGCGGGCATTGGTACCCAGAGTCCGGGTGCGGTATCCGCCTTCCTGCACGATGAGGGTCGGTACCCGCAGAGAACGGATCATCCTGCCGTTCTGTTCGAAGTCCGCCGGTGTGAGTGCCCAGGAGCCGGTCGGATCACCGCGGGCTGTGTCGAAACCGAGTGACACCACCAGATAATCGGGGCGGAATGCGGCGATTTTCTTCAGACCCTGTTCGAGCGCTTTATGGTAGCGCTCAGAAGTGATGTGTTCCGGCAGCGGGATATTCACATTGAACCCCTCACCCTCCCCTTCACCCCGCTCTTCGTCGTAGCCGGAAAAGTAGGGATAGGCGAAGCGCGGGTGACCGTGAATGGAAACCGTGAACACATCAGGTCGCTGGTAGAAGATGTCCTGCTGACCGTTGCCATGGTGGTAGTCCACATCGAGCATGGCGACCCGGCCAAAGGCAGACAGATGATGGGCTGCGATCGCCGCATTGTTGAAGTAGCAGAAACCGCCATACACCCGATGCTCGGCGTGGTGTCCCGGCGGACGGACCAGTGCATATGCAAACCGCGCACCGCCCGCAATCAGAGTGGCGCCCGTCATGGCACAGTCGACCGACTCCCGTGCGGCAAGGTAGGCAGGTTCATTGAGCGGCGTAAAAGTGTCGATACAGTAGTAGCCGGCCTTGATCGAAAGATCCTGAGGCGGTTTTGCCGCGTTGCGGATCGGGAACACATAGGGGTAGACAGATTTCTCCTGGGTCACACCCTTGCTGGCCCTGGCGATGTAACTCACCAGGCCTGCATCGTGCACCGCGGTGATGTGTGATTCCCCGAAGTCCTTCGCTGTCACCTTGTCGAAATAGCCGGTGCCTTCGAGCGGCCCGAGGATCGCCCGGATCCGCACAGGCGCCTCCACATAGCCTCTGTCCCTGACGTGATGAATCGCGTGCTTTTCGTTGACGATGATGGAGGCGGGCCGATGCTCGGCTCGTTTCAGTACGGTTGCCGCGCCGGCTTTCGGTTTACGCAACTGCACCGGATCATCCCTGATGGATTTGACGACCCGTTCAACGTATTCAGGCGGGCAATGGCTCGCATACTTGCGCTCCAGTATGGCCCGCACCACCTTCTTCAAAGTGGCACGACTGAGGGGCTCGACCCGATCGAGCCCGTCGTAAACCAGGTAGGGGGCGTCCTTGTCACCGGGTGTGACCGGTGTTTCATATGCCGTGTTCACGATGGGATAAGCGCCCCACTGGGCATAGAACCTCAACCGGGCACGGTTCGGTGACAACAGTGCTTCGTCACTCACTAGACTCGCCTGATCAGGCGCGCACTCGAAAAACAGACCCTGAGCACCCAGTTCTCTGGCCTCATCACGCAGCCGCTGATAGAGCGCACCACCGATTCCCTGACTGGTGAGGCCTTTGCGGGCGGCCACAAAATCCAGATAACAGAATTTCGCGACCGGATCATTCATCAGAATGGCGAATCCCTGCACATGGCTGCGCCCGTCTTCCGCCACGTAAAGCAGGGTTTTAAAGCGTTTGGCGAAGGGGTTCACCAGCTGTTCCCGCACCGCCTTGATCTCTTCACCCGTCAGCCCGGGGAACTGATCCTTGAGAATCGCCTCCACATCGAGAATGGCCTGGTGATTGGCAGGATGGATGTCGTCATGGATGGTTCTTATTCGAAACATGTCGCTCGACTCACGAGATGGCCCATCGCCTCTTTAAAAGGGATGTCGGCCTTGGTTAACGCCGCGACAAAACCCGCATCGCGTGCCAGACAGGGATTGGGATTCACTTCGAGTATGACCGGCTCGCCCGCCGAATCGAGGCGGAAGTCGACCCGCGCGTAGCCCGCCAGGCCGAAAAGCCTGAAACAGGCCTCGCTCAACTCGATCAGGCGCCGGCTCAGACCTGCAGTGAGTTCGGGAAACAGTCGCGGCGTGTAAGCGTATTCGAAACTGTCTTCCACCCACTTGGCCCGATAGCCGACGATGCGCGGCTTGCCTGGTGCAAACGCTGAGAAATCAATCTCTGCCGCAGGCAGCACCCGCAACCCATCGTGCCACTCGATGACAGACAGGTTGAATTCCCGACCTTCGAGATAACCCTCCGCAAAACACGGGCGGCCCAGGGTCTGCTGCCGCGCGGACACCGCCTGCTGCAGATCGAATTCGTGATCGAACCTGCGCACCGCCTCATCATCAATGCCGCAGGAGCCGTGCTCGAAACGGGTTTTGATCAGATAGACGCCCGGCACAAACCCGTCCACACCGGGATACCAGTTCGCCGTCGGCAGACCGGCCCGACGCATGAAGGCTTTCGCCATGCACTTGTCATTCGCCAGCGCCTGGGCCGCAGCGTTTGATCCGGTGTAGGCGATGCCGAGACTGTCGAGCAATGCAGGCACTGCGACGGCGGCGCCGTCCGCGCCGGCTATGGACTCGACCAGATTGAATACGACAGTCGGACGGGAATCGCACAGCTGCCGCTGGAGGTCATCGAGATTGCCGCCGACCGGCAGCCTCTGCGCATCGACACCTTCCGCGCGCAGGGCGGCTTCTACCTCACACGCCTGTTTGAGAGTGTCGACCACTTCGGGTGCTGCGTCCGGCGGCACCGCATCGTGCAGAATGAGCACACCCATCAGACATCCGCCGCAGGACAAACCACTGCAGTGATTCTGATCATCCGGCTACCCCTGAGCATCCACTACGCGGCCTGAGAATCCGCCGGTGCGCGGCGTCCGGCGACACGTTCCGCCGCTGACTCGACGATTTCCCGGATCAGTTCCACATAGGGCATCCCGATCGCCGTCGCCAGCATCGGCAGGTCCGAATGGGTCGGATGCAGTCCCGCCAGCGGATTGACTTCCATGAAAACGGGCCGGCCTTCACTGTCACAACGCAGGTCCACCCGGCCGCCGTCGCGGCAGCCCAGCGCAATCCAGGCTTTCAGCGCAATGGCCTGCGCCTCTTCGACCACCGGTTCGTCGCAGACATAGGGATAGTCCACCAGGGACTCGCACTGCTCTTTGTTGACGTAGGAGTACACACCCTGTTCCGCTTCGTCACGGAGTCTGATTTCAAGAGAACCCAGCACCCGGGCGTTTGTCCCCGTGCCGAGGATGCCAACCGTAAATTCCCGACCCGGCAGAAACTCCTCGACCAGCACCGGCTGCCTGTAGCGGGCCAGCATCGCCTTCGCTGCAGGCGCGAGTTGTTTCGGATCGGTGATCACCGACTCCGGTGTCACCCCCTTACCGGTGCCTTCAGCAATCGGTTTGAGCAGCACGGGGAGTGGCAGCCTGAAATCGCCGCAATCCCTGATGCGGCTGATGACCTGGTGTTGAGCCGTCCGCACACCGACCGCAGCCACCAGCGTCTTCGCCCAGGCTTTGTGAAGACACACCGAGGCGGTGAGGGGATCACCAAAGGTGTAGGGAATTCCATACACATCCAGAATGGCTGGTACCTGGGCCTCCCGGCCATAGCCATTCAGGCCTTCCGCAATGTTGAACACCAGATCCCAGCGCCCGCCCGCCGACAGCCGCTGCATCAGTGCCACCGCATTGCCGATGCGATCGACACGGTAGCCGAGTGCTTCCAGGGCATTACCGAGCGCATCGATGGTACCCGGCTGATCGAACTCGGCAGTTTCCTCCTCGCTGTACCCCTGGGCCAGGTACTCATCGCGCAGGTCGTAGGTGAGGCCGATGTGCAAAGCCGCTTCTGCTTTCATGATCAACCCCCCGCTACGCCCTGCACGTCCCGATAGCGGTACTCGTGCATCTCGTAGTTGCGCAAAACCACATCGTCACCATCACGACCCACCAGATACCGGGGCTGCAGCGGGATCTTGCCGCCACCGCCAGGTGCATCCACCACATAGGTCGGTACACCATACCCTGTTGTGTGACCTCGCAGGCCTTCGATGATGTCCAGACCGGTCTGGATGCTGGTGCGGAAATGTGCCGAGCCGGAAATCGGATCGCACTGATAGAGATAATAAGGACGAACCCGCATCAGCAGCATGCGGTGCATCAGATCCTTCATCACCGGCACACTGTCATTCACCCCTTTGAGCAGCACGGTCTGCGAACCCAGGGGAATTCCGGCATCGGACAGTCTCGCACAGGCCGTGAATGACTCCCACGTGCACTCGGACGGGTGCAGAAAGTGCAGGCTCATCCAGATCGGGTGATGCTTGCGCAGGATGCGGACCAGATTCGGTGTGATGCGCTGGGGCAGCACGGCCGGCATCTTGGTGCCGATGCGGATGAATTCCACATGGGGAATTTCCCGCAGTTTGCCGAGGATGTGGTCGAGCTTGTCATCCGCCAGGGACAGCGGATCGCCGCCGGATATGAGCACATCGCGAATCTCGGAATGCGCGCGGATATAGGAGAACATCGCTTCGAGGCGTGCCTCAGAAGGCGCCAGTTCACCATGTCCGACCACCCGGGAGCGGGTGCAGTAGCGGCAGTAGGTCGTGCAGAAATCCAGCGCCAGGAACAGCACCCGGTCCGGATAGCGATGCACGAGCCCCGGCACCGGGCTGTGGCCGTCCTCCCCCAGCGGGTCGTCTGCCTCACCGGGCAGGCGAAGGAACTCTCTCGTTGTCGGGATGACCGTGCGACGCAGCGCTTCCCCGGCATCCACCGGATCCATAAGGCTCATGTAGTAGGGCGTGATGCCGAGGGGCAGCATCGAGCCAGCTTCGGAGAGCGCCTTGCGCTCATCCGCAGAAAGCTCAATGAGTCCCTCGAGCTGGGCAAGATTGCGGACGCGATGGCGGGACTGCCAGCGCCAGTCGTTCCATTCAGAGTCTGTGACAGTCGGATAGTGGGCGCGCCGGAACAGCTTCACACGGCGGCTTTCTTTGGGGGTGCGGCCCCGCACTCTGGAGCGATCGAAACCGGCCGGGATGTCCCGGTGGACGTGCGGACCGGTGTGGATGGTAGCATTGCGGACGGAAATGAGGAGAGGGTTTGTCGCCGGCCTGGGCGAGGGAGGTTCGTCTTCCTCCGTCATCAGAGCGTCGGACGTCGCAGGTCGTTTGTTCACTGTTAAGGAACTCCGAATCAATCATTTGATCACACGGGCTACATCACTGTGCCCGACCTGCCATTCGAGGGAGGTCACCACCGAGTACCAGTGTCCGGGTCGCTCCGGGATCCGGAACCTTTCCCGGGCTGGCTTCTAGTGTTCGGTCGCACCCATGGCGACGCACATGATGCCAGTTCCAACAGGTTTGTCACTGGTCTCGCAACATTTTTTGCACTCATGTATTTCGTGCAGGGTGTCGGAGATCCCACTTCCGGACTGATAGCTCAACCTGTTCGATCCCTGCTGAAAACCTGGGGGGAATCGCCCGGCGCAATTGCCGGCTTCATGGCACTGCTTGCCGTGCCATGGACGCTCAAACCCATCTTCGGCCTGCTGTCGGACTACGTCCCCTTCTTCGGTTCGAGACGCCGCAGCTATCTGCTGATCGCAACCGCCAGCGCCGCTCTCGGGCTGCTGGTGCTGTGGCTGGTGCCATTGCCTGCCGGCAGTGTCTGGCTGCTCATGGTGCTTCTGCTTGTGCCTACGCTGGGCATCGCCTTCGGCGATGTGCTCGTGGACGCCCTGATGATCGAGCGCGGTCAGCCCCTGGGACTGACCGGCCGGTTCCAGTCCGTGCAGTGGGCGGCCGTGTACGCCGCACTGCTGCTCACCGGAGTAACGGCCGGCTATCTGGCAGAGCACGGTCTGCAGGAAACTGCCTTCGGTCTCTGCGCGCTGCTCTGGGGCGCATCCTTCCTGCTCGCCTGGCGCTACGCCGATGAGCCGGTGGAACCCAGGGCGCCACACAGTCTGCAGAGCCTGCGCAATGCGCTCGCCGTGCCCGGCCTGCTGTCAGTGATCGGCATCCAGTTCCTCTGGAGCATGAATCCACTCTGGGTCTCTGTGCTTTACCTGCACATGACAGACGCATTGAGCTTTTCCGAGCAGGTGTACGGCAATACCTATTCACTGTTCTCGGCGGGATGTGTGCTCGCAAGCCTGGGCTACGCCTGGTACTGCCGCCGGGTTCGCATGGGCATGCTGCTGCACGCCTCGATCATCACCGGCATCCTTGCCAATCTCGTGTACTGGCAGATGGAGACACCGGCCCAGGCTTACCTGATCTCTGTAGTCGCCGGATTCGCCTACATGACCGGGATGCTGATCCAGCTCGATCTCGCCGCCCGGGTGGTGCCGGTGGTTCTGGCAGCGACCCTGTTTTCGCTGATCATGGCCATCACCAACTTCGCGGCCTCGATCAGTGAAGCCATCGGTGGTTATCTCTACGAGTGGCTGCAGGCGGATATCAGCGAACCCGCCGCCTTCCAGGTAATCGTGGTGCTGAGCATGCTGTTTGCCGCAGCCAGCTGGCTGCTGGTGCCGGGTCTGCGCCGCGCCCAGCCCGGCTGGTGGCAACGGGGTACACCGACACGATCTGCTGCGAACGGGATTCCCGTCGTTTCCACAGCACCCGGGACAAAACGGTAATCGCACTGAGCTTCCCGTAGACTGGTCCGCGGCAGGACCGATACTGCTCTGACCGCGCGTTCCCCTGGGGAGGGGTTGCAGAACTTGGAGGAGAGAGTGAGCGACAGGAATAAAACCCGGGTGGGTGGCTGGTACTCGCACTACGTACTGTTCGTGCTGGTGATCGTCTACGTCTTCAATTTCATTGATCGCAACATCCTGTCTATCCTGACCCAGGACATTCAGGCCGATCTCGGCGTCACCGACGCACAGATGGGATTCCTCTACGGCACCGTCTTCGCCGTGTTCTACGCCGTGTTCGGTATTCCACTGGCGCGCTTCGCGGACGTCTGGGTACGACGCAGTCTCATCAGCATCGGTCTGCTGTTCTGGAGCCTGATGACCGCGCTTTCCGGCTTCGCCCGCTCCTTTCCCGTGCTGGCGCTGTTCCGGATCGGGGTGGGGATCGGCGAAGCCAGTGCCTCGCCCGCTGCCTACTCCATGCTTGCCGACTACTACCCGACCCGGGTGCGGGCCACGGTCATCGCCATCTATTCCAGCGGCGTATACATCGGCGGTGGTATCGGGCTGTTTCTCGGCGGACTCATTCTCAACACCTGGGGCGACGCCTATCCGATCGCTGAGCAGGCGCCATTCGGGCTGAAAGGGTGGCACGTCGCCTTCATGGCTGTGGGTGTACCCGGGATTCTCATGGCGGCCTGGGTGCGTACCCTGCGGGAACCGCGCCGCGGCGTGAGTGAGGGCATCGTCAGCGAGGAGCACAAGGCGCCCTGGTCGGTGCTCGCCACCGAAATGATGTCCATGCTGCCGCTGTTCAATCTGCCCGGGTTACGACGCAGTGGCGCCTCACTGCCGCGCAACGCTCTGGCGGCTGCCATCATTGCCGGCGTATCCGGCCTGCTGATGTATCTCACCGGCAGCATCGCCCAGTGGATCGCGCTCGGCGCCGGTGCCTACATCGTCTTCTCCTGGGGCCAGTCCCTCGCCGGAAGGGACCCGGTTGCTTTCGGCATGATCTTCAAATCCAGGGCCATGCGTTACACCATGATCGCTTTTCCGACGATCTCCTTCGTAACCTACGGTGTTGGTTTCTGGACCGCACCATTGCTGCTGCGCGTGCACGACACCAGTCCGGCCGAAGTCGGTCTCTACATCGGCCTCGGCAGCGCGCTGGGTGGTCTGCTCGGCGTTACCCTGGGCGGCGCATTCAGCGACTGGTGCAAGCGGCGGCATCCAGCGGGCCGTCTGATCATCGGTTATGTCGCCGTGCTGGGTACCGCACCGCTTGTGCTCTGGATGATCTACACCGAAAGTCTCATGACCGCCTTCGTACTCAATTTCACCCACCATCTGTTCAGCGCCTCCTGGCCCGGCGTACCACCCAGCACCGCCGCCGATCTGGTACTGCCGCGCATGCGGGCGGTTGCGGGCGCCTACTACATTCTGGTCAACACTTTCATCGGACTGGCCCTGGGACCCTATGCGATGGGCATGCTGTCGGATGGCTTCGGAGCCACCGGCATGGATCCCGCCAGCGCCCTGCGCGCAGCAATTGCCACCGCAATGCTGATCTTCGCATTGACGCTTGTGTTTCTGACACTCGCCTGGCGCCACCTGCCGAAAGACGAAGCCTCGCGTCTCAGCCGGGCGCGTGCGCTCGGCGAGACGGTGACTGAAACCGGCGTCTGAACTTCAGCTCGCCGCCGTCCGGCAATCGGCGAAGTGCGTTCGAAGCGAGCGCGATAGCCCGGACCAGGGGAATCGTGCAATCGGTTGGATTGTTCGAAGCAGGCGGGTGGCAGGGGTGCACTAAGACCTCGCGCAGAACTTCGATGGGTTGTGGGTTGGGCGCTCGATCAGGAACCTCGGAAAGAATCATCGAGCGTGATCGGGGACGGGCCACGCTCTGATCAACCTCTTTCCGAACTTCCCGGCCGAATTGCCTGGCCGAACACCTCCGCCCGGCGCTACGGGAATCTCCGGGTGTCTGCACAACACCCGCAGGACTAGCCTCAAATGATGTCGAACTTTTCGAGGAGCATGAGTATGCAGGTTTCACGATCACTAATGAGGCCGGTCATCTGTGCCGGCCTGCTGGCCGCACTGCTGCTGACCGGCTGTGATCGGGCACAGGCTCCCGATCCTGCGGCTGCGGCGCCGGTGCAGCCAACGCCGGCACCGGCATCCTCAGCACCGGCAGCACGTCTTCCTGTGAGTCTCAACGAGGTGATGGTGGCTCTGGTTAATCACTCCGCCGATCCGATATGGCGGGCCGCCTGGCGTAATCCTCAGACAGACGCTGACTGGCGCAACCTGGAACGGATGGCCTACCAGCTCGAAATCGCCGGCGCCCTGCTGATGATTCCAGGTACCGGCCCGATGGATGAGACCTGGACCAGTAATCCTGCCTGGAATACCTGGTCGAAGAACCTCCAGTTCGCTGGAAAGCGCGCCGTGGATGCGGTGGCTGCCCGGGACATCGTGAGCATAGATGTCATCGGCAGCGACATCGTGGAGATCTGCGAAGGCTGCCACATCCAGTTCAAACCGGATCTGCCAACCGGTGGGCTGTTCGGCGAACTTTCACCGACCGAAGGGGATTTCGAGTCTTCTGAAGACGAGCAGTAGCCGCCGTCGCCTCAGTGCGCCGGCCTGCTGCCGGTGCGAGTAACCAGCGCGGACTTTCAGGCAGACGGACACCAGTTTCCGTGGAAGCCGAACGGCACCCGATGGTCGAGATAGGCGGTTGCCAGCGGACCTGCGGTGGGATTTTCCGCATCCAGCACCACCAGATGGCTCGCCTTGCGATTGCCATCGTAGATATTGGCCAGCAGAAAACCTTCCCCCTCCCGGGCCCCATCTGACTTCGGCACGAATATCGGCTCATTGGTCGCGCAACCCGGACCGACGTCATAGATATCAAATCTGCCGGTCCGATGATCGACCCGGCCGATGCCGTTGAATCCTCCCACCTTGAATTCCGGTTCGGTATCACAGGCAAAATAGCCGTAGCGGTAGTCCAGGCCGGTGCGGCGCTCATCCAGACGCGGAAATTCACAGGCCAGATCGTTCAGGCGCTCCCACCTGTAGTCGTCACTGTTGCGACCGAGATCGAACGTCCAGCGTGTGAGACGCGGTACCGCCCTGTTCGGATCTCCGCGGGTGCCATCCACCAGGGGGAACAGCGGCGCCTGTTCGAACTCGCAGACATCGCAGGTGACAATGTCGCCATCCGAATGTGCGTTCATCGGGTGGAAGACATACGCCGGATCTCCCCTGAACCAGCGCAGTTCCGAGACCGAACCACTGCGCGGCATGATGCCGATGTGTACCCCTTTCTCCGGCTCCCAGGCATATACCGGAGCCCCGCTCATCGCCCGTTCCATGGAGCCGGTCAGCGGCATGATCGGAAATATGACGTGGTCCCGTGTGACCATGAAATCGTGCACCATAGCTGCGTATGGGGCTTTGAAGGTCTCCGAACGCACCAGCCGGCCTGCCTTGTCCACCACGTGGAAGGACATGTCTTCGGAAATCAGGCCCGCGGCGTTGTAGCCGAAAAACAGCATTTCGCCGGTCTCAGGATCGATCTTCGGATGCGCCGTCATGGGGCCTTTGAGTTTGTCACCGAAAGTCCAGGGTCCGATGGAGTCCAGGGTCCCGGGATCCAGTTCAAAGGGTGCGTGGGCCTCCTCCAGGGCGAGCAGCTTCCCGGCATGCCAGACGATGTTGGTGTTTGCCAGCCCATCGGTTTCCATGCCCATCACACTCGGATCCGAGTCCATGGGGTTGAAAGCGCTGAACAGGCTTCGACCTGCCTCCCGCTCTTTCTTCCATTTCACTGTGCGCACCCAGCGATTCCGGTAGGCGATCCTGCCGTCATCGAAATAAAAGCCATGAATCATGCCGTCACCGCCGAACCAGTGATAATCACCCCGGGGCGCGAACTGCGGGTTGGCGCCGTTGCGGAAGAAGGCCCCGTTCAGTTCCCGGGGCACCTCCCCTTCCACCACCAGATCGGGCGCATCGCACTCCATCTGCAGCGGGGCGAAGCCTTCGATCAGATTCGGGTGACGGGGGAAGGGCTTGGCCATGGCGGGCTCCTTGCGGGGTGTGCGCAAATTGAATGACCGGAAGTATGGTAACGCATGGCACTCACTCAACGTGCGGCAGCTCCTTTTGCATCCCGCTGCCCGGGTTGACCCAGCTGGAGCGCTTCGGGAGACTCAGCCGTCCTCACAGATCTGACTTGAGCGATGACCTGGCTGAAAGAACCGCTGCTGCACTTCCTCGGGCTGGGCGCCCTGATCTTCGCCTTCTACTACTGGACCGCTGACGACAGCGCGAATCACAGGGAGATCACCATCTCCCTCGGTGCCCAGGAGAACCTCATCCGCACCTTCGAGCGCACCTGGCAGCGCCCGCCGTTGCCGACAGAAATGGCAAGCCTCGTGCAGGATCTGGTCAGGGAGGAGATCGCTTACCGGGAGAGCCAGGTCATGGGCCTGGATGCAAACGACATCATCATCCGCCGACGTCTGCGCCAGAAACTGGAACTGCTCACAGAGGATCTCGTCTCTCTCGGTCCCCCTGTGCGGGCGGATCTGGAAAGCTATCTGCAATCCCATCCCGAAGACTACCGACAGCCCGCTCTGCTGGACTTCGAACAGATCTATTTCCGTTCGGAACCGGACGAGGCGACGGCCCGGGCCAGGGCGACGGATGCGCTGGCCAGTCTGCTCGCAGAGCCGGGGAGGATCGATCCGGCCGGTCTGGGAGACCGCTCACTGCTGGCGGGCAGATACCGGGATGTGCGGAGCAGTGAACTGAGCACCCTGTTCGGGTCCGGCTTCGACACCGCCGTGCTGGCGCTGCCACTGAACACCTGGGCAGGCCCGGTGCGATCCGGCTATGGCTACCACCTGCTGCGCATCGCCCGGAAAACCGAAAGCCGGATTCCTGCGCTTGATGAGGTCGCTGATGAAGTGGAGAGAGACTGGATGAGTGAACGTCGCCGTCAGGCGGTCGACGGTCTCTACGAACGCCTCGCCGCGAACTATCAGATCCGCATCGAAGCCACCCTTCCACAGGCGCCTGCAGCGCCAGGCGCCCCAGCGCTGTGAAACAGTGTTCGACTGTCCGGGGCGCAGTCGCTGCCATTCTGCTGGTGTGCGTCGGCGCGGCAGGTGCTGCCCGGGCACACGAAGTGCGGCCTGCCTATCTGCGGATTGTGGATCTGGCAGAAAGCAACGGCCCGGGTTTCTACGAAGTGCTGTGGCGCCTGCCGACCGGGAGCGAGATTCCTCTGACCCTGCATGTTGTCCTTCCCGATCACTGTCAGAGCAATGCGGACCCCGCAGCCTGGCAGGAAAACGGCGTCCGCATCAGCCGCTGGACCACCTACTGTCCGGGTGGACTGGCCGGTCACGAGATCCTGATCGGTGACCTGGCCGCTTCCGTGACCGATGTGCTCGCGCGCTTCGAACGCGTTAACGGCACCACACAGGTCAACCGGCTCACTCCCACCAGCACCCGTTTCCTTGTCATGGAGTCGGAACGTCCCGGAGAAGTGGCGCAGACCTATCTGCTGCTCGGGGTCGAACACATCCTGCTCGGCATCGATCACCTGCTTTTTGTGTTCGCCCTGCTGCTCATCGTGGCGGGTGGCCGACGCCTGGTGGCGACAGTGACCGCATTCACACTCGCCCACAGCGTGACGCTGGCGGCCGCGACCCTGGGCTGGGTGCAGGTTCCCCAGCAGCCTGTGGAGGCTGTGATCGCGCTGAGCATTCTTTTCGTGGCGACCGAAATCGTGCACTGGCGTCGCGGCCGGGAAAGTCTCACCCGACGCAGACCCTGGCTGGTCGCCTTCGTGTTCGGGCTGCTGCATGGTTTCGGTTTTGCCGGCGCGCTGGCCGGGATCGGACTGCCGGAGCATGCCATTCCCCTGGCGCTGCTGTTTTTTAATCTCGGGGTCGAAGTGGGTCAGCTGACGTTCATTGCCGCCGTTTATCTGCTGTGGTGGCCGCTGCGCAATCGAGCCTTTCCGGAGTGGGCGTGGCAGGTTCCGGTGTATGGTATCGGCACCATGGCCGGGTTCTGGACCATAGAGCGCATCGCGGGATTCCTCCCGGGGGTCTGAACGGCTTCATCTATCTGGTAATGCAATCGTCGTGAACACCACTTCAAAATACTGGTTTACCCCCGCGATCCTCGCCTTCCTCACGGCGGCCTGCACCACACCGCCCGCTGACAGCGCCGAACGCCCTTACGACCTGGCCTTCCAGGCGCATTTCGCGCCGGAGCAAAAGACCGTCACCGCTTCCATCCGGGTGAGTCAGGGCGCAGGAGAACTGCGCATCCTGGATCTGTCCACGCCGAAATCAAGATTCTCAGACTTCACCGGTGACGGCAGTATCCGTACAGAAGGCCCACGCACGCTCTGGAGCGTACCGAAAAAGGGTGGCGAACTGCGCTACCGGGTCACAGTGGACCACCGCCGCCACGGCGCCTTTGATGCGCGGATGACAGATTCCTATGCGATCTTCCGACTCGACGATCTGTTCCCCAGCGCCCGGGTCCGCAGTCGCAGCGGCGCATCCTCCCGGGCCTCGCTGTCACTGACCGGCCCCGATGACTGGAGTTTCGAAACACGCTTCGGCCCGCTGAAGGCACCGGTCGCCTTCGACAATCCCTCACGCCGTTTCGATCGACCTACCGGATGGGCGATCGCCGGAAAGATCGGCATCAGGCGCGATGACATCGGTGGCGTTCAGGTAGCGGTTGCCGCCCCGGTGGGCGATGACTTCAGACGCCAGGACACTCTGGCATTTCTGAACTGGACCCTGCCCGAGGTGATCCGGATTTTCCCCGGGTTTCCCCGACTGCTGATCGTCGGCGCCGGCGGGGAGTTCTGGCTCGGCGGATTATCCGGACCGGGCTCACTCTTTCTCCACAGCGACCGGCCGCTGATCAGCGAGAACCGGACCAGCGCCCTGATCCACGAGCTCGTCCATGTCGCGACTTCCAGCCCTCCGGCGCCGGGTGATGACTGGATCCTCGAAGGCATCGCCGAATTCTATGCCCTGGATATCCTCCATCGCAGCGGCGGCACCAGCACCCGGCGCGCCGAGGAAGCTTTCGCCGCGCTGGCCTCCTGGGTCAGCTCGGACGGCGGCAGGCTCACCGATCCCTCCACCGGTGCAAACACCGCCCGTGCCGCACTGCTGTTCCGGGAACTCGCGGCGGAACTCGACAGCGCAGGCAGCAGCATCGATGTGCTGGCCGGGGAACTCTTCAGCGCGCCGCGCGCGGACCGGGAGCGCCTGCGCGCAATTGCCCAGAGACTGCTGGGCCGACCGTCAAAGACGCTCAAACGCGCCTACGCAGAGCTCGACGAAGAGTGATCTCGAGGTAGCCGTTCACACCTCACCCATCAGCATGGACAGGAAGGTCTATTGATGAAAAAGACAGATTCGATTTCCGCTGCGGATACGCCTGTAACACTAACCAGAATGTCGGTGCTGTGCCTGGCTGCTGTAATGGTTCTCGCCGCAAACACCACAGTAAACGCTGCGGCGACCAGCACCGCCGAAATTCTCTACGTGACAGACGAACTCCGCCTCGGCCTCTACGACAACGAGAAAGCCGAAGGCCGCCAGTTCAAGACCCTGTTGAGCGGCGCCAGACTCGAGGTGCTCGACCGCGCACTGATGACCGTCCGGGTTCGCACCGAAGAGGGTGACGAAGGCTGGGTGAAGCTGGCTTATCTGGTGGAAGAAGAGCCCGGGCGGCGCAGAGCGGCCACCCTGGAAAAGGCACAGGAAAAGCTCCAGACCGAGCTTGCCTCCGTGAAAGCAGCGCTGGCCCGGGCAACCGCGGACAGCGACGCGATCGAGTCTGAACTGCGCGATCTGCAGGAACGCAGCGCACGTGTGCCGGAGCTGGAAGCAGAAAACATCCGGCTGCGCGAAGCACTCGCCCGCTACGCCGACAGTGTGCCGTGGCTTTGGCTGTTCATCGCTGCCGGTATCACGTTTGTGCTCGGATGCCTGGCCGGTTACTGGTGGCTGGACAGGCGGGTACGCAAACAGTTCGGCGGCGTGCGCGTGTACTGAGCAGTTCCGGCACAATGGTCCGGGGCGCGACCTGACTCCTGAAAAGTTTTGCACGGACGCGGCATCGGTGCCTCAACCCGTACCAGCCTGCCGCTGTTCCAGCTGGCGCTGGGTGTCGTCATTGGAACTCCGATTGATCCGGTACTGGGCATAGAAGCAGGCGGCAATCAACCCGGGGATGATGGTGATCGGGGAGTCGATAAGACCCAGCCAGAGCAGCGTATCTTCCGCGACTTGACCCGGTACTGCTTTTTCCGGAAAGGAAATCAGCCACAGCGACAGTGCCGCCACACCGTGGCCAAGGGAGTTGTCCACCTTCGCAAAGAAGGTCCGTGCTGCGTACAGCACACCTTCCTGACGACGGCCGAGTTTCAGCTCGTTCTCATCCGCCACATCCGCCAGAGCCGACATCACACTGATGTTGAGGATGCTGCCGCAACCCGATGAGAGCACACCGAACGCCACGATGGACCACAACAGCCACTCCGAACCGTTTTCCGGAAACATGCCCATCAGCCTCAGTACCACCGGCAGCGCCGGAAACACAGACAGACCTACCGCAGTCGCCACGATCACCGCCCGCTTATCGAAAGAGAAATGCAGGCGCGCAGAGAACAGGAAGCCAACCGCATAGCCTACGAAAGAACCGGCAAACGCCAGTGTGCCGATGTCGGCCGCATGCAGCTCCCAGTAGAAAATGTTCATGTAACTGCTGAAAGCCGTACGCACACCCAGAGTCAGTGACAGCAGGAAGAAGGCAATCATCAGCATCAGGTAGTTGCGGTTCGAAAAGGCGCCGACCATGTCCGACAGAAATTCCTGGAAAGAGAAGTCCGGCTGGTCTGCCGGCGGCTGCTTGAGCGTGGGAATCCGATCCCGGGTAAACCAGCCCGAAGCGAACAGCACCAGTATGATCGCGATACTGATGAATACGGAGAAAGCAAAATAGGATTCGCCGTTGAGCAGACCGTTGCCCACTGTGCCAGCTGCAGCGAAGAACACGATGGTGTTGAGTTTGAAAACGCCGGCACCGCCGAGCCAGAAGAAAAAATTGTTGTAACTCATGATCTTCGAGCGTTCGGTGTAGTTCTTCGACAGCTCGCCACCGAGCGCCAGATGGGGTACATGGAAGAAGGTCATGAAGGTGCGCAGACTGATGGAGAAAACCAGGAACCAGCCGAACAGCCCGCCCTGTGTCAGCGCCTCCGGCGGGTTGAACAGAAAGTAGAAACTCAAACCTATGGGCAGTGGCGCAAACAGCATGAAGGGATGGCGCCTGCCCCAGCGCCTGCTGCGGAATCGATCTGAGATCGACCCGATCAGTGGGTCCGATATGGCATCAACCAGCAGAGCTATGGTTGGCACCAGCCCGGCCAGCAGCACATCCAGCCCCTGCACCTGGTTGTAGAAGAGCATGCCGAGGACAGACAGGGAATACAGCGACATGGTCTCGGCGGTCGCCCCGACACCGAATGCCAGTCGGGTGCGCGTCGGCACGGTGCGCGGGTCCACCTGCTGTGAAATCGTCGACATCCAGCTCCTCCCAGTCCTCCCGAGGTGTTTACCACGCTCCGTGTGCAGTGACCAGATTGAAGATGGTGGATCGTCAAGGCCTGTTGTAGGGTTGCGCAATGAGCGAGAGCCTGTGGGACTACATCATTGTCGGTGCCGGCACGGCGGGATGTGTACTCGCCAACCGGCTCTCCACCGATCCGGAAAACCGGGTGCTGCTGCTTGAAGCAGGCGGCAGGGACGACTATTTCTGGATCCGCATCCCGGTCGGCTACCTCTACACCATCAACAATCCCCGCACGGACTGGTGCTTGCAGATCGAGCCGGACCCCGGCCTGAACGGACGCACGATCGGCTACGCCCGCGGCAAAGTACTGGGCGGCTGTTCGTCCATCAACGCGATGATCTACATGCGCGGACAGCGCAGCGACTACGATCAGTGGGCAGCGCTGGGCAATCGCGGCTGGGGGTGGGACGACGTACTGCCCGTGTTCCGCCGCTCTGAGAGCTACCAGCACGGAGCGGACGAATTCCACGGCGCCGACGGTGAACTGCGGGTGGAGGAACGCCGGGTGAACTGGGAAATCCTCGACGCCTGGCGCGCCGCGGCAGCGGAGTGCGGCATACCGCCCATCGAGGAATTTAATCGCGGCGACAACTTCGGCTGTGCCTATTTCCAGATGAATCAGCGCCGGGGCGTGCGCTGCAGTGCGGTGGACGCTTTCCTGAAGCCCGCGCTGTCGCGATCCAATCTCGAAGTGCGTACCGGTGTACATGTCGAAGGCCTGCTCTTCGACCCCCAGTCGCCGCGCCCGCGCGCAGCCGGTGTGTGTGCGAGGATGCCTGACGGCACCCGGCACAATCTCAAAGCACGCCGCGAAGTAATCCTCGCAGCCGGCGCCATCGGATCACCCGCGCTGCTGCAGCTTTCCGGCATCGGTCCTTCGGACCTGCTGCGGGAGAAGGGTATCGCTGTGCGGGTCGATCTGCCCGGGGTGGGCGAGAACCTGCAGGATCATCTGCAGGTGCGCACGATTTACAAAGTCCGCAACACGGTCACCCTCAACCGCCGTGCGAACAGCCTGTTCGGTAAAGCGGCCATGGCTCTGCAATACGCACTGTTTCGCACAGGGCCCCTGACCATGCCGCCCTCCCAGCTTGGTGCCTTCGCACGCAGCGACCCCTCCCAGCCCGGCCCAAACATCGAATGGCACGTGCAGCCCCTGTCTCTCGATCGATTCGGGGAGCCTCTGCACACCTTCGATGCCATCACCCCTTCTGTCTGCAATCTGCGTCCGACCAGCCGCGGATCCGTGCGCATACGCAGCCCGGATTCCCGGGACAGCCCTGCGATCACGACCAACTATCTCGCTACCGAGGCAGATAGAGCCATCGCCATCGCCGGACTGCGGTTCACCCGCAGAATCATGTCTGCGCAGGCGCTTGCACGATTTCAGCCGGAAGAGTGGAAGCCCGGGCCGGAACTGACGAGCGACGAACAGCTCAGACAGGCCGCTGGCGATCTCGGCACCACGATTTTCCATCCGGTCGGCACCTGCAGAATGGGCAGCGATGCGGACGCAGTAGTCAGCGACACACTCAACGTGCACGGTGTCGGGGGCCTGCGGGTCTGTGACGCATCGATCATGCCCCTCATCACCTCGGGCAACACCAACGCACCCACGGTGATGATCGCGGAGAAGGCGGCGGAGTTCATTCTCAAAGGGCAGTGACAGTCGCTCCCGCCGAATGCGGTGTTCGCAATCGCCGCGGCGCTTGATTCCGCCGCAGGCGCCTGAATCCGCAAGCTCAGATCAGTCGCGGGGCTTCCAGCACTTCCTGATAGGCAGCGCCCACTTCCTCTGCCACGTTTTCGGCCGCTTTGAAACGTGCGACATGCACGATCGCGTCACCTTCGTGGACGAGGGGATTCTGGGTCATGCCGACGATGATGCCCTCCTTTTCGCCCACCACATCCGCGCCTTCATCTTCGAACAGATTGAAGGGGTCGTAGACGCGCGCCAGGACATCTCCCACTCCAACCTTGGCGCCGAGGTGCACACGCATGTCCAGCACACCCGAGCGCGGTGCGCGCACCCAGCTGCTGGAGCGGGCGATAAAGGGATCCACCAGCTTACGGCGGCTCCTGCTCGCCGGAAGCATTGCGACGTGACGCATCAGCTGCAGAATACCTCGCAGACCCACCCGCACAGCCAGCTCAGAGAAGCGCAGAGCCTCTCCCGCTTCGAACAGCAGCATCTTGATACCCTGCTCCATGGCGATTTCGCGCAGAGAGCCGTCCCGGGTGGTGGAGTGGATGATCACCGGCACACCGAAGGCGTTAGCCAGCCGCAGGGTCTCTTCGTCATCCAGGTTCGCACGCACCTGGGGCAGGTTGATGCGGTGGGAGGATCCGGTGTGAAGGTCCACACCATACTGGCAGCGCGCGACGATTTCGGTCACGAATATGTTGGCAAGCCGGGCAGCGAGGGAACCGGTTGCCGAGCCGGGAAATGAACGGTTGAGATCCCGCCGGTCCGGCAGATAGCGGGACTGCTGCAGCATGCCGAAGCCATTCACTACCGGAATCGCCAGCAGGGTGCCGGCCAGATTGCGCATCGTGCGCTGCCGCAGCAGGCGCCGCACGATGTCGACTCCGTTGATTTCGTCACCATGGATGGCGGCAGATACGAACATGACCGGCCCGGGACGCCGTCCGTGAATCACATACACGGGCAGCGTCAGAGGCGCATCGTGGGAGTACAGGCTGGCAATCGGCAGATGCACCAGGGCACGTTCGCCCGCTGCGATGGTCTCTGTACCAATGGTGAAAGGCGCTGCTCGCGACATGATCAGATGTCCTGATGAATCAGCCCTTACCCCGGGTTCGAGTACGGTTGGGCTTGGCGCTCTTCTCGATGAATTCGATGATCATATCCGCCACATTCTGCCCGGTGGCTGCTTCGATACCCTGGATGCCTGGAGAGGAGTTCACCTCCATCACCAGCGGCCCCCGCTTCGAACGCAGCAGGTCCACACCACAGACGTTCAGACCCATGATTTTGGCCGCGTTCACCGCAGTCTGTCTTTCCGCCGGCTTCAATCGCACCAGCTCCGCGGAGCCACCACGATGCAGATTCGAACGGAATTCACCTTCGGGAGCCGAACGACGCATCGCGGCGATGACCTTGTCTCCCACCACAAAACAGCGGATGTCCGAACCCCCGGATTCCTTGATGAATTCCTGGACGAGAATGTTGGCACGCAATCCCATGAATCCCTGAATCACACTTTCTGCCGCCTGCTCCGTCTCCGCCAGCACGACCCCGATACCCTGGGTACCTTCGAGCAGTTTGATCACCAGGGGTGCGCCGCCTACTTCCTTGATCAGACGCTTGACGTCGTCGGGCCGGTTTGCAAACGCCGTGACCGGAATGCCCACACCCTTTCTGGACAGGAGCTGCAGGGAGCGCAGCTTGTCTCGGGAGCGGGTGATCGCAACGGACTCGTTGACACAGTAAACACCCATCATCTCGAACTGGCGCACCACGGCAGCACCATAGAAGGTCACGGAAGAACCGATTCGTGGAATCGCCGCGTCGAATGACTGGGAGTCAAATTCTTCGTCCCTGTAATGCACGGTCGGCGCTTCCGAAGTGATATCCATGAAACAGTGGGTGTGGTCGATCACCCGCACGTCGTGACCGCGCGCTTCCGCCGCTTCCACGAGGCGTTTGGTCGAGTAGATCTTCTTACTGCGGGAGAGAATGGCAATCTTCATGATGATTTCTTCCGTTTTCTGCGTGTAGGGTCCTTACGACTGGACACCCGATAAGAGCTCGCCGGATCGACAACGAATGCATCCCGCACTGCCGTGCGGCCGAGCAGCATTCGAAAACCCATATTGTCCCGATCGGTGAGCGTGAGTTCGATAGACCAGGTATGACTGCCTAAAGTCACCGGAGTTTCGATCACGAAGCGCTCCTCTTCGTGACCGCCGGAATCCCGTACCACCCGGCGATCGAGCACGGGTGCTTCACACCAGACTTCAGGTTCCGTGCGGCGTTGCTCGGGGTGAATGCCGAACTTCACCCAGCGCGCTCCGTTGCGCTCGAAGGGTTCGAGACGAAAGGCGTGCAGCGCGGAGGTACGCGCGCCAGTGTCCACCTTGACCTTTACCCGGTCGATGCCCAGTTCCGGCAGCCGCACCCACTCCCGCCAGCCGATGGTCTGTTTGATCTCAGACACAATGTTTTCCGGATACGGTGGAAGGATTCCCCAGGAAATTGCAGCGCGAGGAAGAACTGATCAACGGCCTTTTAACTGTAGCGTGCCTCGAAGTCGCCGCGTCCGGCGCCTTCGGCAACCGCCTGCAGACTCTCCTTCAGGTCGTTCAGGTAGACGTCTGTCACCTGCAGATGGAAGGGCGAGAGCATGAGATGCAACGCGGGAGGCCGGGTGGTGAGACTGGTGAACCAGCCCTTGCGATACATCTGCTTATAGATGGCGAACACATCCAGTTCCGGGTGGGAGAAAGCCAGGATACCGAGCAGCGGCTGGCCGAGCACTTCGAATCCCAGCTTTCGCACCCCTTCCTCGATCAGTTCACGGGCCCGGGTGACCTCCCCCTGCTTTTTCCGGTAACCGGACACACCGAGAAAATTCATCACGGCCCAGGCGGCGGAGATGGCCCCACCTGGCCGGGTGCCCGCCAGCGTGGGCGTAATCATTCGGCCACCGGGCCAGTCGGCACAGTCAAACACCATGTACCCGTGCAGCTCGGCACTTCGATAGAGCACCGTGGATGCACCTTTCGCACAATAGCCGTATTTGTGCAGATCGGCGGACATGGACATCACACCGGGAACTTCAAAGTCAAAAGGGGGAATCGGCGCGCCGTTCATCCGCACAAAGGGGGCGATGTAGCCGCCGACACAGGCGTCCACGTGCAACCAAACGGCCCGCTTTTCAGCGACTGCGCTGAGCGCAGGGATGTCATCGATGAGGCCATAAGGGAAACTCGGCGCTGAACCCACCAGCATGATGGTGCTGGCATCGCAGGCCGCATCCATTGCCTGGGTATCCGCGAGCAGATCTGCGGCCACCGGTATCCGGCGCACTTCGAGCTGCATCAGCTTGGCCGCCTTGTCGAAGGCGGGATGCGCGGAGTAAGGCAGAACCAGGTTGGCACGCCCTTTCACGCCTCGTTCGGCGATGGCGTAATCCCGGGCTGTTTTTACTGCCATGGTAATCGAGTCGGTACCGCCCGAAGTCATGGTGCCCCTGGCACCCTCGGGCGCGTGAAGCAGCGACAGCCCCATGCCGATCACTTCGTCTTCCATCTGTTTAAGGCTGGGGAAGGCGAGCGGACCCAGCCCGTTTTCAGACATGTAGAGGGTGTAGGCTTCTTTCTGCACGGCGGCAACTTCCTCACCGGCATTGAAGACGTAAACTGCAGTACGTCCCTCCCGCCAGCGTGCATCGCCCGCGCCGCGCTCTATCATCTGCGCTTTGAGTGCAGACCAATCGGTACCTTGATCGGGCATGGGCTTGTGCATCGTCTGACTCCCGATCAGCCCCGCCCGGCCTGACGATCCGCCTTGGGATCGGCACCCGTCTTGGGCCCGGCATCCGCCCTGAGGTCGGCATCCGTTTTGGGCTCGGCATCCGCTTTCGATTGCAGGTCCACAGCGACCACCCTGGCGGAGCGTGCGCCGTCTTCGACGCTTCGCACAGCGGCGGCTTCTGGCGGTGCGTCCACGATATCTTTGATCAGGGGTGGTTCGGTTCGCGCGACACTTTCACCCGTCTGCCTGTGTTCAGGCGCCTTGTCTGCGGATGGTTTGTCTGCGGGTGGCTTGTCTGAAGACGCCTTAGCTGCTGGTGCCTGGTCGCCAGAGGCTTCAGTTGCAGGGGCGTCCTTCGGCTTCGATGCCGCAGGTGCTTCCGTTTGATTCACCACATCCTGCTCGAGATGCGTGAGCAGTGGCTGGTAGCCCTGTTCCAGCAGCTCCCGGGCACGACCCTCAGACAGTCCCAGCGCCTGGGCGCTGTCTGAGTAGTGGTCCAGAAAAGCCTTGTAGTCTTTCGCCAGATGACCGAACAGCACCGCGCTGCGCTCGAAATGCTCACTCACCCGGCCCTCAACCTGCTTCGCGTTATTGCGCGCAGTTTCGAGTTCGGTCTCGAGATCATCGAGCTGTTTTCGGGTCGGTGCGCCTCGTCGCGCGAGAAAAAAAGTGATGAGGGCAGATGCCGCAGCTGCGGCAAGCACCAGTAGTATCCAGATTTCTGTGCTCACTTGCGCTCCCATGCCGGAAAGGGAGCAGTATCCCCCAAACAAGGGGCAAGGTGTAGCTTGCACGGTTGCAGTGCGGTTACGGCGCGATTGTGGCACGCTGTCAGGCGGTTGCGCTCGCAGCCTCGTTCATCGAATGCGCAAGTGCAAAGTCGCGGGTGGTGAGGCCCCGGGCATCATGAGTGGTGAGGTCGACCCGCACGGTGCGGTAGACGTTGAACCACTCGGGATGGTGGTCCATGCGCTCGGCGACAAGCGCACACCGCGTCATGAAGGCAAAGGCTGCAACGAAGTCAGTGAACTGAAAGGTTCGCTGCAGTTTGCCCTCGACCAGCACCCAGTCAGCGCCCTCGGCATTGAGCTCAGCGAGACGCGCCGCGATCTCGGCCTCTGTCAGCTTCTGCCCCATTCAAGCCCCCCTTCCAAGCTGACCCTGCGCGCTTCCCACATGGATCAGTTCAGCAGATCGAAGATATAACTGTACTTGAGTATGAACTCCCGGCTCTTCCAGCGCTGGCCGACCAGATCCTCGTTGAGTTCGTTGTACACCAGGTAAAGGCCCGCATTGGCTGACTGCAGCCAGGCGAAGCGCACATTGGTGGCCACCGAATCGTCCCGGTTGTCGTACTGCACCAGCGTCTCCAGAGAGATCTTCGGGGTGAAGGAATACGCGAGCCGCAGAACGCCGACACTGACCTTCACCTTGCCATCGGGCTGATCCAGATCGATGTCGTTGTAGTTCCAGGAAAGTGACGAGTTGAAGGCATCACCGATGCGATAGCTGATCCCCGGAATCAGTGTGACCTTGTCGCCGCTGAAATAGCCCCCGACACGGGTTTCCAGCTCGAAACTCAGCGGCGCACCCTGGTTGGTGAACATCACCAGCTGCATTTCCGAAGTGTCGTAGTCACCCGGTTGCACACTGACCCCGTCTGCGATCTCAAAAGGCGTGGCCACGGTTTCATGGATGAAATTCACACCGGTATGAATCTCACCACCGGTCTTGAACTCCCAGTGATTGTCCACGTGCACGAAGCCGGACTCGTAGACATCATCGAAATTCCAGTACCCGCGATAGGACACATGCGGACGCAGCTCCTGCAGACCCCAGAAATTGTCTGGCCGGATGCGCCGCAGCACCCGGAAGTCCGCCTTGCGATAATCGGTGCGGCGGACAAAGCCCACTTCCGGATTGAAATCTTCACCGACTTCGGAGTAGCCGATCGAGTTCGACCAGGCTTCCGAGTTGAAGTCAGCCTTCAGAGAAAAGGCGTGATCCTTGCCGTCCAGATCCTGTGTGTCCGTTTTTGCCACGAAACCGGAAATCAGCAGATCGTCACCCAGACCGAGACGGCCATCCAGGCCATAGGTGCGATTGTAGTCATCGCTGGCGGACACGCCGGGCAGGCCGCCGTTGCCGTCACGCTGTACGTAGATGCCGCCAACCGACGAGCGATTGCGCAGTTCCTGGTTGAGCCGGATGACGGAAAAGTCATTGCGCGGCGCGACATCGTCCACCGACTGGGAACGCATCTGCAGCAGACCGACGTTGGTACGTTCCCCCACCTTGCCGGAAAGCCGCAGACCGCCATCGATGGGTATCTGTGAGCCATCCGAACCGATACCGATTCTGCGGCTGAAAAAGAGCTCGACTTCTTCAGGCAGCCCCACCGAAAACTGACCGGCGTTCTCCAGAAAGAAAGGCCGCTTTTCCGGCAGGAAGACGTTGAACCGATCCAGATTCACCACCACTTCGTCCACTTCCACCTGGGCGAAGTCGGTGTTGTAGGTCGCGTCGAGTGTCAGACTCGGTGTGACCGAGTACTTCAGGTCGACACCGAATTCGGTGTCCGTGTCGGTGCCGGACACATCGGTGCCCCGTGTGGCCCGGCCCAGCGCATAAGGGGTGACTTTCAGATTCCGCTGGGCCGGCAGTGTAACGCCTTCCAGTCTGCCCGCCTGGGAGACGCGATACAGATTGTACTGTCTCGGCAGCGGCGACCAGAAGGCGACTTCGTTGTTGCGACGGATGTTGCGCTGGAAATTGATTCCCCAGATCTGGGCGTCTTTTCCCTTGTAGCGAAGGGAGCGGAAAGGGATGGCCATTTCCACGCTCCAGCCATAGTCGCCGATCCGGGTTGCCACATCCCAGGTCGTGTCCCAGTCCCGGTTGAAGCCACCACCGGTACCGCTGCCGAACTGATTGCCACCTTCCTTGGTCACCTGCCCGTCGTACTGCAGACCGGACGGGTTGGTGCCAAACACAAATCCGTTCTGCCCATCGAGGTAGGTATCCATGATGACCTGGAAACTGTCGGTCTGATCCAGATCCGCGTCCCGCCGGGAGTCCGACACGATGATGCCGGCAGGATTGTCATCGTAGAGCACGGCGGCAATGTAGAGTGTGTCTTCCGTGTAACCCATGTAGACCTGGGTTCGCTGAGTCGCCGGCTGACCTTCCCTGGGCTGGATCTGCCAGAAGCCGCTGGTCGCCTTTGCACCTTCCCAGACCGGATCTCCAAGCACGTCCCCGTCGAGCATCGGAGCGCCGGAGAGCGGATACGCCTGCGTGGCCGGAGGCACGGCAGGCGGCATTCTGGTCGAATCCTGGGCGTGCAGAGGTGTCGCGAAGAGCAATGCAGCGCCGAGACTTGCGGATACAATCCGCAGCAGTAATTCATTCATCGATGATCATTCAGCTGGAAGCGAGAACGTCGCGGGCCCGGGGATTATAGCCGCGCGGTCCGCCCGTGCACACCTGCAGCGAAGTGTCGGGCAGGTGGAATCAAAAGGCCGCGCGCCGGCCCCCGCCGGAAGGGTGGCATTCAGCCATCCGTTACACCCGCACTCGCGAGCAGCAGCAGCAGCGCTTTCTTCACCCCTCGAGCCGAATCCTCTGGTGACCACCATTCGTCCAGTGCGTGCGCGCCGCCGCTCTTCCCGCCCCGGCTGATCGTCGTGGCAGGAATACCCCGGGCGATGGGGACGTTGGCGTCCGTTGATCCCGAACTCAGCAGCGGCTCAATACCAAAGAAACGGGCAGCCGCCATCGCGCGTTGAATCAGAGGTGTCCGCGGATCGACGATGCCGGAAGGGCGATCGCCGATACGCCTGATTTCTACAGTCAACCGATCACCCCGGTCTCGCTGCGCATTGTGATCGTCCAGCGCGGTGGCTACCGCAGCGTGCAGCAGTTCATCGATGGTCAGCAGCGCTGCTGGTGATTCCGATCGCATGTCGATTTCCGCCCAGTTCTCGAAAGGCACTGCGTTGACCGATGTTCCGCCACCGATGCGACCGACATTGTAGGTCGTGCGGGGTGCCGACCGGACGAAGTCCGCTGCGGCCAGATCGAAGTGATGAATGGCACTGGCCAGCGCATGGGCCGGATTGCCGAGTCCGAAAGCACCCCAGGAATGCCCGCCAGGACCGCGGAAGGTCAACCGGTAGCGCAGCGAGCCGATCGCCTGGTTGAGGACCCGTTCATCACTGCCGCCATCGATGGCGATGAACTCGTCGATCCGGGGGCCGCCGTCCCGCAGCAGGTGCTTGACGCCGCGCAGATCGCCGAGGCCTTCTTCGCCGACCGTTGCCACAAACAGCAGATCAGCCGCGGTATGCAGGTCGGCGACCTCGATCGCCGACATCAGCAGGAGCAGCAACACAAGGCCCCGGGCATTGTCCGCGATTCCGGGCGCCAGCAACCGTTGCCCCTCCCGGCGCACTGTTACGTCAGTGCCTGCGGGAAATACCGTATCGAGGTGCGCAGCCATGGCAATCGTATAACCTTCCTCGCCGGGTATGCGATCCGGACCACGCCCCGGCCGCCGCACGTAGACGTTTCCTGCCTCATCCGTCTCCACCACCCCGACCTGTAACGCCCGGGCGAGTTCGGCAAAGCGGCGTGCCCGGGCCTCCTCCGCGAAGGGTGGCGCCGGGATCTGGGTGAGCTCAATGAGTTGAGCAGTGCTTGCCGGATCTTCCCGATCAATCTGCGCGAGCGCACGGCGCACTTTTTCGCGGCCGGCCAGCATGCGCATTTCGCGGTCGTATTCGATAACCGACCGATCAGCGGTCAGGGCGGTACCCGCCGGTTCACCAGCCTGAACATGAGAGCTGGGATGCAGAAACAGGACCAGCAGCAGCACGGAGGCCTGCCGGATGACCGTGAACATGGAAATACTCGATCGACGACGACGCGGTATCCTACCAGTGAACCCGGCACCGGTCGGTTTGAATTTAAGGAAACGCCCGCGGATGTACAGCGCACTCGAGCTACTCGGTTATCTCGGTGTATTCGCTTTCGCAGCGTCCGGCGCCCTTGCTGCAGGACGCAAAGGGATGGACATCTTCGGATTCGTGTTCGTCGCCCTGCTGCCAGCTGTCGGAGGCGGAACCGTGCGCGATCTGCTGCTCGACGTGCAGCCATTCTGGATCTCGGATCAGCTGAACATCTGGGTTGCCTTCGCTGCGGCAGTATCCGTCTTCCTAGCCGGTAAACATTTCCGCCGTACCCGGGTGCTTGTCTGGGCAGACGCCATAGGATTGAGCGTGTTTGCCGTACTCGGCGCCCGCAGCGCCTATCTGCTGACAGACAGTACCCTGGTGGCTGTCATGCTGGGTGTCACGACTGCAGTCGTCGGGGGCATCCTCAGAGATGTGGTGTGCAACGAGCTGCCTCTGGTCCTGCACAAGGAAATCTATGCCAGCGCCGCGGTAGCGGGCGCGGGCTGCTATTGCCTGCTGAAAGGGTTCGCTGTTCCCGATGACATGGCCGTCGTCACCAGTATCGGTTTGTGCTTTGCGATCCGCGCGATCGCCATGCTCACCAATCTTTCACTGCCGGTTTCCCGCCTTGAGGACTGATTCAGCGGCGACGCAGGGCCACACGCAGAATCCCGTAGCCGAAGACTGCTGACAGTATCGAGCCTGCCAGCACGCCGGCGCGAACTCCGGCGCCGTAATCGAATCCCACGTGCTCAAAGGCCAGCGAGCCGATGAACAGGCTCATGGTGAATCCGATTCCTGTGAGCACCGCAACCCCATAGAGCGACAGCCAGTCCACCCCCTGGGGAAGACGGCATACACCGAGGAGGATGAGCAGCCCACAGGTCAGAAAAACCCCCGCCTGCTTACCGACAAACAGACCGGCAGCGATGCCCAGCGGGACCGGCTCGGCAAGAATGCTCACGCTCATGCCGCTGAAGGAAACGCCCGCATTGGAGAATGCGAACAGCGGCAGGATCATGAACGCCACCCAGGGATGCAGGACATGCTCCAGGTGCCGCAGTGGTGAGCCTTCATAGGCTTCATTTTCATCCCGCAGCGGAATGAACAGTGCCGTCACCACACCAGCCAGCGTGGCATGCACACCACTTTTCAGTACACAGACCCAGATGAACAGCCCTACCAGGAGGTAGGGGCCAATACGTTTCACCCCGCGCATTTTCAGTATGACAAGCCCGCACACACCGGAAAGGCCCAGCCCGAGAGAGAGTACCGACAGCTCACTTGTGAAGAACAGTGCAATTACCACGATTGCCGCCAGATCATCAAAAATGGCCAGCGAGACGAGAAATACTTTCAGAGCCGGCGGCACCCGATCGCCCAGCAGCGTCAATACACCCAGCGCAAAGGCGATGTCGGTAGCAGCGGGGATGGCCCAGCCATCCACGCTCACCGCGTTGTCCGCATTCAGCAGGTAATAGATTACTGCCGGTACCACGAAACCGCCGATCGCAGCACCTGCCGGCAATACCACCTGCGACGGCGTCGACAATTCGCCTTCGAGAATTTCGCGTTTCAGTTCGAGGCCGACCAGAAAAAAGAACACAGCCATGAGGCCATCGTTGATCCAGAGCAGCAGCGGCTTGTTGATCTCCAGAGCACCCACCTGAATGGCCACGGGTACCCGGGTAAATGCCTCATACAACCAGTTCAGGGGCGAATTCGACAGCACCAGCGCCAACAGCGCAGCGGCAACCAGGATGATCCCCCCGGATGCTTCGAGTTTGAGAAAATCCGTGACCGCGTTGCGTACCAGCGTCATCTGCTCTCCGGAATATCTGCAGGCCAGACGATCTCAGCTGCACGCGATTGACACTGTACCGACACCGACTGCTCGAAGCCCTGACGCCAATGCGTCAGCAGTTCCGCATCCAGGTCCGGGTCCGGTGCCGGCTCCTCGCGCTTGCACCAGATGATGCCGGCGCGATGCCCGTCGCGGAACGCCGCCTCGAGTTCTTCCGGCGAATAGCCACAGCCGCACAGCAGCAGACATAACAGAACCGGGAGTTGCCGCTTCACTTCAGAGATTCGGCCGACCAGCGGCGGCAAGCAGTTCCCTGCGGGTCCGCAGCGGGTCATCCAGGGGCGCGCTGCGGAAACGGGCGATTTCCCCCGGGGTGTAAGGTTCGAAATCGGCGGCCAGCGCTGCGGTCGAGAAGCGGGTAAGCATGTAGTTCACCACCTCCGCGAGCCGGTCGTCCGACAGCGGTGCCAGGGAAACCCCGGGTACCCGCACCAGATACTCGCGCCCACCGGGAAGAGCGGCAATGGCCCCTGGCACATCCACTAGTGTTGGCACCTCCGGCGGTGCACCTTTACCTTCCAGGCCATGGCAGCCGGCGCAGTGCAGCCAGTAAGCGATTTTCGGATCTTCCGCCACGGCTGTTCCTGCTGCCAGCAGTGTGGCCAGCCAGAGGAAAGCGGTTGCGGCGAAACTCGCCGGGGAGACGCTCATCCGGTATTCGGATCTCCCTGGTGGCCAGCAACGGGCATTTCCGGCCACTAGACTGCGCTCGTTTCGCTCAGCACCAGCGCCACGGTGCAGTGGTAGCTGTGACTCTGAGTACCGAAGCACCAGAGGATGTCGTTGCTTTTCGAAGGATAGTAGATGGGCTTGTCGCCCTCGGTGCGGTGGCAGCCGCAGCGGCCACAGACCGACTTTCCGCAGCAGTCGTTATAAGAGATCAGGTAGTGCTTGCCGTCCGCCGGATTGAGGCAGGTGCCCACCCAGGTTACCGGTGAGAGTTCTGTTCCCGGCGGGCACTGGGTGTGGGAACCGCCGCAGCAGCTGCAGAGAAAGCCACCGAATGCACAATAGCGCCAGTAGTCGCAACTCTGCGGGTCCCCGAGCTCCGGAATTCCCGCGCCGGCGGCATTGGCTTCACGCGCGACCGGCAGGAGAGGCATGGCACCGGCGCCCACCAGCAGCGTCCCGAGCCGGGCGAGAAATCCGCGCCGCGACACCCGCTTCGCGAGATCCCGGGTCGAACGGGTGACCCCTGCATCCATGTCTGCCCAGATTCTGCCTGCAATACTCATTTGAATTCCCCGAAGACCTGAATTCTGGAAGCGAAGGCGCCTGACTCTTCTATGGTGCGCAGCCATCGCCCGGTGCGCGCCCCGTGCACCCGGACCTTGCCACTCCCGGGAACGTACAGGAGCGGGTCTTCATCGAGACTGACCGCTATGGAGCTCGCCGGGTCTTCCAGCGCAAGCCGGTACCCTCGACGTCTGTGGTCCACGCTGAAGGCCCAGATCTCGGTACCCGGCTCTTCATGGGTATCCGCTCCACCCTGGTGCATGAGGGCAAGCAGCACGCCGGCCTTTGCGTTGTAAGCGAAGGGCGGGCTGCCGCCTGTCCGCCACTTCTCCGCGACATCTGCCTCATCAAGCAGCGACCAGGGTTCGGCAATCGTGATTTTGTCCGTGATGCGAACGTCGTAGACCAGCCCTTCGAAGGAAATCAGCATCCAGCCTTCCGGCCGGGCCAGTGCCTGATCAAAAACCGGATCTTTTTCCGGATCAAAAAACACTCTGCTGCGGGTGCGGCTGCGCTCTCTGCCCTGCTGATCGAGTTCGATCACCTGCACCGTGCCATCTCCGCAGATCTGCATGAAGCGACGTCCGGACAGGGGAAAGACGAGTGCACATCCGGCGGTGGATATCTCACCCACGAACGTCTCGGACTGGACATCCACGATGCTGACAGACATCGCAGGGGTCATGTTGTAGACACCGATGAGCTTGTCGCCGACGGGATTGATGACCGCACGGTTGAACACGCCGGCGAGCTTTTTCGGTATTTCGATCTCAGTGACCGGAGTGAGCGTGGTCATGTCCTGGACGACGATCAGATCGGTCCGTTCACCATAGCTGCCGCGTGAATAGTGCGCGCCGGGTACATAGAAACGCTGCCGACGCTCATCGATGACCATACCCGGGGAGTAGCTGGTCACATGCACCCGGCCCTGCATTTCACCCGAATCCCCATCGAAGATGGTTCCGCCACCGAGGAAGCCAAGGGTGATGAACCAGTGGTCCGACGGTGCGGCCATCTTCGCCACACTACCGAGTTCCGGCTCGAGGCCCGCCGCAGACACCCCGTGCGGAGCGCATATCAGCAGACAGACAAGCAGCATGGATGATCGAACAGCCTGCACTTGAACCCCTCCCGATGCGCGCAACAGCGGCAAGCTTAGCAGCAATCTCCAGACCGGGGCAGTTCAGACCTGCTTGAGTCCGTCATCATCCTCGGGGTAGTAGACAAACACCTCATCGAGGGACACGCCGAAGACGTGGGCGATACGGAAGGCGACCTCCAGCGAGGGGGAATACTTGCCCCCTTCGATGGCGTTCACCGTCTGACGTGTCACGCCGATGCACTCCGCCAGTCCCTGCTGGGTCATCTCTTCCGCTGCGAAGCGCAGCCGGCGAATGTCATTGCGGATCGGACTGCTGCGGCTCATCGAAGACAGCCGGCAGAATCACTTGCGGCCCACACCATCCGGTCCCTCACAAGCCGCGCCGATAGAAGTACAGCTGTGCCGCATAGTGCACGACCTCGCTCGCCACCAGTCCGGCCAGCAGCAGATTAGCGATCTCAAACAGCGAGATCAGACTTTCATCCGCCGACTCACCCCAGGCGCCGACGATGAGAATCCGGGCCAGCACGGTGATCACGGCAATCACCAGGATGACATGACTGATCGATCCGGCACGGCGATCGATGGCCTTATCCCGTTCATCGTCTCTGCCGGGTGCGTCGTCGAGACTGATCACCGAGTGGTAGACGATGTGCACGACTATCAGCGCGATCACGATGCCGATCATTTCCTGGAGCATGGCGGTCAGGACGGGTTGTGCCTCTCCACCGAGTACCCGGAGAAAGTAGGCGCCGTAGAGAACCAGGATCGCCAGCAGGGAAATCAGCAGACTCTTTTCTTTGAAGGAGAATTCCTCGCCGGAGCCCCCGCTCATAGCGCACCCCCTGCGGGGATTGCCCGGGATCTGTGGCTCGACGCAGTGCAGCACCGGTCCATTCGGCACGCGATCCGGGACTCCGGAGGCTTTGGGCGGTTCATATTCGTTCTCCTTGAGTTATCGAGGCCCGCTGTCGTGACCTGTGGCAACACCGGTGACAGCGACCCGCTACAGCGACCGGCTACAGCGACCCGCTACAGCGACCCGCTACAGCGACCGGGTCTCCGTCAAAAATTACCGACTCAAGGTATGTTTTTATTTACCTCATGTCAATTATTTTATACATATATCAATGACCGAGTACCGAACGTCTTGCCGCAACCCGGGAAACCGCGAGGGTCCGGCCCAGTCTGTCCCGGCTGGTTCCTTCTTCCTGCTCCACGATCTCCAGATCTCCACAGGCCGCTGCCAGCGCGCCTGAGGCGACCCGGTACTCGGCCCGCCTGGGGCCAACCTGCACACCACTGGTGTGCAGGTACTGCTCGGACACGAGCCAGCCGCCCGGGCGCAATGCCAGGGTGAGTTTCTCCATGAGCGGCAGATTCACATAGTGAATCATGAGGATGAGGTCATAGGTCCGGGGCGGACGGAAGGCCAGATCCAGATCGGCCTCCAGCCAGTTGATGCTGAGCTCCCGCTCCCGGCTCGCCGCGCTCGCCTGGGCCAGTGCAACGGGGGAGATATCCACCGCATCCACGGAGAATCCGAGAGCGGCCAGATAGAGCGCGTCTCGCCCGGTGCCACAGGCAACATCCAGCGCCGCCCTGCCATCGCCCCGATCAAAGCCGGCCAGTGCCAGGCTCCGTAACAGCCACTCGCTGGGCTGAGCGCCTGCCAGTTCACTGCCTCGTGAGTAGCGTCTGTCCCACTTCTGTCTGTCGAGCCGGGTCATCGGGTGCTCCCTGTGCCGTTGTCGTTCAGGTCCTGTTTAACTTCCCCGCCCTACCATGGACGCCAATCCGCTTGAAGGGAGAGGGCACATGTACCGCCACCTGATGACAATCGCCGCACTGATCGGCTCCCTCGCAACGGTCACGGGACAGGCAGCACCCATGGCGGGCAACTCAGATAACGCATATTACATCGCTGTGCCGGTCATCGACGTTTCGCCCGTCACCAGTCGCCGCACAGTCAGCCACCCGGTGCAGGAGTGTCGCACCGTCGAGCCCGCCTACAGCTATCGCGAACACAGGCGTCCCTACCGACAGCGCGACGCGGTGGTACCGGGGATCCTCGGGGGCCTGATCGGCGGCCTCGTGGGGAACCAGTTCGGCGGAGGCAGTGGTCGCACGGCGCTGACTGTGATCGGTGCCTTCGCCGGCTCGTCAATCGCCCGCCAGTCAGTCGCGCAACACAATGGCTATCACTACGACGACTACAGGCAGCCGCGGAGCCGAAGAATCTGCGAAACCGGTTACCGGGAGCGAACGGTCGACGAAGTGATCGCCTACGACGTGACCTATGAATACGCGGGCCAGCGCTTCGTCAAGCGGGTCAGCGATCACCCGGGTGACGAGATTCGCGTGCAGGTTGAGGTCACCCCTGATTTTTCCAGTTGATGCGAATGCACACCCGTCATTCAGGTCCGGTTCATTCAGCAATGGCTAACGTGACTATCAACACAGGGGATTCGCATATCCCGCAGCACATTCAGCACGGCTGAACTCGAAAGGAGAACGCACCCATGAAGGCGCCCACCGCACTGACCCGACCCCTGCGCAGACTGTTGAGGCTGGCATCGTCTGCCCTGCGGCTTCCCACCCGTCCGGCTCCAAACCCGTTGGCTCCAGCTCTGTTGACTTCAATCCTCCTGACTATGGCACCCACCGCCTTCGCCGCAGGCGGCGGTTCGGGTCCGGTGGTACGCCTGTTTCCGACCAACGTCCTCGAAGACATCCGCGAGACAGGTCAGGCGGCGGAAGATATGGAGAACAATCTCCAGGGCATCATCGAGCGCCTGGACCTGCAGCAGCAGCTCTACACCGAAAGCCTCTGTCAGGGCTCAGAGGGTGATCAGGGTTGTGAGCGCATCGCGAAACAGATCGGCGCAACTTATCTCGAGATGCTCGACGTGATGAGCGAACGTCTGCCCCAGATGGAGCGGGCGGTCGACAACACCCGCAACAGCCTTGAAAAACGTCTGCGCCAGGAACTCGGCCAGCGCACCACCCCAACCTCCCTGCAGAACACGCTGCTCGGCGAAGTTGAGCGTGGTGAATCAGCCAAGGATCGACCCGCTCTGCGTGGTCGCTCCGGCGTGCGTCTGTCCGATCGCTTCAAGCAGTACTACGACCTGGTAGCCACCCAGAAGGAAGGACCCGGTCAGTCCCTCGCGGTGGTTGCTTCCGACATTTACCTCGACATGGAGGAAGCCGCGCTGCTGATCGCCGCCACCCAGGAAGAAATCGGGCGGGCAACGCTGATGGAACAGCTGAATCAGTCCTTCGGAATGATCACCCCGGAGATGTCGGCCGTGGTGAGCGGCGTGAAGGAGATTCTCTTCGGTGAAGCCAGTATTGAAGCGCCTGTCGCATCGCCACCCTATGCGATCGGAGAAACCGAATTCGTCAGCCCGCTGGCTCTGTAAGCGGCTCTCACCCGCCCGACCCGGCCTTGAGGAGAACATCATGGGACACCCGATACGAAACCTGCTGATTGCCCTGCCACTGATGGCAGCGCTTGCCGCCTGCACCACGAGCGAACCCGATCACTGCAGTCTGGATCTGCGCGGCAATCTGGAGCCGGCCATGGCGCTGACCGAAGCACGCATGAACGAAGGCTGTGAACACCGCTTCGACAGCTATTTCCACCAGCTGCTCAGCATCGCCGAAGCCAATCCTTCACGGGACAACCGCATGCGCTTCAGCAACTATCTGATGCGGGTGAACGACGCCGGCATCATCAGCCGCCGCCAGGCGGAAGGGCTCTACAACCGCTACTTCAACGTGAAGTTCGTCTCCCTGCAGGGTGACTACAACACCTGCTCCCAGACCTGTCCGATCCGTCGTCAGGTGCTCTCCGACATGCAGGCTGAACTGCACGACAAGGAGCTTGGTCTGTTGCGCGCCAGTGCAGATGCCGCCAGTTTCTACCGGGCGGACAACCTGCTGAAGGAAACCGACCTGGTGCTGGAAGCAACCTGTCGTGCCTGCACCGCCGGAGCTGTGCGGTGACATCCGCCGACGTTGCCGAGGGATCTTTTTCCGCCCCGGGAGCGTCCCGTTTCGGGTTCGGCTGGGGAATCGGCAGCGGTGTTGTGCTGGCCCTCGTCGCATTGCTGGTCGCAGCACCCGCCGACCCGGATGACGCATCACGCGCCCTGCTCGGCTCCTGGCTGACCACCAATCTCGGTCATTCGATCTGGCTGTTCGGTGTGGTTTTTACGCTCTACATGATGAACCTCCACCAGCTACGACGGATTCTCACCGGCAGTCCCGCGCTGCGGGAGGTGGTGGAACTCGATCAGCTTCTCGATGTGTGGATACACCTGTTTGTCGGGATCGGTGTGATCTGGACAGCGGTCGGCATGCGCAGCGCGCTTCAGGCCGCCCTCGGAGAGCCTGGTCAGGCCGTCGTCGACTCTGCTGGTTCGGTCCTGCAGAAACTGGTGGACGGCGGCATTCTGCTTGCACTCACCACCACCATCATCGGCGGGATAGGTGGTTATCTCATGCGCCTGGGCAAGGCCATGACCGTGGGTGCGAACCTGATCGGATACTACGCGGACCATCAGCAGTCGGACATGCGCACGCTGATTACCATGGTGACTCGAATTGAAAACGCTCTCAACGGCGCGCGCAGTCACGAAGTCCGCAGCTCAAATACGCAGAAATCGGGCGATCACCACACGAATCCGCAGGAGGCTCTCCTGTCATGAGCTACGGGCCGATTCCGCTTCAGGGAGACAGTGAGTCGCTGCAGACCGACGTGATGCGCTTCATGGCCATCATCGCTTTCTGCCTGATCGCCATCCTGGCCCTGGTCAAAGAAGCAGCCCCCACCGAGCGGCCTCCGACACCCCTGAGTATCACTTCCCCAGCAGAGACGGTCAGCGCTTCTTCAACAGCAGCGGCCAGCGCCGCGGAGCCCGCTTCTCCTGTCGATTCGCTGCAGGTCAGCCCCGTGCCGACACCGCAGATCGAAACCCGCGAGGTCAGCTCAGCACCGATGTCTCCTGCCTTGTCGCCGCGCTGGGAACAGCCTCTGCCAAGGCCGACCCCGGAGCCGGTAACACCCCGGCCGACCCTGAAACCGGATGCGAAGGCGCGACAGCAGCCGACCTCACCATCGCGCCAGGAAACCGCCATCCTGCCAGCACCACCTGCAGCCGCGGCAGGCGCGACTGCCGATCCGGGACTGAGTCTGCGCTTCGCCTCGGACAATGATTTCCTGCGTCTGATCGCAAAGGGCGCAATCAGCGTGTACGCCTACCACGGCCCACAGACCGGCGGTCTGCCAGGCAGGGAAATACTGAAACTCGACGGCAGCTATCAGTTCCGCGACAGTCCCGCACCCGGACGGGTCTACGAGCTGCTCCCCCAGACCATTCCAGGGCTTGTTATCAATGCCCTGCGAACCACCGGCCGTAACGTCGACGTCTTCACCTGGGCCATCGTGCTGCCGCCGCGTATCGAACAGCAACTGGAGCGGCATATGACCCGGGTACGCTCGGGAGAGCTTGTCATTGACCGCTTCGGTGAGGTGCAGCATGTGGCGTCCGGCTGAAACAGTCCGCGCGCTGTGTCTCGTCGCCGCTGTCAGTACAACCGCGGCGGGCACGCTGAGCGCCACCGCCGCGCTGGCCGACAGCGGACTTCTGAGTGCGAGCCTGGGTCGCTGGATCGACAGCGAAGCAGCGCCCGAACTGGCGCAAACCCTTGCCAGTCACCCGCGTTTTCGGGGCGAAACCATCAAGGTTGTGAGCATGCGGGATGGGCGCACCCTGGAAGCTGCCTCCCGCCTGCATCAGGCTGTCGAACAGCGCCTCACACAGCAACTGCTGCAGTACCCGGGGGTACGTATCGTCTGGAATGAAAGCCGGCAACCCTGTGGCACGCCTCAGCCGGTGACCTACCTGCTCGGTGTCGAGCTCGAAAGGGATGGCAGTTCCAGCCACAAGGCGAACATCAGCATGATCGATGTCTCGGAATCGTTGTGGGTGAGTGGTGTCAATCTGAACTGGCAGGGCCGTCTCACCGCGCCGGAGCGCAGCGCCTTCAGTCGCGCTGTAGAAACGCAGCCCCGCGGCTCAATAGACAGTCCGATGACTGTGACTGACAGCCACCGGATCGCTGAACTCATGGAGCAGAACCTGCGCTGCGCCTTACCGGATGGCCTGCAGGGTCCTCTCTATCTGACACCGCCTGAACCCGGTGCCATCGCGCAGATTTCCGGGCAACTGCGCACCCGGCTCTCCCGGACACCCTTTGCAGCCGTCACCCGTACCGCTGAAGAAGCCGAATGGAAGCTTTCGCTGCAGAGCGAACCCGCCAGCGGCTCGACCCATCAGCTGCAGCTGCTGCTCGAAGATACCGGACGCAACGTCACCCAGCAGGTGGCCGCCGTTTATGTCGTCGGTCTCGATGCATCGGTGCACAAGGCGCGGCAGAACAGTGATCTGCAGGCCGGCGGCCTGCCGACTGTCGCCGCACCTGCCAGCGCATCGCCGCCGGCGATGAATGGATTTCATTCCGACCGCCAGATGCTCTCGGTGATGCGATTCAATGAATCCGAAGCGGTCGGCGTGTGCCGTGAATCCCGTGACCAGGGTGAGCGGGGCGCCTGCGTGGAGGTGAGTTTCGAACTGCTTCAGCCCGCCTATCTGTTCGTCTTCTCCACCCGGGATCGTCGTCTCAGTGGATTGAGCTGTGAGATCTGGCGCGATCGTTCAGACAGAGGTGAACAGCGATACCGGGTGCAGATCCCCGCAGCCGACAACTCTGATCGACCGGGAGTCGGCGTCTACGCCATCGCCTCCGGACGCCGCGATGTCGCAACAAGGCTCGACCGGCATCTGCGCGCCGCCGAAGGCATGTGCAGCGGGTCAAAACCAGCCGACCTGACCCGCTGGCTCGCAGATCTCGAAAAACTCATCGCTGAACGGCCTGATGAAGTTCAGTGGCAGGCGATCCAGCTCGCAAACTCCCCGGCAGGCGTACGGCGACTCTAGGGAAACATGATTACCTGATCAGCGGTCACCTGCCGCCGCTGACCGACCGGACCAGTAAGGAAGGAGGCTCAATGCGATTTCTGACCGGAATGCTCTTCGGCACAGCACTGACACTGCTGGCTGCAACCGCCGTAGATGCGCCCACCCACGCGCTGCTCGAAAGCACTTCCTCCCGAATTGAATCCACCTGGCATGGCCTGCTGAAGATCACGTCTGCCGCCTTGTTCCAATCGCCAGTGGCGACTGGCCGGACCACCACTGATCACACGAGTGCGGCGGCGGACGCTTCTGCATCTGTCCCCGCTACCGACTCCGTACCTGCAGCCCGATCCGCACCGGCACCTGTACCAGCGGTTGCATCTTTGATTGAACCTGCACCTGCACCTGCACCTGCACCTGCGCCTGCACCTGCACCTGCACCTGCACCTGCACCTGCACCTGCACCCAGAATTGAGCCGGAAGCCGAGTATGCAGAATCAGACGCGTTCTTCACCGCAGAAACACAAGCGGCCGCGCTGGCGGCCGCCCCATTCGATCTGCCGTCTCCCGACGCCGCGGCAACAGACACCGCCACGGTGTGGGTTCCCTTCCACAGCGAGCGCTCCGCGCTCGGTTTCGCCCGCCGGCTGACCAGCGAGATCCAGCATCCCTTCGCGGTGGAACGCAAAGGACCGGGCGCCTATCAGGTTGTCTATCAGGCCGCTTCCGCCGATGAGATCGCCGGACTGGAAGCCCGGATTGCGGAGGTAACCGGCAGATGATCCGCCATGCGCCACTCTGTGTGGTCACCCTGTTTGCACTCTGGTGTCCACTGCTGCACGCCGCTGCCGCAAACTCTTATCAGAGTTGCTTCCAGGCCGCGTCACAACTGCACAAGGTACCCGTCGATCTGCTGATGGCGGTTGCAACGACGGAAAGCGCTCTGAATCCGGACGCCCGTTCCACCGCAAATGCCCATGGCATCATGCAGATTCAGTGGCCGGGTACTGCAAGACATCTGGGCGTGCGCCGGGTCTCGGAGCTGTATAACCCCTGCCTGAATATCGAACTGGGCGCCCGCTATCTGAGGGAACTGCTCGATGCCAGTGGCGGCGATGTGCAACGCGCGCTGGCTGCCTACAACTATGGTCCGACCCGCATCAACGCCAGTACAACACTGCCCGAAGGGGCGATCCGTTACGCATCGACCGTTGCAGGGCATCAGAAGCGCATCGAGCGCTCTACAGGTGCGCAGAAAGCCGCGCTCATCACAAACGCATCCACTAAGGCGGGCGTAGCATTCGACTCGAAAATGCGGGCGGAAAGTTTCGCCCGGGTACTGAATGGCCGCATCACGGGTGCCGAGTTCAATACCCGTGCGGACAGGTCAGGCCGCCATGTGGTTGCCATGACCGTGGCAGCCTCAGGTCTGACCAGTGCGGATCTGGTTGTCCTTACTTCACTGGGCTGGAATCAGCTGGGGAGCGGCAGATGACACACAAGGCGTTGACCTGCCTGCTCGGGATACTGGCACTCAGCGCACCAGCACTGGCTGGCGCCGGTGAGCTGGTGGTTCAGGCACGCGTGGTCAGTGTGGATCCCGTCCGTACCGACCCACGTTTCGAAGAACAGTGTGCGCCACGGCCTGATCCGCAGCGCTCACTCGCCGAACTGCTGGCCTGGGATCTGGGCCTGGGCTGCCGCCTGATTCCCGTGGGCGAAGGTCGGATCAGCGGCTACCGGGTGTCTTACGAGTGGGACAACCGCATCATGAGTCGGGTCATGACCGAAGCACCTCCAGGTTCTCACATACCCCTGCGCGTGCGTCTCAACTGAAGTACCGGCTGACTGCGGTCAGTAGCCGGCCGCCGCACCGTCCGGGACCCGCAGATCCACACCCCCTTCGAGCCAGCCATCCTCGGCGACCACGATCACTTCCGCCACGCCCTGAATGCCGTCTTCCACCAGCTCGTGGCCCATGGAGCGCAGCAGCGCGAGGGTGTCGGGGGAGAAGCCATATTTTTCATAACTGAGGCGATCCGGCAGCCACTGGTGATGCACCCGACCCGCATCCACTGCCACCTGCGCGTTCATGCCGTAGTCGATCACATTCACTATGGTCTGCAGCACGGTGTTGATAATGGTGCGACCCCCCGGTGAACCGGTCACCATGAACAGTTCATCGCCGCGATTGACGATGGTCGGTGTCATGCTCGACAGCATGCGTTTGCCGGGTTCCGCCAGATTCGCGCTGGTGCCGATCAGCCCGTTGCTGTCGGTCAGGCCGACCCCCGCATTGAAATCGCCCATTTCGTTGTTGAGCAGAAATCCGCCACCAGGCACAACGATGGCTGAACCGTAGCCATATTCGAGTGTGTAAGTGAGAGAAACCGCGTTGCGATCCTTGTCGACCACCGAAAAGTGGGTGGTTTCGCTGCTTTCCACGGGCCAGTCGAAATTATCCGGCGAAGAGACGGACGCCCGGTCCGGATTGATGCTGCGCCGCTGCTTTTCGGCGTGGGCGTCGGAAGTGAGCCGCGCCAGTGGCATCTCGACAAAATCAGGGTCGCCAAGAAAACGCGCCCTGTCCGCATAGGCACGACGCATGGCTTCGGCCATCCGGTGCAGGTTGGCTGCAGAGCCAAAGCCACTGGCGGCCATGTCATAGCCTTCCAGCACATTGAGCATCTGCACCAGGGTGACACCGCCGGAGCTCGGCGGTGGCATGGACACAATCTCAAAGCCGCGGTACTCGCCAACGAGCGGCTCACGGCGGCGGGGACGATAGTCGGCGAGATCCTGATGGGTTATGAGCCCACCACCCGCCTGCATCTCAGCCACGATGAGGTCGGCCGTCCGGCCCTTATAGAATCCGTCGGGGCCCTGCTGTGCAATCCGCTTGAGGGACGCCGCAAGGTCCGGCTGCCTGAAAAGATCACCGGTGGCGTAGGGAACACCGTCTCGACTGAACGCCGCAATCGACGCCGGATAAGGCTGCATGCGCGGCAGTTCTTCTTCCAGTGACCGCGCCAGTCCGTTGCTGAGCTTGAAGCCATCCCGGGCAAGCCGGATCGCCGGAGCGATCAGCCGTGCCCAGGGCAGTGAGCCCGCATCCTGCCATGCCATATGCAGCCCGGCGACCGTCCCCGGCACACCGACGGATTTGTGACTGTGATGATGCAGGCGCGCGCTGTACTTGCCCGCCTCGAGCCACATGTCGGGATGGGCGGCGGCCGGTGCGGTTTCCCGGAAGTCGTAGGCAACCGCATCTGCACCCCGTGGCTGGTGGATGATGAAGCCGCCGCCACCGATATTGCCCGCAGTGGGATGGGTCACCGCCAGGGCGAAGGCGACTGCCACTGCAGCATCGATTGCGTTGCCACCCTCCTCGAGGATAGCGACCCCGACGCGCGAGGCGTGCAGATCGGCGGACACCACCATGCCGTGCTGTGCCCGGGCAGGAGCATTCGCGGCAGATACCGGCAGGGGCAGCGTCGCGATCAGCAATCCCGCCAGGACCGCTCGCACAATTCGAGGCAGGTTCAACATTATTTCTCCATGACGTAAAAGACTGTTTCCATCACCGACGTGCTGAGCGGCCCGCCTGAGCGACCCGTTTCAGCGAGGAGGGGCAACCGGAATCACGCGGCCTTCGCGACGCGGGTCCGCCGCACCTTCGAGTCCATCCGGGCCCCGCAGGATAACGTGGAGCCCGGAATTTTCACCCTCCCGCGCCTGCACCGGATAACCCAGAGCGGTCAGCGCGGTCACCGCCGCTGCGCCCCCCGCGACTCCGGATTCCACGCGAACCACAGCACCACGCGCCACGATGTTCGGCGCAGCCACCGCTTCCTGCACCGATACGCCGCCGCGCAGCACACCGACCAGGGTCTTCGCCACATAAGCGATGATCGAGTTTCCACCCGGTGAGCCACTCACCAGCAGCAGCTCGCCACTTTCATCCAGCACGATCACCGGTGACATGGACGAGCGCGGACGTTTGCCCGGCGCCACGGCATTGGCCACGGGCCGGCCGTCGAGGGTGGGCGTGCGGGCGAAGTCCGTCATCTGATTGTTCAGCAGAAAGCCGGCCGCCCAGCGGGAAGAACCGAACACGGCTTCGACTGTGGCCGTCATGGCCACCGCATTGCCGTAGGTGTCGACTATCGACAGGTGGGTGGTACCTGCCGCTTCGTCCGTGTTGTCCTGCCCCCAGCGATCGATGATGGGCATGCCGTTCACCACCGCGCCGGGATCTCCCGGTACCGGTGTCGCCTGGGCGGGGAATCGCTCCCGGGCGCGGACATCGAGATAGGCCGCATCAAGCAGCGCTCCGACAGGAACATCCACCATATCCCCATCGGCAACATAGTGATCGCGATCCGCGTAAGCCAGTCGCTGGGCGTCCACGAACGCCGGCAGGGATACCGCTGCGGCGAAGGATCCCGGCGCGTGGGGGCCTTCGGTAAGCGGCCTGCCAGAAGCCACACGATCGGCGGTGAGTCTGTCGTAGAGGCCGAGAATCATGATCTCGGCCAGGCCCGAAGAGGGTGGCGGCATGGTGCAGATCCGCTGACCCTTCGACAGGGCACACAGCGCCTTGCGCTCGGCCACCCGATAGCCGGTCAGGTCTTCGAGGGAAAGGGTGCCGGGATTCGGTTCGGCCCGGGCTGCCTTGACCATCGCTGTGGCAATGTCGCCCCCGTAAAAGGCGGCTGGACCCTCTGCAATCACCCGGGACAGAGTCCGTGCATAGTCCGGATTCTTCAGTCGGGCACCGGCGGTCAATGCCCGGCCGTTCGGATAAAAGTAGGCAGCGGTGTCGGGGTTCTCTTCCAGGCGGGTGAAGCGCGGTACCTGTTCCAGAAAACCGGCCAGTCTGGGAGAGACTGTAAAGCCCTCTGTCGCAAGCTGGATTGCCCGGGCGACGTCTTCGCCGAGATCGAGTTTGCCGTGTTTCCTGTGGGCCAGGTCATACAGGGCAACCACTCCCGGCACGCCGACCGCCATGCCGCTCTGCCAGGCTTCCAGGAATCCCATCTCCGCGCCATCCACCAGAAACATGTCAGCGCGCGCACCTGCCGGTGCCGTTTCGCGTCCGTCATAAGCGTGCATGGCACCCGTGACCCGATCGTAGACGAGCATGAAGGCCCCGCCCCCCAGACCGGAACTCTGCGGCTCCACCAGGCCGAGCACCGCATGCGCGGCAATGGCGGCATCCACGGCGTGGCCACCGCGAGCGAGCACCTCGGCTGCGGCGTCGGCGGCCAGGGGGTTGGCCACCGAAACCATGCCGCCATGTGGCCAGTGCCGGGCTTCGGACTGCGCTGCGGCGGTGCCCGCTGGCACCGGTCCGGCGCCCGAACATCCCCACAGAAACAGCAGAGGCAACAACCTGGTGAGGTGCATTTGGTGTGGTTTCCGGGTGCGAAGTGGCGACACCTTGCCACAGCGGGCCGTTGCGTCAAGCCCGCGGCATTAGAATGTCAGTGTCTGCTAACCCGAGAGCACCATGCGCCACAGGGGCCTACAACCCCTTACAGACCTCAGAAACAAGCGTGACCGCGATCACACTTGCAGCAGCCGACTCTCACTAAGGTAGGCGTCACGAAATGAGCAGTAGGCGCTGCGCAACACAATGTTCAGGAGGTCGCCTTCATGAGAGTCCGAGTAAGTTTCCTGTCTTCAATGCTGCTTCTGCTGGCCGGTTTCGCCGGTTATGCACCCGGCGCCCTCGCACAGAACGCCTGTTCGTGCATGTGCACGGATGCCGGTACGGCCCAGTGGATGTGCAGCACGCCTTTCAGTACCCAGGCCCCGGAGTCCTGCGCCGCGACACAGTGCCCGGTAGCCGGTACCGGTACCGGTACCGGTACCGATGAAACCCCGACAGACACACCACCGGTCACGGATCCGACGGACGAGGTGACAGATCCGGTCGCTGATGGCACCGATGTGGTCGAGCCACCCGCCGCGGGGCTGGAATGCAAGCGCCGCAACGTTTACCGCCCGGACCTCGGTAAGTACAAGACCTACAAGGTCTGCAAGCCGGCGATGAGCGAAGAGGAAAAAGCCAGAATCGCCGAGTATCGCGCACGCATGCAGGAACGCTGGGCCGCCCATCAGGCGAAACACCAGCACAGCAGTCACAAGAGTTACCGGGGCCGACATGGTCGCGGTGGCCACGGCGACTGACAGTAAGCCTCGGGCAGCGGGCTTACCCGCTGCCCGACATTACTCCACCGGTTCAACCACTCCGACTACCCGGGCTGTCTTTCCTCCCTCTCTATCCGGCCCCGCCCCGTCATTCCAGCCCCGCCTTCGCACAACTCGACCCGGCAGCGCCCCCGTGTGTTCGCCATCTCTGAGTACAGGGACCCCATTGACCAGCACGTGTCGCACTCCGGTGGCATAAACGTGGGGGTTGTCGTAGGTCGCGTGATCTCTGATTTCCGCCGGATCAAACACCACCGCATCCCCGAAGTGGTGGTGTGGAGTCCGCCAGGTTGCGGTGAGCCGTCGACCGCAGGAGCAGTCGATGCGGTCAACCGCCCAGCATGCCCTTGCGGAACAGATGGCGGATCCGGCGCTCGGCAATCTCCGCATAGCCGGCACTGGCCGCCGCTTCGGAAATCACGGTGGGATCGAGACGCACGGTATTGGCATGCTCGTCGAGACACTTGATGGTGAGCGTGATGCGGCGTGCTTCAGAATCCTGAACCACATGATATTCATAGGAACAGCGCTGCGAGGCGTCCACCTGGAAATTCTCCACGAGGACCCAATCCTGCAGAACTTCGCGCTTCGGCACCCGGGGTCCTCGACTGAAAAACTGAACTGACGGATTTGCGACAGACATCGTCCTGGAGCCTATCGTCTGAGCGCGCCGCAGGTACCGGACCGGTGTCACAGATTCACAAATCGGCCATTGCCGGCAGGCGATTCTTTTCTCCCGGACACCCTTGAGCTATGGTTGCCGGCCTGGGAATGACAGAGGACGACTGATGCGCTACGACAATATCCTGGGAACCATCGGGAACACGCCCGTGGTGCGGCTCAACCGCACGGGTCCCGACCACGTTGACATTCATGTCAAAGTTGAGTCATTCAACCCCCTCGCTTCGGTCAAAGACCGGCTCGCCTACGCGATCATCAAGGACGCGACGGACTCCGGCGCGCTCAAGCCCGGCCAGACCGTGGTGGAAGCAACATCCGGCAACACGGGTATCGCCCTGGCCATGGTCTGTGCTGCGACCGGCCACCCCTTTGTCGCCACCATGGTCGAAACCTTTTCCATCGAGCGCCGCAAGATCATGCGGGCGCTGGGCGCCAGGGTGATTCTTACCCCTGCCGCCGAACGGGGCACCGGCATGGTGCGCCGGGCAGAAGAACTGGCGGACCAGCACGGCTGGTTCCTGGCCAGACAGTTCGAAAACCCAGCGAACCCCGCCTATCACCGCAATACCACCGGCCCGGAAATCCTCAAGGATTTCGCCGGCGAGCGTCTCGATTTCTGGGTCACGGGCTGGGGTACCGGCGGTACGCTCACCGGTGCCGGGGAAGTGCTCAAGACAGCCCGGCCTGACATCCGCATCATCGCCGCGGAACCCGAGCAGGCTTCACTGCTGGCGGGTGGCGAGTGGAAGCCGCACATGATCCAGGGCTGGACACCGGACTTTATTCCCCAGGTGCTCAATCGCGACATCGCCGATCAGATCGTGCCGGTGAACCAGGATGTGGCCAAGGCCACCGCACTGGAGCTTGCGCGCAACGAAGGCATCTTCGTCGGCGTCTCTTCCGGGGCTACCCTCGCGGCGGGTCTGGAGGTCGCAAAGACCGCAGCAAAAGGCAGCGTGATTCTGGTCATGCTTCCGGATACCGGAGAGCGGTATCTCTCCACCTTCATGTTCGCGGACATCAACGAAGGCTCCGATGATGAATGGCTGAACAGCCTCTAAGGCGCCCACCGCCGATCGCTCACCTGCAACCGGGAAGACTGCTCACCCAGTAAGTGCGCACGAACCACTGGTGCACCGCGCCACACCCGCCAACACTGCAGGGGACGAATCGAGGAGGTACCCGTGCAGGAGCAGGCGAGGCACCTTGTCATGGTGTGGAGTGTGGCGGCGTCGGTTGTTCTGTCCGGTCTGACAGCCCGGCTGACGGCCGTTGCGACTGCGCTCACCGCGGCGACCGCCGCGCACAGCGCCGTCTACCGCTGTGTCGGGCCCGGAGATCGGGTGCACTACCATCAGTTCGGCTGTCCGCTCCATTCCGTGCATGAACCTGTGGACCTCGCTGAGACCAGCTTCATCCGCGCCGCACCACTGACCGACAGCGAGCGCGCGCAGCTCGCCCGACTCGAATCCCGCCTGGAGTCTGCGCGACAGATCAGCCTGAAGGCGCGTAAGCGTCACAACGCCGAAGCACAGCGACAACGCCGGGAGTCCGAGCGCCTGTGTGCCCGGGCACAGACCCATCTGGAAAAGCTGGCGGCGCGTCGCCGTAGCGGCTACCCGGCAAGTGAGGATCGGGCGCTGTCCCGGGAGGAGAGCCTCTGGGAGCGGGCGGCAAAGGAGAGCTGTTGAGCAGCACCCCGACACCGGCGGCAACCCACAGCCTCGACATCACCAATTGGGCTAACATGCGGCAAGCGCCCAGTTTGTGAGAAGCCATGGCCGAGTTCAGCATCCAGTCGATTTTCTCGCCGGAGACGATTGCCGATCCCTATCCGATGTATCGACACCTGCAGGAATCCAATCCCCTGCTGGTACTCGAAGACGCCAACATGATGATTGTGAGCCGCTATTCGGACGTGCAGACCGTGCTCAGAGATCGTGCCCTGGGCCACAGCGACGACAGCATGATGACCGAGGAACAGCTCAGGGAGGTCGAGGCGAATCCCGCAGTGCGCAATCTGCGACGCACCATGCTGCTGAAGAATCCGCCCGACCATACCCGGCTGCGGGGGCTGGTGGTGAAGGCCTTCGACGCGCGCAGGGTCGAAACCATGCGTTCGCGCATCCGCGACATCGCAAACAGACTGGTCGACGATTTCATCGACCAGGGCGAAGGTGATCTGGTCCGGTTGTTCACTCACCCTCTGCCGGTGATCGTGATCTGCGACATGCTTGGAGTCCCCGAGAGCGATCGAGCCGAGTTCGTCAGAGGCAGCCGTGTCGACGGCCGTCTGATCGATCCTTCGCCGATGACGCCGGAGGAGCTTGCCGCCGCCAATGCACGCACGCTGGAAAGTCAGGCTTACTTCGAAAGCCTCTGTGAGCTGCGGCGCAGATCGCCGGAAGACGACCTCATTACCGCGCTCGTGGAAAGCGAGACCGAACTCGGCAGACTCAGCCGGGATGAACTCACCTCCAACATCGGCCTGCTCTTCGCCGCGGGTCATGAAACCACCGTCAATCTCATGGGCAACGCGCTGATTGCACTGTTCCGCAACAGGGACCAGCTGAAACTGCTCCGGGACGATGCAAGCCTGATGCCCCGTGCGGTGGAGGAATTTCTGCGCTACGACAGTTCGGTGCAACTGACCGGCAGAGACGCACTCGAAGATGTCACGGTGTGCGGAGTCAGGGTGCCCAGAGGGCGCGCGGTACTCACCCTGCTGGCCGCGGCGAACCGGGACCCTGCCGTCTATGCGGATCCGGACCGGCTGGATATCCGTCGCGAGCGCAACAAGCCGCTGTCTTTCGGCGGCGGCATCCATCTGTGTCTGGGTGCGCAACTCGCCCGCATCGAAGCCTGCGAGGCACTGTCCGTGTTACTGGAACGGCTGCCGGAACTCGAACTCGAAGCGCCCGGGCATCCGGACTGGAAGCAGACCATTACCCTGCGGGGCGTCAGCACGCTGCCCGCGCGCTGGTAGCGGTCAGGACCAGTCCGCTACCAGATTAGTTGCAAGCGCGACGGTTCCCCGGGTGAGTTCGCGACGCCGGAGGAAATTTTCCATGGCTTCCGGCGCCGGACGACGTGACTTCTGCCAGGATTCGAGGCCGTCGTACCAGGTCACCAGCAGCATGCGACCGACACCGGTGGCGCCAGACTGGCTGAACAGCCCCTGGGGTTCGGACTGGTAGGCGGCGGTGTTTTCGAAGGTCTTCCAGGCCTCGGCGGACAGGCGTACCACTTCAGCCACATCCGCATCCGCCACAGTAAAGAAGCGGAAAACATACAGGCCAGCTTTCTCCCTGGGCGCATCATCCGTGGGCCGCACTGTGGGCGACAGCAGCAGACTGTCACGGATCTCGATTCCGCTCAGCGGTCGCGTGAATGCTTCGAGCGGCCGCCGATCGGCAGCGGCGGCGATCACCAGCAGCTCATTGCTGGCCACGCCAAACAGGCCGCTCCACACTCCCCACACCGCCACCGTATCCCGGCGCCAGGCAGGAAACACTTCGCCGAGGAGGCGGGCTCGAAGTTCGACATCATCTCTGCCCGCACCGCGCAGGTGCAGAAAACAATAGGTCCGCCCGTTCTTCATCGAGGTCGTTACCACGGCCTTCTCCTCAAATTGATCCAGATGCATACTTCAACGGCGACTGCGGCCCAGGGTCTTCAGTCTGAAAACGTCTGCCTCCTGTTCACGCCGTATCTTCAGCTCCACCAGCAGGGTCCGGTCCGGCGTGAACATGCGCTCCGTTGCCCGGGTGTCGAGCTTCACGCTGTCCAGGTCATTCCAGCCAAAAGTGCGGTACCCCACCGATCCGGTCTCGGCAATGTCCGGCTGAGCGGTCAATGCCATGCACAGGGTTCCGGGATAGGTCTGCAGCGTACGCCCAAGTTCGACACAGTCTATGAGCAGACTGCGATACGCAGGGTTTCCGGAATAGACATGGGCAGTGGTAATGACTTTCTCCTGCACACGGGTGGTGGCTGCCTCCCATTCCGATCGGGAACCCGGCGCTTTCTTCACGAACAGTTCCAGGAAGAAATCATCGACGTCCGCATCGACATCGTCATGCACGTGCAGCACTGTATTCTGCAGTCTTCGCGGTCCACCGCCGCCGCCGGCAGCAGCGCCAGCTCCGGGCGGGACCTGGGCATCCGCCGCTTCCAGTCGCGCACAGTGCGCAGCAAAGGTCTGGTCGGTGACCGTGAGCGCGCTGCGGATGAGCGCGGTCAGATATTCATCGTCCGCACCTTCGCTCAGCGTGATGGTTGTGTGGTTGTGCCCAGGCACCCGGGCAAACGCCGCCCTGCCATTGGAGCGGGTCAATCGGTACACGGGCTGCTGCGGATCCGCTGCGAAGTCGACCGTGAGCCGCGCCGCATTGAGGTTGGCAGTGGCGATATACACCGTGCCATCCGTGCCCGGTTTGTTGGCCACCGCACGAATTCCTTTGTAACCCTCGACACCCACCAGCACGGTGCAGAGCACACCACCGGCGGCAAATACCGAGCGATTGCCGAACAGATCCTTCGCCGCCAGACCCACACTGTAAGGACTCGCCATCTCCAGACCCTTGAGAATGCGGGTACCGGTATGGAAGCGCCTTTCGGAGCGGAAGCCCTTGAACACCCGACCGATCATGGAACTGCCCAGGCGCGCCAGCGGCGAGCCGAAGTTGGCCGGCGCCAGCATCAGCAGGCGGCGGACCGGGTTGTCACCCTGCAATCCCGACATCCAGTCCCGGATCACCAGCGCACCGGTGCTGTGCACGATCACATCAACGCTGCGCGCCTGCCGGGACAGACCGACGTCGTCCCACGCCCGCTCGAGAGCGGCGGTCAGATCGGCGAAAGTGACGTCGTCGTCCAGGGTCAGATAGTCGCCGAGGCGGATCTCCTGTATCGGCGTGTCCAGATCCTGCCCGGTCAGCCAGCGGGCCAGCGGCCGGAACGACTCCTCCGAATCACTCCAGCCATGCAGGATGACAATCATGACCGCTCCTCAGTCCCGGGTCTGAACCTGTTTGCCAGCCTTGCTCAGAGTAGTGACCTTGTCCAGTTCCACGATCACAGCCACCCCTTTCCGGTCCGGGTCGAACTGCCGCTCGATGGGGTGCATCTCAGAATAAACACGTTCACGCACCACCGCAGAATCATCCACTCTGCCACGACCGGCAAAGGTGTAGTACACGCGGGATGCAATATCACCGTAGATGAGCGCAATATGTGGACGGCTCGGCAGTGTGCTGATCAGCGCACCCTGAGGATCCCTGACCCATAGCGCGAGTTTGTCGCGGTCGTGTACGTGTGTGCTGCCGTAGAAAGAGATGTGCGGACGGTCCTGCACATCCACATAGGCGGCGGTGAGGGTTTTACCCTCTTCGATCGCCCGGGCCAGCCGCGCTTTTACTTCGTCGTCCAGTTCAATCATTTCCTGCCTCTGTGTTTACCGTCAGTTGCGAACCGCTGCACGCCGCCCGGCACCGGGAATGCCACACAGCGCACAGTTGTGCCGGAAGCCTTTCTCTATGATGCGACAAATAGGACTGAAACTGGACAGCGGATGCCCGCCGACTACCACATCAGCGCAGACGATGGGCTCATTACCGTGCAGATTGACTCCGATGTTGACCTTGCCCACCTCTATGAGGTTGCCAAGCAACTGCTGGAGGACCCGGACTACGACGCCCGGCTGCCGCTGCTCCTGGATCTGCGCAACATGCGTCTGAACATCGTGGAAAGCGCACGCGGGCCCTTCAATCAGTTCATCATCGGCAACTTCGGTCGGAATCGCGAAGCCAGTATCGCCGTGGTCATCGATACGGAACTCGACGAGAAATGCTGCGCCGACATCTACTGGCTGGCCTGCGCCGTCGGCAGTGCAGAACTCTTCGAAGAGTACGATCTGGCCCTGAAATGGCTGATCAAGCGGGAATTCGCAGAGCCTGCTGCCGGACTGTCCAGGTGACATCCCAGGGCTACATCAGCAGGATGCCTCCGGTGATCGCGCCGACCACCAGCCAGAACAGGTAGGGACTCAATAAAGCGATGATGCGCGCAGCACTGTCGTGCGAACGCGAGTAAAAGCGAGCGTACTGCTGGCGGCCATTCATGGACGTCTCCCTCGTGCGAACTCCGTACGCAGCGGCAACCGGCGTGCTGGTGTCTTACCAGCCTTCCCCCGCCATTGCCGACCCCGGTCTGCTGTCTCCGCCGTTCGCTGCAAAGCAGCAAACCTCTCTGACACCGCCGTTGAGTCGATGGGCTGTCCATGGCCTTAGCATCCTGACACCGGCTTTGTAACCCGTCGCCGGAGGGTGCAGCAAATGCTTCCGGGCCCGGCGGTGTAATGTCTTTGTAAAACACCTCGGAAAATTTCCGCCGGGGCATCGCAAAAGTGAAAGAAATATGGAACCTGCTCCGCTAACGCATTGATGCAGCAGACAAATCATTTCAGCGGGACAAACTCAGGTACCGGCCTGCTTTTTTCTGCGAAATTTTTTGTTATCTTTCCTCACCTCACTAGCCGGGTCTGTATGTATATACAGTGTCATTCTCCTCGGCAGGGCGAAGCACCAGGCATACGACCCGGCTAGTGAGGCCAAAATCCTTTTGGCATCACTGGACGGGTCAAAACTGGAAAGCCCGGCTAGTGAGGCCAAAATCCTTTTGGCATCACTGGACGGGTCAAAACTGGAAAGCCCGGCTAGTGAGGCCAGATCAACCCCCGGCTGATGAGGCCGCGCGCCCGTCAGTCTGCGGCCGAGACCGCCGGCAGGCGCCGCTCCCAGGGATAGGCTGCATCCGCAACCGCGAAGAATTCCGGATTGAGCACCGAGTCCTTGCGGTTGTACTCCAGCGCCGAACCATCCGCCGCCCAGACCCGGCCGCCTGCAGCAGCCAGCACCGCGTGTGCCGCGGCGATGTCCCACTCCGACGTCGGTCCCAGTCGCGGATACAGATCAGCACGACCTTCCGCGAGAATGCACAGTTTCAGCGAACTGCCGACCGGCGTGCGCTCGACAGCGCCGAATTCCGCTGCTAAAGCAGCCAGATAGCGTTCGAGTCGCTCTCCCCCGTGACTGCGACTGGCAACCACCACCAGAGGCGCAGACTCATCCCGGCGACAACCACCGATTTCACTGCGCGTTCCGGATGCATGCCGGAAGGCACCCTGGCCGGGGATTCCTGTATAGACCACTCCCTGGGCGGGGACACCCACCACACCGAATACCGGCTTGTGATCATCGATAAGTGCGATGTTCACGGTGAACTCATCGTTGCGATTAACGAATTCCCGGGTGCCATCGAGGGGGTCCACCAGCCAGTAGCGTGTCCAGCCCTGCCTGCGGGAAAACTCAGGCACTGCGGACTCTTCCGAGAAAAGCGGGATCTCCGGCGTCAGCTCTGCTAGCCCCCGGGCGATGATGTTGTGCGCCGCGAGATCGGCCCTGGTCAGCGGAGACGCGTCATCCTTTGTCTGAACATCGAAGTCGGTGCGGTAAACGTCCATGATCGCGGTGCCCGCACGTTCGACCAGTGCGATCACCGCGTCTGCCAGATGCCTGTCCATCAGTGTCTCCAGGAGGATTCAAAATTCCGGATCGTCAGCCACCGGCATCGGGTGTCTGCGCAGAACATCAGCGCACCGGCAGGGGCTTATCCCTGGGCCGCTCGCCCAGCAGGTGCTGGCGGACCAGATACAGTGCGGCGATCGCCCGGGCTTCCCGAAACTCTTCGCGACCGATCAGCTCATCGAGCCGCGCCAGCGGCCAGCGTACCAGCTCGGGAGGTTCCGGTTCATCGCCGGGCAGACGTTCAGCAAAAAGGTCGCGGGCAAGCACCACATTGATGGTGAATCCCATATGTCCCGGCGCCAGATCGAGCTTCTTGATGAACTCGAGCGAGCGGGCCCCGAAACCCACTTCCTCTTTGAGTTCCCGGTTTGCCGCCTCCTCGAGGGACTCTCCGTCTTCAGCGGCGCCTTTCACCAGGGTAAGCTGGATTTCATGGAAACCGGCGGCGTATTCCCGGATCAGCAGCAGATCCTGGTTACCGTCCACCGCGACCACGATAACGGCCGCCTTGCCCGATCCCGGCATCCGCTCATAGGTGCGCTCGATCCCGTTGGAAAAACGCAGATCCAGTTCTTCGATGTGAAAAAAACGCGATCGGGCAATCGTTCGGATCGCCTTGATCTCGGGTACGCTCACTTTAAGACCCCTGCAGGTGCGCGGGAGACGCTATCATACGCACCACATTGCGCAACTCCCGGCAACCAGCTATCGCCATGATCACCTGGGACACCGTCGACACCGTGCTGCTGGATATGGACGGCACCCTGCTCGATCTGTGTTATGACAACACCCTCTGGAGCACCCTGCTGCCGGCCCGTTTCGGTGCAGCCCGCGGGATGAGTCTGGGAGACGCCCGGCAGCACCTGTTTTCCCACATGGGAGAAACCCGGGGTCAGCTGCAGTTCTACTGCCTGGACTACTGGGCCACCTTCACCGGCCTCGACATCATTGCCCTGCACCATGAACTGGCAGGTCTGATCGCCTACCGGCCCAACGTTCCTGAGTTTCTCACCTGGCTGACTGGCAGCGGCAAGCGCTCGCTGCTGGTCACCAACGCTCACCGCGATTCGCTGGCGGTGAAGCATGCCCATTCCGGGCTCGCCCACAGGCTCGACGCGGTGATATCCAGTCACGACTTCGGCGCGCCTAAGGAGTCCCAGGTATTCTGGCAGCAACTGATGCGTGCGCATCCCTTCGATCCCGCTCGTACCCTGCTGATCGACGACAACGACGCAGTCCTGGATGCCGCCGCCGACTATGGCATCGTCCACCTGCTCAACATCGAGCAGCCCGACAGTGGCCGCCCGGCCCGGCAGAATCTCGGCCGTCTGGCCCTCAAGGACTTCCGCGACATTACCCCGACCGCGCCGAAGGTGGCGGTCGCTTCGCCTTGAGTACCGCGGCCACTGATAACCGGGTGCGCCTCGACCGGTGGCTCTGGGCCGCCCGGTTTTTCAGGACCCGTGCCCAGGCCAAGGCAGCCATCGAGGCCGGGAAGGTGGATTTTCACGCCGGTGGCCAGCCCCAGGGCCAGACGAGCAAGCCCAGGGTCAGTAAGGAGGTGTCGGTCGGTGACTGTCTCAGCATCCGCCGCGGCTGGACTGTAGAGACCGTTGTGGTGCGCGGGTTGTCGGAACAGCGAGGCAGCGCAGGCATCGCCCGGACCCTCTATGAGGAGACTGCGGACTCCATTGAAGCGCGGGAAGCCGAATCCGCTCGCCGGCGCATGGAACGCGCCGGACTGCAGGTGCCGGATCGTCGCCCCTCGAAGCACGAACGACGGGCCCGTGCGCAACTGAAACAGGAACACTGATCTCCTGCCCCGGGCAGCAGTGCAGATCGAATGGAGAGACCATTGGACGAAATTCGCCGCTTCAGCTTTATCGAGGCACCCATCCGGGGCCAGTGGGTCAGGCTCAGCTCCGTGCTCACCGAACTCGATGGTCGCCGGACCTACCCGGGGCGGGTGCGCAATCTGCTGGGTGAGATGCTGGCCGCCGTGACTCTGGTGGCAGACAACGTCAAATTCCGCGGCGCAGTCGCCCTGCAATCCCGGGGATCTGGCCCACTCACCACCGTGCTTGCGGAATGCCGGGAACGCCATCTCCTGCGTGGTCTCGCCAACTGGTCGGATCAGGCGCACATTCCCGATACCGACTCTCTGAAGGCACTGATCGGCGACGGCCAGCTGGCCCTGAACCTGATTCCTGATGCGGTCTCGGATGATGCCGAGTCCCAGGCCTACCAGGGACTGGTGGCGCTGAGCGGAGACCGCCTGGCGGTTAATCTGGAAAGCTACTTCGCTATCAGTGAACAGCTGCCGACCCGCCTCAGCTTCGCGGGCACCCAGGACTCCGTAACCGGCCTCCTGCTGCAGCGACTACCCGGCAGGGACAACGCAACCGAAGTCGAAATCGACCACCAGCAGGCGCTCTGGGAGGAAGTCCAGCTGCTGGCAGCCACGCTGCGCGAGGAAGAGCTGGCCGGACTGGACTGCGAGAGCCTGATTACCCGCCTGTTCGGCGGAGCCACCGTGCGCGTGCACCCGCCCCGGGCGCTGCGTTTTCAGTGTACCTGCAACCGGGACAAGACCAGCACCACCCTGCTCGCCCTGGGCCGGGACGACCTGCTGGAACTGCTCACTGAACAGGAGGCAATCAGCGTCACCTGTGAGATCTGTGGCGCTCTCTATGCCTACGACGCCGTCGACGTCCACCAGCTGTTCAGCCCGGATCCCCCCGCCATTCACTAGACACCTCTGGCGAAGAGGGCCACATCCTGCACATATGCCTGAGTAAAACCCTCTGGCATAATGCGCCGCTCTTTTGGGACACCTGAAAAAGCGACGAACATGGCCGTAGATATAGACAATACGTCGAAAAACCTCACCCACGTTGACCTTTCGCGCCCGCTGCTCGCCGAAATCTCGGTGCTGCGCGGGGAAGGCCATTTCGCCAGCAATGGCGCCATCGTGGTGGAAACCGGTGCCCGCACCGGCCGCTCACCGAAGGACCGCTTCATCGTCCAGGAGCCTTCCACTGCCGATGCCATCGACTGGGGTGCCATCAACCAGCCGATCAGACCGGAGGTGTTCGAAGCCCTCTGGGATCGGGTGCAGCTGCATCTCGAAAACTGTGAGACCTTCGAATCCCACCTGCACGTGGGCGCGGATCCGGAGCACTATCTGCCCATCGAAGTGACCACCGAATACGCCTGGCACGCGCTCTTCGGCCGGGCACTGTTCATCACACCCGAGCACTACAACCCGCACAACAAACAGGTCTGGCAGGTGGTGAACGCACCCGGCTTCGTCTGCAATCCGAAGCGTGACGGCACCAACAGTGACGGTACCGTGATGATCAACTTCGCCCAGCGCAAGGTACTGCTCGCCGGTATGCGCTATGCGGGCGAAATGAAGAAATCCATGTTCTCCGTGCTGAACTTTCTGCTGCCGGAAAAGGACGTGCTGCCCATGCACTGCTCCGCGAATATGGGCCCCGAGGGCGATGTCACCCTCTTCTTCGGACTGTCCGGTACCGGAAAAACCACCCTTTCCGCTGATCCGGATCGATTCCTGATCGGTGATGACGAACACGGCTGGGGCAAAGGCACGGTCTTCAATTTCGAAGGCGGCTGCTACGCGAAATGCATCGACCTCACCCGGGAAAACGAACCGGTCATCTTCGATGCCATCAGTTTCGGGGCCATTGTCGAAAACGTGGTGATCGACCCCCAGACCCGGATACCCGACTACGCGGATTCGAGCCTCACGGAAAACACCCGGGCCTGCTACTCGCGGGACAACATCGAAGCCAAGGTACCCGAGAATCGTGGCGGCGAACCCAACAGCATCATCTTCCTGACCTGCGATGTCAGCGGCGTGCTGCCACCGGTGGCTCTGCTGTCGAAAGAAGCGGCCGCCTATCACTTTCTGTCCGGTTATACGGCCGCCGTCGGTTCGACGGAAATCGGCTCCACGGAAGCCTTCAAAATCACCTTCTCAACCTGTTTTGGCGCACCCTTCTTTCCGCGACCGGCCGGTGTCTACGCCGACCTGCTGATCAAGCGGATCGAAGACTTCCAATCCCGGGTCTATCTGGTCAACACCGGCTGGACAGGTGGCGGCTACGGCGTGGGCAGGCGCTTCAACATCCCCACTACCCGTGCCATCATCCGCGCGATCCAGTCCGGATCCCTCAAGGATGTGGCGACTGAAACACTGCCCGGCCTCAATCTGCAGATCCCCAAGGCAGTAGACGGTGTCGACACGCAATTGCTGAATCCGCGCAACACCTGGTCAGACAAAGCAGCCTATGACAGGGCGGCCAGAAATCTGATCGGCAGATTCCAGGAAAATTTCAAGAAATACGACGTGGAAAAAACCATCGTGGACGCAGGTCCGGATGGAAATTTCGGCAGCTGACCGCGCCGGGTGTCGGAGACAAGTGCCTTGACCGCAAACGTTTTCGATATCCCAGAGCAGGTTCTGGACTCGATGGGCGCCGACCTCACGGTGCTCACCCGCATGCGCTGTGGCATCGAAAAGGAAAGCCTGCGGGTGACGCGGGAAGGTGCACTCTCACCCGAACCACATCCTGCAGGTCTCGGTTCTCCACTCACCCACCCGCACATCACCACCGATTTCAGCGAAGCGCAGCTCGAACTGATCACCAGTGTCCATGAGTCCAGCGATACCTGCATCGCTCAGCTCGAAGACGTGCACCGCTTTGTCTATCAGCAGTTGCACGACGAATTGTTGTGGGCGAGCAGCATGCCCTGTGTGCTGGGTTCGGATGAAGATATCCCCGTAGGTCGCTACGGCAGCTCCAACATCGCCCAGGCAAAGACCGTTTATCGCCTTGGTCTTGGCAACCGCTACGGCCGTCTGATGCAGACGATCTCCGGCATCCACTACAACTTTTCCGTACCCGAGGCCTTCTGGGAGCCGCTGGCCCGTCTGCGTGGCAGCGAGCCGGACCAGGATTTCCGCACCGCTGCCTATTTCGGCCTGATCCGGAATTTCCGCCGCTACTCCTGGCTGCTCATTTACCTGTTCGGCGCCTCGCCGGCCATCTGCAAGAGTTTCGTGAAAGGCAAAACCCACGCCCTCGAAGTCTTCGACGAAGGTTCCCTGTATCTGCCCTACGCAACCTCTCTGCGGATGGGCCGACTCGGCTATCAGAGCGACGCGCAGCAGTCCCTGCATATCTCCTATAACTGTTTTTCCCGGTACGCGGCTTCGATGCAGCAGGCGCTGACCACCTCCTACCCGGCGTATGAAAAGATTGGCGTGAAGGTGGACGGCGAGTACCGGCAGCTCAACACCAACCTGCTGCAGATCGAAAACGAGTTCTACGGAACCATCCGGCCCAAGCGTCCGGTACAGAAAGACGAACGGCCGCTGGATGCGCTGCGCAGTCGCGGTGTGGAGTACGTGGAAGTACGCTGCCTGGATCTCAACCCTTTCCTGCCGGTCGGTATCGATACCCAGGAAGCCCGCTTCCTGGATGTGTTCCTGCTCTACTGTCTGCTGCTCGACAGCCCTGAAGACAGCGAGGAAGAATCTGCCACCATGTCCGCGAATCAGCTGAAGGTGGTGGAGCAGGGACGGCGACCCGGACTGCCACTGGAAATTCTGGGCACCACCCACACGCTTGCGGAGTGGGGAGACGTGCTCTGTCACGGTCTGCAGCCTGTTGCCGATCTGCTGGATGAGGCAAACGGCCACGACATGTTCACTTACAGTCTGGCAGTGCAGAAACAGAAGCTGGCTGATCCCGAGCAGACGCCTTCGGCGCGCATTCTCGAGATGATGCGCAGCCAGGAGATCCCCTTCTTCCGTTTCATCATGAATCAGTCGATTGCCCACAAGGGCTACTTCGACAACCGGCCTCTGCGGGATCGCACCCTGCGGCGCTACACGCGTCTTGCCGAAGACTCCGTGAAGGAGCAGATCCGGATCGAGCAGGCCGACACCGTCGACTTCGATACTTTTCTCGAGGGCTACCTGGCGCTCTGATGAATTTTCTCGCTCACTGTCTGATCGGCGCCCGGGTTGCGGGACCGTGCAGCGATTCGATGGGCAACGGATCATACTTCCCCGCTCACAGCTCAGAACCGCCCGACGAAGCCTGGCAGGGATCTCTGATCGCAGGGGGTTTTCTCGGGGATTTTCTCAAAGGCAGAGTGCCCGTCGATATGCCGGCAGCGCTCTCACTCGGCGTGAGACTGCATCGTCGTGTGGACGCTTACAGCAATCGGGCACCACTGATCCTGCGCAGCTGTGAACGCTTTCCGGCCGAGCTGCGCCGGCTCGCTCCTGTGTTCGTGGATATTATCGCCGACCATCTGCTCGCGATGTCCTGGTCTGCCCATCACCCGGAGGTTCTGGCGGATTTCACAGGCACCGCCTATTCAAGTATTGCTGAGCATCGAGACTGGCTGCCCGAATCGGGTCAGCAGTTTCTCGACTACGCAGCCAGCTCCGATCTGTTCGCCCGTTACCAGGAATGGCCGGTAGTCGAGCGCGCTCTGCATTCAGTTGCCCGGCGTATTCGCCGACCGGAACTCGGTGCCCGTGCCGCAGCTGTGAGTCTGGATCTCTATCAGGATCTGACCGCCGACTTCGAGGCCTACTTTCCCGACATCCTCCAGCACGCGGGGGAATGGACGAAGGAACAGATCACCGCTGCACGATGAAATTGGTGAACATGAGATCGTCGAGATAAGGCGCGCCTTCCTCGTTTTCCAGAATCGTCCGCAGTTCGCTCAGCGCCTCCGCCCGGATCATTTCCCTGCCCCGACCGGTGGATACCGTGGCTTCGTCCTGACGGGAGAGCAGCAGCACCAGCGCATTCCTCAATGCGGGCAGGTGATAGCGGGTGGCCATCTCCGCCTGCTGTGACGACACCCGTACCGAGATGTCCGTCTTCACATACATGAGGCTGCCGTTGTCAGAGACACCCACATTGGTGATGAAAGCGGGCTGCAGATCCACATAGCGGACGTCCCGATGCGCAGCTCCTGCCCCGGATTCCTCATCGCCCTCGGCAGCGGAAACGTATCCCGCCAGCCCTGCTACACACAGCAGCAGCAGGTTGAGGCTGCGCACGTCGACCATTGTCATTGCTTTGCTCCGAACTTATATCTTCGAAGCATAGTTGACGCTGACTTTCCGACCAGTACCCTTGCGGGGTCGTCGCCACAGGTTGAACCCTACTCATCATGAAAGCTGTACTGTGCAAGGCCTTCGGGCCGCCCGAGAGTCTGGTGCTGGAAGATGTCCCGGAACCCATACCGGGACCTGGCGAAGTGCTCGTGGACGTTCGAGCGAGCGCCATCAACTTTCCCGACGTGCTGATGATCGAAGGCAAATACCAGAGCCGTCCGCCTTTCCCCTTCTCTCCCGGGGGGGAGATTGCCGGGGTGGTAGCCGCTCTGGGCTCCGGGGTGTCGAAGTTTGCCGTGGGTGATCGGGTCTTCGCCGGGATCGGCCACGGTGGTTTCGCCGAGCGCGTGGTGGTGAACGAACGCGCTCTGCGGACCATGGCCAAAGGCATGAGTTTCGCCCAGGCATCCGGCATCTCCACAACCTACGGCACCTCCTACTATGCACTCAAACAGCGCGCCGATCTCAAAGCCGGTGAGACCCTGCTGGTACTGGGTGCGGCTGGCGGCGTTGGGCTGGCCGCCGTGGAACTGGGTAAGGCCATGGGTGCCCGGGTCATCGCGGCGGCGAGTTCGGCGGAGAAACTCGCGGCGGCCAGGCGGGCCGGTGCCGATGAACTGATCGACTACAGCGATGGTGAGCTCAAGGAGAAGGTCAAGGCACTCACAGACGGCAGAGGGGCCGATGTGATTTATGATCCCGTCGGCGGTGAGCTTTTCGACCAGTGCATGCGCTGCATCAACTGGTACGGACGCATCCTGGTGATCGGCTTCGCCGCAGGGGATATCCCGAAAGTACCCCTCAATCTGATCCTGCTGAAGAGCTGTCAGCTGGTAGGGGTATTCTTCGGTGCCTGGTCCGCCCGCTTCACAGCAGAGGCCGCAGCCAATTTTTCCGAAGTACTCGAATTCTACAAACAGGGTCTCATACGTCCGCTCGTGGGAGCCGAGTACCCGCTTACTGAATATGCCGCCGCATTGCGCTGCCTGAGTGAGCGACGCGCGATCGGTAAAGTCGTGGTGATTGTGCAATGAATCAGTTTCAGGATTCCTCCGAGGCCTGGGCCACGATGATCGTCGGTGTCTGCGGCGTCCTTCTCTGCGGCGCGCTGGTGATGGAATACGCGCTGGGCCTGGCACCCTGTCCACTCTGTCTGATGCAGCGCATCTGGTTCGGTATTGCCGGACTCATCGCAGTGGGCGGTCTGCTGCACTCCTCACGCTGGGGCATCTATCCCCTGCTCAGCATGCTGGCGGCTCTGGTCGGGGCGGGATTCGCGCTGCGCCAGCTCTACCTGCAGAACCTGCCGGCGGAGCAGGTACCCGCCTGCGGGCCGGACATGGCCTATGCCATCGAGAATTTCCCCTTCGCCGACGTGCTGGCAATGATGACCCGGGGTACCGGAGACTGCGCACAGGTGAGCTGGCAGTTCATCGGCATTTCGCTGCCGGGCTGGGCGCTGCTCGGCTTCGTGGTACTCATCGTTCTGTCCGCGCTGCAGTTACGTGCAGCCAGCGTGGCGTCGCGCTGATCCATCAGGCATCTGCCGCCAGAGGCAGGAGACGCTTCGAGCGGCCAACTGGCGTAATTCGCAGACCGGACTATCTTTCTCATGGAAAACCATTCGGAGAGGGATAGTTCATGCAGACAGAAGTTGTGCCGGCCGTTGATCGCAACCACACATCCACCCGCAGTTCCTCTGCGACCCGCAGTTCCCCTGCGACCCGCAGTTCCCCTGCGACCCGCAGCGCCTCAGAGCGCACCCGGGAATATCTGGAAAATTCCGACAAGACCTTCGGCGGTTGCCGTCAGCGTCTGATCGCGTACCTGGTGAAACTCAATCACGCACTGGATGAGAATTTCATCGATCTGTCCGAGGCGTTGCTCGGCCGTTTCTGCGACACACTGGTCGACTACCTTTCCGCCGGTCACTTCCGGGTATTTCAACGGGCGATTCCCAGCGCTCACGAATATGCGGCAATCGAAGCGTCCACCCGCCAGGCAATGATGTTCAACGATACCTTCGGCAATCCCGCGAACATCGACGTGAGCGCAGTGAAAAACGCTCTGGAAGCACTCGCCCTGACACTGGGGACCCGCTTTGAACTGGAAGACGACATTCTCCGCAACGACAATGCCCAGGAGGAGATCCCGGAAGATGCCGCCGTCCTCCTCGCCGCGATGGTCGAAATACCCGCAACCCGCAATCACGCGAGTACCCGGGGCCTCCACTGATCCCGGAAGTCAGTGAATTTCCTGGACTTCCAGCAGGTGCAGAAAAAACCACGGGCAGCACTCGCGCTCGTGACACTCCTCGCATTGTGCGGGTGTCTGCACGACGACACCGACGCAAGCCACGAACTGGCCAGCCAGGGTATCTTCTCCGGAGCACTGTCCAGCGACGGCGCTTTCAGCCTTGTCGGCTCCCTCAATCACGGCGCCAGCCTCTGGCGTAATCCCGATCACGAACGACTCTACGACTGGAATCACCAGGCGGGTGAATATTCGACTCTGACAGCGGCCGCGTTTTCTCCCGACGGCACCCGGGCTGCTACCGCTGACCCGCGCACCCTGGTGCTGTGGGATACCGGCACCGGCCAATCACTCGGCTACTGGGCAACACCGGGCAGTGTGATGAGCCTCGCCGTGTTGAATCAGGGCCGTGCGGTGCTGATGGGACTCGAGGATCACAGTGCGGTGTTGTTCGATCCCACAAACGGCGCGCATCTGCGGACCTTCCTGCACCAGGCAGTCGTGGGCAGTGTCGCTGCCAGCACCGATGGCACCCTCGCCTTCACCGGCAGTGACGATGAAACTGCCGTGCTCTGGGATCTGAACACCGGCGAGTCGCTACACCGATTCGAGTGCGGCAATCCGGTGCGGCAGGTAGCACTCTCTGCTACCGGACGCTACGCGTTCACCGCCGCGCAGGGTGCCGCTGTCACACTGTGGGATGCCACCAGCGGTACACGCCTCGCTGACCTTCATGACCGCAACCCCGGTGTGACCAGCGCCCGCTTTGCTTTCGATGAATCCACCCTGCTCATCGGTTTCGTGAATCGTACCGTTGAGCTCTGGGACACCCGCAGCCACCGCAGGATTCAGCGCTGGAATGCCGGCGCCCGGGATCCCTGGCGACCCACGGGTGCGGCCATCCTGGCGGTTGGCTATGACGCCCGTACCGGCGCCTTCCTGGCGCTGGCCGGAGATGGCCGGCTGGTGGAACTGCGTCGCATCTAGGGCGTCCGGCCCTCTCCCTGCCCGTTCATCTTTTAGATCTAACTCTTTGTTTAGTCGACATTCCTTCACCTGAGGTCTGGCGTTCCCCTGCCTGTGTGGCTATATTTATCCACAGGTCAGACCAGTGACCGGGGGGCCGCTCGAGTCAGAACAAAAAAACCGCTCCAAGAACGGTACGCTCACCCAGCAGACTTGAGGGACAGATAAGGGCCCGTTAGAGGGCCGCACAGGAACGGATCCGCGCCAGCCGACTGGATGTAGGCACGCGGGGCGATCTGCCACGCCGTTCTGACATTATGGGAAGGACTGTCATGGACAGCACACGTCCGGCGACCTGCCGGATCCTGGTGATCAACGGTAAAGGTGGCTGCGGCAAGACGACGATCGCCACCAATCTCGCTGTCGCCTATGCCAACCGCGGGCACTCCGTTGCCCTGATCGACAACGATCCGCAGGCATCGAGTTCCTACTGGATCGAACAGCGCAGCCCGGCACTGCCAACCATCCGGCTCATCGCCGCGCATCAGCGACCATCGATGTATCAGACCCAGGTCTACAGCAACCGGCTGCCCCCGGAAGTGGATCGCATCATCGTCGACGGCCAGTCCAATGCCCGGGATCAGGAGATGGAGTCCCTGCTGAAACAGGCGGACATCGTACTGATTCCGATGCTGCCGTCTTCAATCGACATCCGTGCTGGCGGCCGTTTCATCACCAACCTGCTGACCCATCGCGCCTTCCGTAGCTCGCCGCGACCGGTTGGTGTGATCGCAAACCGGATTCAGCCCAACACTGAGACCCACGCCAAACTCGAGCACTTTCTCGGCTGCATCGATGTGCCTGCAGTCGCCACATTCCGGGACAGCCCCGTTTACTCAGAGGCGATCGAGCTGGGCCAGGGCGTCGTCGACATGACAGAGTCGCGAGCCGCACGCAAGGAAACCCCTGCCTGGTGGTCCCTGCTGCGCTGGATCGACGCCCAGCGCGCACCACGCAGTGCCAGCGATCTGCGCCGCAGACCCCTGGCTGCCGGCCCCGCACGTCTGGACGATCGCAGCATAAGCGCCTAACCTCCCGCCCGCGCGCACACCCTCCTGCCGGGAGGGTGACCCTCCCAGCGGGAGGGTGTCGACAGCGTTTGACGAATTCCCGGTTCACTGACCAAAAAAATAGAGATCTGCTGTGCTGACCATCAGCGGCCTCGGCCTCAAGCGGGGTCCGACGACCATATTTGAAAACCTCAATCTGACCGTTCATCCCGGTCAGAAAGTCGCCATTGTCGGCCGCAATGGCGTGGGTAAGTCGACCCTGTTCGAACTGGTGCTGCGCACCGTGCAACCGGATACGGGGGACATCGGGCGTCCTGCCGGCTGGCGTATCGCCTACATGGCCCAGGAGGTAGGAGCCTCTTCGAGGCCCGCACTCGACTACGTGATCGACGGTGACCACGAACTGCGCAAAGCCGAACGGGACCTGGCCGCGGCGGAAGCCGAGGGCCGGGACATGGACATCGCCAATGGCCACATCCGTCTCGACGATCTCGGCGCCTACAGCGCCGAAGCCCGAGCCGGAGAAATTCTCTTCGGTCTCGGCTTTTCCGCTGCCGATACTGCAAGGCCATTTGCAGACTTCTCAGGCGGCTGGCGCATCCGTCTGAATCTGGCCCAGGCCCTCATGACCCCGGCCGACCTGCTGATGCTGGACGAACCCACCAACCACCTCGACCTGGAGGCCACCCTGTGGCTGGAGACCTGGCTGCAGCGTTTTCCCGGCACCCTGCTGGTGATCGCCCACGACCGGGAGTTCCTCGACAACATTGCCGATGTCACCGTACACCTGCACCACGGTCAGGCCGACGTCTATCGGGGCAACTACTCGGCCTTCGAAAGCCAGCGTGCGGAAGCGCTGATGCTGCGACAGGCAGCATTCTCCAAGCAGCAGCGGGAAATCGCCCATATCCACAGCTTCGTGGACCGCTTTCGCGCGAAAGCTTCCAAGGCGCGGCAGGCGCAGAGCCGGCTCAAGGCCCTCGAGCGGATGGAACTCGTGGCTCCCGTGCACGCCGACTCGCCCTACCACCTGACTTTCGCCAGCCCGGAACGCATGTCCAATCCGCTCATCAGCCTCGACCAGGTAAGTGTGGGTTACGGCGCTCATGTGGTGCTGCAGAACGTGCGCGCCTCCATCCTGCCCGGCGCCCGGATCGGTGTGATGGGGGCCAACGGCGCCGGCAAATCGACCCTGTTGAAGTGCCTGCAGGGCGCCCTCGAACCTTTATCCGGCGAGGTGGTGCGCGGCGCCCACTCTGCCATCGGCTACTTCGCCCAGCATCAGATGGAAACCCTCGATGCGTCTGCAACCGGGCTCGCGACTCTCCAGGACGCCCACCCCAGACAGCGTGAACAATGGTGCCGCGACTACCTCGGCCGCTGGGGATTCCCAAAAAATCTCGCGGAACGACCGATAGCCACCTATTCGGGCGGCGAGCGGGCACGTCTTGTGCTGTCCCTGATCGCCGCCGAAAAACCGGCCATCCTGGTGCTGGATGAACCCACCAACCACCTCGACCTGGATATGCGGGAGGCACTCGCGCTCGCGCTGCAGGATTACGAAGGCGCCATGGTGATCGTCGCCCACGATCGCAGCCTGCTGTCCCGTACGGTGAACGAACTGTGGCTGGTCGAACACGGCACCGTGACCCTCATCGACGCCGATCTCGCCGACTACGCGGATCTGCACAACCCGGCAAAACTGCGTGCGGCCGCCGGCCTGCCTGAATTGAAGAGCGCGCCGGTTGCGACGACCCAGGCTGCGGGAAATGAGCTGACCGCAAAGGAGCGGCGCCAGGCTGCCGCACAACAGCGCAAACAGGAACAGCCGCTGCGCAAATCCATCAGACAGGCAGAGGCGGAACTCGAGGCTGTTTCAGCCCGTCTTGCGGATGCCGAGCAAAAACTTGCGGATCCCGAGGCCTACAACAGCCTGCCACCCGGGGAGCTGGACGAGCTGATTCGGATGGCCGGCAAGCTGCGCAAGACCCGGGATGCCGCAGAGCAGAAGTGGCTGGAGGCGTCCGAGGCCCTCGAACGCCTGCAGAGCTAACGCGGCCCGATGAGGGCGGGTCCGCCGGGCGGCGCTTCGGGTCCGCTGACCTCCTTGTGTATAAAGATCGTCTGAGGTCCCGGTCCCATCCCCAACGGCTCGATCTGAATCGACACCCGGGCACCTTCCCGGATCACCTCCGCCGGGACAGCCTGAGTGATCCCGTGCAGCGTTCTGTAGGTATCGCCAATCCCATCGATCGCCGCACCATCGATGCTGCGCAGAATGTCACCGGCGCGTAAGCCGGCGCCGGATGCGGATCCGGATGCGGATGCGGATCCGGATCCGCCGGCACTCATGACCAGCACGCCCTTTTCCACCTGAAAGTAGCGGGCAAGATCGCCGCTGACTTCTTCGAGTCTCAGACCCCCAGGCTGCAGGGCGTCATGCAATACGGGCCAGGCAGCCCGCAATTCGGCCATCGCCTCACTCGCCGCCTCCTGCCCCGCTGCCACGGCGGACTCGATTTCGACCGCCAGCTCCCGGTGGTCGGGCAGCCAGTCGACATCACCCCGCAGTACCCGCAGGGTGAAATCCTGTCGTGCCTGGGTGGTGACCGCCGCCTGCAGGACGGATCCATCCCGGGCATATTCCACATTCACCACCGCTCCGGGTTCGAGGCCATCGAGTGCCTGGCTGAAGCGATCAGAGAAACTGCCGCCGCCCTCGAAGCGGTGGCCGTCGATGGCCAGAAGGCGGTCGCCCGACGCCAGCCCGGCGGCCTCGGCACCACCCCCCGGGGTCACACCGACAATCAGGACACCCTCCTGCCTGTCTGCCTCACCCAGCAGCACACCGAGCGTCGGTCTCGACTGCCGCTGGCCGCCCTGCTCGAACAGTTCCCGGTGCAGCTCGGCGAGACGGGCAGCCGCTGCATCGAGTTCCTGCCGGGCGGTGTCGATTGCGGCCTCGATCTCAGAGCGATCGAATTCACCGCTGCTCTGCCCTGCGATGGCCATCTCGCCGCCCACAACGGCCAGCGCCAGGCCGATTGCCAGCAGTTGCATACCTTTCCGCGACTTCATGCTGTCTCCTCAGATTTCAGTAGTAGGCGACCTGACGGGTCGCATTGATCTGCCTGATCCGGGTCAGTGTGCCCAGCAGCTCGACCCGCCGGGCCCAGAGCGTGCGCTCGGTTTCCGCATCGAGGCGACCGGCGTCCGCCCGCTCCAGCAATTGACCGTCCAGGTCCGCAAGCCGATACAGCAGGGCGGACTCGGCGGGGTCACCCGCCCGGGAACCGGATACCGGTAAGCCGGGTACGGCACGCGCCAGACCTTCGAGCCGGAAGGACACCTGTCGCAGCGCGTTCAGCTCTGCCCCAGGCCCCGGACCATTCATTCCGGCCATTCCGGCGACTCTCCCGGTGAGCGCCGGCCTGCTGCGCATTTCGTGAGAGCTGCCGATCTGCCCTTCCGAGGGTTCCGGCCAGCGCGCGTCCTGCACCAGCAAACTGACCAGAACGCCGAACGTCAGCACAGCTGCGCTGGCGAGAAGCAGATTCCACATTCGCCCCGAATTCCCCGGGCGCCGGTGCTGAGGCGCCGCAAGTCGCGCTCTGATCCGTTGCAGATTTGCGGGATCCGGCTCGAGTGCCGGGAGAGACTGCAGATCCGACTTCAGTGCTCGCAGCCGACGCAACCGCTCAATTTCTCGAGGATCCCCGGAGGCTGCCACTGCGCGGGAACCGTCGAGAGGCTCTCGGTCACGTAGCGCCAGCAGGTCGGATACGGATTGCTGCCGTTCCTTCATCCTGAGTTCCTCCATACAGCGCTTCCAGCCGGCGGTAGCCCCGCGCCAGCTGGGATTTTGAATAGCTCGACGTCTTTCCCAGCAGATCGCCGATTTCCTTGTGGGTATAGCCCTCCACATCGTGAAGCCAGATCACCAGGCGTGTCTTCGCACCGAGTTGCAGCAGCGCGCGCTCCAGGTCACGCAGGTTCCCGAGTCGCAGTGCACCGTCTCCGTCATCCACCCGTTCCGCCGGTTCGCTCTGCGTCCGGCGCCGATACCAGGGTGATCGCAGCCGCATCAGACAGTGGTTGATCGCAACTTTCCGGACCCAGGCCACCACCGCGGTGTCGTCCCGCAGACTGCCGACTTTTTCCATGAGATCCACAAAGGTGTCCTGCATCACCTCTTCGGCAAGCTGACGCTCCCCCAGCACCCTGACACAGAGACCGAATATCGCCGGGGCGAGTACACGGTAGGCGTCGGTCAATGCATCCGCCTCGCCCGCGCGAAGTCCGGCGACGACGGATGCTTCAAGATTCAGGTCGGAAAAGCCTGCCATGGCTCTATAGATGCCTGCGCTGCCGGAAAGGTCGCAGCAGCAGGCAGGCCGATCTGCACACCACCATGCGTCGATTCACCCTCGATCGATTCACCCTCGACAGATCCACCATCGCCAGATCGACATTGATAGAGAGCCGAACGTTCGTTCTGTTACCATCCGCCCATGCGAGTGTCTTCCCGCGCCATGCTGCTCTCCCGGCTTGAAACTGTCTTCGAAGACCGCGGCTATGAGGGCGCCACCCTGAATCAACTCGCAGAAGCCTGCGGGCTGGGTAAGGCGAGCCTCTATCATCACTTCCCCGGTGGAAAGCCGGAAATGGCCGCGGTGCTGCTCAGGGAAGCGGTGGCCAGACTCGAATCACAGGCCTTCGCCCGGCTCCAGTCGCCCGAACCTGCCGCACAACGGCTGGCCCGATTCATTGAAGGCTTTGCCGACTATACCCAGCAGGGTGAGCGCAACTGTCTGGTCGCCGTATTCAGCCAGGGCAGTGCGGCCGACGCCCATGCAGAAGCGGTCGCCGCCCAGTTCGAAACCTGGCTGCAGCGCTTGAGTGCGGTATTCGAAGACACTGGCGCCCGCCCCAAGCGCGCCCAGCGGGAAGCCGCCGCTCTGCTGGCCGGGCTCTACGGCTATCTGCTCACCGCCCGGCTGCTGCGCGACCCGGCCAGCTTCCGGCGGGGTCTGAAACGTCTGCGCAAAACCCTCCCGGACTGAGCGGCACATCAACGCAGCAGTGCATGCAGCCGTCCCACCCAGTTGAGCAGCCGCTCCGGCGCATGGCGTCTGCGCCAGACACCAGCCGCCAGCTTGCTCGCCTCAGAGAGTGTCGGATAGACGTGGATGGTGCTCATGATGCCCTTCAGGCCGATGCCGTGGGTCATGGCCAGCACAAACTCGGCAATCAGTTCCCCGGCCCGGCTGCCGACGATCGTTGCACCGAGAATCTCATCGCTGCCGGGTTTCACCAGGATCTTGACCCAGCCGCCTGTCGCGCCGTCGGCGATGGCACGGTCCACATCATCGAGGGGATAGCGCACGACTTCCACCGCGCGGCCGGCGGCGGCCGCTTCCGCTTCGGACAGACCGACTCTGGCGACTTCCGGATCCGTGTAGGTGGCCCAGGGCACGACCCGGTAGTTCACCCGGAACTTCCAGAACCTGCCGAAGAGTGCGTTGACCGACGCATACCAGGCCTGGTGTGAAGCCATGTGGGTGAACTGGTAAGGGCCCACCACATCCCCGCAGGCGAACAGGTTTTTCTGAGTGCTGCGCAGATAGTCGTCCACCTGCACGGTGCCGTTCGGATGGATGCCGACCCCCAGTTTTTCGAGACCCATGCCCTGGGTGTGTGCCCGTCGGCCGACCGCCACCAGGATGCGATCGAAGCCCACACTCACCGGGCCGGAGGCCGTCTCCGCGTGCAGCACCCCTGCCTCCACCCGTACCGCCCGATGACCGAGGCGGACGTCGATGCCTTCTTCTGTGAACGTGGCTTCGATATGACGGGAGACATCGACATCCTCCCTCGGCAGCAGCCGATCCTCCATGTCGATCAGGGTCACCTGTGTGCCCAGACGGGCGAAACACTGGGCGAGTTCACAGCCGATGGGGCCACCGCCCATGACGAGCAGGCGCCCGGGCAGTGACCGCAGCGCCCAGAGATTGTCCGAGGTGAGCGGCTGCACCGAGTCGAGACCGGGAATCGGTGGCAGAAAGGGTCGGGCCCCGGAGGCCAGCACAATACTGCGGGTGCTCAGCAGCCGATCACCCTGCTCACCGCTGACCCGGACATGGTGGGGGTCTTCGATATGCGCCGTACCGGTGACACAGTCCACGCCCAGTTCCGTGTAGCGGGCAATCGAGTCCTTGGGTTCGATCGTGGCGATGGCCTGCTGGACCCGGGACATCACCGCTGGAAAATCCACTTCGGGGGTCACCGACGCGACACCAAACTTCGCCGCCATGCGCATCTCCCGGGCCGTCTTCGCCGAGCGGATGAGCGCCTTGCTCGGCACGCAGCCGGTGTTCAGGCAATCGCCGCCCATCCGGTCCCGCTCGACCAGTGTGACCCGGGCTTTGACGGTGGCGGCAATGAGCGCCGCGATGAGTCCGGCTGAACCGGCGCCGATCACCACCAGGTTGTTGTCGTAATTTGCCATCAGCGCTGCCTCCGGAGCGCATTCACCCAGCCCACGGATTTACGCGCCAGCAGCGGGAACAGTCCCAGCAGTGTCAGGGCAGCGATCAGGCCCGGACTTAAAACGTCTGCGAGGCTGCTCACCTGGGCGAGCTGGGTGCCTGCAAAGACGAACACGGCGGTGCCTGCCAGCATCCCCAGCTGGCTGACCCAGTAAAAGGTCCACGCGGGCAGCCGACTCACCCCCATCACCAGATTGACGATGAAAAAGGGAAACAGCGGCACCATGCGGATGCTGAACAGATAGAAGCCACCGTCCCGGTCGAGGCCCGCATTCACTGCTGCGAGCTGTCGCTCGAAACGGCTCTGCACCCAGTCCCGCAGGACCGTGCGGGAGATCAGCATCGCCAGGGTCGCGCCCAGCGAGCTGGCAAAGGACACCAGCGCGACCCCCCAGATCAGCCCGAACAGTGCGCCGGCCGCCACCGTCATGACGGCCGCGCCCGGGAGAGAAAGCCCGGTGACCACCACATAGGCACCAAAGAAGAGCAGAGAGGTCCAGGCCGGCTCCTCGTCAACCCTGGCGAGAATGCCGGCGTGGGCCTGCTTCAGAAAATCGAGGGTGAAGTACTGCGGCAGATCGAAGAGAAAGAAAACCGCAACAAGGCAGACAACGGAGAACAGCAGAAAAACTCTGTGCCACCTCCGCAGTTTTCCGGGTGATCCGATGGTTCCAGGCAGGGGCTCCGGCATTCCGTTCTCCGTTCAACAGGACGCATTGTCGCGCATGGGCAGAGTAAATGCGCTTCCGGCGTGAGCCGTGCACCCGGGTGCGGCAGCAATCGGGTAGCATCTGCCGACGGACAATCGGGAGTACTGACATGGATCTCGGACTGGCAGAGCGCAAGGCGGCAGTCGCGGGCGGCTCGCGCGGCATCGGTCGCGCCATTGCCCTGGAGCTCGCCCGGGAAGGCGCGGATGTCGCCATCCTCTCCCGCTCTCAGGCGGATCTCGAGGCAACCGCGCTGGAGATCTCGGCAGAGACCGGACGGCGCATCGTGCCCATCGCCTGCGACGTGACCGACCGAAAAATGGTCGACTCGGCGATCGAACGGGCCGTTACCGAACTCGGCGGGCTGCACATACTGGTCAACAGTGCCTCGCTGCCGGGTGGTTCGCCCACGGCGGTCGGCCGCATCGAATCGATCGTGGACGAGGACTTCCTGCACGATTTCGACGTGAAGTATCTCGGCGCCCTGCGCTGCACGCGCGCGGCAATTCCCCATCTTCAGCGCGCCGGATACGGCCGCATCATCAATATCAGCGGCGCGAATGCCCGCCTGCCCGGCAATCTCAGTGGCGGGGCGCGGAACACTTCGCTCGTGCATTTCACCCGCACGCTCGCACTTCAACTGGGCCGCGACGGCATCACCGTCAACTGCATCCACCCCGGCATGACGCGTACCGAGACCACCCGGGCGATGCTCGAGGCGCGTGCCCTGAAGCTCGGCGTGGCGGTCGAGGAGGCTGAACGGCAGGACTTCGCCCCCGGGGGACGGTTTGAAAACGCCATCGGCCGGATGATCGACGCGTCAGAGGTTGCGCATCTTGCCGTGTTTCTCGCGTCCGATCGCGCCGCGGCAATCACCGGCGATCTGCTCAATCCGAGCGGCGGGGTAGGCAAAGCGGTCTGGTACTGACCCGCGTCACAGCGCGACCATCCTCGGCCTCAAAGCGGGCTCATTGTGCGCTACCATGCGCGCTGCGTACCCGCCCGAAGGACACCAGGATGCACCGCACATTCCCCGCAACCCGCATGCGTCGCAATCGCGCCAGCGATTTTTCGAGACGTCTGGTGCGCGAGAACCAGGTGAGCGCGGACGATCTGATCTATCCGGTTTTCGTCGTCGAAGGAAACGGCCAGCGCATCCCCGTGGCCTCCATGCCGGGCATCGAACGTCTTTCCATCGATCAGCTCCTGAAAGACGCACATCGCGCCGCAGACGCCGGTATTCCCATGATCGCCCTCTTCCCCAACCTCGACATCAGTCTGCGCTCTCTCGATGGGGCTCAGGCCTGGAACCCGGAAGGCCTGATTCCCCGCGCCGTGCGGGCACTCAAAGCAGAAATGCCCGAGCTTGGCGTCATGACCGATGCGGCACTCGACCCGTACACGACCCACGGCCAGGACGGCATCATCGATGATGCCGGTTACGTACTCAACGACATCACCGTCGAAGCCCTCTGCCGCCAGTCCCTGGTCTGCGCCGAAGCCGGGGCCGATGTGATTGCCCCGAGCGATATGATGGACGGCCGCATCGGTGCGATCCGCAGCGCGCTGGACGACGGCGCCTACATCAACACCCGGATCATGGCCTATTCGGCGAAATACGCATCCGCCTACTACGGCCCTTTCCGCGATGCGGTCGGTGCCAGCGCCACCCTTGGCAAGGGCAACAAGAAGACCTATCAGATGGATCCCGCCAACAGCGACGAGGCCCTGCAGGAGATCGCCCTGGATCTGAGCGAAGGTGCGGACATGGTGATGGTCAAGCCCGGCATGCCCTACCTGGACGTGGTCCGCCGGGTGAAGGACAGATTCGGAGTGCCCACTTTCGCCTATCAGGTCAGTGGCGAGTACGCGATGCACATGGCCGCCATCAGCAACGGCTGGCTGGCGGAATCCGTGATCGATGAGTCCCTGCTGTGTATCAAGCGGGCGGGGGCAGACGGTATCCTCAGCTACTTTGCGCTGCGCTTTGCCGAGTCGATTCGAGGTCTATAACCATGTCGATCGGGTCTAAGAACGGGCGTCGACAGTCGTGCTACACTCCCCTGCATCGATTTCCAGTCCCGGTGCGTTCCACCGCCCTGAGCCCTCGAATCACCGCCCAACAGGGCATTCCGATGCGGCTGAGGGTACCAGGATCTCATCTGGGACTTCCCGGATCCACATGACCGATCAGTTCATCGATCACTTTATCGATCTGAATACAGACCAGTCGACTGACAGATCAAGCCCTTTGCCGATAACCGATATATCCCTAAAAAGACCGACAGGAGACAGATTGTGAACGAAAAGATTGTTCATACCACCGACTCACAGTGGGAGGCCGATGTCCTCAAATCCACCAAGCCCGTGCTGGTGGATTACTGGGCAGAGTGGTGCGGGCCCTGCAAGATGATCGCCCCCATCCTCGATGAAATTGCCACCGAGTACGGCGATCGCCTGAAGATCTGTAAGCTGGACATAGACGCGAATCAGGAAACCCCGCCGAAATACGGTATCCGGGGTATCCCGACACTGATGCTGTTCAAGGACGGTGAAGTGTCCGCGACCAAGGTAGGCGCACTGTCCAAGTCCCAGCTGGCAGCCTTCCTGGACAGTAATATCTGATTTCATGAGCCGAATAGTGGGGATGCGGGCCTTTCAGCCCGCATCTTGACGAACCCTGTCAAAACTCTAAACTTGACTCACGTCCTGACAGCCTTTCGGCTAACTTCATCGGTTCCTGCCAGCCTCATCCACCCAGTGCCGGCGGAGACGACGAGTACCTAGACCTTTTTCTCCGGTGCGTCCATGTATTCGAGGCAGGCGCCGGAATGACTGAAACTACACCAACCCGGGTCAGCAGAGGACACCAGAGAACCCCGGGGCACGTCAGGATCCGCATTCCCACTCCATCATTTTAAGTAATCCCTATGTCCATGAACCTCACTGATCTGAAGCGCAAACCCGTCGGCGACCTGGTCGACATGGCCCGTGAAATGGGTCTGGAAAACCAGGCCCGCTCCCGTAAACAGGAAGTCATCGCCGCCATCGTCCGCAAACAGGCGAAAGCGGGCGAAGACATCTACGGCGAAGGAACCCTGGAAATACTCCAGGACGGTTTCGGATTCCTGCGCTCACCAGACAGCTCCTACCTGGCAGGTCCGGACGACATCTATGTCTCGCCCAGCCAGATACGCCGCTTCAACCTGCGCACGGGTGACAGCATCGCCGGCAAGATCCGGCCACCCAAGGACGGCGAGCGCTATTTCGCCATGCTCAAGGTCGACTCGATCAACTTCAGCGAGCCGAACTCGAAAAAACACAAGATCCTCTTCGAAAACCTCACCCCGCTGTTCCCGAACAAACGCCTCAAGCTCGAACGCGGCAACGGCAGCACCGAAGATCTCACCGCCCGCATCATCGATCTGATCGCACCCATCGGTAAGGGCCAGCGCGCGCTCATCGTCTCACCGCCGAAGGCCGGTAAGACCCTGGTGCTGCAGAACATCGCCCAGTCCGTCGCCTCCAACAATCCGGAAGTTGTTCTGATCGTGCTGCTCATCGACGAGCGACCGGAAGAAGTAACCGAAATGCAGCGACTGGTGAGCGGTGAGGTGGTCGCCAGCACCTTCGACGAACCACCGTCCCGCCATGTCCAGGTCGCCGAGATGGTGATCGAGAAGGCGAAGCGTCTGGTGGAACATGGCAAGGATGTGGTGATCCTGCTCGATTCGATCACGCGCCTCGCCCGTGCCTACAACACCATCGTCCCCTCATCGGGCAAGGTGCTCACCGGCGGTGTGGATGCCAATGCACTCGAACGCCCCAAGCGCTTCTTCGGGGCTGCGCGCAACATCGAAGAAGGCGGCAGCCTCACCATCATCGCCACCTCCCTGGTGGACACGGGCTCGAAGATGGACGAAGTGATCTACGAGGAATTCAAAGGTACCGGTAACCAGGAACTGCACCTGGAACGCAAGATCGCCGAGAAGCGCGTCTACCCGGCCATCAACATCCGCCGTTCCGGTACCCGCAGGGAAGAACTGCTGATGGCGGAAGATGAACTGCAGAGGGTCTGGATTCTGCGCAAACTGCTCCACGACATGGACGATATCGCTGCAATCGAATTCATGGTTAACAAGCTCAAAGACACCAAGACGAACGCTGAATTTTTTGCATCGATGCGCCGGAGCTCATAGCCGCCGGACATTGCGGCCGGGTCAGACGTGTTCGCCTAGGATCCGCGTTGCGCGTCGCTCGCCTGACCATCCGGCAGCGGCAGGTCAGGCAGCCCGGGATTGGCCAGCCGCAGATACTCCGCACCACGTTCGCTCTCCCCAAGCGCCAGGCAGAGCCGACCGAGTTCCCCGTAAACCTGGGTCGATCGCGACATGCGCAGACTCAACTCGAGATATTCCCGGGCTTTTTCCCACTCGCTGTTCATCAGACAGATGCGCCCCAGAGCCAGCAGCAGGGGAGCATCATTGGGGCGCTGCTTGAGCCAGCTTTCCGCAGCCACCAGCTGTCGCCTGGTGTCCGATCCCTGCACCGAGCCATACAGCTCAACCAGGGTATCGTCCCAGTGCTGTGAAAGGGCGCCGCGCAGCACAACTTCCGCTTCATCTGATTCCCCGGCTTCTATCAGCGCACGCGCGTACGCCACCAGGAGTGTCGGCTTTTTCTGGAGGTCTCTGGGCATCTGGGACCAGACCGTCCTGGGAACCGCGCCCGCCTGCCCCAGACGCTGATGCCAGGCCTGTTCAAGCAGTGCGTCCACATCGATGCGGTTGAACTCGGCGGTATGGGCGTCCACCTTCTGCCGGATCAGCGCAGGCCCAAGTTCGATGAGCGCCTGCCAGTCTTTCAGTTCCTGGTAGCAGCGCGACAGCATCACCAGCACCTGCCGGTGTTTCGGCGCTTCCGAACGCAACTGCAGAAGCGTCGCCAGACACTGCTCCCACTGACCGGCCGCCATCTGCAACTCGGCCTGGGTCAGACCCACCGCAAACCGGGAGCCGGGGGTGGATTCGTGTGCCTGCCGCAGCAGATCGTCACGCCCCTGGGTATCACCCAGCTCATGTGCCGCCCGGGCAGCGTTCAGATAGTTGATCAGCGGAGCGCTTGCCTCGGAAGCGGACGCCACCAGCAGTTTGCGCGCCTGGGCCCACTCGCCTTCAGCCATCAGCAGCAGTCCCTGCACCGTGCGCGTGCGCGCATTACGGCTGCGGCGCTCAGACAACCAGCCGCTCACCTGTCCTCCGGTGGCTCGGGAACGATTGAACAGGAAAGCCATCAGGCGGATCAGCACATAGGCGGTCAGCAGTATCAGGAGCGCGAACCAGAGGCTGGTTTCCAGCGCCATATCCGCATAGGAGACCAGCACATACCCCGGATCCCGAACCACGAGGGTGCCGACCAGACCGCCCAGCACCACCGCGACGATGAGCAGCAGTATGCCGAGTTTCATGCGCCGCCTTCGGCTGCCTTGCGCAGCGCCTCGAGGGATCCCGAAATGTCCGGCAGGCTCTGATTGAGATCCACCTGGCTCATCTCGTCCAGTTCCTCCAGTACCCGCCGCACCCGCGGCTCAGCAGGATCGAGATATTCTTCGAGCCACTGACTCGCGGAATCCAGACTCTGCTGGTAGATGACCTGCTCTCTGCGCAGCGCGGCAAGCTGAGCGCGCTCCAGCATCAGCCGCAGATTCAGCTCGAGATACACGGCTTCGTCCGGCGCCAGGAGCGGTTTCACCTCCCCCTCCACCCGTCGGATCCGCAGGTAGGTCGAGATCTGGTCAAGGAAGCGCTGCCACATCGGTGCGTCGGCCTCTGCACTGGTCCGCTCGGTCTGTTCACGGGCTGCCAGATAGGCGGGAATCCGCAGCGGCAGACGCTCGAGTTCTCCCTTCACCGCTTCCAGGCGCAGATAGAGACCCTGTACATCGTTACTGTGCACGTTCTCCAGAGCCAGGATTTCATCGGCAAGTCGGGCACGCACCGGGAAGAGGCCGAAATCGTCGAGCTCGAGAAGGATGGCGTCTGCAGCATGGAGCAATTGCAGAGCGCCATCTGTATCCCGTTCCATCAGCAGTCGGTGATTGGCGATCCGCAGCAGGTAGGCCACTTCTGCCACCTTCCATTCCCGCGACGACGGGGGTGCCTGGATTGCCATCTCGTTTACCGCACCGGCCACCCGCTCTTCCGTCGCCCTGATCTGGGCCTGTTGCTCCCGGGCGAACTGCTGGAAGGCCGCCTGCTGCTCGGCTGCCAGGTTTTGTGTCTTCTCAGCCTGGCTGGTCAATGTTTCTTCAATGCCACGCAGCCGCGCAGCAACGGGCGCCATCGGCGCCGAGACTACCAGCAGGTAGTAAAGGTAACCCGCCAGACCGGCCGCACCGAGTGCCACCAGCAGAGCGAAAAATGCCAGCAGACGGCCGCGCGTTTTCACCGGAGCCGCCGCTGACGGCGTTCCGGCTGCGTCTGCGCTGCGCCGCTTCGTCGCACGCTCCCTGGCCAGTGCGTCCTTTTCGGGATCGCCCGCTTTCCCGGCGGCTGCCGCACTGAATCTGGCTGGATCGACGTCCTTCCCGGTAGCGGATTCCGGGGGGGTCTTCCCTTCACTCATTATTCACGCATCCATTACTCATGCATCCAGTACACATGCATCCATTGCTCATGAAGCCTTCAGTGCATTGAGGGCATCCCGATAATCCTCGGCCCCGGCCCCGGCACAATCAATGACCTGCCTGAAGCCGAGCCCGGCCCCGAGACCGGCAACCCGCGCCGACGGAGCCAGCACCGCCACCTCCGGGTCGCCGCCGGCTTCGAACCATACCCGCGCCACGTAGGCGAATCCATCGCCACTGCCAACCAGAATTGCATCAATGTCCGTGGTCGATTCGAGCCGGATGCCTGCCGGACGGCGACGATAGCAGCGCAGAAGCTGGACATCCGCTCCGCGACGCCGGAGGGTATCTGCGAGCAGCATGCGCCCGCCCTCACCGCAGACAATGAGAATCGACTGACCTTTCACCTCCTGCAGCGCCGTGCTGGCGAGCAGACGCTCGCTGCCCTGCAGTCTGGCACCGCGCCGATCCCCGGACACCGACACACTGACCCCGGCTGCCGTCAGCGCTGCCGCTGTCGCAGTCCCGACGGCGAGCACTTGGGCACCCGCACAGAAATCAGTCCGGGCGCGCTGAGCGCTGCTGCAGTTGACGGCATGCTCCGACAGAAAGATCACCAGGTTGAAGTCCCGCCCGGGGGCCGGATTGCTCAGGGAATCGATGGCCAGTACAGGCAGTACCAGGGTTTCAAATCCAGCCGCCTGGAGGACCTGCTCATGCCGGTCCGCACCCGGCCGGCTTCTGCTAATCCAGACCTTCACCGCACCTAGCTCCTGGATTGGGCAGCGCGGACGTTCGCCAGCAGCTCTGATGCGCCCTGGGACTCGAGCTGCCTGACAACTTCTGCCCCGACCTTCAGCGGATGTGTGCCGCTCGCAGCCGCCCGCAGCTTCCTGGTGCCATCGATGGAACACAGGACCGCCTCCAGGCTGACGTCCGAACCATCGTAGGTGGCATGCGCGCCCAGAGGGGCTGAGCAGTCCGCCCCCAGGCCCGCACTGACCGCGCGCTCGGCGGTCACACAGCGTTCCGTATCCACATCGGAGAGAGCGGCAACGAGCGCACGCACCGGTCCATCGGAGCGGCGGCATTCGATCCCGAGGGCTCCCTGACCGGCCGCCGGGAGCGAGATATCCAGAGGCAGGCGGAAACCGATGCGCCGCTCCAGCCCGAGACGCCGCAGTCCCGCCGCCGCCAGCACCAGGGCATCGTATTCACCTTCATCGAGTTTGCGCAGCCGGGTGCCCACATTGCCTCGAACCGGGCGTATCACCAGATCCGGACGCTGAGCGAGCAGCATGGCCTGGCGGCGCAGACTCGAAGAGCCGATCCGTGCCCCCCGGGGCAGCTCATCGAGACTGCCGACACCTTCAGCTACCAGCGCATCCCGGACATCATCGCGAAATCCGATGGCAGCCAGGGTGAAGGCTTCCGGTAACACGGCGGGCACATCCTTCATCGAATGCACGGCAATGTCTGCACGACCATCCGCGATGGCCTCTTCGAGTTCCTTGATGAAGAGGCCCTTGCCGCCGACTTCCGACAGCGGGGAACTCAGCCACTGATCGCCCCGGGTCGTCATGCCCAGCAGTTCGACTTCAAGGTCAGGGTGATGCTCGAGCAGCTGGTCCCTGATGAAGCTGGCCTGCCAGAGCGCCAGTTCACTCTCCCGGGTTGCAATGACAATACGGTCTTTCATTCAGTCACCACGCGACTACAGGTGTTTCACAAATTTCCGCACGGCGGACACATGACGCCGGCTGATCTCGATGGATTCTGCCACGTCTTTCAGACGGATCCGGTACGCGCCCGAGCTCTGCCGGTCGAGACCGACGATGAAGGACCAGGCAATCAGCGCATTGCGATGCACACGCAGAAACTGATCGCCGAATTCATCCTCGAGGTCTTTCAACGGCTCATCGATAATGATTTCGCCCTCGCTGTGACGCACGGTGACGTACTTCTGATCCGCCTGAAAATAGCGGACGTCGTCCACCGGTATCAGCTCGATGCCGCGATGGGTCCGCGCGGAGATGTGGCTGCGCCGGGGAGGCTGTTCTTCGGCGAGCGCAGCCAGCTGGGCCTTGTTGACCCGCTGTGCCTTGCCCAGCGCACGCTCCAGACTCTCCTTGCGCACCGGCTTGAGCAGATAGCCCACGGCCTGCAGATCGAAGGCCTCGACCGCGTGTTCTTCATAGGCGGTGCAGAAGATCACCGCCGGCGGTTCTTCGAACTCGATCAGATGGCGGGCTGCTTCCAGGCCATCCATGCCCGGCATACGGATATCGAGCAGCACCACCTCCGGCAACACCGAGGCCGCGAGCTTGACCGCCTCCACGCCGTTCGCCGCCTGCCCGATCACCGAATACCCGGAAAAGCCGCCCACCATTCTTGCCAGCCTGTCCCGGGCGAGCTGTTCATCGTCGACGATGAGTACTTTCATCTGCCCTCCTCGCTGTTGTGCAACATCGGATATTTCAGCGTCGTCACGAAGCGATCCTCGAGTGCCTCGGTCTTAAGTTCCGCCCGGGCGCCATAGAGCACATTCAACCGGCTGCGGATGTTGTTGAGCGCCATCCGATTCCCCTGGCTCGGATGCCGCGTGGACTGCGCAGGCAGCGGATTACTGATCTCCACATTGACGATCTCCTTGTCCAGCCACAGCCGCACCCGGATCGTTCCTCCGTCGGGGAGCGGTTGAATGCCGTGATAGATGGCATTCTCCAGCAGGGGCTGCAGCGTCAGCAGAGGAATCCGTACCGACTCCGGTATCGGGTCCACCTGCCAGTCGAGCCGCAGACGCTCACCCAGCCGCAGGGCCTCGATCCGCACATAGCGTTCGCAGAGATCCAGTTCCTCGGTCAGAGGCACCTGATTGCCTGCGTCATTGAGACTCGCCCGGAACAGCTCGGACAGGTCCTCGACCACAACCTCTGCGGTCTCCGGATCCGACGCTATCAGACTGGCAATGATGTTCATGCTGTTGAACAGAAAGTGCGGCCGGATGCGGGACTGCATGGCCTGAATCCGTGAGCGCAGTTCGGACTGTTCCTGCACCCGGAGCTGCTGTTGCACATAGAAGTAGCGCAACGCCAGGGCAGTGATGATGCCGGAGATCACCAGCTGACCGAATATGGTCTGCCAGTCGATGCCCCGGGTTCCGGCGCCGTCCGCCAGAATCCGATCCGCAGCGATGCCAACACTCAGGGTCACCGCCATGACCAGACAGAAGGCGCTGACCGCGCCGGCTACCAGGCCGAGGTGGGCGAGCGCCTTGCGCGTGGTACACAGAATTCCCGCGCTGGCCAGGGTCACCCACTGCACAAACAGGGACATCAGGGCCAGCCGGATCCAGGTTACCTCACCACCGGCAAACAGCAGCACCAGAACCAGCAGTTCGCCAAACAGCACCAGCAGCGAGATGGCGCCCACGTTACAAAGCTCAGGCACCACGAAGGGCAGCGAGCGGCTCGGCAGCGTCGTTTGGTTGCTATACTCGCTCACCGCTCACTCGACCAAGCAATCATTCATGAGTCAGGACAACAAACCTTGGGGTGGAAGATTCACCGAAGCCACTGATGCCTTCGTGGAAGCGTTTACCGCATCCGTGACCTTCGATAAGCGGCTGTACCATTTCGATATTCAGGGCTCCATTGCCCACGCCAACATGCTCTGCAGTGTGGGGATCCTCACCGGGGAGGAATGCTCAGGCATCGTAACGGGATTGCAGAGGATCCACAAAGAGATCGACGAGGGCATCTTCGACTGGCGGGTGAGCCTCGAGGACGTGCACATGAACATCGAAAGCCGGCTGGTGGCTCTCATCGGCGACACCGGCAAGAAGCTCCACACCGGTCGCTCCCGCAACGATCAGGTCGCCACCGACATGCGCCTGTATCTGCGCGCCGAGATCGACGAACTGCTGATCGGCGTCGACGCCCTGCTGGACGCCATCATCGATCAGGCAGAGGCCCACGCAGATACGGTGATGCCAGGTTTCACCCACCTGCAGACCGCCCAGCCGATCACCTTCGGGCATCACCTGCTGGCCTGGCATGAAATGCTCAATCGCGACCGCCAGCGACTGCTGGATTGCCGTAAACGGGTCGACGTGCTGCCTCTGGGCAGCGCTGCCCTGGCCGGTACAACCTTCCCTATCGATCGGGCCTTCGTCGCCCGGGAGCTGGGCTTCGGCGCCGTGTCGGAAAACTCGCTCGATTCGGTGAGCGATCGGGACTTCATCATCGAGTTCTGCAGCACGGCCAGCCTGATGATGGTGCACTTCTCCCGCTGGAGCGAAGAACTGGTGCTGTGGATGTCCCAGCAGTTCGCCTTCATCGACCTGCCGGATCGGTTCTGCACCGGATCGAGCATCATGCCCCAGAAGAAGAATCCGGACGTTCCGGAGCTGATCCGCGGCAAATCCGCTCGGGTAATCGGTGATCTGATGTCGATGCTGACTCTGATGAAGGGCCAGCCGCTGGCCTACAACAAGGACAACCAGGAAGACAAGGAGCCGCTCTTCGACGCGGTGGATACGCTGCGTGACACGGTCAACGCCCTGGGTGGTCTGATCCCCATGATCGAGGTGAAGGCGGATCGCATGCGGGCGGCCGCCTCGGCTGGTTTTGCTACCGCAACGGATCTGGCCGACTACCTGGTGCGCCTCGGTCTGCCCTTCCGGGACGCCCACGATGTGGTCGGTCGCACGGTCTCCCATGCGATTGCCAACAACAGAACCCTCGACGAATTGAGTCTCGAAGAACTGCGGAGCTTTCATCAAGCCATCGGCCCCGAGGTGTTCGAAGTGCTGACCCTCGACGGGTCCATCGCTGCCCGCAACCACACCGGTGGCACTGCGCCGGATCAGGTGCGCGCGGCGGCAGCGAGGGCCCGCACCACCCGCTGATTTTCACCTGTCGGTGTATACTCGCCGGCCTGTTTTCCACCCCGCATCGAGGCTTAGAAAAGTGCGCTGGATCATTTACTGCGTGTTCGCCATTCAGGCTGCGAGCTGCGGCCAGAAGGGCCCGCTCACCCTGCCGGAGAGTCCTGCTCCGGCCGGGAGTGCCACGCCGGCAATCGAACTGCGTCGATGAACGCCTTCGAGCGTCGAGGCGGCGTGCTGCATGTCGAAGGGGTACCTGTTCCGGAGCTGGTTGCTGCTGCGGGCTCCCCCGTCTACGTCTACTCACGCAATCACTTCATCCACCAGTACCGCGCCCTCGAGTCGGCGCTGGCAGGCTGCGGTGTCCGGATCTTCTTCGCGGTCAAAGCCAATTCCAATGTCAGCGTGCTGCGTCTGTTCCACAAGCTGGGGGCCGGCTTCGACATCGTTTCCGCCGGTGAACTGCAACGGGTGATGGCCGCCGGTGCTGCACCGGAGTCCGTGGTATTTTCCGGTGTGGGCAAATCGGTTGCGGAAATCGACCTCGCCTGCAAACTGGGCATCCACAGTTTCAATGTGGAAAGTGCTGCGGAGCTTGCGCGTCTCGGCGAACGCGCGACCCTGCTGCAACGCAAGGTACGGTTCGCAGTCCGGGTCAATCCGGATGTGGACGCAGCCACCCACCCCTATATCTCCACGGGGTTGAAGAAGAACAAATTCGGCGTCCCTGCCGCCGAGGCGAGGCGCCTTTACCAGCAGGCGGTCGGACATCCCTGGCTCGAAGCCACCGGTATCGCCTGCCATATCGGTTCCCAGATCCTCCAGAGCGCACCTCTGCTCGAGGCACTGGACAGCCTGCTGAACCTGCGCGCTGATCTTGCACAGGCAGGCATTGCCATACCTCAGCTGGACCTGGGTGGCGGCTTTGGCGTGACCTATGACTCGGAACCGCCATTCGATCTGGACGCCTACGGCAGCGCGCTGCGGTCAGCGCTCGAGGCCAACCGCCAGCACAGCTCCCCGGGCGCGGAGACCGCAGAGCGGCTCTCGGTGGCTGTGGAACCCGGACGCTTTCTGGTCGCCAATGGTGGCATCCTCGTCACCACGGTGGAGTATCTCAAACCCGCACAGAACGACGCAGGGCACAATTTCGCGGTAGTCGACGCGGCCATGAACGATCTGATCCGGCCTGCCCTGTATCAGGCCTGGCACCGGGTAGAAAACGTCTGCGATCATCCCGATGTCACAGAGCGGCACTGGGACGTGGTCGGCCCGGTTTGCGAAAGCGGCGACTTCCTCGCGCTCGATCGTCCATTGAGAGTGCGCGCAGGCGACCTGCTTGCTGTGCATTCCGCAGGCGCTTACGGCATGGTGCAGGCCTCGAACTACAACAGTCGCGGCCGACCGGCAGAGGTGCTCGTGGACGGCGATCACTTCGAAATCATCCGACGCCGGGAGACCAGTGAGGATCAGCTGCGCCTGGAGCTGGGTACTCCAGCCGGAAAATGAACCTGCGCTTCAGCAAAATGCATGGCCTGGGCAACGACTTCATGGTGCTGGACCTGGTCACCCAGGAAGCCGAGCTGACACCACAACAGATCCTGTCCTGGGCCGATCGGCACACGGGTGTCGGATTCGATCAGCTGCTGCTGATCGCGCCCCCCACCGATCCCCAGGCCGATTTCCGCTACCGCATTTTCAATTCGGACGGCACCGAGGCCGAACAGTGCGGCAACGGTACCCGCTGTGTGGCCAGGCTTGTCAAGGAACTGAATCTCTGCACCAGGACCGAGGTGCGGTGGCAGACCAGTACCGGATTCCTGACAACACGCCTGCTCGAAGATGGCCAGGTCGAAGTGGCAATGGGTGTACCGAGCACCGAGACGAGCCTGGTGCCCTGCCATCCACCCGCAGCCGTTGCACGCGCCGCCCATCCCGCCGACTCACCCGGCTACGTGCTGGAGAACAGCGCGGGAGAAAGGTTCGATGTGGTGCCGGTATCCATGGGCAATCCTCACGGTGTCCTGTTCGTACCCGATGCAGCCGCGGCTCCGGTCGCCGACATCGGCAGCGCCCTTACCAGTCATCCTTTTTTCCCCGCCCGGGCCAATATCGGCTTCTGCGAGATCGTGGATCCCGGTTTCATCCGGCTGCGGGTCTTCGAGCGTGGGGTTGGTGAAACCAGGGCCTGCGGCACCGGAGCCTGTGCCGCGGTGGTCGCCGGAAGACTCACAAAGGGATTGCGTGAACGGGTAAAGGTCTCTCTGCCGGGCGGGAAGGTGCGCATTCAGTGGCAGGGACCAGGTAGCACCGTTACAATGACCGGGCCGGCCACTCTCGTCTTCCACGGAAGGATTAATTTCCCCTGACAGATCTGATGAGTTCTGCACCACAACCCGACACCCAGCTTACCGAAGAGGTAGTGATCAACTATCTCCTCTCCGATCCAGGTTTTTTCCAGCGCAACGCCCACCTGCTGTCTGAGCTGAATCTGCCACACGAAACCGGCAGCGCGGTTTCGCTGGTGGAACGCCAGGTCGCCGTCCTGCGTGAGCGCAACGTGCAGATGCGGCGGCGTATGAATGAACTCATTGAAGCTGCAAAAAACAACGACGAACTGTTCGGCAAGATCCGCACCCTCACCCTCGCTCTGCTGCATACCAACGACTGGCGCAGCCTGAATGAAGTACTGGCCACTTACGTCCTCACCGACTTCGACGCGGACTTCGTATGCTGCCATCTGCGCGACCTGCCTGTGCATCTCGACTACCTGCGCAGTCATGAGCAGAAGCTGCCACTGCCGGCCATCATCCCGGGACCGGGCAAGCCACCTCTGTGCACCAGTCTGCGCAGGGAAGAACTCCGCGCTCTGTTCCCCGCAGACGACCATGAGGCCGCCACCGGCAGTACGGTGCTGGTCCGTCTGGCCTGGGAAGAAGGGGAAGGGCTGCTGGCCATAGGCAGCAGGGACAACGGTCGTTTCACCTCCGATATGGACACCCTGTTCATCGCCTATGTCGGCGAGGTACTCAGCGGGGCCATTCAACGACTCGCCACATGACCGATCTCAGCGGCCACATCGGCAGCTACCTCGATCATCTGAAATTCGAAAAGCGCTACTCGCCCAATACCCTCGCAGCCTATCGACGGGATCTGGAACTGTTTTCCGAATCCACCAGCGAACCACTCGCCGCACTCCGCGCACATCATGTCAGCGGCTTCGTCGCGAGGCTGCACGCAGGCGGCCTGTCACCCAAGAGTATCCAGCGCGCACTGTCCAGCGTGCGCAGTTTCTTCCGCTACCTCGAATCCCAGCGCCTGTTGAAAGCAAATCCCGCGGCATCGGTGAAGGCACCCAAGGCTCCGCGCCGCCTGCCTGCGACACTGGACACCGATCAGGCCGCAAAACTTTTCAGTTACGAGGCGGATACGCCCATCGGTAAACGCGACAAGGCCATCCTCGAACTCTTCTACGGCAGCGGCCTGCGTCTCTCGGAGCTCGTCGGTATCGACATCGGCGATCTGGATCTCGACAGCGGCTTCGTGCGGGTAATCGGCAAGGGCAGCAAGGCCCGCCAGGTGCCCATCGGCAGTCACTGTCTGCGCGCGATCGAGGCCTGGCTGCGGTGTCGTGAGCTACCCCGGCGTTCGCAGCCGCTGTTCACCGGCGGTCGAGGCACGGCCGCCATCACTCGAGGCAATTCGCGCATCAGCGTGCGCACCGTGCAGCAACGCCTGAAACGTATTGCCATTCTCCAGCTCGGCAGCAACGCACTGCATCCGCACATGCTCCGCCACAGCTTCGCCAGTCATCTGCTGGAATCCAGCGGCGATCTGCGCGCGGTGCAGGAACTGCTGGGTCACAGCGACATATCCACGACTCAGATCTACACCCATCTGGACTTCCAGCATCTGGCGAAGGTCTACGACGCCGCACATCCCCGTGCAGGTCGTCAGTCAGAAAAGGGCTGAGCTCTGCGTGCGCCGAATCAAGGTCATCACCTTCGATCTCGACAACACCCTGTGGAGTGTGAATGACGTGATGCTGCGGGCCGAAGCCCATATGCGCGACTGGCTCGATGAGCATGTCCCCGACTACTACAGGAAGCTCTCCCGGGAGCGCATCCTGGCACTGCGCACCGCGGCTGTTGCGGAGTTGCCGCAGCTCGCCCACGATGTGTCCGGATTGCGACGCGAGGTGCTGTATCGGGGCATTTCCGAGATCGGCTACAGCAGCGCAGAAGCCCGCCGGCTCGCCGAAGGCGCTTTCGGAAGGTTTTATGAGGCGCGTCAGCAGGTGGTGTTGTTCGACGATGCCCTGGAGGTGCTCGATGCGCTTGCCGCCAGCTACCGCTTAGGTGCGCTCACCAATGGCAACGCCGATACTGCGGCAATCGGTTTGAACCGTTTTTTCTCTTTCGCATTCAATGCGGCCGATGTCGGCGCAAGCAAACCCGCCCCGCACATGTTCCGGGCGGCGCTGCGGCATGCGCGAGCGCAACCGGACGAAGGCATCCACATCGGCGACCATCTCGTGGACGATATTCAGGGGGCCGGTGAGGCCGGCATGCACAGCATCTGGATGAATCCCGGTGCTGCGCTTCGGGAGGATCATCACCACCAGCCCAGCCGCGAGGTACGCAGGCTGCGGGAGCTCCTCGGTGCGGTAGGTTCGATCGAGGCGGGCTAGGCGCGCGCGTGTGCCTGCAGATAGTCCCGCACCGCTGCCACGGTCGCCGGAATCACCGTACGGCGACTCTCCAGTCCTTTCAGCGCCTCGAGGGCAGGATGGGTGGCAACCGGTTTGCCGACAGCCTGGTTCACGGACTCGGGGAACTTCGCCGGGTGGGCGGTCGCAATACAGACCTTGGTACCGGCGGTAGCGAAGCGCTCTGCCGCCGCGAGGCCGACCGCTGTATGGGGATCTGCCACATAACCGCAATCGCGGTAGACGCGCCCGATGGTGTCCCGGGTTTCCTGCTCTGTTACCGCGGTGGCAAGCAGCACGGCTGAGACACGCTGACCGCCGTCTGCTTCGGGATCGATGCTGGCACAGCCGCTGCGCGCGAAAGTCTCCATGAAGGCATTCAGGCGGGCGGCGTCTTCCCCGAAGTGGTAATAGAGGTAGCGTTCAAAGTTGCTCGCGACCTGAATATCCATGGCCGGGCTCATGGTGTGGTGGACCGAACCCCGCTGATAGCGGCCGGTGCCGAAGAACACCGAGAGAATGTCATTGGCATTGGTGGCCACAATCAGTCGGTCGATGGGAAAGCCCATGCGGCGTGCAAGATAGCCGGCGAAGACATTGCCGAAATTACCGGTCGGCACACAGAAGGACACCGGCGCGCTGCTGCCGAAGCGCAGGCTGGCATAGCCGTAGTAGACGATCTGCGCCATCACCCGCGCCCAGTTGACCGAGTTGACCGCACCGAGCGCATACCGGGACTTGAACGCTGCATCACCGAAGAGCGTCTTCATCAGGTTCTGACAGTCATCGAATGAACCTTCGACTGCCAGGCAATGCACATTCGGATCCAGCACCGTGGTCATCTGCAGTTCCTGCAGCGGGCTGACCCGGCCGTTGGGATACATGATGAAAATGTCGACGGCGGGCAGTCCGCGCACCCCTGCGATTGCCGCACTGCCGGTATCACCGCTGGTCGCGCCAAGAATGTTCAGATGCTGGGCGCGCGCTTCGAGCACATATTCGAAAAGCTGGCCCAGCAGCTGCAGGGCAATGTCCTTGAAAGCCAGAGTCGGACCATGGAAAAGCTCGAGAACCTGCACCTCGCCACGGGTGCCGGCCAGCGCGTGAAAGCCAACCACATCCGGATGATCGAACTTCGAGTAGGCCCGATCGATGAGCTGATCAAGGGTTGCGCGGGGAATATCATCGATGAAGTGCGGCAGCAGCGCCTTGGCGAGATCCACGAAGCCGAGACTCCGCCAGCTGTCCAGGTGAGCGCGGATATCGGGAATCTGTTCCGGGATCAGCAGACCACCATCGGGTGCAAGCCCGGTAACGACAGCCTCAGTGAAGGGCTGAGGTGGGGTGGCTCCCCGGGTGCTGATGTAGCGCATGAACGATAAACCACCGGCTGGCAAAGCCCGGCATTGTACACCAGGCTTTCGGGGCTTCGGCCGCAGCGGCCGTGCGGGTCTGCCCTCTCAGCGACGGCGTGGGCCGACTGCCTCAGGCCGCGGGATAGCTCAGATGGCGCCGCGTCCGTAGTTGGACTCGGGTCGCTTCGGCGGATCAGCACGTTCCCCGGCACGCAGTTCCCGGATCACGCCGCCCTCGCGCAGAAAGGCATCCACATCACATTCGAGCTGGGAGCGGATCGGCGCCTTCGCCTGGGGATTGTGATCGTTGCTGTCGTTGTCTGTTCTGCTGTCCATGCCGGGTCCTTGAATCGGGTCGGAGTAGTTATAGTCCAGATCGGAAAACGCGCAAGTTTGCAGCGGACACTGCAAAGGCTGTTTGGAAAGGCAGTCTCCACACCAGCGGTATCCGACTTCGCAATGCACAGGCACGGGGTTGTCCGGCTGCTTGCGCTGAAGGTCAGGGTCCATCTTCCGCTGAAGACGCGGACAGATCTTCCGCTGAAAATACCGATTCATTTTCCGCTGAAGATTCCGGCGCGTCTTCTGCTGAAGGCGCTTCTTCCGCTGAAGACGCACAATCTTCTTCTGCCGCCCCTCGGCCCTCAATCGGCCGACCGTCCGGCCGCGCGAAGTAGTAGCCTTCGGCGGTCGCCCGCAGCCTGAACCCGCCTTCATGCATCTGCCTGTGGTGATGGCTGCAGAGCAGGATCAGATTATCGAGGGAGGTTTCTCCGCCGTCGCACCAGTGCTGAATATGGTGGGCGTCCAGCCAGCGGCTGTGATGACAGCCGGGAAACCGGCAGCTTCGGTCCCGCGCCGCCAGGGCCCGGCGGATGGCGGTAGGCACGGTGCGCTGTTTGCGGCCCACATCCAGTATTTTCTGGCCGTCCTTGAGGATCGGCACCAGAGCGCCTTCACAGCACAGACGCCGGATGGTGGGTAAGGGCAGATCCGCTTGGCCGCCGGCGCCGGACAAAGCCTGAGCGTCTACATGCACCAGGACCTGATAGTCGGCGGCCGTCGAGTCAGCGGCCGGGGTTGAACCGCCATCCGCCGCCCTCCCCGCGCAACCAGCTCCATAAACGCATCCGCCCGGGCGGCTGCGGTACCTCGAGCAGGATCTTCCGGCAGCGTCTCCACCATCTGCGTCAGTACCTGTTCTACCAGAGCAAAAGCCTCGGCCGGCAGTTTCACCAGGATCTCCCCCGAATGGGGATACAGCGCCACCGACCGGGCCTCATGATCCCGCCGCGCGATCTGACCAGCCGTGCGCTCATCCCCATGGCGCAACCGTTTACAGCACTGCTCCAGCTGCTCCGCCGTCGAGGTCCGGGCATAGGCCAGCAGGTCGGCTTCGTTCGTCTCATCGGCGACGCGCGTGAGCGCCCGGACCTGGGAGTAGGACAGTTCACCCGATTGGAACGCCGCATCGATCAGAGGCACGAACCACAGCGCTTTCGCGACTCTCAATTTCTCTAAAGCCGTCGTCCGCGACAGCTTGAGTTTGAAGTCGAGCCACTGGGCACAGTCGGTGCAGCCATAGGCCTGCCAGCCCCGGCGCAGATCGAACTCGCGCAGCAGGCTCAGGAAGCGATGGGTGGCCCGGGACACATCGAGCCAGCTCGACTCCAGGGCGGATTCCAGATCATCGATGGGACCGAGGCGGACGATGGGCGACAGGCGATCGGTGTTGGCGAGAAACTCGGCACTGGGCAGCGGGGTGTAGTGAGACATGGGCGGCTCCGGTGGAACAGATACTGTATGTACGTACAGTATTCTACGCCTGAAAGCGCGAAAACCCAATAAATACGCTGGTAAAACCGTGTCGGTACTACATCCAATCGGGCTGATTTCCGACCACAACTCCGATCAATCCCGGACAAAAAAAGCGGGGCCCGAAGCCCCGCCCGAATACCGGCACTGATCGTACCGGCAGATCGATTACCCGATCAGGCTTTCACAAATTCCGGATAAGCCTCGAGGCCGCACTCGGCGATATCGCCGCCTTCGTACTCTTCCTCTTCCGAAATCCGGATACCCATGGTCAGCTTCAGCACGAACCAGACCAGCAGGCTGGCCAGGAATACCCAGGCGAAGATCGCGGTGATGCCGAGCAGCTGGGCACCCAGTGTGGCTTCGTCATTGGTGATGCATACCGCGAGCAGTCCCCAGATCCCTACCGTGCCATGCACCGAGATCGCACCCACCGGGTCGTCGATCTTCAGCTTGTCCAGTCCGAGAATCGAGAACACCACCAGCACTCCACCGATCAGTCCGATCAGCGCGGAAAGCTGAATGCTCCCGGCAAGCGGTTCCGCGGTGATGGCAACCAGACCGGCCAGCGCACCGTTGAGGGCCATGGTGAGGTCCGCCTTGCCGAACAGCAGCTTCGCCGTAATCAGCGCACCCAGCAGTCCTGCGCAGGCCGAGATATTGGTATTGGCAAACACCTGGGAAACCGCGTTGGCTTCATCCACATTGGACAGCTTGAGCTCGGAGCCGCCGTTGAAGCCGAACCAGCCGAACCAGAGAATGAACATCCCCAGGGTCGCCAGTGGCAGGTTGGCACCGGGAATGGCGTTGACCTGTCCCTGCGCACCGTATTTACCCTTGCGTGCACCGAGCAGGATGACCCCTGCCAGTGCTGCAGCTGCGCCACACATGTGCACCACACCGGAACCCGCGAAGTCGAGGAAACCCGCTTCATTGAGGGCACCACCACCCCACTTCCAGAAGCCCTGCACCGGATAGATGAATCCCGTCATCACCACCGCAAAGCCCAGAAACGCCCACAGCTTCATACGCTCGGCCACCGCACCCGAGACGATGGACATGGCGGTCGCCACGAACACCACCTGGAAGAAGTAGTCCGAACGGGCCGAATAGTAGGTGTCACCACCCGAGGCCAGTACCGCGTCTGTCGTGTGCTCGTCGCCGATCAGGGTGCCGAGGATGGGTATCCAGTTTCCCTCACCGGCACCCGGATACATGATCGCGTAGCCGCAGAGCATGTACATGACACAGGCAATGGCGAACAGTGCCACGTTTTTAGTCAGAATCTCAGAAGTGTTCTTGGCACGGACGAGGCCCGCTTCGAGCATCGCGAAACCCGGCGCCATGAACATCACCAGAGCACCCATTACCAGAAAGTAAAAGGTATCCAGTGCGTAGTTAGTTTGAATCAGATCTTCCACAATCTATCTCCCTGGAGTGCCGACGCCGCTATACGGCGTCGGCGCCTGTTTCGCCGGTTCTTATCCGGACCACTTCATCGAGGGTGGCAACAAAAATCTTGCCGTCGCCCACCTTGCCGGTGTTGGCCGACTTGGTGATCGCCTCGAGTACCTGATCGAGCATGCCGTCGTCCACGGCGACCTCGACCTTTACCTTCGGGAGAAAATCCACCACGTATTCAGCACCGCGGTAGAGTTCTGTGTGCCCCTTCTGCCTTCCGAAGCCTTTCACTTCGGTAACCGTCATTCCCTGGACGCCAACCTCGGACATCGCTTCACGAACATCGTCGAGCTTGAAGGGCTTGATGATTGCTGTGATTAATTTCATTTGTTTTCTCCTGTTGAATCCGCATGGATGCACGACTCCCTGCTCTGGGCACTGGCCCATCGAGGGAGATCTTTGTGGAAG